>CAYWIM010000091.1:0-17891 GCA_964458325.1 uncultured Verrucomicrobiota bacterium
CCGCAAGAATGGCGATGATCGCGATCACCACCAGCAGTTCGATCAGCGTGAAACCGCGCCGCATGGAGTGTCGGATCGTCCCCACACTTGAAACCTCTCCCCGTTCAGGTGATCGTGGCGCCGACGCTGAGGAGGAACTCGATGTTCGATTGGGTTTGCTTGAGCTTCTTCAGGATCAGCTCCATGGCCTCGACGGGCGGGACGCCGGTGAGGGCGCGGCGGAGGACGACCACACGGGCGAATTCGTCGGGATGATACAGGAGCTCCTCCTTGCGGGTCCCGGAGAGCTCGATGTTGATCGAAGGGAAGATGCGGCGCTCGACCAGGTGGCGGTCGAGGTTGACCTCCATGTTGCCGGTCCCCTTGAACTCCTCGAAGATGACCTCGTCCATGCGGGAACCGGTGTCGATGAGGGCGGTGGCGATGATGGTGAGCGAGCCGCCTTCCTCGATGTTGCGGGCGGCGCCGAAGAATCGTTTGGGCTTGTGCAGCGCGTTGGCATCGACACCGCCGGAGAGGATCTTGCCCGAGTGGGGCTGGACGGTGTTGTAGGCGCGGGCCAGACGGGTGATCGAGTCCAGGAGAATCACCACGTCCCGCTTGCGCTCGACCATTCGTTTGGCCTTTTCGATGACCATCTCGGCGACCTGGATGTGGCGCTCGGGCGGCTCGTCGAACGTCGAGCTGACGACCTCGGCCGGCTTGCAGGTCCGCTCCATGTCGGTCACCTCTTCGGGCCGCTCGTCGATCAGTAGGATGAACAGGTAGGCCTCGGGGTTGTTCTTGAGGATGGCGTTGGCAAGCTTCTGCATGAGGATGGTCTTGCCCGTGCGAGGCGGCGCAACGATCAGGCCGCGGGTCCCTTTGCCCAAGGGGCAGACCAGGTCCATGACCCGTGTGGACAGCTCGTCGGGGACCGTCTCGAGCAGAAACCGCTTGTTCGGAAAAAGCGGCGTGAGATTGTCGAAATGGGTGCGGTCCTTGGCCCGTTCGGGATCTTCCTTGTCGATGGCCTCGATCTTCAGGAGGGCGAAGAACCGCTCCTTTTCCTTGGGCGGCCGGATCTGGCCCGCGATCTGGTTGCCAGTCTGCAGGTTGAACCGCCGGATCTGCGACGGCGAGACATAGATGTCCTCCGGACAGGGCAGGTAGTTGAAGCTCTGCGACCGCAGAAATCCGAAGCCGTCGGGCAGGATCTCGAGAACCCCCTCGGAGAACATGATCCCGCTGCGCTCGGCGTTGTGCTGCAGGATTTGGAAGATCAGCTCGTGCTTCTTGAGCGTGCCGAAATTCTCGATGCCGAACTCGCGCGCCATCTGATTCAGCTCGGGCATGGGCATGGCCTGGAGCTGGCTGATATTGAGGGCGTGGGCGCGGGCTTCGGGGCTGGGAGGCGCGATGGGCTCTTCCTCCTCCTCGGGCATCTCGGGCGGGGCCACCGCGCGGCCAGCCTCGGTCGATGGCATTTCGATCAGGCCGGATCGGTTGGCTTGCGGGAAGGGGCTCCCGCCACCGCGCCTCGATGGCATCCCGTGCCCGTGCCCCCCGAGATGGCGGGGGCGGCGATGGGGGTGATGCATATAGGCTTTCCCCTTGGCGGGCGGAGGGGCAGCGGGGGTTGCCTTGGGCGGAGCCGCGGCGGCGTCATGGACGGCGGGGGCTGGCGAACCGGCTGGCTCGACCTCGACAGGCGGAGGCGCGGCGGCGGCGGCGGCAACCGGGTTGGCCGGAGACGGTGCTGGGGTGGAATCGGCCGGCCTCTCGGGCTGGCTCTTGACACGACCGCGAGGCTTCGCGGCTTTCTTGACGATCCGTGGCATAACAACAACTCAGTGATCTTTGACAATCCGACAAATAAACAGACCCCCGATCCATCCGGTCCCCATTGCCGCTGGCGGTCTCCTCTGGGGACCCTTTGTTCACCCTCCCTGCGTGCCAGACTGCCCATCGAACCAGCGCCTCGAGCATTCCGCTCCGGCGCCGGACGGGAGGAAATTCCTAATATGGTAAGGGGAATTTCGCGGTTAACTCGAGGACACGTTGCCGCACGTTCCGGGCGACGTCAAGGTTTTTAGGATCGAGGAGGACCTCGCTGATCATGTCGGCGACAGCGGCCATTTCGGGTTCTTTCATGCCCCGGGTGGTAGTGGCGGGCGTGCCGAGGCGGATCCCGCTTGCCTGGAAGGGGGAACGGGTCTCGAAGGGGATGGTGTTCTTGTTGACGGTGATACCGGCTTCGTCCAGGGCGATCTGGCACTCTTTGCCCGTGAATCCCCGGGCGCCCACGTCGACCAGCATCAGATGATTGTCCGTCCCGCCGCTGACGAGGCGGTGGCCGTTATGCTGCAGCCCATGGGCAAGGGCTTGGGCGTTGCGGACAATCTGTTGCTGGTAGGCTTTGAAATCGGGCTGGAGCGCTTCCTGGAAACAGACCGCTTTGGCGGCAATCACGTGCATCAGCGGCCCGCCCTGGACGCCGGGGAATGTCTGCGAATCGATTTCCTTGGCGTATTTCGCGGAACAGAGGATGAGGCCGCCTCGGGGGCCGCGAAGGGTTTTGTGGGTGGTGGTGGTGATGAAGTCGGCATGGCCGACTGGCGTGGGATGGATGCCGGCCACGACCAGGCCGGCGATGTGGGCGATGTCCGCCAGGAGATAAGCCCCCGTCTCCCGAGCAATCTCGCCCAGCCGGGCAAAATCGATGATGCGGGGGTAGGCGCTGGCGCCCACAGTGATCATCCGGGGGCGGTGCTCGAGGGCCAGCCGGGCGACCTCGTTGTAATCGATCCGCTCGTCGGCCTGGCTCACCCCATAGTGGACCACGCGGAAGAACCGGCCGGAGAAATTCGCCTGGTTCCCATGGGTGAGATGCCCGCCATGGCTGAGGTTCATGGTGAGAATCTGGTCGCCGGGCTTCAGGAAGGCGAAATAGACGATCATGTTGGCGGCGCTTCCCGAGTGGGGCTGCACGTTGGCATGCTCGACGCCGAACAGCCGGCGGGCGCGGTCCATGGCCAGCTGCTCGATCGCATCCATGTTTTCGCAGCCGCCATACCAGCGCTTGCCGGGATAGCCCTCGGCATATTTGTTGGTCAGGACCGATCCCTGGGCCCGCATGACGGCCGGGCTGGCGAAGTTCTCGCTGGCGATCAGCTCGATATTGTCGTGCTGCCGCTGCCGCTCGCGGGCAATGGCATCCTCGATCTCCGGATCCGCCAGCCCCAGGGCGGCCGCCGAGGCGTCCATCTTCCCCACGCGCCGCTGGTGGCGGCCGCCTTCGAACTGGGCGCTCAAGAAGGCATCCACAATGGGGCGGGCTTGGTCGGCCGTCACATGGGACGCGCCCAGGCAAAGGATGTTGGCGTCATTGTGCTGGCGGGCGAGCGTGGCGCCGGCGGCGTCCGTGACCAGGGCGGCGCGGATGCCGGGGAATTTGTTGGCGCTCATGCTCATGCCCAGGCCGGTCATGCAGACCAGCAGGCCGAACTGGGCCTTGCGATCGAGGATCTCCCGGGCAACCGCCTGGGCAAAATCGGGGTAGTCGGCCGCTTCACCCGAAAACGCGCCCAGATCATGGACGGCGAATCCGCGCTGCTGGAGGTGGGCCTTGAGCTCTTGCTTGAGCGGAAACCCGCGGTGATCGGAACCGAGGGCGATCGCCGGAGGCGTGTTCTCGAGGGGGAGAGCGGAACGATTCTGTTCGATGAATTGGAGCATGGAGGGTATGGCTTTGACGAGTTGGTCGCGGCAGGAGACGTAGACATCGTAGGATCCACCGATGGGATCGGGGATTTCACGCGGTTCGGCCGGATCGGCGAATTCGCAGGCCAGAAAGGTTTTCTCGACGGCCTGGGGGAACATGAGGTTGATCGCGTCGATGTGGGCGTGGGTCATGCCGAAGATGTAATCGGCGGACTCGACCATCTGGTGCGTGAGCTGTCGGCTGGAATGGGACGAGATGTCCAAACCCACCTCGCGCATGACCCGGGTGGCCAGGGTGCTGGCTGAAAGGCCGTTGATAGCGCCCAGGCCGGCGGAGAGGACGCGGTACTCGCCGCGGCCGCGGGCGGCGTGCCGAAAAAGAGCCTCCGCCATCGGACTGCGGCATACGTTCCCCGTGCAAATAAACAGGATTGTCTTCATGCGAATCCGATCGCCAACACGTTGGCGTCTGTGCGATGGCTTTTCAAGGATTCTTGCGGGGCGATCGAATGATCTCGATCGCTTTGAGCAGGTCGATCGCTCGAGCCAGAACCGGGTCGCGGACAACGGCCGGCGGCTGCGGCGCATCCGATTCCGCTTCGGCCTCGGGATCGTCGGCGGCAATCTGCCTCTGGCGGTCCAGCTCGGCTTCATTGAGACGCGCGCGCGGGGGGAGGTTGGTCGAGGAGAGGACGGTCGTGCGTCCGCTCAAGGCCGCCGGCGCCGTGTAAGGCTCGCGATACAGCGCGGATTCGAGATCGGGATCCACTTCGACCGGAATGTCGGGATCGAGGCTGGCCAGCGGGATGCTCCGGCCTTCGCCCGTGCGGAGAGCCTCGGCGGCGATCCAGATTTTTTGGCCTGTTGGCAGGGCGCACTCGCGATACACGGCGGCCTGGCCGGCCGTGGGGGAGCCGATGAGCAGTGCGGCGTCAGTCTGGCGGAGGACCGCCGCCAGAGCCTCGGCGGCCCCGGTGGTGCGGCGGTTCACCAGGACCACGAGCGACTGGCGCCAGGCATTGGTTCTGCCCGTCGAATGAACCTGCCGATCCCCCCAGGCGAGCAGCGTAACCGGCCGGTCGCAAAACAGATCTGCGATCGATGCCGCGGCCGCGAAATCGCGCCCGTTGGCGTATCGAAGATCGAGAACGACTCCCTTGATGGGCGCCTCGCTGTCGAGTCGCTGCAGGCTGGCGTCCAGCTCGGAGGCGGATTCCGCGCCCAGGCGCTCGAGACGGAGGTAGGCGATGCCCGGATCGAAGCGGTGCAAGCGCGTCACCGGCGATTGCCCGGCGGCGGATGCCCCGGGATCGCTCGCCGGGGATTCGAGCCGGACCAGCGGATGCAGCTCGCGTAAAAATCCGCGGGCCGCCGCCGCGTTGAGATCCAGATCGGCCGGCCGCGCCAGATTGGTGCGGACCAGGTGAAACAAATCGTCAAACGGCGGCCAGCTTTCAGGCGGCCTCTCGGCGGCCGAAGCTGCCAGGGCCGCCGCAGCCGCCAGCGCCGCTGCGGCTGTGTTCTTGAGCAAAACATTCATGTCGGATCCATCCGTTCCTGTCCGTGTGTCCGGGTTCGCTCCCCGATGTCACGCCGGTAATGGGCGCCGTCGAACCGAATCCGCTCGACCGCCCGATAGGCGATTTCGCGGGCGGCGCCGAGGCCGGCTGCCCAGGCGGTGACTCCCACCACCCGGCCCCCCGCGGTGACCATCTCGTCTCCGGCCCGCGCGGTCCCGGCGTGAAAGACCTTCACATTTGGCCAGGAGGCGACATCCGTCAAGCCTCGGATCGGCTGCCCTTTGGGATAGGAGCCCGGGTAGCCGGGCGATGCCATGACCACGCAGATCGCCGTGTCCGGCCGCCAGCGAAGCCCCTGCCGGTCCAAGGTCCCCTCGATGCATGCCTCGCACAGGTCGATCAGGTCATTGTCCAGTCGGGCCAGATACACCTGGGTCTCCGGGTCCCCAAAGCGGGCGTTGAACTCGAGGACCTTGGGCCCTTGGCGGGTGAGCATAAGCCCCGGATACAGGATGCCCCGGTAGTCGATGCCTTCGGATCGGCAGCCATCGAGCCAGGGCCGGATGATCTCGCGCTGGATCCGATCGATCCCCGCCTCGTCCAGGAATGGGGTCGGGCTGTAGGCGCCCATGCCGCCGGTGTTGGGGCCCTGGTCACCGTCGCGCGCCTGCTTGTGATCCTGGGACGTGGGAAACAGAAGGGCCGTCTTCCCATCCACCATCGCGTGAAGCGAGACCTCGATCCCTTCGAGAAATTCCTGGATCACCACCGAGCATCCCGCGGCCCCATGGACACGCCGGACCAGGAAATCGTCGATCGCCTCCGCCGCCTCCGCCATCGAGGCGCAAACGCGAACTCCTTTGCCGAGCGCAAGCCCGTCGGCCTTGACCGCGCAGCGGCCCTCGAGCGATTCGGCGAACCCGCGTGCGGGCTCGGGCTCGGAGAACGTCGCGGCGCGAGCGGTGGGGATTCCGTGCCGCTCCATGAACTGCTGCGCAAACACCTTGGACGACTCGAACCGGGCGGCCTTGCGGTTCGGGCCCCAGACGCGAAGGCCCGCGGACTGGAAGAGGTCGACGATGCCCATCGCCAGCGGATTGTCAGGGCCGACGAGGGTCAGGTCCGGATGCCGCTGGCGGGCGAACTCGAGCAGCCGCGGAAGATCCTCGGCGCCGATCGGCGCGCACTCGACGGGCCGTCCATCTCGAGCCAGCCGTTCGAGAGCGATGCCCGCGTTGCCCGGCGCGCACCACACCGCCGTCGCCCGAGGCGATTGCGCCACTTTCCAGACCAGGGCGTGCTCGCGCCCCCCCGACCCGATCACCAGGATCTTCATATCACGGGCGGATTCAAGCAAATGGGCGCGCGGAATCCAAGCAAACTAAGGGTCTGCGGATTCAAGTTTGCGCTCGATTCGCGGATCGGGCTCGAGCTCGAGGGCGCGGCGCCAGGCGTTGCGGGCGTCGCCGCGCCGGCCCAGGGCCGCCAGAACGTCGCCCAAATGGTCGAGCAGGACCGGATCCGGCGCCGGGTTCCGATCGACCGCCGCCAGCAGATAGGGCAGCGCCTGGGCATGATGCCCCTGCTGGTGAAGCACCCAGCCCAGGCTGTCGAGAAAGGCCGTGTTCTCCGGCTCGAGCCGGACGGCGCGCTCGATCAGCTCGCGGGATTCGTCGAGCCGGATCCCTTTTTCCGCCCACATGTATCCCAGGTAGTTGAGGGCCTCGGCGAAATCCGGCGCCCGCTCGAGGCAGCGGCGGAAATGGATTTCGGCGGCGGCCAGATCTCCCCGGCGCTCGCACGTTGCGCCCACCTGGAAATAGAATAGCGCCCCAAGCTGATTGGTGTCGCCGGCGCGCGCCTCGAGCTCGGCAGCGGTGAAATGGGCCAATGCCTGATCGTAATCCTCGAGCTCGCGCCAGGCCAGCGCGCTGTAATATTCGAGAGCGAACGTGCGCGGGAATTTGTCCCGGGCGCGCTCGATCGTGGCCAGGGCATCGCGGGGCTGTCCCAGGGAAAGCTGGGCCGCCGCCAGCTCGAAATACGCGGCTTCGAGGCCCGGATTGACGACCAGTGAGCGCCGGAAATGGTCGACCGCTCGAGGAAGGTCCCGCACGGCCATGGCCAGGGCGCCCAGGAGAAAATGGGCTTCGGGGTGGGTGGGATTCTTGCGCGCCAGGGCTTCGAGCTGAGCCTGCGCCTCCGACACCTCGCCCCGGCGCAGATAGATGCCCGCCAATCGCTCCTCGAGGCCGGGCCATCGCGGGAAATCGCGCTGCAGCCGCCGGTAGATCGCCACGGCGGGATCGTCCGCGCCCACTCGAGCATAGACATCGGCCATGTTCTGGAGGAGCAGCGGCGACTCCGACGGGCCTTGAGATGCTTGGTCGAGCAGCGCGACCGCATGCTTGCGCGTGTCGGCTGGATCGGTCTCGAGCACCGCAGCAAACCCGGCGTACATCCCCGCCAGCTCGACCAGGTGTTCCGGATCCGTGCGATGCGGCTGGCGAGCATCGGCCAGGGCGGCTCGCGCCTCCGGGATTCGCCCCTGGTCCAGCAGGAGCGCGATCAGCCGGCGGTGCGCCTCCAGCAGATCGGGTTTGCGTCGGATGGCCTCGCGGAAGGCGCTGATGGCCTCTTGGACCCGATCCCTCTGAACGTGGGCGGCGCCGAGCAGCAGGAAGACCTGGCCCGAGGCTTCCGGACGCGAGGCGGAGCGCGTCAGCAGCTCGTGCGCCGCGTCGGCCTGGTTCCGGGCTAGATATTGGCGGGCGACCTCGAGGACCAACGGCTCAAAAGCCGGATCTGCATCGGCAGCCAATCGCAAGTGTTCGAATGCTGCGTCGGTTTCGTTGTTGAGGACCAGGAGCAGGCCCGTCGCGAAGTGGGCTTGGGCGCGAACCGATGGATCGAGCGGCGGCATCGAACGATCGGTCTTCGGAACCACCGCAGCGGCCCGAGGCATCTCAAGCGCGCCGGCCATGAGGCCGTAGAGAATCGGCCCCCAAAATAGCCATCCACACATCCCCCAGCCAGGACGCCCCATCCATGCCCTCCTGCGGCCAACGACACAACGCCCGGCGCCGCCCTGTTGAGCGACGGCGCCGGGCACGGAACGAGAAGAGTTCAGCCGATCGATTACTGCTGCCAAGTGCGCTTCTTGTGGCGATTCGCGCGCATCTTCTTGCGGCGTTTGTGTTTGTTGATTTTCGATTTCCGACGTTTTTTCAGTGATCCCATATGTTTCCGGACCTCAGTATACCACTTTGTTCAGCGGATATTCAATAATGCCTTCCGCGCCGGCGGTTTTCAGCAGGGGAATGAACTCGCGGACCACTTGCTCATCGACCACGGTTTCGACCGCCACCCATCCCGGCTGGCTCAGACTCGAGATGGTTGGATTACGCAAGGCGGGCAGGCTTTTCAACAACTTTCTCAAGTTTTTCCGCGCAATATTCATCTTGAGCCCCACTTTGGACTCGGCTTCGATCGCACCGCGCAACAGCATCGCCAGGGTTTCGATCTTCGCCCGTTTCCACGGATCGCGCCACGATCGCCGGTTGACAATCAGGCGTGGCGTCGACACCAGGAGCGTGTCCACAATCCGCAAGTTGTTGGCCAACAACGAGGATCCCGTCTCCGTCAGCTCCACAATCGCGTCCACCAACTCATGGGCCTTGACCTCGGTGGCGCCCCACGAAAATTCGACCTCGGCCCGGATCTGATGGCGTTCGAGGTATTGCCGGGTCAGCCGGACCACCTCCGTCGCGATGCGTTTGCCTTCGAGATCGCGCGGGGAGCGGATGGGCGAGTTCTCGGGCACTGCCAGCACCCAGCGGGTGGGCTGGCGCGTAACTTTGCTGAACTGGAACTCGCAGACCTCCTGCACGTCCGATCCATTTTCAAGAATCCAATCCAACCCGGTGATCCCGCTGTCCAGATAGCCGTGATCGACATACCGGCTGATCTCCTGCGCCCGGATCAGCCGGATCTCGAGCTCCGGGTCGTCCACGTAAGGGACATACGAACGGCTGCTGACCTGGATGTTGAATCCGGCCTTGGCCATCTTCGACAGCGTAGCCTCCTGAAGGCTGCCCTTGGGCAGTCCCAGTCGCACCACGGACCGCTTCTTGATCATGATTGCCTCGCTTCTTCCGGCTCCCATCCCAGGACGCGCCTTCCCTCGACGCGGATCTGCCCCCGCGCCAGCGCGCCGACCACAGCCGGATACAAAAGCCGCTCCGCTTCCTGGATCCGGGCATGGAGCGACTCCGGGGTGTCGTCGCTCTTCACCGCGACAACGCGCTGGCCGACGATCGGCCCCGTGTCCACGCCCGCATCCACGAGGTGCACCGTGCACCCCGTATACTTCACCCCGTAATCCAGGGCCTGCCTCCACGCGGCAAGACCGGGAAAGGCCGGCAGCAGCGATGGATGAATGTTGACGATCCGCCGCGGAAATGCCTCGAGCAGTGTTCCTTTCAGCACCCGCATGAAACCCGCCAGGACCACCAGATCCACCCCCGCTTCCCTCAGCGCCTCGAGATAGGCCGCCTCGGCCTGGTCGTCCAGCCGTGTGCGATAGGCCCCCGGCGGCAGATAGGCCGCCCGCAGCCCTCGGGCACGCGCCTGATCCAGAATCCCGGCTTCGGGCTGGTCGCTGAGCACCACCGCCACCTCCGCCGGCACCCTTCCCGCCGCGCATGCGTCCGCAATGGCCGCCATGTTCGAGCCCTTGCCCGAACCCAGCACCCCGAGGCGATAACACACACTGCGATTCACTCGGCAATGATCTACCAGATCAAGCCCGGGAACAAAAGGTTAAACCGGACAGCCCGTTCTCGATCCGGGCCCCTCGGGGATGAAGCCCGGCCCGGCCGCGGTTTTCTTTGTTTCCACATTTCGCCATGGGATCACTCGCCACCTGGACTCGCCATGCCCAGCAGCTGTCTCATGGCAAGCATCAGCACGGATTCAGCCTCCGGGGTGGTGTTCGTCGAGGATGGCTGGGTCTCGTAGCCGCCTTCCGCGTAGGCGGCGGCGGTGCCGATGTAGCCCGGCCCGTAGTCGCCGTAGGCGGCCATCACGACATGGAGGTCAGGCCGCATGGCTTTGGCGGCGAGCTGGTACTCGACGAAAAGCTCGCCGGGCAGGTGCAGCATGCGGGCGCCGCCCACGCGCAGGCAGGTGACGTCGATCCGGCGCCCCGCCTGGACCCGGCGCAGCCAGGCCAGCTGGTCGGCGCACGAGATGTAGCCCTTCGGAGGCGTGGCCTTCAGCACGGCGACCAGCTTGGCCTCGTCCAGATGGGGCGCCAGCGGCAGATCGACCCGGACGCTGCTCCAGCCAATGTCCGCAGCCCCCAGCGGCGCCTTGGCCGTCCTCTCGTAGGCTTCCTTCATGCCCGCGGCAAGGCGGTGGGCAAGGAGCATCCGGTTTTCCTGCGCGCCGTCGTTGTACTTGCCCGCGGTGACGTTCCCGCCCGCGCCGTTGAAATGCACATGCAGCGCTCCATTCACATCCTGGGCGCGCATGAATCGCGCGATGCCGGGGAAGTCGGGCGTGGGGATGCCCAGGCGATAGTAGCTCTGCGGATGGCAGGCGTAAAAGCTGAGCACGGCCACCGGCGACGCGCCGTCCCAGAAGCTAAGCACCGATACGACGGGATCGATCACGCCCTCCGGCTCGGCGCGGACGGCTGCACTCTTGGTCGAGCTGGTGCGCGAGGCCCGGATCTGGCCGTCGGGGCCCTTGATCCGGCGCTGGCTGGCCACTTCCTTCACCACCGCCTCGCCATACCCGTAATGCGTGATAGCGCGGGCGTTGGGCAGCGCGGCGCCGATGGCATCGGCCGCGCGCCGGATGACCTGCCGGTGAAACGCGCCATCGAAACGCGAGTAGCCTTTCACGCCAAGCTCATCGATGATCGTCTCCGCCGTGAAATCGCAGCCGGGCGCATCGTGCTGGTGCACCGTGTGGACCGCCACCCGGCCCGGGACCGTGCCGGCCGCGCGGGCCAGCTCGGCCCGAAACGCCTCGTGCCCTTCGTTGGCGATGCCGATCCAGTCCACCGCGCAGAGCACGATCGGCTCATCCGCGCCCAGAAGCACGATGCCGCGGCAGCGCAGCGTGAGCTCGTCCAGGCGCTGGACGGGATCATAGGCCATGGCCGAGCCGAGCGGAGGCGTGGCATCGACGTCGAACGTGGCGACCCGGACGGAGGGCTGCGCCCCGGCGGCCAGAGCTGTCAGCATAACCGCCGCTGAAAGGAAAAGCATGATCCGTTTCATGATGCATCCTAACGTAGGAGCCGGGCGGCTGGATCACAAGGCGGAAAGGTGTGTCTCAGCGCCGGGCCGCGCCCTGCAGCCGCCGCGCCTGCAGGGCCTGGACCGCTCGGTGGAAATCCGTCGGCCAGGGCGCGGCCAGGGAGATGAGCCGGCGGGTGCGCGGATGGTGAAATGCCAGCCGATAGGCATGGAGCATCTGGCGGGGCGCTCGATAATCCGTGACCTGGGTCATTCGCTCGTTCGGGCGCTGACCGTAAAGAAGATCGCCGACGACCGGATGGCCAAGGAATTGAAAATGGACGCGAATCTGGTGGGTGCGCCCGGTGCGAAGACGGGCTTCGACCAGCGTGCTTTGCCGCAGGTAATCGAGGACGCGGTAGCTGGTCCAGGCGGGCCGGCCCTGGCCGTTGGTGGCCGCCATCCGTTTGCGGTGAGATGGATGCCGCGCGATGGCCGCCTGGATCTCCCCCGCCGACGGCTCGAGCAGGCCGCACAACAGCGCATGGTAGATCTTCTCGATCTGGCGCTCATGAAACTGCTGGGCGAGGTCGAGGTGCGCGTGGTCGTTCTTGGCCACCACCAGGCAGCCGCTGGTGTCCTGATCCAGCCGGTGCACGATCCCCGGCCGGGCTACCCCCCCGATGCCGCTCAGCTGGCCTTGGCAGTGATGCAGCAAAGCGTTCACCAGCGTCCCGTCCTCGTGGCCCGCCGCCGGATGCACCACCAGCCCGGGCGGCTTGTTGATCACCAGCAGATCGGCGTCCTCATACAGCACCGCCAAAGGCAGCGCCTCGGGGTGGACCTCGGCCGGCCGCGGCGGCGGGAACCGGACCTCGATCCTCTCGCTGCGCCGGGGCGGATGGGCCGGCTTGACCGGCCGCCCATCGACGGTGATGTCGCCCTGCGCGATCATCCGCTGGATGGCGCTTCGAGTCAGCAACGGCAGCAGCTCGTGGAGATGCTGGTCGAGGCGCTCGCGCGGTGCGCTTCGGATCCAGCAGAACGCCATCGGGACAGGCTCGCCCGCGGAGCGATCCGCCCCGCCATCCGATTCGGTGAACTCAGGATTGGGCATTTGGAGAAAGGGCTTCAGGCGCCCCCGCTTTCCGCGGCTCCTCGAGCAGCGTCGGCGGTCCGCTGTTCCGCCGGATCGCCAGCAGGATCAAGCCCAGCACAACCAGGACCAGGCTGACCGCCTGGGCCGCCGTGATCCCGACCGGCAACCAGCGGACCGGGTTGTCCCCCCGCAGGAACTCGATTCCAAAGCGGACCAGGCCGTAAAGCAACAGGTACCATGCGAAGATCCGGCCGGTCTGCCGCCGGGATCCGAACCATCGCGCCAGCAGAACGAACAGGGCGAAGTCCAGGACCGCCTCGTAGAGCTGCGCGGGATGCACGCCCTCGCCGGGAACCCCATACTCGGGCGGGTAGCGGGTGGCCCAAGGCATCTGGGTCGGAATGCCATAGCAGCAGCCGTTGATCCAGCATCCCACCCGGCCGATGGCGTGGCCGAGCGCGATCCCCGGCGCCAGCACATCCGCCAGATTCCAGAACGGAAGCCCCCGTCGGCGGACGTAGAGGTAGCCCGCCAGCCCCGCCCCGATCAGGCCTCCGTGAAACACCAGGCCCCCGTGATGGATCATGACGATCTCGCGCATCGGCTGGTGCGCATAATAGTCCGACCAGTTGATGGCGACGTAATACAGCCGCCCGCCCAACATGGCGCCGATCATCAGCCAGAACCCCAGATCCATGACGGTGTCGCCGCTCAGCCCCGCCCGGGGCGCCCGCCGGCGGGCATTGAGCAGGCCGACCAGAAACCCAGCGGTCACCAGCAACCCGTACCACGTGACCGTCACCGGCCCCAGCTCGAAGGCGATCCGATGCACATGCCATGGTTACCAGCGCCCCGGCCGGACGCCAAGATCAGAAAATAACTGTCGATTATGCCCGGGCGCGCCGCTACAAACAGCCGCGTGAAGAGCCAATCGGTCCCTCTGCCCGAGGCGTCGCTCAGCGACGGACTCCGCCGTTTCCTGTATCTAACCGCTCTGGTGACCGGCGCGGCGATCCTGGTGGTCGAAATCCTCGGCGCCAAGATGTTGACGCCCTACCTCGGAACGTCGCATTTCGTCTGGACCGCCCAGATCACCGTGACTCTGATCGCGCTTGCGGCGGGGTATTCCTTGGGGGGCTGGTGGGTGGATCGGCGGCCGGAGCTCAGCCGCCTGTATGCCATCCTCCTGGTGGCCGCGATGGGGCTCTGCCTGACGGTCGTCGTCCGCGAATCGGTCGTCCAGAGCTGCCTGCGATTCCGGCTCGCGTGGGGTGCGCTCCTGTCCTCGATGGCCTTGTTCTTCGTGCCGCTGACGTTGATGGCCACGACCGGGCCGTTCCTGGTTCGGGTGCTGACCCGGTCGGTGGCGTGCGTGGGCGGACAAGTCGGGCGAATCTCGGCCCTCAGCACCCTGGGCAGCGTCGCAGGGACGCTCCTCATCGGCTACATCATGCTGCCGCGTCTCTCGCATTCGATGGCCATGTACGGCACGGCGGGCTCGCTGGCGGCGCTCTCTGGAGTGTACTTTGCCGCCTGGGGCAGGCGCCAAGTCCGAGGCCTGCCCTTGATCCTCCTGGTCTGGGCGTCTTTGGGCTGCGTCTGGATGGGCGCCCAGGGATCGCCAACCCGCTGGCCTGCCAACCTGATCGAACGGTACCGCAGCAACTCGAATTTCGGCTTGATCCAGGTGCTCGAAACCTCCGACGGCCGCCGCCGCTATTACCTCAACGATTGGCTCATGCAGAACAGCTACGACACGGTCGACAAACGGAGCGCATCGCTCTTCACCTACCTGCTGCACGGATTGGCCCAGGCATATACTCCGCGGATCGATACCGCCTTGTGCATCGGTTTGGGCGTGGGCTGCGTCCCGATGGACCTCGCTCGCCAGGGGGTCCGAGTCGACGTCGTCGAGATCAATCCATCGATCGTCGCAGTCGCCGAGCGCTTCTTCGGCCTCGAACCGGCCCGGCTCAACATCACCGCGGGCGACGGCCGCTATTTCCTCAATCGCTGCCCCCCCCAGCAGTACGACACCATCATTCTGGACGCGTTCCTGGGAGATTCCTCGCCCTCTCACCTCATGACCCGCGAGGCGTTCGCCGCCATGCGCGCGGCGCTCAAGCCCGGCGGGACGCTCGTCGTCAACAGCTTCGTCGACTTCCAGCCCGGCCTGGATTTCATGGCGGCGTCGCTCGAACGGACCTTGCGTGCGGTGTTCCGACAGGTCAGGATTCACGATGCCAAGACCGGCAACGTGTTTTACGTGGCCTCCGATCAGGCCGATCTCCACATCCTCCGCCCCCCCGATCCGGACCAGGTCGATCCCTGGGTCCGCCGCGATTTTGAGGCCGCACTCACCAACCTCCGAACCACTGAGTCCGAACGCGGCCGCGTCCTGACCGACGATTTCAATCCAGTCGAGGTGTTGGACGCACCGAACCGCGAGGCGTTGCGCCGCCGCCTGGCGTGGGACTGGATCGGGACATGATTTTTCCAATCCGTTGCGCCGCAATGGCTTTTGTGGATCCTCTTTTTTCGTTCCCATTTGCCCGGCGCGAAATTAGAATGGCTGGCTAATCGCCGAAGGCGGCGAGGTATCGAAACTTGAAATAGGAATCTTTATGCCACTGACTCACACACGCGATTTGTTCGCCAAGGCCCTCAAAGGCAAATACGCATTGGGCGCTTTCAATGTGAACAACATGGAACTGCTCCAGGCCATTGTCGAGGCCTGCGAAGCCGAAAAAGCCCCTCTGATCCTCCAGATCTCGAAGGGCGCCCGGCAATACGCCAACCCGGTCTACCTCCGCCGGTTGATTGATGCGGCCGTCAGCCTCACCACCATCCCCATCGCCGTTCACCTCGATCACGGCGACACATTCGAGCTCTGCAAGGATTGCATCGACGAGGGATTCACGAGCGTGATGATTGACGGCAGCCACCTGCCTTTCGATAAGAACGTCGAAGTCACCAAGAAGGTCGTCGAGTACGCCCACAAACGTAACGCTGTGGTCGAAGGGGAGCTGGGCAAGCTGGTCGGCGCCCAGCATGACGATGGCGAGGAAGGCGGAGGCTACTCGAAAGGCGGAGTCTATACCCATCCGGACGAGGCGGTTGCCTTCGTCAAAGCCACCGGGTGCGACTCGCTTGCGGTCGCCATCGGCAACTCGCACGGCGCATACAAGTTCAAGGGCGCCCAGCACCTCGACCTCGAGCGGCTCAAAGCCATCAAGAAGGCCCTCCTCGATGCCGGGCTCGGCGATTACCCGCTGGTTCTGCATGGGGCCTCGAGCGTGCCCAAGGAGCTCACCGTCGAGATCAACAAATATGGCGGGAAGCTCGGCGAGGACACCGCTGGCGTCCCCGAGGCCGACATCGAGGTTGCCCGTCGAGTCGGCTGCGCCAAGGTCAACATCGACACTGACTTGCGCCTGGCCCTGACCGCCGGCATCCGCAAGGTCTTTTCCGAATCGCCCAAGGAATTCGATCCGCGCAAGTACCTCGGCCCGGCTCGTGCCCGCGTCCAGGATCTCGTGCGGCACAAGGTCCGCAACGTCCTTTGCTGCGCCGGACACGCGTTCGACTAGGTGCGCCAGTCCCAGACGCGTTTTGCCTCGATTCATGCCGAAAACTCAGGCGGCGTTGGGTGCGCCATGCCGCCTCTTTCCGGCTTGCCATCGAATCCCAAAAGCTGTAATAGATCTTTTGTTAGAGGAAATTATGAATATGAAATCTGGTATCCGACTGATATTGGCGGTGGCGATCGTTTCCTTAGCGGCAGCCTGCAAACGGGAACCCGCGACTCCGCCTCCAACCAACACGCCGAGCGGCGTGCTCAGCAACGCGGCAGCCCAAACAGGCGCCGCCATCCGGTCCGCCACCGATCAGGCGGCCCAAGGGGCTGGCCGGGCTGCCACCCAGGCTGTGGGCGCGATCCAGCAGGGCGCGGCCGCCGCCCTTCAGGCCGTCACGAATGCGATCCCGCAAACAGCTCAAGTCCAAACGGCGCTCGGCACCGCCACGCAGCTGGTCACCCAGGGCAAATACCAGGAAGCCCTCCAGAGCCTGGGCAGCCTGGCCACTGTGAAGCTCACCCCTGAGCAGCAAAAGAGTGTGGACGCCCTCAAGCAGCAGATCAACGCCGCGCTGGCCAAAGGCACATCCGCCGCAGGCGCAGCCGTCGGCGCGATCACCAATGCGGTTCCCCCTCTGCCTCGCTAAGCGATCCCCATCGCGATTCTCAACGGCGCCGCGGACGCAGTCTTGACTGGCTGCTCCAAGGCGCCGCTCTATTTCGGAAACCAAACCTCGATCTCGCGCCGGGCCGCCTCATCCGAATCCGAGGCGTGCGCAAGGTTATACAGCCCGCGATCGAGGGAATCGGCATGCCGAATCGTGTCGCAGCTGAAATCGCCCCGGATCGTTCCAGGCGGGGCTGAGGCGGGCTCGGTGGGGCCGATCAGCGCGCGCACTTTCTGGATGGCCTGAACGCCGCTCAGCACCATGGCGATCATCGGTTTGCCAGCCAGGTAATTCGTGTTCTTGACGAACGCTGCCGGGTTGCGCGGCTCCAGATCGGCATAATGACGCCGCAGCAGCTCGCGGTCCGGGCGGGTCAGGCGGATGGCTTCGATCGCGAGGCCGGCGCGCTCGAAGCGCTCGATGATCCGGCCCACCAATGCCCGATCGATCGCATCCGGCTTCAGCAGCACCAGCGTTTGTTGAATCATAGCGGATCTCAGAGCCTGTGTAAGAATGAATTCCGATTTCCTTTTTGCACAGAGCCTCGAATGAAGATGGTGCGCGAGGCGGGAGTTGAACCCACAACCTGCGGCTCCGGAGGCCGTCACTCTATCCAATTGAGCTACTCGCGCACCCGTTGATGATCCAGCCATCCCCGCGGCCATCCGCCACGACAAGGATCTCCCGCACCCGGTGTTGTCACCTGGTGCTCCCGGCAGATCTCCGGACCTCGGAACGGACATTGCCGCTCCAGACCGTGCCGGTCCGAACCATCATGGACTTACTATGCCCTACCGAAGCGCGGAGGCAAGCAAATACGACGTGCGCAGCGCGAACCGCGCCCTCGCCCAGCGACGGCTGCATGGGCTCCAGGAAAAGACCAGCCGGCTGGCCCAGTATGGTGGATCCAGCCGGATCACTTTCCGCGAGTTGGCCGACCGCTGGCTGGCCAACACCCGGATCAAGCTCAAGGGCCGGAGATATTCAATAGCCGACAAGAATGTCGGCGATCGGTTGGTTGCAGGCCTTCAGCCGGACCCGACAGCGTCGCGTCCCTACCTTTCGGCCTACCGACGC
>CAYWIM010000092.1:0-17872 GCA_964458325.1 uncultured Verrucomicrobiota bacterium
CCTATTTACAAAAGGATTGATTTGACCGCGTCGAGACCCCTTTATATGCGCATGCTTCAGGCAGTTCCATCGGAGCCATGAACACCGGCCGGATCAGCTCGTTCAGGTTGCGTTTTCAGGGCTGCGCGAATCGGGTCGTCGATGGCGGCTGGACAGCCTGTTGATCCGGAGAGAATGATGAACCTCGAAACTGCCCTGAGCGCCGCACTCCCGAAAACCTCGGGCCTCCGCCACCGGCTGCACGCCATCCCCGAGCTCTCCGACCAGGAACACCAGACGGCTGCCTTGATCCGGGAGGAGCTCGATCGGATGGGCCTTGGCTTTACCCAAGGCGTGCCCGAGGCGCCAACGGCCACCATCGCTATCGTCGGCGATCCCGCCAGACCCTGCATCGCGTTCCGGGCCGATATCGATGCCCTGCCCATCGAGGAGAAGACCGGGCTGGAATATGCCAGCCGGCATCCCGGCCGGATGCATGCTTGCGGCCATGACGGGCACACGGCCATTCTGCTCGGCTGCGCATCGATCCTGAAGGGCTGGGCCGATGATCTGCCCGTCTGCGTGAAGCTGATCTGGCAGCCGGCGGAGGAAGAAGGCGGGGGGGCATTGCGCCTGGTGAAAGCCGGCGTCCTCGATGGCCGGCTAGGCCCGCCCGTGGATGCTATCTTCGGCCTGCACGGCTGGCCTGCGCTGCCTCTGGGCGCCGTCAGCACCCGGCCCGGCCCGCTGATGGCGAGCACCGACCGCTTCGCCGCGACGTTCATCGGCCGTCGCTGCCATGGTGCTTTCCCGCACCTCGGCCGCGATCCCATCGTCGCCGCGTGCGAGGCGGTCGTGAACCTGCAGCAGTGCGTCAGCCGCGATCTGGATCCCACCGAACCGGGTCTGGTCACGGTGGGCGTCGTCCAGGGCGGCGTTGCGGTGAACATCATTCCGGAAACCGCATGCATCCGCGGCACCGTGCGCAGCCTGACCCACTCCACCCGCCGCCTGCTCCGCGAATCCATCCAGCGGCGCTGTGCCGGCATCGCCGTTGCTCAGGGATGCCGCCTCGAGTTCGATTGGACAGAAGGCTATCCTCCCTTGATCAACGATCCTGCAATCGCGGGCTACGTGGCCGCGACGGCGCGTGCGGCGCTCGGCGCCGATCGGTTCATCCCCGCCGACCGGCCGTCCATGGGAGGCGAGGATTTCGCCTTCTATCTCGCGAGCACAGCCGGATGCTTCTTCCAGCTTGGGATATGCGCGTCTGGCCAGGAGGCTTCCCGTTCGCTGCACACCGAGGATTTCGACTTTCCAGATGCGGCGCTGGGGGTGGGAATGCGAATTTTTCTGTCGCTGGCGCTGAACTATCCGCGGCGGCCATGAGCCAAACGACAATCGATGTAATGAGTGTGAACGGAAACAGCTATGCATGAGCCCGCTGCAGACAGCTTGATTGGGCAGCCAGTCGACGCCCTGCCCACTCCCGCCCTGGTTGTCGAGTCGGAGGCGCTCGAACACAACCTGGCGCTGCTCGCCACCTACTTCGCCTCCCGCCCAGCCAAGCTCCGCCCACACTTCAAATCCCACAAATGCGTCACCCTGGCCCGACACCAGCTCGATGCCGGCAGCGCCGTCGGGATCACCTGCGCCAAGCTGGCCGAAGCCGAGGCCCTGGTGGCGGGCGGGATCCGCGACGTGCTGATTGCCAACCAGGTGGTCGGGCCTGCCAAGGCCCATCGGCTGGCAGCCCTCAACCGCTCGGCTGCCGTGAGATCGGCGGTGGATTCGCCCCTCAACTTGGCCGAGTTAGGCGCCGCAGCCATCGCCGCCGGCGTGACGATCGGCGTGCTGGTCGAGATCGATGTCGGGATGCACCGCTGCGGTGTCCTCCCCGGAGAACCCGTCCTGGCGCTGGCTTCCAGGATCCGTGAGACGCCCGGCGTCCGCTTCGACGGGCTCCAGGCCTATGAGGGACACCTCGTGACCCATCCCGATCCTCAGGAGCGGCGATCCAAGGTCGCCCAAGCGATGGAGCCCGTCCAGACCACTGTCCGTCTCCTCGAGAATGCCGGATTCTCTTGTGACATCGTGTCCGGCGGCGGGACCGGCACCTACGACATCACGGGGAACCTGGAGACCTTTACCGAAATCCAGGCCGGCAGCTACGCGCTCATGGACTGCTTCTACAAGAAGGCCTCCCCGATGTTCCGAAACGCGTTGTTCATCCTGGCCACCGTCATCTCCGCGCGCAGACACTTCGCCGTGGCTGACGTCGGGCTCAAAGGCATGGGCAACGAATTCGGCCTGCCCGTGATCGCCGGCGCGCCTCACGCGAAACCGCGGTACATCGCCGAGGAACACCTGCCGATCGACGACCTCTCGGCCTCCGTCGGCCAAAAGATCCGGATTATTCCCTCGCACGGCTGCACAACCTGCAACCTCCACCGCGCGATGTGGGTCGCCCATCGGGACATCCTCGTCGACTTCTGGCCCATCGAGGGAAGCGGCGCGCTCGAGTAAGGAGCCGGTTCCGGCCCCGCATCGCGCCAGACCAACGCCACCCGGGTGAGAAAGCACAATGGATGGGCTGATCCCGGATCTCGAGGGGGGGATCAATCAGCCTGGTCGATCGCGCCCGCCGCCCGCCTCCCGCCAGCCGGCTTGCATCCCCCGAAGTCCCGCAGAAATGGGCCGTCGAACTCCCAGGCGTAAAGCTCCTCGATCGTCGTGTCCGCATCGGCCAGCGTTCCTTGAGCCAAGCGCAGGAAATCGATCGCGCCATCCATGCAATGACCTCCGGGTGTGCCTCCGACGTGGAAATCGCCCGTGTTGGCCAGGGAAACGGATCCATCGACACCTGGAGCCGCCGCGTCCTGCCGTCCATCCAGGTAGATCGTCAGCGTGACGGATTGGCGGTCTGCCTCGGCGATCGCGTGATGCCATTGGCCGTCATTGACACCGCGCCCGCTCTCCACTGATGCGGATGCGCCCGGGCTGCTGACCCGGAAAGCCAGACGGCCCTCGGGGCTGATGGCCAGTCGATAGCCGCTGCCGGCCATCTTCTCGACCAGCACCCCACCGGTGTGCCCGGGA
Source organism: uncultured Verrucomicrobiota bacterium (assembly GCA_964458325.1). GTDB lineage: Bacteria > Verrucomicrobiota > Verrucomicrobiia > Limisphaerales > UBA1319 > JAGMXM01. Next base: position 3,079 of record CAYWIM010000092.1, read on the forward strand.
GCGGTCCGGAAGAAAACCTCGACGAGGAAATTCGACGTGTAGATTTGCGGATTCTTCAGCGCCTCTCCTTCGACGGTGTGTGGCTCGGGCCGGGCCCCTTCGTGGCGGCTCTTCTTCAGATCCTGAAAAGAAAAAGGCTTCATCATCTCCGCGTGCGCGATGTAGGCGTACTGTCCCCTCGCCGCCGTGAAGCGCAGCGCGCCGGGGATCCAGTCCTCCAACGGTCCCTGGACGTAATCCGCGGCGCCGGCGTTCACAGCCCGCAGCGGGTAGGTCGGGCGCGTGAAATACGTATCTCGCGAGACGTGATAATCGGTCATGTACCAATGCTCGTCCATCACGCGCGCAGGATCGTCGCTCGATGGATAGAAATGCCACTCGCCGACGACTCCGGACAGCGCCCAGGGGACGAACACTTTAGCGCCTTGGCCCATCGCCGCCGAGCCTCGCGTCGGGCGGAAATCGCCCCGAGCCGGGTCGCGCAGCGGGGGGGGCTGGCTGACGATGCCCAGCTCGCTGGCCAGGCTTCCGCTCTTGCGCAGGACCGACCGGAAATCGTCGAAGGTCATCAGCCAGCGCCCGGAAGGCTCGAGCACGCCCATCTCCTTGAAATCGTGGAACACGTTCCGGGCATAGGCGTTGGATTCCAGGGCGAACCGCGACTGGGGCGCCGCCGCGTCGGCGGCGTTGGATTCGGCCGCGGTTCGGGCCGGATCGGCGTGCCGGAAAACGTGCTGGCCGATGCTGTGCCAGACGTTGGCGAGGTATTTGTTCCGGCCCGCCTCGGGCGACTGGCGGCGCGAGCCGGCGTGGTAGTTGAACACGGTGTTGTGGAAGAAGGTGTTCTGGTAGCTGATGATTTCCTGAAACGCGGAGCAATTGACGGTGGGGCTGGCTGTGTCCTTGGACTTGCCCCACGCGATGTTGTTGAAGTGATAGTTCTTGAAGGCCCCATCCAGGTAGTAGGCGTGCCCGAATCCCGCGTCGGCGCCGGTGTAGCGGTTCCAGTTCCGATAGCCGAGGGCGTTATAGGAGAGGTTGTCGAATACGTAGGCCGGCCCGCCCTGCCAGGTCTCGATCCCGCCGAAATCGTTGCAGTTGAGCATCGATTCCCAGACCTTGTTGTGGTGGATCAGAATGCGCGCGAACGGCACGTCGCCCCACGCGCCATTGGGCTTGGCGCCATGCACGTCGATCCCTTGCGCGTAGCTCCGCTCGATCACGTTGCCCGCGATCTCGACCGTGCGCGCCCCGGCCACCTCGATGCCCGTGCCGGACCCGTAGCGCGCGGGGCGCCGGCCGGTCTCGATCGAGTGGTTGCGGTAGATCCGGACGTCTCCCAGCCGGCCCCGCAGGTCCGCATACCCCCAGGCCGATCCGTCCGCCACCGACAGGATGCCGTCGTCGGTGAATCGGAAATCGTTGTCCTCGATCCGCACATCATCCACCCGCTGGCCGACGGCGAGCGAGCGGATCCGGATCGGGAAATAGACGTGCTCGAATTGGCAGTGGGCAATCCGGATGTCCCGTCCCTCGCCCCACACGCGCACGCAGCCCGGATGCATCTCGGGGCGGAATCCCCACGGCCGCGTCCGGAAATCCCAGGGGGCGTCCGTGATCGACCACGCCGGCGTCGTGAATCGAAAGGTCAGGCCTGTGATGTGCAGGTGCTCGACCTTCTGCCCGTCGACGAGGTTGGACCACCGCGCCGCCTCGATCCCCGCGCGGTTGGGATCGGCGCCGGCCGGCGGGCGCAGGTAAAGCCGGCCGCCCGCGCCTTTCTTGTCGAACCAGTATTCGCCCAGATCATCGTCGAGGTAATGCGGTTTGTCCTCGAGGTAATAGCGCATGTTGCGCATGATGACCCCGCCGGTCCCGCCGCCTGTCCAGCCGGCGAATCCCAGCCCGTGCCTCTCGAGATCCACCACCTCGACCTCGGTCGGGTAGGGCGCGCTCATGACCCAGCCGAACTCCGGCCAGATCAGCGCTCCCAAGAAATAATCTGCCGGCTTGTCCTTGATGTGCCGGGTGTCGATCCCGAGGTGGACGACCTGGCCACTCGTGTTGGTGATGGTGTTGCCGAACGGTTTGCGGGGGTTATCCCAAACCCACCACTCGCTCTTGACGTCGTCGGGATTGGAGACGCGCCAGTTGGGTGTGCGCGCCAGGGGGATGCGCGCGATCTGGCCATCGGCGTCCACGCTCCAGACCGCGCGCGGCGCAAAGGGCAGGTCGGCCCGCCAGACCTTCTCCGGGTCGGGGATGTCCTTGCGATCGGCCCCCTTCACCCAGGTCGTCACGCGCTCCGATCCGCACAGGATGGCTTCGCCGCTGCCCCAGGCCGGATCGATCGTGAGCCGGATCGGCTCGCCAAGCCTTCCTGCATCCTGGACCAGCAGCCGCCCGCGATAGACAACACCGCGCTTGAAAACGTAGGTGCGGACGCCCGATTCCGCCCCTGCCTTCCCCGTCGCATTCGGATCCCATGGATGGTGTTTCCATGGCATTGCGGGAGTGTCGCCCGCGCTGGCGTCGTCCCCGGTTTCGAAGTCGATGTAGCGCACGGAGGTCCCCTTCTCGAAGACGAAGGGCCGCGGCGTCCACGTCAAGTCGCCCCGGGGATCCACTTGCGCATGGGTTTCCTGCCAGGACCAGAGGGCGTGCTCGGGACCCGCCGCGCCAAGGTGCGGCGCGGCGGCCACCGTCAGCGCCAGCAGGAGCCAGCGGCTGGAGTTCATCGTTTGGTAAAAGGAGCTGCGGTCCGAATGCGTCAGCGATGACATATGCCAGCGAGATTAGGCCTCGGGATGGGCGGGTCAAGCACGCGCCGAACCGGCCTTTCGGCATGGGATGCACGGGAACGGGCGGGAACGACTGGCAGGAAATCGCTTTTCAGAGGAGCTCGGCATATTTCGTCCTGGCGCAAGCCTCACTCAGCGTCTCGACGAAACGCTGGCGATCCATGTCATCCATGAAGATGGGTTCGCGCCGGTCGCCGGGAGACGGAAGTCGCGGCGGAGTCCGGCCATCACTTGGCGCGATTGCCTTGCTTGGATTTCGCCGGACTTGCAAGCACGCCACCATCACGCCATACTTTTGCCGTGACAACAATCGTGCAACTCGATGGTTCCAATCGAATCGTGCTGCCTCTTGAGTTGCGGCGGGCGGCGGGGGTTCCTCGCGGACAAAAGCTCAAAGCCTCTGCCACGCCAGGGAGAATCGTGTTGGAAATGGAACCAGCCACGCAGGGTAAAGTCGTCAAACGCGGCAAATTAAAGCTCTGGACCGGTGCGGTGCCCCCGACCCCGCTGGCGGAGGCCGTCGAAGCCGCGCGCCATTACGAGCGATGACCTTCCTGGACACGGGGATTCTGGTGGGAGCCGTGCTGGAGCAGCATCCGGAACATGCCGCCTACCTCGAGGCGCTGGAGGAATCCGGGTCCCCCTTCACGGACGCTCACGCGCTGGCCGAAACGTTCGCCACGCTTACCGGCTTCTACAAAGTGCCGGTTGCTGCCGCCGCCGAGTTGACACTCGGCCTGCAATCAAGTCTCACCGTCAGGATTGGGAGGAGATGTTGGAGACATCGTAGTCGGTCTTCTCGAATTCGTCGAAGAGGACCACCGGAGGACCAGACCGAACCCGAACCCGAGTTCGAGGACCATCTTTTCCCGTGCGTGGTGTTCCACGAGTACGGGCACGCGCTGGCCGCCCGCCGCGACGGCCTCCAGACCCGCGACATCACTCTGTATCCGATCGGCGGGGTGGCCCGGCTGGAGCGGATGCCGGACAAGCCGATGCCGGGGATGATCGCAGGGCGCATGCCCGGTTGATCGTCACTGGCGCTTCAACCGGTAGAACTGGCCCTCGGCGGAAAGCGGGAGGATCACTGCGTTCCGGAAGCCGGAAGTTGACAATCTGCCCGGCACCATCGTCCAGCTCGCCCCGGCATCGAGCGCTGCGGTGCTTTCCAGGAGGTAGGTCTCGGGCGTCAGCGGCCATGACAACTCGACCTCGCCGTTCATCAGCGCCACGTCCAGCAGCAAGGGTGGATTGCCGACACGCCAGACGGGCATCTGGCTCGCCGAGGTCCGGCCTTCGGAATCGCAGGCGAAGATTCGATCGGCGTAGAAGTCCTCGGTGGGCGACACCATCGTGACCACAAGCTGGGCCGCACTCTGGGCGTTCAGGTCGCCAATGCGCCACCAGATCAAGCCGTCTTCGATCCCGCAGTTGCCCCGGCCAAAGCCAACCCAAAGGACGGTCACGCCAGCGGGCAGTTCGTTGGTGAAGAGCACGCTTCGGGCCGGCATCGAGCCGCGATTGGTCACGGTGATCGTGCAGGTGAAAGGCTGGCCCGGCGATGGCGTGGCCGGAGTCAAGAGCCAGGAAACGTCCAGAAGCGGCATGGCGCTGACCTCTGTCACGGCGTCGGCCGTCAGCGCGCGGGACTCCTGATTGCCCACATAGTCGGTTGCGAGGCTGCAGAAGGCGTACCGACGGCTCGGCTCACCCGCAAATACGGCAGACGTGTTTGTAGCCTGACGCAGCCACAACGTCCAGGGACCGCCGTCGGTCGCAACGTAGATGTCGTAGCTTCCCACGCCGGAGCCGCCCGCGTCGTCCGTCCCGCTCCAGGAGACGGCGAACTGGGCCGATGGATTCGTGGCCGGCAACGGCAGGACTTGGCTGGTTGGAGCGCCAGCGTCAATCGTGTTCAGGCATTCCTTGGCCGAGTCGGTCCCGGCAGCGGGATTGTGCGGATCCTTCTGGTTCGTGGCGATGCTTGGCTGGAGATCGAACGAGATCAAGGCCACGTTCCGGATTTGCGCGCCGGTCGGCACGTTCGGTTTCGACTTGACCGTGTATCCAATGTGGCCCTGGCCGCGGCCGGTGCCGTCCTCGGGAGGCAGGAAGCCGACGTTAACGGGCGGCGGCAAGCCCGTGCCAGGATCCATCGAACGAAAGACGGCGGACACCTGCCCATTAACAAGGTTGATGCCCGCTTCGATCTTGACCTCGAAATTCGTGCCCATATAGCTCATCGCCACATTGGTCTCGAAATGCAGCGAGCCGGGCGGCGCGACGATCAACTGGTCGCCAAAGCCCACCTCCGTCAGCCGGAACGCGCTCCAATCTATGTTGGCATGAAGCTGGTCCGTCAGGACGACTTGCTGCGCAGGGGCCGACGCGTTCGTGTCGTTCTCGAAATCGATCCGATAAGCCAGAGTGCGGTCTCCTACGATAAAACCGTTCGTGCCAAAACCGAATGGGCCGGTCTTCTGATTGGGATCGCTCGAGCCAGTGATAATTGTTACTCCTGCACCAGTAAATCCACCTGTATAAATGGGAATTTCACCGCCCACAATCAAGGCCCTTAGATAAGGCCCATAGCCCCACATGCCAGCGAAACTTATACTGTCCGGCATATCTCCGCAATCTGACACGCTGTTGCCCAAATCATACAATGAGTACAACAAAACTAATCTTCCTAATAATGTTTTACTTATATAAACACCTGCAATATTCCATATGCCACTATTTTCGATAGCCTGATCCCACAGCATACCTTTATAAAAGTCTTCTGCCATACACTGTGTAAATTGATGCCAAGAAAAAAACCCCATAGGATCAACATTGACCAACGGACTGTTTTCTGCGTAGCGATAAGGATTTACGTCCTTACCTCTAATGCCGAGAGGATCGCAAGTCATGAAACGTCCAGTGGTGGGGTCATAGGATCGAAATCTCATAAAAAGTATTGCATTTGCATCTGAAATCACGCCGTCTTGACCTGCAAATCCGAATGGATTCCAAATAACACCAGAATGGCTCAATAATGAACCAAAGGGAGCATAGCTATAGAAACCAGCAATCGTGCCGTTAGCCGCGACCATTTGTATTACGTTACCAATCCCGTCGAATGCATAGTCATATCTGTCCGTATTAATCCCCGAGTGCGAGAGTAGTGTTTTACCGTAATTATAGTGTGCGAGGAGCCTCCCTGAAGCGTCGTATTCAGCAACGACACTGGTGAGCATAAATGGATCAGCAACCCACTTTTTGATATCTCCGTTTGCACTTGTGGCCACCCGATTACCGTGTGCATCATAGACGTGATAATTGATGCCTTTCGAGCTAATCATTTCTATCAATCGATTTTCCACATTGTAATCGTAAAGATTTGTGGTAGCAGATTCCCCGTTGTGAGTTGCGGTTTCCGAGATCAGATTTCCATCGGCATCGAACGTGTACTCTGTCGTCTGGCCGTTGCTCGCAACGGTGCGTGTGTACTGGTTCATGTTGTTGGCCGTGTACTCGGTGGTCACTCCGTTTTCGATCGTGCGGACGCGGTTGCCGAGGGCGTCGTAGATGTAGGTCAGGTTTTGATGAGGGATGTCGCCGTTGCGGGAGGCGAAGACAGCGCGGATCAACTGGCCGAGATCGTCGTAGCCGTAGTCCCATTTGCCATCGAGCGTGTCCATCGAGGTCCGCCGCGCACGGCTGTCATAGGTGTAGTCGAATCGCGAAATGATTGTGCCGTTGGAAAGCGTGTTTACGAGATGCAGAACCTGGCCGGCGGCATCGTAAGCGTAGGTGGTGTACATGCCGTTGCCGACCTCCTTGCGGGCGAGACGGCCGGCGGGATCGTAGGTGTAGAGCACGACGCGGTTCGTGTGTTCATCGGTCATGCTCTGGAGCCGCCCGGCGGTGTCGTAGAAGTAGTTCAGCCGGTGGCCGAGCTGGTCGAGGCTCGAGGCCCGCTTGCCCGCTTCGTTGTAGGTGAATTGGAGCCAGGGACCGAACGGATAATCAATCCGGGTCAACCGGTCGGTCGAGTCGTAGGCGAAAACCAGCCGCCCGGTTTCGTTGGAAGCGGTGATGAGGTTGCCGCGCGGGTCGTACTCGAAGACGGCATTCGTCCCGCGTGGGTAATTCTTTGTTCGGAGTTGGGCGTTCGTCCCGAAATCGTACGTGATTGCCTGACCGCGGCGGTTGGTCCAGCATGTGGGCAGGCCCATTGCGTCATAAGCCCACCGTTCCAGGCTGCCGTCAGCATAGGTGATCGACTGAAGATTTCCTTGCGGTGTGTAGTTGTATCGAGTTCCGTTGCCTTTGGCGTCCGTGATCGCGCTCAGGCGGTTCCATCGCCCGTCAAAGGCGAAGCGCGTGATGGCGCCCAGCGGATCGGTGCTGGAGATCATGTTTCCTCGCGAATCGTAATCGTAGCGATAGGAGCGCCCGGCTGGATCCGTGACCCGTGCCAGGCTGTAATTCTCGTCGAAATCCAAGTGAACAGCATGACCCAAGGCGTTATCGGTCTTGACCATCAGCCCGCGGTGATCGAAGAAGAACCGGCTGGCGTTGTTCAGGGCGTCCCGAACGGTCACGCCCCCTGCATTGTCGTAGGAGAAGGTAACGGCTTCTTCGGTCTGACCGGACCACGCTGCGGCCAATCGGCCCTGAGGATCGTATGTGAACGCGCGCTCCGAGCAGCAAGATCCGGAAATATTGAGTAGCTTGTGGCCATCTGCATACGCGTACATCGTTGTGCTGCCATCGGCCTGCCGCACGGATGTCAGGTGCTCACCCGCGTAACTGTAAACAGTCTGGCGTCCGACAGGGTCGGTGACGCTTTGAATGTAACCTGCCCCGTTGTAGGCGATGTTCAGGCTGCGCCCGGAAGAGTGCGTCAGGCTGATAAGGCTCGCGCCGCCATAACCGGCTGTGATTCGATTCCCGTTGAGGTCCTGCACGTAATCGAGGTTGCCGTCCGCCCGGAAGGCGCTGAGCAGGCCGTTGGCCTCCTGGAGGCTGAAGCGACCGCCGCCCAACGATTGCAACATTCCGTGGTCGCCGGCTTGGGCGAAGTAATTGGCATTGCGGCTGTCGGGCTGGAACGATCGGCGTGAGCCGCCGGGGCCTGTGATGGTGACCGTGCCATCAGACGCCTGGGTGAGCGAATACTGCCAGTTGTGCGACCAGCCGCGTCCAAGCGGCCCAAGCTCATAGCGACGAGAGATGGATTGTGCGAGCGCGCGGCTGAATGTTATGGGCAGTCCGGGCGCTTCGACCGTGGCATCCGCAGCTCCAGCCAGCGTGCGCATAGGGTTCAGGCCATCGGCCTGGAGGAACTCGAATGCGAGCAAGTCGCCAAGGTCCAGGACGCGCTGCCCCAGTTGGCCAAGATACGCCGCATTGTGGTCCAGCATGGCCACATAGCTGCCCCAGGTCGGACCGGCCTGCGCAATGAAGTTTGACCACAGGTTGTCCCAGGCTTCGGAATTCATCGAAGCTGGTTTCATGCTGCCCTTGAATTCGGCCCAGTTGACAGGCGTGGCGTCATCCGCCTGGAGGACGCCCAATTGCCACTCGATCGGCGGATAAGAGAAATCCCAGGGCTGCTGCCAGCCGGCATAATACACCGGCACTCGAAAGGTCTCGCCGGGCTGGAGGACGCCCGGCGTTGCACCGCTGGCCAGGACCTGAACGGAATGGCTGAACCCTTCGGGCTGGGCCGAAGTCCAGAATCCTTTGGCGAGTCGCGTCGGTTTGAGCGTCAGCCAGGCGCCTTCGGTCCCGTTTTGCAACCCCCTGAGAACGAGCAGCGGCGCCGGCATGGCCGCATTGCCACTGTTCTGGTATTCGATGTAGTGAGTGGCCAGGCCATGATAACCCACCGTCTTGGGAACGATCAGGCTGGTCGAGAGCATTGGTGTCCCGCCCGCGGTCATCTCGAAGGCACCCGCCAGCTCAGCCATCCCCCAATCTGGATGTTGCACTCGAACGGTGTAACGGCCAACGGGAACGGAGTTGGATGGGATGGTCACGGTGATTTGCGTGAACGAATCCACGGCCACAACATTGTTGCTGTAGGCTGTGCCGCCGGATGAAACGAGAGTCGCGATGGTGTCCGGGCCGAAGCCCGCACCGCGGAGGGTTAGGATCGCGTCGGCGGTGTTGCCGTGATGTTCCGGGGTGATGCTGGTCAGGGACATCGAGGCGGCGGTGGCCTGCAGCGTGTAGATGCCGTCGCCGGTCACGGACTCGCCGCGGACCATGACGTAATAGGTGCCCGCCGCCGCAGCGGGAATGAGGAGCTGCTGGTCCGCGCTGGCGAGGATGGCGGCGCGGAGGTCGAACGTGCCGCGCGTGGGCAACGCCCCGAATCGGACGTAGATCTCATTGGCCCCCTGGTTGTCCGCGTCATCCAACCGGATGAGAAGGTTCTGCCCGGCGGTTACATCGATCCGGTAATATTTTTCGTCGCCGGCTGCGCTGAAGCTGGACGAGAAGGGAGCCGCGTTGGTAAGCCGTGGGATAAAGAGATCCGTGGCGACGGCGAACTCGTTGTTCAGCTGGCGGTGCTCCAGGATTTGCCATTCGTCATCGACGGAGAAGACGAGATGCCAGGCGCCCTCCTCGACCGTGGGGATGGTGACGGCAAGCGTGCCGGTGTAAGTGCCGCCAATCGCCACATTGTTCGAGACTTGCGCCGACAGCAACAGCCGGTCGTTGGCGTCCAGAAACGCATCGCGCGAAAGGTAGATTGCGTCCTTCCACGTGCGGCCGGAGAGATCGCTATCGCCTGCATTGCGGACGGTGTAGGTAACGGGCGCTGGCTGGCCGACGGCCAAACCGCTGGGCACACTGGGCGCCGTCACCGCCAGATCGGGGATCGCATTCGTCGCGGCCATAACATCAATCGCGCGGCTATCCACCATGAGGTAGCGACCTCCCGGAACTTCGCGTGCAGCCAGCGTGACTTGAAACATCCCGCGGTTTGGAAAAGCGATCGTTCCCGGCTCGACGAGCGTGGCGGAGCGGCCGTCCCCGAAATCCCACACAAGATCGGGAACGATCTCCAATATGGGGCCGCAGTTGAAACGAAGCGCGTCGCCTTGAAGAATCTCTCCCGAGCGGACCGGTGAGCGGATCCCGAAGGTTACGGGCTCGGTGAAGCCGAGCGCCCGCGGCACAGTCGAGTTGTAGCCGGACTTGCTGAGGTAGATGTCGTCCAAGAACAGGTTTGTCGTTCCACTGTGGCCGGCGAGGGCCCCGATCACCAGCTTGTCCAGAACCGGCTGCGTGAATCCGCGATCGGCCAAGCCCACCGGATCGCGCGACGCCGGGTAATTGGATATGACCGTTGTCCGATGGCTGGCGCCGTCCTTGGCCACGTGGATCGAGTATGTGTCGCCCGTGTCGATTTCGACGGGAGGATTTGCGGAAGCGTCCTTGGTGAACGGTCCGTTCTTGATGTCAACCCACACGTTGTACGGCGTGTCGGGCTCGAGCACCGGCTCGAGCTGGCCAAAATCCAGCGTGTTCTGGTGACCATGATAGCCGCCCACGAGCCGGATCCCGCGTTCGTCGCTGATCACGGCGCCGGGGCCGACGTTGGTGCCGACCTCGGTGCCGGAGCTCTGACGCCGATCGGTCAACGCCACCTGTCCGCGGACCGGCTCGGAATTGCCAGCCAGGTAAACCCGGAAGAACAACGTCCGCTCTTGGCCCTCGGCGACAGCGAGCACACGCAAGGGCAGCATGGCGGCCGCATCCCCGGCGTTGGGCGCCAGGCAGCGATTGCCCTGATGTTCCACCACGGAGAAATCGACTGCATCCAAGTCGTACCATCCGCCGTTGCCGGCGAGGAGGCCGACCGGGTAGCGGTCGAAATTGTCAATCAGCATCCAGCCCGGATCGATCCCGTCGATTGCCGCGACAGTCGCCGAGGCGGATACGCTCTCCGCGCCTCGCCGCAATGTCAGCGTGAAGGTTCTCGTGAGCGGGATCGCGACTTCTGCGGAGCCCAGCCCCGAAATGGTCTTCTCCGTCACGCTGCCGATGCCCTGGTCGATCTCGACCTCCACGTTCCTGGTTACGTCCCAGCGCAAGGTCACCGAATCGCCCGCCGCGACCGCCGGGCTGTCGGCCTTGAAGAAACGGATGGCCAGCGGGTGGGGTTTGCCTGGCGGGACCGGCGTGCCGTTCGTCATCACCGCCCCGATTTCCGCGGCGCTCAGAGTGCGGCTCCACAGAGCCACGTCATCGATCTCGCCCGTGATCCAATGCGTCGCGTTGGCCCGGAGGATGCCCCCGATCGAGGTGGTGTCCAGCCGCCAATCGGCGGCTCCTTGGGGAGGAAGCGCGACCGGGTCTTGCTCGCCGTCGATGAAGAGCGCCCGCAACCCGCCTCTCTGCTGGACATACGCCAGGTGATGCCAGGTCCCGTCCAGCGGCTCGCGTTGAGTCAGAAGATGACCCGCCAACTCCCAGGGGCTTTGGCGCAGGTAGAAATTCACCCGGCCCGAATCCCCGCCGAGTGGCGTGCCCAGGCTGAACAGCGGGTAGCTGTCGGTGGTGCTCGCCTCCGAAACCATGCGCAGGTCGGCCAAACCGGCCCCGGCCGCCTTGATCCAGAAGGCGACGGTGAAGGCCGGATGCTGGTTGATGGGCAACTGCTCGCCCGGGCTGTGGATGCGGGTGAGCATGGTCTGCCGCGTGCTGTCAAAATGGAAGGCCTTGCCCACTTTGCCTGCGACCAGGTCGGCCGCGGTCAGGTTGTGCAATTCGAGGTCGTAGCGGCTCATCAGGTCGGGCGTCCGGGTCTCGGCCACTTCGTCCAGCGGCCAGTAGGCGACCATGCCACGCCTCAGGGCAAAAGCGCCGTTCAATCCTTCGGACACGGCCTGGGTGATCTCGGGTTCGGTCAGTGCTCGGTTCCACAGAGCCACGTCATCGATCGTGCCCGTCATCCAATGACTCGGGCTGGCCCGGAGGATGCCTCCGATCGAGGTGGTGTCCAACCGCCAATCGCCTCCTTCCTTGGCGGGAAGCGCGACCGGATCTCGCACTCCGTCGATGAAGAACGCCCGCGCTCCGCCTTCCTGCTGCACAAATGCCAGGTGATGCCAGGCCCCGTCCAGCGGCTCGCGCTGAGTCTGAAGATGGTCTACCATCTCCCACCGGGTTTGGCGCAGGTAGAAATCCAACGGGCCCGGATCCCCATTGCGCGGTGTCCCCAGGCTGAACAGCGGGTAGCTATTGGCGGTGCTCGCCTCGGAAAAGATGCGCAGGTCGTTCAAACCGGCGCCCGCCACTTTGATCCAGAAGGTGGCGGTGAAGGCCGGATGCTGGTGGATGGGCAGTTGCTCGCCCGGGATGTGAATGCGGGTGAGCATCGTCTCGCGCGTGTTGTCAAAATGGAAGGCCTTGCCCACTTTGCCTGGGACCAGGTCGGCAGCGGTCAGGCTGCGCAATTCGAGGTCGTAGCCGCTCATCAGATCGGGCGTCTTGGATCCGGCCACCTCGTCCAGCGGCCAGTAGGCGACCATGCCCCGGCTCAGGGGGAAAGCGCTGCTCAACCCTTCGGACACGACCTGGGTGATCTCTGGGGCGGTCAGCGCGCGGCTCCAGAGAGCGACTTCATCGATCGTGCCGGTGACCCAATGAGTCGGGTTCGTCCTGAGGATGCCGCCGATCGAGGTGGTGTTCAGCCGCCAATCGCCCGCTTCTTTGGCCGGAAGCGCGGCCGGGTCTTGCGCTCCGTCGATGAAGAGCGCCCGCGAACCGCCTTCCTGCTGTACAAAGGCCAGGTGATGCCAAGTCCCGTCCAGGGGCTCCCGCTGAGTCTGAAGATGGTTCACCGTCAGCCACGGGCTTTGGCGCAGGTAGAAATCCACTCGGCCCGAATCCCCATTGCGCGGTGTGCCCAGGCTGAACAGCGGGTCGCTGTTGGTGGTGCTCGCCTCGGAAAACATGCGCAGGTCGATCGAACCGGCGCCGGCCACCTTGATCCAGAAGGCAACGGTGAAAGCCGGATGCTGGTTGATCGGCAACAACTCGCCCGCGATGTGAATGCGGGTGAGCATGGTCTCGCGCACGTTGTCAAAATGGAAGGCCTTGCCCACTTTGCCTGGGACCAAATCGGCCGCCGTGAGGTTGCGCAATCCCAGGTCGTAGCCGCTCATCAGATCGGGCGTCTTGGATCCAGCCACCTCGTCCAACGGCCAGTAGGAGACCAGGCCGTCTTGCAGGTCCGCATGCGCCGGGATGGCGAGCATGACCGCCGCCAATGCCCCGAGGATGTCCGGACAGCCCGGGCGGGATCGAATTCCTTTGATGTTCATGAGTCTATCGTGTGGTTTGGCGCGGGTTTTGTAGCCAGGCATATGCCACACTGCAAAAGGGAGGTCGAGGATCAAATATGAATTATTTGTTACTATTCAAGCGGTTGCGGGCCATGAGGCGGAAGCAGTTGACGGAGGAACCGCCAACCCCCTATCCTCCCTCCCATGATCCGCCCGCGAAGATTGCTGCTGCTGGCCATGGCCGCCGCCGTGGCGTTTCCACCTCTCACCCGCGCCGCGGATGCGGCGTCTGCACGCAAGCCCAACCTCATTCTCATCCTCGCCGACGATCTCGGCTTCGAGACCATCGGCGCCAACGGCGGCTCGAGCTATCGGACACCCGCGCTCGATCAGTTGGCAGCGACAGGCGCCCGGTTCACACACTGCTACTCGCAGCCGCTCTGCACGCCCACTCGAGTTCAGCTGATGACCGGGCTGTCCAACGCGAGAAATTATCTAACGTTCGGCAACATGGATCCGAAGGCGGCCACATTCGCCAGCCTGCTCAAGCCGGCCGGCTACGCCACCTGCATCGCCGGCAAATGGCAGCTCGGACGCGACCTCGAGCTGCCAAAACGGTTCGGTTTCGACGAATCCTGTCTCTGGCAGCACATGCGGCGCCCGCCCCGATACGCCAATCCCGGCCTCGAGATCAACGGCGTCGAGAAGGACTTTGCCCATGGCGAATACGGCCCCGACCTCGTCAACGATTACGCGCTCGATTTCATCGAACGCCACAAGGACCGGCCTTTTCTGCTCTACTACCCCATGATGCTCACGCACGCGCCCTACCAGCCGACGCCCGACAGCAAGACATGGGATCCGAAGGCCATCGGCGAATCCGTGAACCATGCCCCCCAGCATTTCGGCGACATGGTCGCATACATGGACAAGCTCATCGGCAAGCTCGTCGCCAAAGTCGATGCGCTGGATTTGCGCGGCCATACTCTGATCCTCTTTCTTGGCGACAACGGCACGGGCCGAGGCACGCGCTCGATGATGGGCGGCCGCGAAATCATCGGCGGCAAAGGCATGACCACCCGCGCCGGCATGCACGTCCCTCTGATCGCCAACTGGCCCGGTCACATCCCCGCCGGCACGGTCTCCCACGATCTCGTCGATACCACCGATTTCATGCCCACTCTCCTCGAAGCCGCCGGCGCCCGCCTTCCGGCCAGCACGCGGTTCGACGGACGCAGCTTCCTGCCCCAGCTCCGCGGCGAAAAGGGACAGCCGCGCGACTGGATCTATTCGTGGTATTCGCCGCGCCAGGGCGCCGACCTCCGCGTTCGCGAGTTCACCTTCGACCAGCGCTTCAAGCTCTACCGCTCGGGCGAGTTCTTCGATCTCGAGAACGACGTCGAAGAAAAGCATCCTCTGGCCATCGCTGAGCTCGAAGGCGAAGCCGCCCGCGCGGCCCGGGTTCTCGCGGAGGCGCTGGATCGGTTCCGAGGCGCGCGCCCGGCCGAGCTCGATCGACCCGCCAACACGCCAGCCAAAACCAAACCGAGAAACCGAGGCAATCCGCAGCGTCCCCCGTCCACAAGGCCGGGTCAGGGGACCCGGCCTACATGATCGTGCACGCCGCGTGCCCTCACGCGGCGAGGCTTAGGGTCTGTGCAAAAATTAATTCCGATTTTGCTGGAGGGGATTGGGCGGGCT
>CAYWIM010000093.1:0-17639 GCA_964458325.1 uncultured Verrucomicrobiota bacterium
CCGGTTCTGATTCCGGCCTCGGCGCTCGGGCGGGCCGGCGCGGTGCCGCCGAGCGAACGGATCGTGCTGGGCGGCCTGGGCGTGGGCAGCCGCGGGACCGGAGTGCTCAACTGGATGCTGCCCGAGCCCGATGTGCAGTTCGTGGCGATCTGCGACGCCAAGAAGTCGCAGCGCGAGGCCATCAAGCGCCTGGTGGACACCAAGTATGGCAACACCGACTGCAAGATGTATCGGGACATCCGCGAGTTCCTGGCGCTGCGAACGGACATCGACGCCCTGCTGATTGCGACGGGGGACCGGTGGCATGCCATGGCGGCGACGCTGGCCATGCGGGCGGGCAAGGATGTCTATTCGGAAAAGCCTTCCTCGATGACGATCGCCGAGGGCCAGATGGTCGTCGAGACGGCTCGACGCTACGGGCGGATCTACCAGACGGGCACCCAGCGGCTCAGCGAGGCCAACTTCACCTTCGCCAACGAACTCCTCCGCCTGGGCAAGCTCGGCCAGGTCCACACCGTCCGCGCCCACATCGCCCCGTGGGATGCCGCCGAGATGCGGACCGATTGGCTGCCCGCCGAACCCGAACCGCCCAAGGATGAGGTGGACTGGGACCAGTGGCTGGGACCGTGCCCGTGGCGCCCCTACAACTCGGCCTACGTGCGGGGCGGGTGGCGCGGCCATTACGACTTTCACACCAGCTGCATTGGCGAATGGGGCGCTCACACCTTCGCTCAATGCCAGGTCGCCATCGGCGCCGCCGACACCTCGGCCATCGAATACCAGTATGTCGCCAATGAGAGCGGCGACGGCATGGTGACGCGCTTTGGCAACGGCATCCGGATGATCCTCAACCGCGGGGGATGGCAAGGCAGCGCCGGCGGATGGCATGGATCGTGCGGCGTCTGCTACGAGGGGACGGAGGGTTGGGTGTCGGTGGCCGACGGCTACTCGAAGCCGGAGGTGTCCAACCCGGCCCTCCTGGGCGAGTTCAGCACCCTGGTGCGCAATTACATGGCGCGCACCCAGCGCCCGATGAGCCATGTCCGAAACCTGTTCGACTGCATCAAATCGCGCCGCCTCACCGTGTCCAACCCGGTCATGATGCACCGGTCGATGTCCACCGTCCACGCTGCCAATATCTGCATGTGGTTGAAACGCGACATGAAATACGATCCGGCCAAGGAGGAGTTCCTCAACGATCCGGAGGCCAATCGGCTCCGTTCGCGGGCCATGCGGGCTCCCTGGACCATCTAGCACACATTCCTGATATTCACCTTTTTGGAGAACCCAACATGCTGACTCGAAATTGGAAATCACTGGTTGTGGCGGGCATCTGGCTGGCGGGATTCCTTGGCGGGGCCGCCCTCGCCCCGGCCGCCACGGAGGCGGAGCTGCTTGCCGTGCTGCAATCCAACGCGACGCTCAAAGAGAAGGGGGATGCCTGCCGGCAACTGTCGGTGGTTGCGACGGCCAAGTCGGTGGCTCCGCTGGCGGCGCTGCTCTCCGATGAGAAGCTCTCGCACATGGCCCGGTATGCTCTCGAGCCGATTCCCGATCCGGCGGTCGACCGCGCGTTGCGCGACGCCCTCAGCCGGCTCAAGGGCCGCTCGCTGGCCGGAGCGATCATCAGCCTCGGGGTGCGGCGCGACGCCCAGGCGGCGCCTCTCCTGGCACCGCTCCTCCAGTCCGAAGACAACGATGTCGCCCAGGCGGCGGCCCGAGCGATGGGCAGCATCGGCGCCGAGGAAGCCGCCCAGGCCCTTGAGGCGGCCCGATCCGCGGTCGCCCCCGCCAATCAACTGGCGGTCATCGAGGGCCTGCTGCGAAGCGCGGAAGCCCTGGCGGCCCATGGCCAGCGCCCGGCCGCCCTCGCCATTTACCGCCGGCTTCAGAAGCCCGCGCTCGCCCAGCAGGTTCGAGCCGCCGCGGTCCGCGGCATCCTCCTGACCAGCGCGCAGAACCGGCCGAAAATCATGCAGCAAAACCTCGCCCACCAGGATTATGTCCGGTTCGCCGCGGCGGTGAAGACGTCGTACGAACTGTCCGGGCCCCGGATCACCGAAGCCCTGGCCGCCAGCCTGGGATCGTTACCCGAGGACCGCCAGATCCTGGTCGTTCAAGCCCTGGCTCAACGCCGGGACTCGGCGGCCGCCTCCGCCGCGCTGGCGCCCCTGGCCAAGGAGGCTCCCAAGCCGGTCCGGATCGCCGCCCTGCGCGGGCTCATCGAGCTCGGCCAGCCAGCGGTGCCGGAGCCGATCCAGCTGGCGCTCCGCGATCCGGATCGCGAGATCGCCCAAGCGGCCCTGGATGGCTACGCGAGCCTGCCGGGCGCGGAGGTCGATGCTGCCGTCATGCGCATGCTCGACTCCGGCGACCCAGCCAGCCAGCTCATGGGGCTCGAGCTGATCGGCCGCCGCCGCATGACCTCCGCCCTGCCGGTGTTGCTGGACCTGGCTCGCCGCGGCGATCCCAAGCTGCGCCCCGCCGCCTTGAAACGGCTTGGCGAACTGGGTGGCGACGCCGAAACTCCAGCGCTGCTCGACATGGTGATGCGAGCTCCGACGCCCGCCGAGATGGACGCCGCCGAACAGGCCCTGACCGCCGTGGCGGCCCGGTCGGCTCAGCCCGAGGCATCGGCAGCCCCCATCCTTCGCCAGCTGCCTCAGGCCGATCCCGCCTCCAAGAGCGCCTTGCTCCGCGTGCTCAGCACCCTGGGCGGACCATCGGCCCTCCAAGCCGTCCGCTCCGCCGTGAACGATCCCGACGCTGGGGTCCGGTCCAACGCGATTCGGGCGTTAGGCCAGTGGCGGACGCCGGATGCCGCCCCGGCCCTGCTGACCCTGGCCAAGAACGCGGCCAACCCGGCTGACAAGCTCCTTTGCCTGCGCGGCTACCTCGGCTGGGCAGCGAACACGGATCTGCAGGCCACCCAGCGGCTCGACATGTGCCGCCAGGCCATGCCGATCATCCAGACCGAGGCGGAGAAGAAATTGTTGCTGGGCACCCTGGGCGGCATTGTCGCCATCCCGACCGTCCAGCTCATTGCGCCCTATCTCGACGATCCCGCGGTGCGCGAGGAGGCGGTCACCGCCACCGTTACGGTCGCGGAAAGGCTGCTCACGGGCCGCAATGCAACCCCGTCGGCCCGCGAGCTCATCCCCTCGCTCCAGCAGGCGGCCTCAAAGACCGGCAATGCCGAGCTGGCGCAGAAGATCCGGCAGCTGATCAACCGCGCCCAAAAACCGCGCGGGAACTGAAGACGCGACCGCTGTCGATCCGCGTTTTCCCAACGTCGAGGGGCGGGCGCCGCTGATTCGTCGGCGGGCGCCCTTCGAAACCGATGGATAACGGCCGGAGGCCCTGGGGGCTGCCTGGGTGTGCGCCAGAACCGCTGGGGATTACCCCGACCTTTACTGGTAAAAGAACGTGAACCGGACGTGGCGGGAATCGGCGCCGACCATTCGGCGCAGATCGCTGGGCCACGGCGCGAATGGTGCGGGGTCCTGGATGGCCCGCTGACACAGCAGCGACAGAAGCTCGCCCACTTCGTTTTCGACCACCTCGATGTCGCTGACGCGGCCGTTGGATTTGAGCTTGAACTCGATGGCCACCTTGCCGATCCGGTTCTGGACCAGCTCGCTCGTGTCGATCAGGTCATACCACCGCTGCTGGATCGCGGCGATGATGGCCGCGTCATAGGCGCCGAAGGGTGTGGCCGCCACATCGAGCGAAGACATGAGGGCTCGCCGTCGCACGCCGCCTTCCTGGCGCACTTTCTCGCCCGCCAGCAGGCCCTTTTGGCGCAGCGCATCCGAGATTGTGCGGGGTCGAGCCCGGGGAGGCGGGGGCGACGGAGGCGTCATGCGCATGCCGGCGCCGGGCTCGGCGGCTTCCGGCCGGGGCATCGGCTTGGCCATGGCCAAATCCCCGGCAGCCTGCCCGCCCCGCGGGCGGTTGGAATCGGCGTCCGGCTCGGGTTGCGGGGAAGGCCTGGACTGGGGCTCCGGAGCCGGAACGGGCTGGGCATCGGCCACTTCGGGCGGGGGCAGCGCCGGCTGGAGAGGTTGCGCCTGGGACCGCGGCTGATCGGTGGTCTTGGGAACCTGAGTCTGGGCGCCATCGATGTTGGGCAGATCCGAATCGATCTGGACATCCGGATTGGCGGCGACGGAATTCTTATCCGAGTAATACCGGGCCTGGGCAGGGGCTTCGGCCGAGGACTGGGACGCGTCGACATCGACGAACAACAGCGGCATCGATTGCTGTGGGTCGGCCGCATCCTCGCGCCGGATCTGGGCCAGGGCTTCGACCATTTGGCGGTGCATGGCAGCCCGTAGCCAGGCCGGCAGGGAATCCGGCTGCCACCAGCCCAGCCGGTGCCCGGTCTCAATCCCGCTCAACAGGGCGACATGAAGGGCCAATGACCAAGCAAACGCGCGCAGCAAAGGCTGCGAACGCCAATCCCACCATCGGATCTGGGTCATCGCGGACACCATCGGATCCAAGCATGCCGCGAATGGCCGGGCCGGGCAACAGGCGAATTGCTCGCCTCCGCTCTCCTCATGAGCCGCAGCCGCCGATGTGAGGAAGCAGACGCCGTCGGACCAGAGCGATCTCCGCCTCGCTATCTCGGCGGCTGCCCCTGGACAGGTTCGTCGGAAGGCAGAGCGGCCTGGGCATTGCCGCGGGCCTGCTCTTCGAGCCAGTCCGTCGCCCGGGGCAGGATGTGGTCCCAGTGGAACTCCCGGGCGCGGCGCCAGGCGTTTTGGCGGCAGCTCTGATACAGGCCGGGATCGGCGGCCATCTGTTGAATGGCATCGGCCAGCGCCGCCGGCGTCTCCCCCGCGGTCACCAGGCCGGTCTGCCTATCGAGCGTCGATTCCGTCAGCCCCGCCACCGGATAAACCACCGCCGGCGTCCCCAGCGCGTTGGCCTCGATCACATTCAAGCCCCAGCCTTCCCGCATCGATGTGTGCACCAGCAGGTGCGCCTCAGCCAGCGAGGCGTTCTTGTCCGCCTCCGGCAGCGGGCCGGTAAACCGAACGAGGCCGGACAGGTCCAGCGTGCGGGCCAGCCCTCGGATTTGCGATTCGACCTCGCCCGTGCCGACGATGGTGAGGCGGGCGGCAATGCCTCGGGCCTGCAGGAGCGCGAGCGCGTGCAGGGCGTGGTCGACTCGCTTGTTGGGGGCCAACCGGGAGACGGTGATCAGACGCAGCGGCGGGTCCGGCGCCTTGGGGGCGAGCGGTTCGAGCGGGCGCACGTCCACGCCGTTGGGGATGACGGTGACGCTGCGGACTCCGCATTCCATGAGGCTGCGCTGCGTGGCGCGAGAGGGAGTCCAGAACGGGACCCGCCGGTACAGCCTGTGGGTCCAACGCTCCTGCCAGCGGCCGAGGACGCTGTAGGGCCATCGGTAGAACGCATTCCAGATCGGACCCAGGACCTCGTGGATGTAAGCGACACAGTGCGTCCGGCACCACCAGGGCGCATACCAAGGGATCCCATGGTGCTGATCCACGACGAGGTCAAAGCGCGGCTGCTGGTGATACCATCGCCGGGCAGCCGGTATCGCGCGCCATATGTCCGCTCCCGCCCGAAGGATCCGGACCCCGTCGATCCAGTCGCCCTCCGATCCACCCTCGAATTGCGGAGCAAACCAGAAGACCTCGTGGCCGCGGCCCGCCAGATGCGCCAGATAGGATAGCGTGACGCGCTCCGCCCCGCCTGACCGGGGATTTCGCGGGTCCCGCCAGTTCAGCATCAAGAAACGCATGACCACGCCGGCCAACATGGCTTCCGCCGGCACGCGCAGGTTTATGGCCGCCCCCGCCCGAAAACACAACTTATTTGCGGAAAGCGCATCCCCAGATAAGATTAGAGGACGTGAAAAGTCTGGGTCGAATGGGCAATGGGGCGATGGGCGGCTGGGCGGCGGCGATAGTGGCGGGGTGGATGATCGGGATGCCCGCCCTCAGCCCGCGGGCCGAGGGCGCCACGAATGTGTTTCTCACGGGCATGCCGGATTACTCCTGGTCCTATGGGTGCTTCGCCACGGCGGCCGGCAACCTGATGGGCTATTGGGATCGCCATGGCTACCCGGGATTCTACACGGGGCCGACCGACGGCGGAGCGGCGCCCATGGACAACTTCGGCGCGCACATGGGCATCCGCTCGCTCTGGGCGTCGGAGGCCGGATTCGATGGGCGTCCGGACGGCCAGCCCGGGCATGTGGACGATTACTATGTCGGGTATGAATCGGTGGCGCCCGATCCGCACGTCACCGCCGGCCGAGCGGCACATGCATCGGATTGCCTGGGCGACTTCATCGGCGCGAGCCAGAACAAGTGGGACGACCTCAACGGGGAATGCCGCGGCAATATCGATGCCCATGCGGTCGTGTTTTGGGATCACGCTGGCGATCGGCGAACCAACTTCACCCCGGGCGACGGCGCCGGGGAGATCATCCCCGACATCCCTTCGGGCCTGCGGGCCTTTGCGCGATGGCGAGGAAGCGAGGCGGACGTTTTCAGCCAGCTGGCGGATTTCAATCCCATGATCCCGCCGGGGCGCGGATTCCGGTTCGAGGATCTCCAGGCCGAAATCGACGCCGGCTATCCGGTTCTGCTTCTCATGCAGCGGTTCGATCAGCTCGACCGGGACCTGCCCGGAATGCCGCGCGCCAATCCGTCGAGCCACGCCATGGTTGCCTATGGCTACTACGTGAGCGATCTCGGGGAGCGGTTTGTCCGGTATCGCACCAGCTGGGCCAGCGGCGACCAGCGGTTCAGCCCGTGGACGGCCGATTTATGGATGCCGGGCAATTTGAATATGCCTCTCCGGGGCGTCGTGGGCTGCCACCCCCAGCCCCGAGTCACCGGCATCGAAATCGCCCCGCCCCACCTGACGATCCGCTGGGAAGGACCGGACTCCGAACTGCATGACGTCGACCGAAACCAGACTCGCCGGCTTCACGCCTACGTGCTGGAAGGGTCCGACACCGTGAATCCGGCCCGTTTCGTCGAAGTGGCCGGCCCAACCTTCGACCGGGAGCTGACCCTCGAGCTGCCGCCCGCCGCGGCCGCCTGGTTCCGGGTGCGGATCGATTCTCCGCAGTAGGCCGCGCCTGGATCCCGGCTTGTTCTTTTCTCCTGATGAAACGAATATCTTGCATGATGACGCGAACACCATGGCAGGCAGCGGCGATCGCAGCCGTGCTTGGGGCCATCGGGCAATCGCTGGCGATCGGGGACCCCCTGCCCCCCCCCGCAGCCAGCGCGACGAGCTGGCCCATGTACCGCGGCGGCCCCGACTTGATTGGATGCGCCCCCGGCCAGCCGCCGACCAATTTGGTCTTGCGCTGGTCAGCCAAGACGGGCGAGCCGATCAAGTCCTCCGCCGCCATTGTTGACGACCGGGTTTTTGTGGGATCGGACGACGGGAACCTTTACTGTTTCGGGCTGGCCGACGGGCGTTCGATGTGGGCCCAGAAGACCGGCGGACCGATCGAGTCGTCGCCGCTGGTCTGGCGCGGCCGGGTGTACGCGGGATCGTCGGACGGTTTTCTCTATTGCTGGGACGCCAGCACGGGGCGGCCGGAATGGAAATTCGAGACCGGGGACCGGGTGTTGGGGGCTCCCAACTGGACAACCTCACCCCGGGGTGACGCCGGATGGATCCTCGTCGGCAGCTACGATTTCAAGCTGCATTGCGTGGACGCCCAAACGGGCCAGCGGATGTGGGCTTACGAGACGGGCAACTACATCAACGGCGCCCCCGCCGTCTGGAGCGGGCATGCCGTGTTCGGGGGCTGTGATGCCATGCTTCACGTGGTGCGCCTGTCCACCGGCGAGCTGGCAAAGTCCGTCGAGGCGGGCGCTTACGTGGCTGGATCGGGTGCCGTTCGGGGCAACCGCTTCTTCTTCGGGCATTACGAGAACGAATACCTCTGCGCCGACCTCGAAGCCGGCCAGATCCTCTGGAGATACAAGGACCGCGCATTCCCCTACCTGTCCTCCCCGGCGGTCTCGGGCGACCGGGTGATCTTCGGCGGGCGAGACAAGCGGCTGCACTGCGTTCAGGCCGCCGACGGCGCCAAGATCTGGCAGTTCACCACCCGCGGCAAGGTTGACAGCTCGCCTGTCGTCTGGGGGGATGCCGTGTTTGTGGGCTCGGACGACGGCCGGCTGTATGGCGTGAGCCTTGCGGACGGACGCGAGCGCTGGTCCTATGAGATCGGCCAGCCCCTGACCGCTTCCGCCGCCGTGGCGTCGGGCTGGATCGTCATCGGCTCCGAAGACGGCTCGCTCTATGCCTTCAGCCGCCCGGCCCATACTCCCGCTGCCAAACCGTGACCGCCGCCTGCGCATCCAGCGCCGGAAACAGATCCAGCAGGCGTTTGACCGTCGTGCATCTCACCCCCGGCGCCGGCCAGACGCATTGCGCGGGCTGCTTTCGCGACAACACCCTGGTCCTGGAGCTGCGCCGGATGGGCCATGACGTTCTCATGGTGCCGCTCTATCTTCCGCTGCGGCTCGAGGATGTGGATGCAAGCCGGAAGACCCCGATCTTTTTCGGCGGGCTCAACGTGTATCTGGATCAACGATGGCCTTGGTTTCGGCGGGCGCCTCGGCTGTTGCACCGTCTGCTGGCCCGGCGATCCCTGCTCGGCTGGGTGGGCCGGTGGGCAGCCAAGACCCAGCCCGCCGAGGTGGGCGAGCTCACGCTCTCGATGCTGCGGGGCCAGGATGGCCATCAGGCGCGCGAGATCGACGAGCTCATCGCCTGGCTGAAAACCCAGCCGCCTCCGGATGTGATCTGCTTCTCGAACGCTCTCCTGCTCGGAATGGCCCGGCGCCTGCGCCAGGAATGGAGCGCCCCGATGGTCTGCACTTTTCAGGGCGAGGACGGTTTCGTGGATGCGATGCCAGCCGATGCGCGCGACGCGGTGTGGAGCCTGATGCGCGAGCGGGCAGCCGAGGTGGACTGTTTTGTCGCCCCTTCCCGGTATGCGGGCGACCTGATGCGCCATCGCCTGGCCTTGCCCGCCGAGCGCGTCCGCGTCGTTCCCAACGGCATCCGCCTCGAGGGATACGGCCCGGCGCCAGCCCCTCCGGCGGCCCCGACCTGGGGCTTTTTCGCGAGAATGGGCCGCGCCAAAGGCATCGATCTTATCGTCGATGCCTTCCTCGAGATCCGCAAGCGCGGCCGGGTTCCTGGCCTCCGGCTTCGACTGGGGGGCAGCTTGGGATCCGCCGACCAACCCCTGATCGCCGAGTTGCAGCGGCGGGTCGAGCGCGAGGGCGCGGGCGCCGAAGTCGACTTTTGTCCGAACCTGGATCCTGCGGCCAAGCTGAAATTCCTGCGCTCGCTCAGCGTGATGAGCGTGCCTGCGCGGGCCCCGGAGGTGTTCGGCTTTTACCTGGTCGAGGCGCTGGCATGCGGAGTGCCTGTGGTGCAGCCACGCCAGGGCGCATATGTGGAGCGGGTCGAAGGCAGCGGCGGCGGCCTTCTCTACGATCCGAATGATGCCAGGGCATTGGCAAGCGCCGTCGAGCCTCTCCTGATGGATCCCGCCCGGATTCGAGCTCTGGGTGAGGCAGGGCGAAAAGCGATCCACCGCGATTTCGGCGTGGCGCGAATGGCCCGGTCCTTCGCCGATGTATATGCCGAGCTGTGCGGGCGCGGATGAGAATGTCATCGCGAGAGCGGGTGGCGCAGGGGTTCAGCCCCGCAGGTGAGCGCGGCGTCACGCCTCCCTCTCCTCCATTGGGAACCAACGGGGGTGTCCGAACGCAAGGGTGATGGGGCTCGCGTCTTGCGCAGCAGAATTTCGTCTTGCGCCCGATCCTGCGACTCTGCCGACAGCGCGCCTTGCGGCTTGCCGGATGATTCGATGTCGGTTACCTTGAAATCAGCTCCGGTTTGGGAGGAGCTGAGGATCGCTTTCCGGTCGAACGGGAAGAGGAAAGTCCGAACACCACAGGGCGCGATGCCGTTCAACCTGGCCTCTCGAGGCCGGGGCACGGGCGGAAGGCCGAGCTGAAAAGCGCGGCCGATGGACAGTGCCACAGAAAACAAACCGCCGAGCCTCGAAAGGGGCTTGGCAAGGGTGAAAAGGCGGGGTAAGAGCCCACCGCCCGCCGAGCGATCGGCGGGGCACGGAAAACCCCATCGGGTGCAAGGCCAAATAGGGAACCTTGGAGCGGCCCGCTCCATGGCGCAAGCCGGGTTCCGGGTCAGGCCGCTCAGAGTAATGATCCTCTCCGCTCCTTCGGGAGCGCAGACAGAATTCGGCTTACCGCTCCTCCTAAGCCGGAGCGCATATGAACGCCAATAAAACTGTGGAGACGGGAGCCTGCGTGCAGAGGGAGCCGAGGTGCCGGCGGGTCTATGTCCAGGGCAAGCTGCATCCGGAGGTGCGGGTCCCGTTTCGCGAGGTGTGTCTCGAGCCGACTCGATTGGGGACCGGGGAGATGGAGGAGAACGATCCGGTGCTTCTGTATGACACGACGGGGCCGTGGGGCGATCCGGCGTTCGCGGGGACGGTCCAGGACGGTTTGCCGCGGTGGCGGGAGGGGTGGATTCGGGATCGAGGGGATGTGATCGAGGTGGGCGGCGGGGGTGGGGCCGGGGCGGATGGGGCAGCCGGGCGGGGGGGTCGACGGCGGGCGTGGCGGTCTCGCGGGGATCATCCTGTGACGCAGCTGTGGTATGCGCGGCAGGGGCTGATCACGCCCGAGATGGAGTATGTTGCGGTTCGGGAAAACGTTGGGCGGGTGGCCGCGGCAGAGGATGGGCAGGGGCGGCCCCCCGGAAAGGGGAGGAAGGCGCAAGGGGCACTGGAAGCGGCGCGGGGGCCGATCACGCCCGAGCATGTGCGCGAGGAGGTGGCCCAGGGGCGCGCGATCATCCCGTGCAACGTGAATCATCCCGAGCTGGAACCGATGGTCATCGGCCGCGATTTCCTGGTGAAGATCAATGCGAACATCGGAAATTCCTCGATGCGTTCGAGCGCGGAGGAGGAGGTGGACAAGATGCGCTGGGCGATCCGATGGGGAGCGGACACGGTGATGGATCTATCGACGGGGGGGAGCCTTTGGGAGACGCGAGAGTGGATGGTGCGGAACTCGCCGGTGCCGGTGGGCACGGTGCCGATCTACGAGGCGCTCGAGCGGGCGGGCGGGATCCCGGAGGATTTGACCTGGGAGGTCTACCGGGAGGTGCTGATCGAGCAGGCAGAGCAAGGGGTGGATTACTTCACGATTCACGCGGGGATTCTGCATCGGTTCGTGCCGCTGGCGATGAATCGGGTGGCGGGGATCGTGTCGCGGGGCGGTTCGATTTTGGCGAAGTGGTGTTTGGCTCATGGCCAGGAGAACTTCCTGTATCGGCACTGGGAGGAGATCTGCGAGATCCTGGCGGCATACGACGTGGCGGTGTCGATTGGGGATGGCCTGCGACCGGGGGCGATCGCGGATGCGAACGACGAGGCGCAGTTTGCGGAGCTGGAGGTGCAGGGGACGCTGACGGAGCGGGCATGGGGACGGGGGGTTCAGGTAATGAACGAGGGGCCGGGGCATGTTCCGCTGCACCAGATCGAGGAGAACATCCGGAGGCAGCGGGAGCTGTGCCACGGGGCGCCTTTTTACACGCTGGGTCCGCTGGTGACGGACATTGCGGCCGGGCACGATCATTTGGCGAGCGCGATCGGCGCGGCGCTGATCGGGTGGCATGGCTGCGCGCTGCTCTGCTATGTGACACCGAAGGAGCACCTGGGGCTGCCGGATCGCGAGGATGTCAAGGCGGGAGTGATCGCCTACAGGATCGCGGCGCATGCGGCGGATCTGGCCCGGGGGCATCCGGGCGCACGATGCCGGGATGACGCGCTGAGCAAGGCGCGATTCGAGTTCCGATGGGAAGATCAGTTCAATCTGAGTTTGGATCCCGACACGGCGCGGAAGTATCGCGGGGAGTATGAGCCGCCGGAGGCGATGGGAGCGGCCCATTATTGCTCGATGTGCGGCCCGCGGTATTGCGCGATGAAAAGGACGGCGGAGGCGCAGGCGGATCAGAGATCCTCGCCGAGCTCGACGTTCCAGTAGGCCAGGTCGATGAAGTGACGCCAGCTGTCGTGGGAGCGGAGGCCGATATGGATCTGGAGGAAGGGCCGCCATTTGGGCCGCCGGGGCTTTCGGATGAGCCCCATGGCAGCTTCCTGGGGGGTGCGGTTGGCCTTGCGTGTATTGCACTCGATGCAGGAGCAGACGATATTTTCCCAGGAGGTCGGGCCGCCTCGATCCCGGGGGATGACGTGATCGAGGTTGAGCTCGGTGCGATCGCAGACCCGCCCGCAGTATTGGCAGGTGTTGTGATCGCGCTCGAAGATGTTATGGCGTGTGAACTTGACCTCTTTTTTAGGCATGCGGTCGAAGACCAGGAGCATGATCACTCGAGGCACGCGGATGCGGAAGGAGATGGTCTGGATCGATTCGGGGTGTGGCTCCTGCTGGGAGAGATCCCGCCATTCGTGGAAGCTGAGGGTCTCGAACGATCCGTCGGGATTGCCCAGGACGGCCTGGGCATGCCCCTGGAACAGCAAGGTGAGGGCGCGGCGAGCGGTGCAGACATTGACGGCCTGCCACAGCCGGTTGAGCACCAGCACATGAAGATTGAGGATCGAGCTCATCGGTCGTCCCTGCTGATCCAGCTATGGGCATATTAGACAACCAGCGGGGTGCGTGTCAATTCCACCTCGAGGGGGAAGCGAATGGATTTGCCTAATCCGGGGTGATCTGGCAAAAACCGCCCGATATGAAACGGAGAATCGCGGGATGGCTTTGCGTGGCGGGGATGGCGGCAGCGTGCGGGGGGGCCGGAGTGGAGAGCGGGGACGATGCGCTGCTGGGGCGGCTCTATTTTGCTGGATCGGATGCGGTATTGGGGGGGGAGGCGAGGTGGTTGAAGGAGATTGCGGCGATCCCGGCCAGCGGGAATTTGAGGGCGGTGGTGGCGGAGCGGATGGCGCGAGCGCCTCGGGAGCTTTTGCGGCGCCGGCTGGATGCCGGCGCGCCGGATCACAAGGAGACCTTCCGGGCGCTTTGGGAGGAGTGGCGGCGGTCCGAATCAGCGGTCGAGATCCGGCGCAATGCGGCGGGGCGATTGGACTGGGCGATGGCAGTGAGGCTCTCGAGCGCACGAGGGGAGGATTGGTCCGACGGTTTGCGGAAGGCGCTGGGGTCCTGGGGCATGAATTCAGCCAGCGAATGCCGGCAGGGACAGGGGCGCGGCTGGGAGATGCGCGCAGGGGATGGAGCGGAGGGATTTCGTTTTCTGCGGGCGGGGGAGTGGTGTTTGATGGGATGGAGCGCGGATCCAGCGTCGCTGATGGCGCCGTGGCTGTCGGCGGTGGAGCGGGAGGGGCGGCCGGTCCGGTCGGAGCGGGGCATCTGGCTGAAGGCGGATTGGAATTGGGCGACGGCGCGCGCCCTATGGCCGTCGGGCTTGTGGAAAGCCAACGGGCTGGCGAACGGATCGCTGTGGCGGCTGACGGTGGGGCCGGAGCAGGAGAATCTTCGGACTCGGCTCGAGATGAACTGGCAGGAGGCGCCGGCGTGGAGCGGGGAGGCCTGGCAGCTGCCGACTAACCTCGTGCGCGAGCCGCTGATCAGCTTCACGGCCGCGCAGGGCGTGGGATCGTGGCTCAAGGAGTGCGAATTTCTGAAGCGCCTGCCCTGGAATCCCTGGCCGAACCAGGTCTTTTTCTGGGCGCAGGGTGCGGCGCCGTTCCAGGTGTTTGGGGCGATTCCAACGCGGTCGACGACGAACGTGATCCGCCGGATGGCGGAGGCCAGCTTGAGCGGTTGGGCATCGAACCTGACCCAGCGCGGATTAGGCAAGGTCCAGTGGGTGACCAACGAGACGATCCTGGTCTGGACGGGGCTGCCGGTGGTGGTGCCTTATGCATGCGCGGCGGTGGACGGATCGGATCGTTTTGTGCAATTCGGCGTGTTTGCGGTTGCGCCGAACACGAATCCGGCGCCGGCGCAGCTCTGGAGCCAGGTGGCCGGACGGAGCAACCAGCTCTTCTACTCGTGGGAGATCACGGGCGAGCGGCTCTTGCAGGCGAAGGTGCTCAGCCAGATTCTGCGGATCGCGGCGCCCCCCGAGATGATTCCGATCCATCCGGATCTGAGCCAGCCGGACAGCTTGGAGCAGACGTGGCTGGACGCGGTGGCGCGGTTTTTGGGGAACACGGTGACCGAGATCACGCGGGAGACGCCGACGCGGTATTTGATGAGCCGGCGCGGGCATTTGGGGCTGACGGCGACGGAGCTGGTGTTGCTGGTCAATGCAATCGACGACCCGCGGTTCCCGCTGTTTGGATACGCCTTGCCGCCTGGGGGCGGGAATGCCAAGCGGCAGTGACGAGTGCGGATTGGAGTTATGCTCAAGCTCGGGGTCAACATTGATCACGTGGCGACCTTGCGGGAGGCCCGGTATCGGGGGATCGAGGGGGGCGAGCCGGATCCGGTCGCGGCGGTCCGGATCTGCGAGGAGGCGGGCGCTCATGGGATCACGGCGCATTTGCGCGAGGATCGCCGGCATATTCAGGACCGGGACATCTGGCGGCTGCGCCGGGAGGTGCGGACCCGACTGAACCTGGAAATGGCCAATGTGCCGGAGATCCTGGACATCGCGCTGCAGTTGCGTCCGGACATCGTGTGCATGGTGCCGGAGCGGCGGGAGGAGGTCACCACGGAAGGGGGGCTGGATGTGGCGGGCCAGGAAGCCGCCCTGAAAAGGAGCTGTGCCCGGCTCGAAGGGGCGGGGATCGAAGTGAGCCTGTTCATCGCTCCGGATCCAATTCAGGTGGAGGCGGCGGCGCGGGTGGGCGCTGGGTGGATCGAGCTGCATACGGGAGCGATGGCGGAGGCGTATTCGCGATCCGAGGGGCGCGGGATCGAAGTGAGCCGTCTGGGGGCCGCCGCGCACCAGGCCAGCGACCTCGGTCTGCGCGTGAACGCGGGCCATGGATTGAACTACCACAATCTTCGGGGGCTGTTCGATGTGCCCCATTTGGTCGAGCTTAACATCGGGCACAGCATCATCAGCCGCGCGATCGCGGTGGGGCTGGCGGAAGCGGTGAGGGAAATGCTGAACGTCATGCGGGAATATCCTGGCCCATGATTCTCGGCGCCGGGATCGACCTGGTCGAGGTGGATCGGATGCGAGCCACGCTGGATCGGTTTGGGGATCGATTTTTGGAGCGTGTCTTATGCCCGGGGGAGATCGAGTATTGCCGGCAGTACCGGGATCCGGTCCTGCACGTGGCGGCGCGATTTGCGGCCAAGGAAGCGATCAGCAAGGCCTTTGGGACGGGCATCGGCGCCCGGTTAAGCTGGCTCGATCTGGAGGTGGGCAGACAGCCTTCCGGCGAGCCATTTGCGATTCTGCACGGAAAGGCTCGCGGGCTGATGGCGGAGCGCGGCGCAGACGACTTGCGGATCAGCCTGAGCCACACGGCTCATCATGCGATTGCGATGGCGGTGCTGTCGGGTCGCGGGATCGAGGCTGCCCCCGCGCAGAGGCCATGAACGGGGCCGGCCATGGGCGTGTGCTGCGGCGAGAGTAGTCGAAGCCGGACCGCAGACGCCGGAGGAATCGGCCTGGCTGGCGGGTCAGGTTTCTTTTTGGAGGTAGGTTTTCCCGTGGTAGCGCGAGGCCAGCAGCAGGAACAGGAATGCAGCAGCGGCCATGAGGCCGGCGAAGACCCAGAAAAAGGTGGCGAGCGACAGGCGCTGGAGGGGGGCGAGGAGGGCGACGAGGACATTGCCGACCGTGACGCATAGCTGCCAGCAACCGAGGATCGTGGATTTCATGGCGCGGGGCGCCTGGGTATAGGCGAACTCGATCCCGGTGACGGAGACGAGGACTTCGGCGGTGGTCAGGAGCATGAAAGGAATGAGCTGCCAGAACACGTGGATGCGCCCCGGGCCAGCGGTGTCGATTTGGGCCTGGAGGAGGGCCACGGCAACAAAGGACGAGGCGGCGATGAACATGCCGACGGCCATGCGGGTGAGGGGGGCGAGGGGGCGGCCGCGGCGCGCGCACGGATCGAGGATGGCGGCGTTGAGCGCGGGGATGACGATCATGACAATGAGCGGATTGAGGGCGGCGATTTGGGCGGGCAGCAGCTCGATGGAGCGGGTGCCTCCATAGACCGCCTGCAGAAAGGCTGCGACCAATCCCCAGAGGACAAGGCCGGCGAGCGCGGCGATCACGACGGATCGCGAGACGGGGCGATTGGACACCCATCGGAACAAACCGATCGCGCCAGCCAGCGCGCCGAGAATCGTTCCGGGAACGACCCAGCCGTTCCAGAGGACGGTGGGCACCGTGAAGGCGAGGTTCATGGACTTGGCCTGCTCGATCCAGGTGGATGAGTGCTGATCGAAGAGGGCCCAGAAGACGCTGACCATGGAGAAGACCAGCAGGATGCGAAAGACGGCGGGCGGGCCTTCGGCGGCTTCCTCGCCGAACCGGCGGCGGGCGGGGGCCCAGAAGTCATCGGTGGAGGATCGTGTCCGGCGTTGGCGGAGGCTAAAGAGGAGGATGGAAAGAAAGCCGGTATCGGTTTGGATGCGCTGGCGCAAGCGGAACAAGGCGAGCCCGGCCAGGGGGGCGGCCAGGGCCAGGAGAGCGTAGGGCCAGTAGTGCCGGGCTATGCTCGCGGCGGCCTGGGCGACTGCGCCCGAGGAACCGTTCATCGCGGCCGACACGATCTGCTCGGCGGCGGCAGCTCCCACTCCCACCACCACCAGCACGGGGACGATCAAGAGCGAGGAGGTGATAAAATCCAGGAATCCCAGCCGGCCGCCGGGCTGGGGGGGGATGCGCACAAAGCGTTTTCGGCCGAGCCAGAACACGAGAGTGGCGACGGCCATGAGGACGCCCGGGACACCAAAGGCGACCTCGGCACCCCAGCGCTGGTATAGGAACGGCGTCAGCAGGCTGGCGAAGAAGGAGCCGAAATTGATGATGAAATAGAAGACCTGGAAGACGCGGGTGACGAGGTGGCTGTTGCGGGCCGTGAACTGGTCGCCGACGTTGGCGGACACGCATGGCTTGATGCCTCCGGAGCCGAGCGCGATCAGGGCCAGGCCGGCGAAGGCGGCGGATTGGGCCCACGGGATGTTGCCGGCGGCGCCGGAGCGGCCGGCCAGGGCCATCGCGCCGTGCCCGGCGCAGTAAATGAGGGAAACCCAGAGAATGACCCGGTACTTTCCCAGGAGGCGGTCCGCGAGGATGGCGCCGATCATCGGGAAGAGGTAGACGCCGGCCATGAACAGGTGCGTGATTTGGGTGGCGCGCACCTTCGAGGCGGCGAGCAGCTCGGGATCGATCGTGGGCTCGGCGGCAAATCCAACGAAGAGGCCGACCAGGTAGATATAGAGGATCTGGCGCATCCCGTAAAACGAGAAGCGTTCCGCACCCTCGTTGCCGACGATGTAGGGGATGCCAGGCGGGAACCGGTCATCGCGGACCGGGGCGGCGGGCGAGGAGGAATCAGGCATGAGAGTCGGCTAAGGGTCTGTGCAAAAATTAATTCCGATTTTGCTGGAGGGGATTGGGCGGGC
>CAYWIM010000094.1:0-10757 GCA_964458325.1 uncultured Verrucomicrobiota bacterium
AAGGTAGGGCGCGCGCTCCGCTGCGCGCCGAGCAGGTTGGGGTCAGCGCGTCTTGAGGAAGGGGGGGAACCGGTCGTTTCCCGCGGCATCGAGGATGCGGAGTTTGAGCTGGTTGGGATCGGCTTCGAGGAGGATGACGGTGGCGTCTTTGAGGGCAGGGGCGCCGCCGACGGCGATGGGGAACGGATTGCCGATCGCGAATGGGGGGTGAAAGGCGGCTCGGTGGGTGTGGGCGTTGATGGCGAGGTCGATGCCGGCATTGGCCAGGATCTCATTCCACAGATCCTGGGCTTGCCGGCTGCCGTTGCCTTTGGTGCGGGCGGGGTAGATGGGCATGTGATGGACCAGCACACGCCAGGGCGCCCGGCGGAAGGCCGGGGATGCAATCTCCCGCTTCAGCCAAGGCGTTTGTTCCTGTCGGTAGGTCGCGAAATTGACCAGGCCGGAATACTCGACGTTATCGTCGGGCTTGTCCTCTCCGCAGTCCAAAACCACCCAGCGCACCGGCCCGGCGTTAAAGGCGAAATACGGCTTGTCGCCGGGCCAGGCGAAAAGGCGGGGCATGAGCCGGGCATAGGCGCCTCGGGTTTCGTGGTTGCCGCGGATGAAGAAGGCGGGTCTGCGGCCGGCCTGGGCGCCGCGGATGTAAGTGTTCATGACCGCCAGCGCCCGGGGTTCCTCGTTCAGATCGACCAGGCAATCGCCGTTGAAAAGGCTGAAATCGAACGGGATCGACGCCACGGTTCTGCTCAGGGCTTGGAAGGTCGGGATGTTGTTGTGCAGATCGTTGAAAACTACGGTTGCGATCGAATCTTGCCGGCCGGGCAGGGTTCGGAAGGTGGCGATCTCGGTGGACTGATCGGGCTCGAAATCGACCTGGTAGGCCTTGAAGGAGCGGATCGGTTTCCAGAGCGCCCGATAATAATAGGTGGCGCCTGGTTCGAGCCCGTCGAGGGTGACGCGGTGGCACGTGGTGTTGGCATCGCGCAGGCCGAATCGGGCGGCATCCTGGCGGCGGCCCAGGGCGGTCGTCTCGCCATACTCGATCCATCCATAGGCCGGCGAGTCCGTCTCCCAAAGGATCGCCATCCTTCGGGGCGAAAGCGCCTGCAGATAGGGAGGCACGGGGAGCGTGCGATCGGTTGGTTCCTCGACCGCGGCCGATTGCGACGGTTGCCCGGAGAGGGAAACCAGTCCGGCAACCACCATCGCTCCATAGAGGAGGCCGAATTTCCAGGGATGAGCCTTCATGAAAAAACTGGGGATCAGTCGGCGCCGGGGCGGGTTGGAACGAGCTTGGCGTCGGGATATCCTGCGATGGGAACGCCGCGGGTGCGCAAGGAGTAAGCCAGGTTGGGCTTGAACTCCTCGGGTGCGGCCGCAAACGCGGCTTGAAGGGCAGCCAGGGCGGCGTTTCCGGGGAGGCGATGGAGAACCTGGCGCGCGTCCTCGCGCAGATCCGGGTGATTGAGCCAGCCAGCCAGAGCGGGCACAGCGTTGTCCGCGGCGATTTCGGAGGCGAGCCAGAGGAGATCGCGGGCGGTTCGTGTTGGGGGACGCGACTCGAGAACGGCGATGAGCTCCCGGGCAACGGCCTGGCGTTTGGCCTCGGCGCCGGGTCGTCCGGCATCGGCGACAATCCGCTCGAGGGCGCGGCGGGCGGACCGTGCGGTTTCGAACTCGGGATCCTGCATCAGTGCGGCGAGCGGGCGGACGGCGTCAGCGCCCAGAGATCCAGCCGACTGCCAGGCTTGGCCGCGCGCGCGGGCATCCTTGCTGCGGAGGGCGGCCAGGAGCGATTCGACGGTGCTATCGGCAGGCGGCGGGACGGCCGCGGCACTCGCGAGCGCGGTTTGCGATGCGGCAGTGAGTGGCAAGTTCATGGGATGGAGGGCAGGTGGGTGGTGTTTGGATCGAGGCGGATTACAGGTGATAGGGATATCGCTGAGGGCGGCTCATGAGGCGCCGGGCATGCTCGTCGCCGACAATCTCCTGCTGGACCGGATCCCACTGGAGCTTTCGGCGCAGGACAAGCGAGAGGTTGGCGAGGATGGTGAGGAACGCGGTGGCGACGCCGGCCTGGATGTTCATGATGGTGGGGGCGCCCGTGCGAATGCCATTGAACCAGTCTTCGACGTGGCCGGGGCTGCGGTAGACATCTTGGCCGCCGGGGGGGATTCGATATTCGAGGGCTTTGGCTTCGGTGAAGGTTTGGCCGTCCCCGGCCCAGACGATGAGGCTGTCCTTGTCGCCGCGGTAGATGGCGCCATAGCCGTCGCGGATCCGGGCGTCGGACCGGTAGTAGGGGATGCGTTCGCCCGGCTGGCGCCAATAGAGTGTCCAGTCCGGATTCTTGAACTGGTAGGCGACCTCCATCTCGATGGCGGTGTCCCAGAGGCCGTGGGAGGGCAAGGTGCCGGTGGCTTCGATGCTGACCGGGCCGGTATGGTCGGCATTCATGAAATAGAGGGCGTTGCTCATGACGTGGGCGCCCCGGTCGCGGATTTGGCCGCCGCCGGATTCCATGATCCAGCGGAAGGTGCCGTGGCAGTAGCGGGCGTTGTAGGGGCGCCACCGGAGCGGGCCCAGCCACATGTCCCAGTCCAGGTCGGCGGGAGGCGCGCTGTCGGGGACGGGCTTGGTGTCGGCCGGGCTGGGATAATGCCAGCAGACGACCTCGCGGACGCGGCCCAGCATCCCGTTGGCGATGTAGCGGTGGGCGAGATAGGCCTCCGGCTGGGAACGCCCCTGGGAGCCGACCTGGATCGCGACGCGGTTCTCGCGCCCGGCGGCGACCATGGCTTTGCCTTCCTCGATCGTGCAGCAGGCCGGCTTCTCGACATACACGTGTTTGCCGCACTGGGCGGCATGAACGGTCTGAACGGCATGCCAGTGGTCCGGGGTGGCAATGACGACCGCATCGATGTCTTTCCGGTCGAGAATCGATCGGTAATCCCGGTAGGCCTTGGCGCCGGGCCCCGCGATCTCGGCGGCCGTGGCCAGGCGTTTGCGGTCGGCATCGCACACAGCCGCAACGGTGACCTGGCCGTGTGTCTGCCGCACCGCCATGCCCCGGAGGTGGCCGCCGCCCATGCCGCCGACTCCAATGTGACCGAGAACGATTCGATCGTTGGCGCCGGGCCGGCCCGGGGCGGCCAGGACGCGCCGATCCACCAGTTGCGGCAGGTCCAACGCGGCTCCGGCCGCCAGCGCGCCTCCGGTCAATCGCAGAAAGCGGCGGCGGGACAGGGCAGGAGCGGGGATTGCAGGGGCGGGGCGGGGCTGACCAAGATTGGGCATGAAATGTTTCACGTGGGTTTTATCGTTCATTGGTGATTCCTAATCAATCATGCGGGATTCATGGGGGCGGAATCGAAGGCCCGGGCCGGGGCCGGATCTGGAGAAGCTCGATATCGAAGAGCAGGGCGGCGTTGGGTTCAATGAGAGGGGGAGACCCATTGGTTCCGTAGGCGAGGTGAGGGGGGATGGCTACCTGCCATTGGGCGCCCACCGGCATCCGCAGGAGGACTTCCGACCAGCCGGGGATGACACTGTTGACGGGGAAGGTGGACGGTTGGTTTCGGGCGCGCGAGCTGTCGAACTCGGTGCCGTCGATCAGCGTGCCGCGGTAATGGACGACCACCGTGTCGTCGCGCGAGGGGGAGGGGCCAGTTCCGGTGCGGAGGACGCGGTATTGCACGCCGCTGGGAAGGGTGGCGACCCCTTCCCTGGCGCGGTTTTCGGTGAGAAACGCCTCGCTCTCGCGGAGGTTTTTCTCGCGCAGCCTGGCCAGGAGCCGCAGGCGCAGGTCGCGCCGGAAAGCGGTCATGGCGTCGCGCATCTCGCGTTCGGAGAGGCGCGGCGGCTGGGCTTGCAGGGCGTCCTGGATCCCCATCTGGAGACGGTTGGTTTCCATGTCGAATCCCTGGTGCTTCCAGGAATTCCCGAGGCTGAATCCAAGGCTGTAGCTAGCCTTGAGACGTTCGTCGCTCGAGCTGAGGAGCCCTTCCTGCACCCCCCGCAAGAAGCTCGGCAGGTCGATATCCATCTCGTCGTTTTTCCACCCGTCGCCCAGGTTGATCCCGATGGTGTAGCTGATCTGGTCGCGAGGCGAGGAGATCTCCGGATTGGGCGGCGCCGAGCCGTCCGCAACCAGCGCCAGGAAGCAGGCCAGGATCCCTGCAGTCGCGTGCTTGGTGATCGTGATCATGACAACGCCCCGCATTATTCGGTCTGTCCGCCGGATGTAAAGTGCGGAAGCATGAAGATCGGTGACAGGTTCACTGTGCTGGCGATCGGCGGATCGAGCATCCAGCGCCGGGATGAAGATCTTGGCGGCACGGCGCCGCGCCCTGGCGTGCGCCGGCTGTTGCTTTTGGCTCGTTTTTAGCCGTTGGGAGGTCCACATTGACCGAAGCGCCAGACGGCAGAACCGAATGAAACCGGCGGGGCAAAATTGTGCAAGCGGCCGCGGAGATGTCGTGTCTCACGCGCGATCCGGGGAAGCTCAGCCCGGGAGGCCGCCGGTCGGTTTCAGCCTCGAGCTGAGCGGTTTTCTGGCGCGGGCGGCGCGAAAGCGCTGGGCGCGATACCGGCGCCAGGTCGAGCGATGCGCGGAGGAATGCGAGCCGGCAGCGGTCCATCAATGGCGGGTGGCGGCACGACGATGGATCGCGCTGCTGGACGTCCTCGAGGAGATCCAGGAGGAAAAAGCGCTGCGCGATCTGCAGCAGCGTTTGAAACAGCAGCTCAAACAGTCGAGCCCCTTGCGAGATGTCCATGTGCTGCGGGATCAATTGGAGCGGTGGGCGCGGCGGGATGAAACCGCGCGGCAATGGCGGGAGCGGCTGGCGCGAATCGAGGCGCGGCAGGCGGCGGATATGACCCGCCGGATCCGGCGGATCAAGATCGATCGTTTGCGGGAGCTGCAGCGGGAAGGACTGAAGGCGATGCGCCGGGACTTGCGGCAATGCCGGCGGCCGGAGAAACGGATCCGAAGAGCTGTCACTCGCGCTTTCGGCCGGGTGAAGGAGCGGCATGGGCGGCTGGACGCTTCGGATCCGCGGACCATCCACCGGCTGCGGGTGGCGATCAAGCGGTTCCGCTACCTGGTCGAGCTGCTGGCGCCGGCGCCGGCGGGATCGGTCTCGGATTGC
Organism: uncultured Verrucomicrobiota bacterium; assembly: GCA_964458325.1. Lineage (GTDB taxonomy): Bacteria > Verrucomicrobiota > Verrucomicrobiia > Limisphaerales > UBA1319 > JAGMXM01. Next base: position 5,157 of record CAYWIM010000094.1, read on the forward strand.
CTGCGCCAGCTGAGGCGTTACCAGGAGCAGATGGGTCGGATCCAGGACTGGCAGGTGATGCTGAGCGCCTGGGATGCCGGGCAGCGGGGCCGCAGCGTGCCGGCTCCCCGAAATCCACATCCGTTCCGGGCTGCCATCGAGCAGCGGCTGCGTTCGAGCATCCGGCGCTTCCTCAAGACGGCGCCACAGATGCTTTCGGTGTGGCCGCCCGAGCTGGCTGTATGAAGATCTATTTGCTGCGTCATGGGCGAGCCGTTGAGCGGGGCGCGGCCGGTTGGGACCGCGACTGCGACCGGCCGTTGACCTCCGAAGGGGAGAAGCAGATCGTCCGGATCGCCCGGGGCATGCGCCAGCTGAACCTCGAGTTCGATCATGCCCTGTCCAGCCCGTATGTGCGGGCGTGGCGGACCGCCGAGATCGCGGCGAAGGAGCTGGGATTGGGCGCGCGATTGCGGGCGAGCCGTTCCTTGGCGCCTGGGGGCGATCCGGCGGCGCTCGTTCGCCAGTTGCGGCGGCTTCCGCAACCGGCGCAGCGGGTGCTGCTGGTGGGACACGAGCCGTATCTGAGCCGGCTGGCGGGCCTGTGGGTTGGCGGCAGCGACGGCTTGCGGATCGAGCTCAAGAAGGGCGGTCTGATCCGGCTCGATGTGGAGGATCTCATCCTCGGGCGATGCGCCGTTCTCGAGTGGCTGCTTGCCCCGGGCCACTTGGCCGGTCTGGCGGATCCCGAGGGTTAAGGGGCTGCACAGACCCTACGCGGCCGCACGGGTGTTTTGACTTTTGGAATCGCACTGGCTAGGCTGATGCGCATGGAAGTTCTGCATGCGCCTTGGCGCATCGAGTATATTCAGGCGCCCAAACCGCCGCCGAGCGTCGCTTCGTTGTTCACGCGGATCGCCCAGTCCGACGAGGATGAAGCTCACTTTGTCCTGGCGCGGGATCGGACGTGTTTTGCCATGCTCAACCGGTATCCGTACACGGGCGGCCATCTGATGATCATCCCCTACAAGCAGGCGGCTCGACTTGACGATCTCACGGGCGAGGAGATGGCGGGTCTCTGGGAGCTGACGCGGCGGTGCATGAACGCCCTGACGGCGGTGATGCGGCCCGATGGATTCAACGTGGGCATGAACCTGGGGCGGGTGGCAGGGGCGGGGATCGCGGAGCATCTGCATGTCCATGTTGTCCCCCGGTGGCTGGGAGACACGAATTTCATGCCGGTGTTGGCGGGCACATGCGTGGTGCCTGAGGCATTGTCGGAGGTGGCGGGCCGGCTGCGGGTGGCGCTGGATTCGGCGCCCGCTCCAAAGCCCTGAACCAGGGATCACCCATGCCTGTCGAGACCCTGCAATTCGAGAGCGCGCGGCTGGCCCAGCAGCTTTACATCAACGAGCCGGACAACCTGCGGATGCTGCAGGTCAAGCTCGATGTCAAGGCCACCAGCCGCGAGGGATGGATCCGGCTCGAGGGATCGATCGAGGCCATCGACCGCGCCAAACACCTCTTCCAGTTGCTCGAAGGCAACCTCAAGGCGGGCGTGCCGGTCCGGAGCCGCGATTTTCAATACGCGCTCGATGTGCTGCGCGAGGATGGGGTGGCCGCATTGCGCGCGCTGTATGGCGAACGGGTCCAGACCTCGACCCGGAAGGCGCAAGTCGTGCCGAAGACCCTTACGCAGCGGAGGTACATCGAATCGATCCGCCAGCACGACGTGGTGTTCGGGATCGGTCCGGCGGGGACGGGGAAGACCTACCTGGCGGTGGCGATGGGGGTGAGCGCCCTGCGCGAGGAGAAGGTCTCGAGGATCATCCTGACGCGTCCGGCCGTCGAGGCGGGGGAAGCGCTCGGTTTTCTGCCGGGCGATCTCTACGAGAAGATCCACCCCTACCTGCGTCCGCTGCTGGATGCGCTGTATGACATGCTGCCCGGCGAAGAAATCCAGCGCCTGATGGAGCGGGGGATCATCGAGATCGCGCCGCTGGCCTACATGCGCGGGCGCACCCTCAACCACGCGTTCGTGATCCTGGACGAGGCGCAGAATTCGACCGGCGAGCAGATGCTGATGTTTCTGACGCGGCTGGGAATGAGCGCCAAGGCGGTGATCACGGGCGATCCGTCCCAGGTGGATCTGCCGGCGCAGAAGCGGTCGGGCTTGCTCGAGGCGATGTCCATCCTCCGGGCGGTGGAGGGTTTGGCGTTCATCGAGTTCCAGAAGCGGGATGTCATCCGGCATGCTCTGGTCCAGCGGATCATCACCGCCTACGAGGAATCGCGCAAGGAACGCGCATGAAGGGAGCGCGAATCGGAGCGCCGAAGTTCCGGCCGGCTCGTCGATTGACTTTTGATTGCAGCCGCGTGAAGGCGCTCGATCTACGCCAGCAACGAGGCGCCGGGCCGGTCGATACCCGGTGGTTGCGCCGCCGGGTGCGCGCGCTGATCGATCGGGAGATCCGGCTCGAAGGTTATGAGCTGGGGATTCACCTGGTGAACGAGCCGCACATGGTCCGCCTCAACGAGCGCTACCTGCGGCATGCGGGTGTCACGGACGTGATCGCCTTCGGCTACCGCGGCCGGTCCGATCCCGAAGGGCTGGCGGGCGACGTGGTGGTATGTCCGGCCGAAGCCCGGCGCCATGCGCGGCGCTATCGGACAGACAGCCGCGGCGAGATCTTCCGGTATATTGTTCACGGGATCCTGCATCTCCTGGGGCATGACGATCGGACGCCGGCCATGCGCCGTCGCATGAAGCGGATCGAGGATCGCTGGGTGCGGCGCTGGGCGGGGCCGGCCCGGGGTGCGGGCAGATCGGATCGCAGCCGTCGGCGCGCCCGCGGCCGATCAAGACGTTCTCGAATCCCGTGATGCGCATCGTCATGAATCTCGCCGTGTGGGGCACGCGGCCTGCAAGCTTATGTAGGCCGGGTCACCTGACCCGGCGTTTTGGACTGATGGCGCTCGACATCGAGAAGCGGGCTTTGATTCATGGCAGCCGCCATTGAACGGTTCGAGGGGCTGATTGTCCGCCTGTATCCGCTGACGGACACGAGCCTGGTGGTGCACTGGCTGGCAGCCGAGCCCGGGCGGGTGGCAACGGTGGCCAAGGGAGCTCGGCAATGGCGATCGCCGTTTCGGGGGCGGCTCGACCTGTTTCACCTCTGCGATTTCAGCTTTCAGCGCAGCCGGCGTTCCGACCTCCACACCCTGCGCGAGGCCGTTCTGAGGGAATCCTATCCATCGCTGCGGCAGCAGTGGCTCAACCTCGACCTTGCGGCCCATGCGGCCGCGATGATCGAGCGGACCTGCGAGGCAGAAACGCCGCTCCCGGGTCCCTTCGAGCTGCTCCGGGGATTGCTGCGCGCGCTGACATCCGAACCGCCCGCGGTGGCGCTGATGTTCGCCTTGGAGCTGAAGCTGCTGAGCGACCTCGGCTTGCTGCCCGATCCGAACACCCAGCCCTTGTCGCCCGGCGCCCGCCAACTGGCGCTGCAATGGAGCTCGGCCCCATGGGAGACAGCGATGCGGATTCAACCGAGCCGGGCCCAGTGCGAAGAGATCGACGGCTGGCTGCGGCGGCTTTGGCTCGGCTCATGCGATCGTCTGCCCCAAGGCCGGGACGGCCTGCTCGCTTGCCTGGCCCGTTGAATCGGCCCCCCAGCGGCACAATTCGAGACGAGAGCTTCCGATTTCGATGGCGCTCGCCGGGGGCAGATGATACCCAAAGCGCATGAAGCATCGGACATGCCCGGGGATGGCGGCGACGTTGCTGGCGAGCGCGGTTTGCTGGATGGAAGCGGACCTGGCGCCAGGCTCGGCGCAATCCGGGCCGCGGACCTCTGGAATCTCATCCGGAGGAGAAACGAGTGGGATGGCAGGCCGCACGGGGATCGACCGGCGGGCGGTCGTGACGCGGCATCATGTCGTTTTGCATGAGGTGGACCCGGAATCTCCACTGTCGCTGGGCAACGGCGAGTTCGCGTTCACGGCCGATGCGACGGGGCTGCAGACCTTTCCGGAGCTTTTCGAAAAGACGATCCCTCTGGGCACGCAATCGCATTGGGGCTGGCATACGTTTCCCAATCCGGAGGGATGGAGCATCGATCGGTTCCAGTTCGCGGAATTCGACAGCCACGGCCGGAAGGTCGGGTTTGCGGACATACCGGGGAACCGGCGGACGCCCGAGATCAACTGGCTGCGGGCCAATCCGCATCGCCTGCATCTGGGCCGGATCGGGCTGTTTTTCGATCCGGACGATGGCCGGAGGATCGAGCCCAAGGACCTGGCCGGGATCGAGCAAACGCTCGAGTTGTGGGACGGGCGATTGGTGAGCCGGTTCAGCGTCGATGGCCACCCGGTCAAGGTCCGAACGGTGGTGCATCCGGATCGGGACGCAGTGGCGGTGCGGATCGAGTCGCCCCTGGCGGGGCAGGGCAGGCTGGGGATTGCAATCCATTTCCCTTATGGAACGGGGGACGCGTCCGCGGCGGACTGGACGCAACCGGATCGGCATCGAACAGAGGCGGTGGCCGTTGGATCCCGGGAAGCCATCTTGGCCCGGCATCTCGACCAGGATCGGTATTACGTCCGGCTGCGATGGTCGCCGGGGGCTGTGCTCGAGGAAATCGAGCGGCATCGGTGGGTTGTGAGGGGGGCGGCTGGAGATTCTCGGCCGGGAGGGGTTGGCGCCTCCGAGCCTGGGCAGGCGCCTGCCGCAAATGCCGTTCTGGAATTGGTCGTTGAATTTTCAGCCGCACCGGGGAGAGATCTCGAAGCAAGCCGGGAGTCGCAAGTGGCCCCACCGAACCGCAGCCGCCCAGGTGACGAGGCGGATGCCGTTGGCGGTGATCCATCCGCCTCCTTGCGCAGGCGGCTGCATCAAGAGGATCCATGGAGTGCGGGATCAATCAGTTTTCTCGAGGCTGAATCCGCCGCTCGCGAGCACTGGAATCGGTTCTGGAGCAGCGGCGGTGCGATGGATCTGTCTGGCAGCAAAGATCCCCGCGCGCGCGAGCTCGAGCGGCGGATCGTGCTTTCGCAGTACCTGACGGCGATCCAATGCGCGGGACGGTATCCGCCTCAGGAGACGGGTCTGACCTTCAACAGCTGGGAGGGCAAGTTCCACCTCGAGATGCACTGGTGGCATGCGGCGCATTTCGCGCTCTGGGATCGGCTCGAGCTTCTCGAGCGCAGCCTGCCCTATTACGCGTCGATCCTGCCGCGGGCCCGGGGCATGGCAGCCCGCCAGGGCTATGCGGGGGCGCGATGGCCGAAGATGACCGACCCGCGCGGGGCGGAATCGCCTTCGGGCGTCGGGCCGTTCCTGATCTGGCAACAGCCGCATCCGATCTACTATGCCGAGCTGTGCTATCGGGCCCGGAAGGAAAGGCGGACGCTCGATCGATACCGGGAGGTGGTCGAGGCAACGGCCGAGTTCATGGCGTCCTATGCCGTGTGGGATGGGGCGGCTGGGCGGTTTGTGCTCGGGCCGCCCTTGCAGTGTGCGCAGGAAGTATTTCCCAGGAGCACGACCATGAACCCGACATTCGAGCTGACCTACTGGCGATGGGGTTTGGAGACCGCGCAAGCGTGGCGGGAGCGGTTGGG
>CAYWIM010000094.1:10767-17153 GCA_964458325.1 uncultured Verrucomicrobiota bacterium
GCTGGGATTAGGGCGCCAGCCGCAGTGGGATCGCGTGCTCGAGGGCCTGGCGCGGCCCGCGGTGTCCGAGGGAAAATATCTCTTCGCCGAGAGCGCGCCCCAATGCTACACGGAGCGGTCCTGGGCTCGGGATCACCCGTCCGTGACGGCGGCTCTCGGGATGTTGCCCGGCCCGGGCATCGATCGGGAAATCATGGGGCGCACGTTCGGCTGGATTTGGGAACAGTGGGATTGGCCGAGCACGTGGGGGTGGGATTACCCGATGCTGGCGATGTGCGCCGCGCGGTTGGGGCAGCCGGAGAAGGCGGTCGATGCCCTGCTCCTGGACACCCCAAAGAATGTCTACCGCCGCAATGGCCACAACCACCAGCGCCCTGGATTGACCATTTACCTGCCCGGCAATGGCGGTCTGCTGGCGGCGGTGGCGATGATGGCTGCGGGATGGGATGGCGCACCGGCACGGCCATCTCCGGGCTTTCCGGATAACGGTCAGTGGAACGTCAGATCAGAAGGGCTTCGGCCGATGCCTTGAGTTTCTGGCGCCAAACAAAGATCAACTCCGGAACTCTTTGCCGCGACTGCCTGCTAGTACTTTCGCCGCGTGCACCGCTCCTGGATCCATTTCACGTCCTCGTTGTTGGGCGTGGCAAAATTCAGCGGAATATCTCCGCCTTTGACCAGGGTCGGCGTGGTCCGCGGATCGACCCACTTCCGGATTTCCGAATGGCCGTCGGCGAAGGAGAATCCGCCCGCCCGGTTGTGGTAGCTGGCGGGCAGGTCGACGATCTTGAGCAAATTCGGCTGGTTGGGGTAGCCGCGCATGTCGGTCACCCAAAAGGCGTCATTGATGCTATCCTCGCGCTCGTCGAGGAGGACATAGGTCATCGTGGGGCCGGGGACCTTGAGGTCGCTCATCTTGTTGTAAACGATCCACGGCTCGCCGAACGCCCAGCCGCCGTCGCCGCCTTCATTGCCGCCCACCCAGTTGTTCATGGACATGCTGCGGACACGCGGCTTGATTGCGCCGCGGACATTGACGGTCGACTTGTCGGCGGGGCATTTCCAGATGGCGGTGTTGTTGCCGCAGTATTTCCAGAGAGGGCTTTGCTTGATGTCCTTTTCGGGATTCCAGTTGGACTCGTTGGCGCCGCTCCAGTCGAGGATGCCCTGGACCCATGCGTATTTGGCGTTGGCGCCGCCTGCCGCGGCGTACGCGAATGGGATCTTGTCGTTGTTATCGTCCGAATAGAGCCGCCAGGCGAGCATGAGCTGGCGGTGGTTGGTCATGCATTGGATGCCCTGGGCCTTGGTCTTGGCCTTGCCCAGCACGGGCAACAGCATGCCTGCCAGGATGGCAATGATCGCAATGACCACCAGCAGCTCGATCAGGGTGAAACCCGAGGCGGCACGACAAGATGTCCGGCGGTTATTTCTCCCGGCCCGGACGATTCGATTCTTCAGGTTCATGCGTCAACAATTTTACGTTCAACAAAGAAATTCTAAGGACGATTTTCACGATCTGCAAGTCATCTTTACCAAGGCGGCGGATGAGCCGACCTGCGTCACGTATCGCCGACTTTCCAGTCGGCACACAACTCGATGCCGGCTGGAGAACCGGCGATACTGTAGCGTGCCATCGAGCGGCGTGCCAGGGATGGCCCGCCCTACCTTTCAGCTTTCGAAGGTAGGGCGAGCCCTCCGCGCGGGCCGGCCTGGGTGTTCTCGACAGCCTGGTTACGGCTTAATCACCCGATAAAATGCCTTCGGCGAGGTCAGCGGTTCGGCAACGTAGAACTTGCCTCCACCCGAGACGGGCGTGGTGGTCACATCAACCCAATTGGTGCGCGGCTCGTTCAGGTCGTAGGACTTCTGCAGAACGAATCCGGCAGGCACGGCAGGCCAGGAGAGCAGGACCGGCGTTACCGCGGTGACTTCGACCGCGGTCTGGCCAGGGACGGGCCAGCAATCCAGTTCCGCGACAGGGACGACGCCCTTCGAGTAGCGGAACCGGTCCAACTTGCCGATGTAGGGATTGCCTCCGGCCTCGGAGCCGAAATAGAACACGGTGCCGGTTCGGTCGAACAGGACGCCGCGATTGTAGGCACGGGTGTCGCGCAGAACCCCATCCACGTAGAACCGAAACGCCACGCCGTGCTCATGCACCAGGGCAATGTGATGCCACAGGCCATCGTCGGGGATGAACGCGGTGGACGTCTGATCCACAATGCCGAGCGTGGTCACAAAGACCCGTCGATCGGTTGTGACCGAGAACGAGAGGGCGCCTCCGGGGCAGTTGTTTTGGAACAGGACCGACCGGAGCTGGTTTTGCGGGCTGAACTTAACCCAGGTTTGGACCGTGAAGGATGGGTTGCTGGTGTCGAGTGACAGCGCGACGCTTGGATCCGGAATCACGCAATACTGGCCGGAGGCAAACTCGAGCGCATAATCGCCCGCCAGCCCGGAAGGCGTGTCAGTTGTGAAACTGGCCTCGGTGATCCGCGCCCGGTATTCCTCGTAGCTGGTCAGGAGACGCGCCGGCTCGACCGCGCTTTGGAAAGGCATGCCGGTTTCGGAGAAGTTGTAGGCAGCCACCGTGCTTGCATAGGGTGCTTTCGGCGTGGCGGCCACATAGTCGAGTTGATCGGGCGTGAGAGCCGCCTTGTGGATTCGCACCCGGTCGAGAGCGCCCATGATGGGGTTGCCTGTTCCCTCCGAGCCGATGCTGAGGAGGTAGTTCTGCAGGGCGCGAATCTGGTTGGTGTTCGCCATAACCGATTCATACCCGCCGGCGGCGAATCCGCCGTTGACGTAGAACGTCACCCCCGTTCCCGGCACCCACACCGAGGCGACATGGGTCCAGACGCCGGCGGAAACAAAGTAACCGCTATCGATATCGACAATCCCATAGAGCGTGAACCGGAGCTGGGCGTTGTTCAGGCCCAGCTTGTACATGCCGCCGTAGGCAATGATGCCTTCATTGACCCGAAGATCGGCCGGGTCCGTCTTGACCCAGGCTTCGAGCGTGAACTCGTTGGTCCGGAGATTGAAGATGTTGTTCGCGGCCGACTCGGGATTGACCAGGAAGCCGACGCCCTGGAGCTGGACGGCGGTATCGCCCGCCGCCGCCGAGGGCGAGTCGGCGGTCGCTATCGGTTGATTGGTGGGGATCACCGGCACGCCCAACGAGCCCACGAGCCCGTTGACGGTGCTGGAGATGGTCCTGCCCGTCCCCTCGTTGAACTCGAACTGCGCCAGAGTGTCCGCGGCGCGCGAGGTTCCGGCGGCGAGCCAGCCGGCAGCCAAGGCGACGGCCAGGCATGCCAGGGCTCGTCCGGCCGCGCGGGTTAATACAGCGGATTTGATCATGAGAATTCCTTATTGTGGTTTGAGGTTTTGACTCGGCGATCTTGCATCGCTCGCTATAGGTTCCCTGCCGCTTCACGGCACTCCGAGGGCGACAGGTTTAAACGACATTAAACCGACTCAAGGGGCTGGCCAAGCAAAAAATGCGGCCTGCATCCGCCTCCGCACCTCGGCGGCGCCAGTCGGAAGCATTCTCATTGCGGCCCATGGCCATCGACGGGTAGAATCCGGCATGCATCGAACACTGCTTTTCGACAAGCTGGCGCGCGGGGTGGTTTTGGCATTGCTGGCGTTATTGATGAGCGCGGACCATGGAATGGCGGCCGAGAAGAAGACGTTGGCCGAGCGCCTAGGATATCGGGCTACGGACAAGATCCTGATCGTCAACGGGGATGACGCCGGGATGTGCCACACGGCGAACCTCGCTACGATCGAGTGCCTGGAGACGGGCTTGATGCGGACCTCGACGATCATGGCGCCCTGCCCGTGGTTTCCAGAGATCGCCAGCTATGCGCGCCAGAACCCGGACAAGGATTTTGGGGTGCATCTGTGCCACACGGCCGAGTGGGGGAAGTATCGGTGGGGGCCGATCGCCGGGGCCGACCGAGTGCCGGGCCTGGTGGATGCCGACGGCTATTTGTGGCGGGGCGTCGAGGATGTCTATCGCCACGCCAAGCCGGGGGAGGCGCTGATCGAGGGGCGCGCTCAGATCCGGCGGGCGCTCGCGGCCGGGATCGACGTCACGCATCTGGACTCGCACATGGGAACGCTCCAGCTCGATCCGGAGTTCATGAAAGTGTATGTCCAGCTGGCCCTCGAGTTCGATCTGCCGCTTCGGATGGCGTCGCAGGAGACGATGGCGCGGTTCGGGCAGCCGGGTCTGCGGGCGCAGGTGGCCGCCCAGGGCATTGTGTTCCCGGACGACTTCGTTTACGAGGAGCTGGCGAGCGAGAAAAAGGGGGTCAAGGCGTTCTGGATGGGAGTGGTCCGGAACCTGAAGCCGGGCGTGACCGAGCTATACATTCACGCCGGGCTGCCCACCGACGAGCTCAAGGCGATCACGGGATCGTGGGCGACGCGGTCGGAGGAGCTCGAGGTGTTTGCTCGGGACCCAGAGATGAAACGGCTGGTGGCCGACCAGAAGATCATCCTGACCGGGTACCGTCCGCTGCGGGATCTGCAAAGGGCCGAGAAGCGTCAGAATCGCTGATGCCATTTCGATGCCAACGAGTGCTCGAACAGGTCAGCCAGAAGCCACCGGCGATTCTCCTCCAAGCCAACCGACGGAATGCGACATGCCAACAAAGTGATCTCGTTCAATGCCTGCCGAACATTGATTATACGACTACCGGTTCGTATATTGAAAGGTCGATAGCCATGCACTTAAGTCATTATGGCTTAACCTACTAGGCATGCAAATCAAGCCCGTTCAGAGATGCGTAAGCTCATTTGCTGCCAGCATGCGGTCGCACAGGCGACAGCTTCCCGCCTGCCAAAGTTCTGGCAAGACTCTGCTGAGTGGGCTCACAGTGTTATGATAGGCAAGAACTTAGCCTGCAAGCAAGCCCTATTTGCGGTAGCCCTCGCATTTTTGCAGGCTAATCCGTTTCTCGGCTTGCAGTCGCTTCACCCCCTCAGATCAAACCCCGATTCCCGCTGCCTTTCCCAGCAATGGTCCGAACTTGTCCCAACTGCCCCAACTCGGACCAACTTGGACTAACGCTCGCCGCCCCTCCTGCCTTAAGGGTGAGGCGTGGCAAGCGCATGGCTGAAACGATCTCGGTTTGAGGCCGCCTGGGAGGCAGCCCAGGCGACGGAGCCGCCTACCATCCTTCGGACCTGGCTGCGCGCCCAGGAAACCGCTCTGGCCGGTACCCTCGACACCGGCCAAACCATCCAATCCAGGCCCGTTACGAGGGTGCCCAGCCCGGCGGCGGCCGGCGCAGCTACATCCCCGCCTTTCTGCAGGACGCGCGGTTTGACGCCGACGGGGCCACCCGATCCGAGCTGGTCCGCAAATCCCGGTATTTCGAGCTGAAATGCAATAGGTTCAGCCATTGACTATTGACAGTGTGGTGCGGAGACGACAGGTGAAACGCACCCACTGCGGCCGCTCTGCCGCACCACGCGGGTGGGGAGAACTCTGGATTACCGTCGCGCTCTGTACTGCGGTGCGGACCATCCCCACGCGGGTGGGGAGAACTTCACAGAAAAAATGTTCAAAGTTATGCTAATGTCGGACCATCCCCACGCGGGTGGGGAGAACAAAGGGGTCCATGGATGGGCGGGAAGGATCGCCGGACCATCCCCACGCGGGTGGGGAGAACTATTTGACTTATAAACCAAATTAACAAAGCTACGGACCATCCCCACGCGGGTGGGGAGAACCGTTTGAGGGAGGCCGGAGAGGGAGGGATCTTCGGACCATCCCCACGCGGGTGGGGAGAACTTGGGCTAGAAGAGGTTGGCCCACAAGTTTTCCGGACCATCCCCACGCGGGTGGGGAGAACTTCGAGACAACCTCGAACGCCACAAAAGGAAACGGACCATCCCCACGCGGGTGGGGAGAACGAGGTTAACCGCCAGATGTTTAACAGCGTTGGCGGACCATCCCCACGCGGGTGGGGAGAACACGCGAGCATCAATGACAGGCCGAAAGTCGGACGGACCATCCCCACGCGGGTGGGGAGAACGGTTTGCAATCGGAAAACCCTATCACCGCAACCGGACCATCCCCACGCGGGTGGGGAGAACGAGGTTAACCGCCAGATGTTCAATTCGATCGGCGGACCATCCCCACGCGGGTGGGGAGAACAAAGGGCCGTATTCGATGAAAATCGGAGACGGCGGACCATCCCCACGCGGGTGGGGAGAACGCATGTGTCGTCCATGATGAAGAAGCATTCGCCGGACCATCCCCACGCGGGTGGGGAGAACCCGATTCGAGCTTCCAAAGATGAGCATCATTGCGGACCATCCCCACGCGGGTGGGGAGAACGCGCTGATCGTGGCTGCGCTCGCGC
>CAYWIM010000095.1:0-16563 GCA_964458325.1 uncultured Verrucomicrobiota bacterium
CAGGCGAGTGAGGGAGTGTATCCCCTGCGATACTCGACCGACCGAGCCACGAAGCCGATGGCCCGGCGCCGCCCCGCCCCGCAGGGCTGGGGGCCTTGGGCGCGCTGGCTGTGTTGCTCCTCGCTCACAGACCGCGCGGGTATGCTCGCTCGTCGCGCCTTGCCAGCCCGCCCAATCCCCTCCAGCAAAATCGGAATTCATTTTTGCACAGACCCTAACTCACCCGGAGCGCCTCAACGATCCTGAGGGGGCCTGTGGAGTGTCAACTTCGGCAAAATCTGATTCGCCAGGCCGCGAGTGATTTTCTGTGGAATCTCCGCGTGGGCTGGATTCCACGGTTCCGGCTTCGGCTCCACAGTAAGCTCGATGCAGGGGGTGCGGCTACGGCCAATTTGCTGGAGACGGCCCACATTGATTTGGGCGATAAGTTCCAAACGGCGCTCCGGTGGATCTTCAATGTATTGGCGGAAGAGGTCCCAGTGGTCGCGCAAGGACAAGATGGCGAGACGGCTTACCGATGTGTTTTCACCGACAAAGAGGCTCGGTGCGAGCCGCTCGCCGTCCCACTTGTCAGTACAGACGGCTCGAACGATGTCCTCCTCAGCGGAAAGGGGCATCAGGGTGCAGCGAGGCGTTGGGCGAGGCTTGGGATGCGGTCAAAACTAAAGAACCCCTCTTCGTCTGTGGCTTCCTGGTAGAACTCAATGCCTTGGGACATGAACTCCACCTGCACGGACTTCTGGTTCGCGTCCTCCCAACAGAGTTCAAGGCCACCGCGGTCCGTTAAAAAGATGCTTGGTTGCTTGCCTTTCGGAAAAGCAACGCCCTGCAAAAAGCGGCGAAAGGCCTCGACGGCGCGCGGCGACAGGGGTTTGCCCGCCTTTGCGCCCCAGCCGGGGCCGTAGTAGTTGCGGAAATGGTGCATGCGCCCCCATCCACGGGCACCCAGCTTCTGTAGAAGCAAATCCTCAAATTCCACCTCGCCCGGCGCCGGATGCCGAACCGACTCCGACTGAATGGGTCCTTGGAGATCTTCCGTTAGACTGTATGTGCCGTTTGGCGGCGTTCCGACGAGCGTTGTCATTCGTATACCGGATTTAATGTAGCCAGATATTGTGGTCGAAGCAAGCCAAAGAACAGTTCCTTGATGGCTCGGTGAGCTTCACCGAACCGGGTCATACTGTCGCTGAAAACATCAAAATCCAGGGCGCCAAACCACGCGTCCACATCCAGAATGCTGCCCCGCTGCGGCCCCGAGGAGCGGGCGACGATGGCCCCATTGGCGACCTGAAGACGAATGGTGAGCGGTGCTTGCGAAAGGATGGCTGTCACGTCGGCCTGCACGCCCGCCAGCGGTTGGCCATCCACCTGCAAGCCGAGGATCAGATTCTGGAACACGTCTGCGCCCATGAAATCAATGTAGCGGACGCCAAGGCGCTCGCCTTCATTGACGAAACCGGCTGCTTGAAGACGGTCCAGCATCCAACGAAGTTCCGTTTCGATGGCCGCCCAACCGGGGTAGGCATTCGGCTTGGTGACCAAGCTGACAACGCGTGCGCCAAGCTGGATGAGAAAATCGCTCCCCAAAAACTGCATCAAGGGCAGACGGGCAAGCGCGGGGTCTTGACGGCGGATTTCCTCAGGCAGGCTGGCGATGGGAAGCTGCTTCTGTTCGTGATACTTCTCGCGAATATGGGTGTAGAGCAGGCCGGGCATGGTTGCCCAAGTTTCGGCGCTCGTGAAACGGATTTCAAAGACGGCCTCAACAATGGGGCACGGATCGATGCGCACAGGCAGGCGCTCGGGAATCGGAATGGGCAATGGCTCAGGCATAATTATTGGACTCGCACCTTCCGGGGCATGAGCGCAGTCTCGCGCCTCCATTGCTGACAAGTCAACAGTCGATCGCCGAGTATTCTACGGTCTGACCCGATCGACGGTGACGTCCCTGGAACACGTGCCCCCGCCGGCGGTGTCGAAGATGTGGCCCGCACGCGAGGCGGTCGCAGAAGCCGGTGGAGCGATGACGAATTCTTGACTTCTCGGCCTGACCCGATTGACTCGCCCCGATGAGCGCAACCTCCGAATCCACGCGGACGTCGCAGCCAACCGCCGCTCCCGCCGAGCAGGCCGCCAAACCGGAACGCCTGCTCTCGCTGGACGCCTCCCGCGGCGCCATCATGCTGCTGATGGCTTCGAGCGGCCTCGGGCTGGCCGAGGTCGCCAAGCACTTCCCGGAAAGCCGATTCTCTCTTTTTTTCTTCGCAAACGCCGCCCCTGCGGTAGTGTTCGGTCCGCATGATTGCATTGCCTAGACCGGAAGTGGTGATTACGCACGAAAGCGATTTGGACGGGCTTGTTGCCGGACTGCTCATGCAGCGGCTGGCGCAGCATATGCATAACCAGCGCCCGCCCCTCGAGGCGTATGCTGCCGATCACTGGCGCCAGCGCGCCCTCCGCGAAAACGCCGCCTGGGTGGCTGACCTCGCCCTCGAGCCCCGGCTCGACCTGCCCAATTGGGTCGTCCTCGATCATCATCCCACCCAAACAGCCGCCAAGAACGCCATCCACGTGTTCGCCCCCGACAAATCGGCCGCCCTCATTGTCTACGAGCTGTGCCGCGAGCAGGGCCTGGGATCCCCCGAGCTCGACCGCCTGGTCCATCTGTGCAATGTCTCCGACCTCTTTCTCCGCGATGACCCGCACTTTCTGACGGCCATGGACTATGCCAGCCTCGTGAAATCCTACCAGTTCTGGAACCTGCACGACCTGATCGAAGGGCAGCTGGAACGGCTTCTGGACCACCCCCTGCTCGATGTGATGTCGGTCAAGCGCCGGATCGAGGATCCTCTCGGCTGCCAGTGGAGCCGATCGCACCTGGTCGAGATCAGCCCGGCGGTCGGCCTTGTCGACTTGATCCTGGGCAATCAGAACCTGATCCTGGACCGGCTGCTCGAGGAGAAGGCATCTCCGCACCCGGTCCTCGCCTCCCTCTACCGCAAAGGCGGCGGGACGATCATCGTGAGCCTGCGCAGCCGCAACGGCGAGGCCCTCGCCATCGCCCAGCGCCTCCAGGGCGGCGGCCACCACAACGCCGCCGGCGCCGTGCTGCCCCGAACCATCCAGCGCATCCCCGACGCCGTCGATTACCTCCGCAAGGTCCTCAACCCCGCCCCGCCCCGCCCCGCCGCTCCCTTCAACAGCCTCGAAAGCATCTTCGACGAAATCCAGTCAGCGAAACCGGGCAATTCCCAATGACAGCAGGCTGATCGCCACGCATCCCCAGCCGAACCAGTCCCCGTGCCGGTTGTAGAACGTCGTGGGCCAATCCTCGCCCGCCGCCGGCAGCAGGAGCTCGATCCGCCCAAAGCCGCGCCCGTGGACGCTGGCATCCTCGCCGAACGCCAGCACAGTCATCCGGCCCACCGGATCGATCCAGCAGCTCACCCCGTTGTTCGTGCACCGCACCAGCGGACGTCCGTTCTCGACCGCCCGAAAGAGGGCGTTCACCGCATGCTGCCACTGGGCAGCGCTGCGCCCGAACCAGCCGTCATTGGTGAGATTGAGCAGCAGATCGGTTTCCCGCCGCACATGGCCTCGCACCTGGTGCCCGAAGATGTCCTCGAAACAAATCAGGGGGGCGGCCTCGATATCTCCCGGCGGCAGCGCGAACCATCCCGGCCGATCGCCCGCCGTGAATCCCTCCTCGACCGGCGTCAGATGACGCATCAGCGGCAGCCAGCGGACCAAGGGCACGAACTCGCCAAATGCCACCAGATGCCGCTTCCGATACTCGCCTCGGAGCTGGCCCTCCGGATCGAACAGGAAGGCGCTGTTGTAGAAATTCCACTCCCCCTCGCCCGCACCCGCAAACTGCGGCGCCGCGTCGTCCGCGGTCAGCACGATCCAAACCCGATGCTCGCGCGCCAGGTTGGTCACCCCCGGCAGTGTCAGCCCCTCGTCATACCGCAGGACGTTGGGAACCGCCGCCTCCGGCCAGACCAGCACGTCCGCATGCTCGGCCAGCGCCAGCCTCGATAGCTCCAGGAGCCCGTGAAAACGGTTGGTGCTCTCGCTGGCATCCCAAATGAGCGATTGCGCCAGACTCGGCTGCACGAGCGCCATCGACAGCGGCCGGGTCCCTGCCGGGAATCCCATGATCCGATAAAACCCGCCCACCGAAAGCGCCACCACCATCAGCACCGGCGGGTAAAGCACCGCCACGACCGATCGCCATGCCCGCGCGTCACGGGTCCAGCCAACCGCCACCCGCAGCAGTGCCATCGAAAACCACACCATCACGAACGATACCCCGTAAACCCCTGTCCATGCCGACACCTGGATGAGCGACAGCATCTCAAATTGCGATCCCCCCAGCAGGTTCCACGGAAACCCGCCCAGAAGCCGGGCCCGGATCATCTCCAGAGCCACCCAATAAAATGCGCATTGCGCCGCCCACCGGCTCGACGCCGCCCAGCCCCAGGAAGACCACGCACTCCCCCCCCACGGGGCGGCAGCCTCCGTGCTCTCACCCCCCTGCAGCTCGGGCATGGCCACTCGCGCCATCCAAACCCAGGCCGCCGGATACAGTGCCAGATAAAGGCTCAAGGCCAGCCAGCCCGCCACCGCCCCTGCCGGAAACGGGATCATTAAAAGCCACCAAAGCGATGCCAGGTAGTGCGCCAAACCTGCCGCGTATCCCAGGCGAAATGCCATGCCCGGGGACACCCCGATGGCCGACGCCACCAGGACCGCCGGAGCCAGCCATCCCAACGCCGCAAAGGACCACCGCGGAAACGCCCCCGCTAGAAGCAGCCCCCCCGCCAGCGCCAACCCGTAGCGCCACCGCACCGCCGCCCGCCCGCTCCCGGATCGATCGCTCACGCCTCGCAGATTGCCCGACTCCGACCGAAACGCAAGCCCCGGGGAGGCCGCGGCTGATTCAATTGGCTTGACCGGATGGCGTCGAAAATGGCTTTTGAAGGATGGCAGATATGAAAACCGTTCTCCTAGGTTCCAGCTCCCTCCGTTCCACACGCATCGCGTACGGCTGCTGGCGGCTGGCGGGCAGCCGCGATCCCCGCGAGGCCACTCCGGACCGCGAGGCCCGAGGCATCCGCGCAGTGCTCGCCGCCTTCGAAGCCGGCTATACTCTGTTCGATCACGCCGACATCTACGGCGGTGGCCGGGCCGAATCCATCTTCGGCCAGGCGCTTCGCGAGGCCCCCGGCGCCCGCGACCGCATCGTCATCGCCACGAAGTGCGGCATCCGCTTCTCCGGCGATCCCCAACCGGCCTCCCCCCACCGCTACGACTTCTCGGCCTCGCACATCGTCCGCTCCTGCGAGCAATCGCTCCGCCGCCTCGGGGTCGAGGTCATCGACCTCTACCAACTGCATCGCCCGGATTACCTCATGGATCCAGCCGAGGTCGCCGATGCGTTCGACCAGCTCAGGCGCGCAGGCAAAGCGCGCGAATTCGGGGTCAGCAACTTTGCCCCGACGCAGGTCGCCGCCCTCCAAAAGGCATGCCCGATGCGCCTGGTGTCGAACCAGGTCGAAATCAGCCTCCGCCGCCTCGACTGCCTCGAAGACGGCACGCTCGACCAATGTCTGCTCGAGGGAATGACCCCATTGGCCTGGAGCCCTCTGGCGGGGGGGCGGCTCCTTGCCGACTCGAATGCAGCCCCTCCCACGGCATCCAGCCCGGCCGGCGAATCGCTGGGGGCCGCCATCGCTGACCTGGCGCTTTCCCATCAGGTCTCACCCGCCGTGATCGCCCTCGCCTGGCTCCTCCATCACCCCGCTGGCATCGTCCCCATCATCGGATCCATCCAGCCGGAACGCATCCTCGAGGCCGTCCGCGCCGACATGGTCGAGCTCGGTCGCGAAGCCTGGTACCGGCTGCTCCTGGCCGCACGCGGCCGCGACCTGCCTTGATCAGGCCGCCCCCGTCTTCTTCCACGTCTTGTGGTAGATCGCCGTGTCGGGACCGGGCTCGTTCGGATGAGTGCGAACCCGCCGGACGCTCCGGATAGTGTCCCATAATTGCGCCGCCAGGCGGCCATGCACCGGGATCTTCAAACGCGCGCAAAGCCCGCCGAACGTCAGCGGCGGCTGGCTGCTCAAGATCAAACGGCGCACCAGCAAAGGCTGCGCCACGAAGAAGCCGCGGTCCATCTCTTTCCAGCCCTTCAGCCCGTAATAGCCGAACCCCAGCGACCGAACTCCCTCGTGGTTCCGTATGACCGCCGAGATCGTGGCACGGCCCACCGACCGTTTCCGCCGAATCTGATGGAGTATGTCGGTCGCGGTCATCGGGTGCCCCGTCTCCTTGAGCACCTGCGGGATCAGATCCTTGATGTGCTCGCGCTCCTGCTGGCCCCACGCGCGCAACGCGAACAGGAACCTGCCCAGATCCACAAAACGCTCGTCCTGGCGCAGCATGTGCGCCACCTCGTGCACGTTGGTCTGCGAGGCCCACCCGAACCGTTTGTCCCGCAAAATCTCCCGCGTCGAAACAGGCCGCTTTTCCTCGTCGAGAAGCTTCGCCACGTCCGCCCGCGCCTTGCCCCATAGCCGCTCCGGCAGCTGGATGTGCTGCTGCATCCCAAACGCGCGCCGGTCCAGGAGGAAGATTCCTTGCTCAGGCCGCAGCGAGTTGCGCAAACCACCGATCGAGATCGGCGGCACCTCGTCGCCAAAGATCCGCCGGGCGCGGCGGATGATCTCCTCCGGCCGCAACGGGCGATCGGATTGCGCCAGCACGCGCTGCACCCAGTCGCAGATCCGCAGGCTCGCCAGCCGGGCCAGCGGACGGTCCGGCACCGTCGTGTCCACCGTGATCGACGCGCACTGCTTCAACGCCCGCAACAGCTCGCCTGGATTCAGGTTGGGCACCGACTGCTGCTCCCCCAGACGCCGGAATACTTCCGCGATCGGCAGCGGCGATATGTTCGCCCGCAACACCTCCACCACCGGCCGGATGATCTCCCGCGTACGGGCATCCAGGTTCGGATAAGGCTTCTGCCCCTCTGGCCAGGCCGGCATCTCCGGATCCAGCTCGCTGAAGAGCCGGACATAGAACGAACCCGGATGCCGGCAATCGGCCGCCTTGGGCCCCAGCCAGAGCACCAGCAAATCGGGCGTCAGCGGACACACCATGCTCAGGCATTTCTCCGCCAGCCGCCGCAAAAAGACGAACGTCGACGGCCCCCCGTGGCGCGCCACACGCTGGTAGAGCAGATCCACCACCTGCCGCACCCGCTCCCGGGTCAGACCGAACTTCATCCCGATCTCCTCCAGCGTCAGCGGCGTTTGATCCCGATCCCCCAGCCGCAGCAACAGCATCTCCTTCTCCCGATCGCTCACCGACTCCACCGCCACATCCACCTGGCCGATCAACTGCTCCAGCCCCGAGCCCTTCACCCTCCCAAAATCGAATTCGCCTGCCTGCACGCGACGCACCAGCTCGACCAGCTCGCGAATGCTCCGCTGCCCGCAGTTCCGCATCGAAAGCACCTGGTCATACGATATGCCCTGCAAATCGCCAACCTGGCGAAATCCCATCTTCTGCAACACGCCGCCCAGCCGCACCGAGAGCGGCATCTGCGATAGCGACCAACCCCGCGCGTTCGCCGGGATCGCGATCGTCCCTGTTCCTTTCCCATCCAACCTGGTTGCATGCATGATCATCAACGCTGAAATGTCGTTTAAGAACAGCTAAAATCAATAGTATTTTTCTGTTGGTACGACTTGATTTGCCCTTGCCCCTCGAACTGTCAACGAATCATGACATCTTCTGAAGCATAGGATAACCAGAATGAAAATGCAAACATATTCCTTGGCTGATGCAAATAACACAAAATTCGTCGGCGCAAGATGCGAATCCCCTCACCCGCCGGGAGGCAATTCCCTACCCCCGCTTTCCCTTTCCCGCGCGGCCGCGCATTGCTTTTTTCCCCAATCCTGCTTTGCTGGTCCCAGCGTGTGAATTTCTCATGATGCGATGCATGCAACGGGTCGGGTCAGGCCTCGAGACGTTCCTGCTGTTGGGGCGGGTCAACGGGTTGGGAACGATCTGGTCTAACTGCTTGGCAGGCTGGCTGTTAAGCGGCGGCGGGCAGACCGGCAGGTTCCTCGCTGTCTGCCTGGGTGCATCCGGCCTCTACCTGGGCGCCATGTTCCTGAACGACGCCTGCGATGCGGCCAGCGATCTTCTGGTCCGCCCGGCCCGGCCGATTCCTCGCGGGATCGTGCCGCCCCGCTTGGTTTATTATGCTGGCCTGGCCTGGCTGACAACGGGTTCGGCATTGCTTGCCTCGCTCGGATTCGCCCCCGCCGCGTTCACGATCCTCCTCCTGGGCGCCATTATCGTCTACGACCTGATCCACGCCCAGCTGAAGCTGGCCCCGGCGCTTCCGGCTGCATGCCGGTTTCTGCTTTACATGCTCGCCGGATCGGCCAGCGACAACGGCATCCAAGGGCTGACGGTCTGGAATGGTCTGGCTTTGGCGGCCTACGTCGGCGCCATCGGAGCATGGGACCGGCGCGGGCCATCGATCGGACCGCCGATCCGCTGGCCATTGGTCCTGCTGGCGGCCCCCTTCTTCATCGCCGTCCTGGCCAACGGCCCAGGATACCGTCTGACGGCGGCATTCATGGCCTTGCTTCTGGCCGGCTGGATCGCCTGGTGCCTCCACCACGTCTTCAGGCCCCTGAACCCGCGCCTGCAATCCATGACCTCCGGCCTCCAGGCCGGCATCGTCCTGGTCGATCAGCTCGCCGTCGCCAGCCCGTCCTACCCCCTCATGGCCGTGTTCCTCCTCTGTTTCCTGAGCGTGCTCCTCATCCAGCAGGTCCTGCCCGAAACCTGAACTGGCCATGATCGCCAGGTTGCTCTAGAATCCCATGCTCATGGGCAAAATGATCATCGTCGCCGGCGTGCCGGGCGCAGGCAAATCCACGGTCCTGGTCGAGGCCTGGAAGCGCATCGAGAAGGAGCTCAATTACACGATTGTCTCCTTCGGCACTGAGATGCTCCGCCTGTGCCAGGAAGCCGGCCTGGCCTCCAACCGCGACGAGATGCGCAACCTCAACCCCGATCTCCAGGAGGAGATGCAGTGGCGCTCCGCCAAACGGATCGCCGAGCGCCCCGAAAACATCCTTCTCGACACCCACTGCGCCATCAAAGTCGCCTCCGGCAGCTACCTGCCGGGGTTCACCCCTCGAATGCTCGAACGGATGTCCCCACACGCCATCATCCTGGTCGACGCGCATGAGGCCGAAATCCGCGGCCGCCGCAAGCTCGACCAGTCCCGCCCCTTGCGCACCATCGAGGACTATGAGGATATCCTCGAACACAAGGTGATCAACCGGGCCTATGCCGCCGCCTTCTCAGCCCGCAGCGGCTGCCTCCTCTGCATCATCCAGAACAACACTGGCGAGTTCGAACGCGCCGTCCGCGAATTCATCGAAACCCTTCAGTTCATCGGGGTCGAGCATCCGCCCGCACCCGCACCCTCCAGCCACCCCTCACCCCCTTCGGTCTAATGCCTCCAGCCATGCCATCCCCATCGCGATCCACAGTTCGTTCCGAGCGCCGCCCGAACGCCGTCGGCACCCACGCGGCAACCCCAAGCACTGGGGATGCCGCCGGCGGACTCCAATGCTCGCGCCGCGCTTTCCTCCACCAGGGCGCCGCCAGCCTCCTCGCAGGTTCCATCCTGACGCCTTCCGCGGCCTGGGGCGCCGCCAGCGCGGCGCCCCCCAGCCGGCGCATCGCCGTCGGATTGATCGGGCTCGGCGCCATGGGCTCCGGCCATCTCCGCCGCCTGGTCGCCGATCCCGGATTCGAGGTCATCGGCGTGTGCGACACCGACCGCCAGCGGCGCGAGTCGGCCCGGACGATCGTCGACGAGCGATATGCCGCCGATCGGGCGCGGGGGACCTATGGCGGCTGCAAGCCATACAACGATTACCGCGACCTGCTGGCCCGGGCCGATCTGGACGCCGTCCTCATCGCCACGCCCGACCACTGGCATGCCCTCCAATCCATCGATGCCGCCAAGGCCGGCAAGGACGTCTACTGCGAAAAGCCCATTTCCCTGACGATCGACGAGGGCCGCCGGGTCGTCGACGCCGTCCGGCGATACCAGCGCGTCTTTCAGACAGGCACTCAGTACCGGTCGATCCCCACCATCCGCCACATCTGCCGTTTCATCCGCGAGGGCGGCCTGGGCCGGGTTCAGACCGTGTTCACCCTCTTCAATAATCTGGCCTCGTTCATGGGCGCCGGCCGGTTCAAACCATACGAGGCAATCCTCAATGTCGACCGATGCGGCGCCTCGTATGTCCCCCTGGATTTCCCGCTGCCGGCCGCGCCGGTCCCGGAGGGTCTGGACTGGGACCTGTGGGTGGGGCCGGCCGCCTGGCGGCCCTATCACCCCCTCTACCATGTCAACCCAGGCCCCGGCGTCGTCCCGTGGTCATTCTGCGATTCATTTGGCGCGACATCGCTGACCTGGCACCTGGCGCATTCGGCCGACGTCATCCAATTCGCACTCGGCGAGGAGCGGAGCGGCCCCGTCGAGATCATCCATCCGTCCAGCGGGGAATTCCCCACGCTGACCTGCCGCTACGCCTCCGGTGCGCGCCTCCACTTTGTGGATCACTGGGGCATGGTCAAAGACCTCTACCACGCCGTCCCTGCCGCCGCCCGCCTGGCGGGCAACTTCGGAGGCCTGTTCGTGGGCGAGCGCGGCTGGATCACCACGATGAGCACCGGGGGGCAAGTCGAAGGAGGGCCCGATGCCCTCTTCTCGGCACTGAACCTGCCCACCCGCGAGGTCAACATCGGCTCCAATGACCACCATGCCAACTGGCTCGAATGCATGCGCCGCCGGACCGCGCCCAGCTGCGACGAGGAGCTCGGCCACCGCACCGCCTCGCTCGGCCACCTGGCCAACATCGCCTGCACAACAGGCCGCTCCCTGCGATGGGACCCTGTTCTCGAGTCGTTCGGCGGCGGCGGCGCCGCCAATCGTCTCCGCGCCCGCGCCATGCGATCCCCCTGGCGGATATGAGACTCTTGCTTTCCATGAATCGCCCATCCCTGGCCGGTAGGCCGCTTCGGACGAAAGCCGACGCTGCAGGTACACAGGCCCTTCCCCTGGCTCGCGCAGGGCAGCGCCCTTCCCTGAACAGGAGGATCTGCCTGGTGATGTCTGGCCTCGCCCTCGCGCTCCCGCAAGGGTTCATCACTCCTCTCGACGCCGCCGTTCCCGATCCATCCCCGCCTGCCTTCCTCGTGCCTGCGGCCGATCGCGACCGGATCGATTCTGCCCTGCCCGATCGCGCACCCGCCCAGCCCGCCCGGCCGCGCCGGCTGCTGATCTTCGAGCGGAATGTCGGTTATGGTGGACATCCATCGATCGCCCACGCCAGCCTGGCCTTCCGCCGGATGGGGGAAAAACTCGGCGCGTACGCCACGGTCACCAGCCAGGATCCGGCCGTGTTCGAACAGGCCCGCCTTGCCCATTTCGATGCCGTCCTGTTCAACAACACCGTCGGCAACCTCTTCACTAACGCCGATCTCAGACAGAACCTGCTCGACTTCGTATGTCGAGGCGGGGGGCTGATGGGCCTGCATGGCGCATCCGTCGCCTTCACCCGGTGGCCCGGCGCCATCGAGGATTGGCCCGAGTTCGGCCGCATGCTCGGCGCCCGCGGCGCCAATCACCGCGACAGCACCGAACCCGTCTTCGTGAAGGTCGAGGACCCGGCACATCCCCTGACCCGGATGTTCGATGGCCGGGGCTTCGAATACCGCGATGAGTTTTTCCGGTTCCAGGAGGTCTATTCGCGCCAAAAAGTCCGCGTCCTCCTCAGCATCGACACCGACCGGACCGACCTGAACCAGGGTCCGCCTCGAGGCAACTGCCTGCGCGCCGACCATGATTATGCGCTGGCCTGGATCCGGCAATACGGCCGAGGCAGGGCGTTCTACAGCACCATCGCCCATAATCCCTATGTCTTCTGGGATCGCCCCATGCTCGAGTTCTATCTCTGCGCCATCCAGTTCGCGCTCGGCGACCTCGAAGCGTCGACATTGCCCAGCGCGCGCATCAACCCCGCCGCGCTCGCCCAGGAGAAGCTCGGATGGCGCGCCGCCTTCGACCCCCATGCCCGCGCCCCCGGCTCCCTGTTTGAAGCGATCGACCGGGCTGCAGCGCTCGGCCTGCCGCACCTGGTCGCCTCCGACCGACTGCCCGTCGCGCCCGACCGCCCCCGTAAGTTCGATGCCCGCCTCCCGGCCGATGATCGGCTCTCCATCCGGCTGAAACTGGACGACGCCGGAGTTCGCATCCTGGCATGGCGCCTCGACCGCGCACCCGCGGATCCTGCGGATTGGCCGTCGATCTTCCAATTCGCGCAGAGCCTCGGCATCGAGTCACTGGTCGTCGAGCCCCCACGGGAATCCCTCGAGGCGATCGAGTCCCTCTGCGCAGCGCATGATATGCGGTTGGCCATCCCGATCCACAACCAGGCGTCCGCCCCTGCGTTTCGATCCCTCGAAGGTTTCCTCGAAACCTGTCCCGCCGACATGCGTCATCTGGGCGTGTGGGCCGGCATCGAGGACTGGACCGCCCGCGGCATCGATCCGGTCCGCGCCGTCCAACGGATCGGCCGCCGGCTCTTCATCGTAGCTCTGCCTCCGAGCCTCTCGTCTCGACCCAGCGATGCAGCCGCCCTCGCGTCTTCGGTGCGCGCCACGGTCGCCGAAATCCATCGGGCCCGGATCCGCCCGGTCCTGTTCGCTCTCGGTCAAGCCCAGGACACCGCAGGGTCGGAATCCGATCCCGCCATCGGCGTTCGCTTACTCGAAACCCTCAGCCTCGATCTGGCATCTTCATCCACAGGAACTCCGCCATGAACCCTCCGCTATCCCCAACCCTATCCACGCTGGCCCAGCCGGCCGACACCGCGCGCTCCTTGGCCGCCGCTCCGGCTCCATCCTCGCCTCCTGCCCCCGCCGACCAGGCGCTTTCCGCTCTTTCAGCCTATGACCTCGGCTCGAGCCGCGCCGTCCTCCTCCCTCTGGATGAGGCCATCCGCGCCGCGCTGGGCAATCCCGACGCCTGCCGCCGACTGGAGTCCAGGCTGCTGGCTCTCCTGGATGCGAAACCCTCGGCCGCCGCCACCGAATACGTGTGCGCCAAGCTCAACTTGATCGGATCGCCCGCCGCCGTGCCTGCCCTGGCGCGGCTATTGGCCGATCCCGCCGTCGGCCACGCGGCCCGAACGGCGCTGACCACCCTGCCCGGCCCCGAAGCCGGCCGGGCGCTCCGCGATTCCTTGCCCCGGCTCACAGGCGGCGAGCGCATCGGCGTCCTCCATTCCCTGGGCCAGCGCCGCGACACCGCCAGCATCCCCCTGCTCGAACCTATGCTCTCCAGCGCCGATCCCGCAACAGCGGCCGCAGCGGCTTACGCCTTGGGTGAGATCGGAGGCCCCGAATCGACACGCGCCCTGCTTACCGCCTTCGACCGGGCTGCCGCGAACGAGCGCCCGACCCTGGCCGACGCCTGCCTCGCCTGCGCCGAGCGATTGGCGGCTGCCGGCGATGCGGCTGCGGCTCGCGCCGTCTGCCGCCGGCTATCCAAAGCCGGCCTGCCTCCTCATATCCACCAGGCCGCCCGCGCCGCCCAATCGAAATTCTCAACTGGATCCTTATGAACAGCCATTCAAACACCCCCTGGTCGCGACGGCGTTTTCTCATCGCCGCCGGCGGTTCGATCCTGATCGCCGGTTGCCAGTCGCCTTCGGCATCCCGCCCGGCTGCCGCCCCGAAGGAGGCTGCCCCCCGGCTCGGCCGCGCCCGTCCCGACCGGCTCCAGATGACGCTGCGCGAGTTCGAGCTCCCCCTCCGGCATGCCTTCACCCTCTCCCGCGGATCCAAACGAACCGCGCGAACCCTGATCGTCGAGCTCGCCCAGGACGGCATGCGCGGTTACGGCGAAGGGCCCGAGTCCACTTATTACGGCGCCTCCCTGGCCGCCATGCGCGCCTCCCTCGAGCGAGCCCGGCCTCAAATCGAATCGATGCGATGCGACGATCCAGCCGAGTTCTGGCGCCGGATCCGCCCCGCGTTCGAAAACCAGCCGTTCGGACTATGCGCCCTGGACGAGGCCGCGCACGACCTCTGGGGCAAGCTCCGCGGGCAGCCGGTCTGGAAGCTCTGGGGCCTGGACTGCCAGGCCGGACCGCCCTCCGACTACACCATCGGCATCGATACCATCGACGTCATGGTCGCCAAAATGAAAGAGTTCCCTGGATGGCCGGTCTACAAGATCAAGCTGGG
This sequence comes from uncultured Verrucomicrobiota bacterium, assembly GCA_964458325.1. Classification (GTDB taxonomy): domain Bacteria; phylum Verrucomicrobiota; class Verrucomicrobiia; order Limisphaerales; family UBA1319; genus JAGMXM01. The sequence goes on from CAYWIM010000095.1 coordinate 14,362, forward strand.
CACCCCCCACGATGTCGATATCATCCGAGCCTTGCGCCAGCACACCCAAGCCGTGTTCCGCGTCGATGCCAACGCGGGCTGGACCCCCGAGGAGACCCTCCGCAAAGCCCCCGCCCTCAAAGCCCTGGGCGTCGAGTTCATCGAACAGCCTCTCCCCCCGGAAGATTGGACCGGCATGAGGAAGATCTTCCGTCGCTGCGCCCTTCCGCTCATCGCTGATGAAAGCTGCCTCGCCGAGCCCGACGTCGACCGCTGCGCCGGCTGCTTCCACGGCGTCAACATCAAGCTGGTCAAATGCGGCGGCCTCACGCCTGCCCGCCGCATGATCGCCCGCGCCCGCCAGCTCGACCTCAAAGTCATGATCGGTTGCATGACCGAATCCACCGTCGGCATCTCCGCCATCGCCCAGCTGCGCCCCCTGCTCGATTACGCGGACACGGACGGCGCGCTGCTGCTGGCCAAAGACATCGCCACCGGCGTCCGGATCGACCGCGGCCGATTCGTCTACCCCAAGGTCAACGGCTGCGGCGTCCGCCTCCTCCGATCTGCCAGAACGCAGCCGCCGGTGTAGCGCACCGCTGAACTCTATCGTTCGGCGACAGTCGTGCGCCAGATTGTATAGGACGGCAAATGAACAAGCCGCTCGCATTCCTCTGCGTCTGCATCGCAGGGCTTGGCCTGCTGGTGCTCTGACACAATGTCCGCTATCGACCTGACACGGCGATTTCGAGTGGTTCTCGGGCTGTTCATTCTGGCTTTGATCGTCAGCGGCGTCACAGCGTTCCCACTGCGATGGGAGTTGAATTGGCTCGCATCCTGGATGGGGATTCGTGCCGAGGCTGATCCAGCGTCCCTCAGCGGCCTTGCATACTGGATAGCCCATGTGCGCTCCGGTCTGGAGCAATCGCACGACACGCACCCCTTTTTGGCTTATGGCACGGACTGGCTGGCATTCGCCCATATCGTGATCGCGGTCTTCTTCATCGGTCCGCTCCGAGAGCCCACGCGGCACGACTGGATTTTGGTGTCCGGCATACTCGCCTGTATAGGTGTGGTTCCACTTGCCTTGATCTGCGGCCCTTTGCGAGGGATTCCGATGTATTGGCGATGCATCGACTGTTCGTTTGGCCTGGTCGGGCTCATTCCATTGCTGTACTGCCTGGCGGTCAGTCGAAAACTGAAGGCAATGAGCACCCAATCAAGCGCTCCACCAAATGGCGCCCCCGCGACGCCACTGGGCAATTCGACAGTCACTGGGGGGCCGCCATCGGTACGGTGACTTGCTCGATCAGCCTATCGAGGTGATGGTGAACGCCTGGAATCGTAACGTCATTCCTTGGTGGCTGCTGCTGCCGCAGGGCGTCTCCGGAGCCATTAAGCGTTGTGCTGGTTACGGTCCTTTCCGGGAGCTGTCTCGCAAGGGCGTGTTGCCATTGGGTGGAGCAGTGATGACGGGAGCCGTGCGATTCGCTCGGAGACAAATCGAACGTCATCGGCGGCTGGCTCGCGTCGCTGACCTCACCTCGGCGGCCTTGCGCGCCGGGTGATTCTCTGTCATACCATTCCCATGCGAAGAATCAGCAAACGCGAGTTCAGCGTCATCGTCGAGCGCGACGAGGAGGGCTACTATGTGGCCAGCGTCCCCGAGTTGCCGGGCTGCCATACACAAGCGCGCTCACTCGACAAGCTCATGGACCGGATTCGCGAGGCGATCGCGCTGTGCCTGGAGGTTGAGCGAGATCCTGAAGGACGCAGAGATGGAGGCAGAGGATTTTGCGAGATGGTTGTGAAATCGCCGAATCGGGTCGCCGGGAGGATTGACCTCTCGGCTCCCACATCACCTGGCATGCGGGTCAGCACCAGGCGATTCCGGTCCGATGAACGACGGCAGGGTCCCACGGGGGGTTCTGCTTTCCGTCATGCAGTTCGATCCATTGTTGCCGCAGGTTGGGCACGCCCTGTTCCCCGAGCCAAGTGTTGTCCAAGGCCCGATGTGTACAAGACACAATGGGGTCAATTCCATATGTTGGTCCTGATGACCAACCATTATCATCTGGTGGTGCGGACGCTGGAACCGAATCTGAGCGAAGCGATGCGGTGGCTGCAGGTCAGTTGCAGCAGCCAATTTTGACGGCAAGCTTACCGCCCGGCGCGCAGCGGAGTGCGCGCCCTACCCCGTAAGGGTTTGTGCAAAAATTAATT
>CAYWIM010000096.1:0-15995 GCA_964458325.1 uncultured Verrucomicrobiota bacterium
ATCTGCACTAATTTACACTAATGATGACCTGTAAATAATGTGTTTTCATTAGTGATGATTAGTGCTAATTAGTGGTTAAATTTATCAGAATCTATGAGTGGAAATATCTTTGAACAGGAAGGATACGACCTGATGGGGGCCGCATTCGAGGTTTATAACGAGATGGGCAACGGTTACCTGGAGGAGGTCTACCAGGAGTGCCTGGAACAGGAATTGGGAAGCCGACAAATTCCGTTCGCGGCCAAAGCTGAACTGCCCATTCATTACAAAGGGTGTCTGCTCAAAAAGAAATATATCCCTGACCTGATGGTCTTTGGCAAAGTGGTGGTGGAACTCAAAGCGGTGAAGCAACTAACGCCAGAACACGAGGCGCAACTGCTGAATTACCTGAAAACCACCGGCAATAAGGTCGGCTACCTGATTAACTTTGGCAGCGCCACCAAACTCGAATGGAAACGCATGCTGCGAACGGAGAAAGAGGCCTTAACCACTAATCTGCACTAATTCACACCAATGGCGACCTATCAATATTGTGTTCACATTAGTGATAATTAGTGCTCATTAGCGGTTAATGATATCCGCATCTATGGGAGCCGCAGCAGGGAAGACCGAACCACTAATCTGCACTAATTCACACTAATGAAGAGGTTTTTATTAGCGAAGATTAGTGATCATTAGACTTTGTGGCTCGGGCCGCCAGCGGACGTCAGCGGCGATCGATGGTCCGCGCCGCGGCGGCGAGCCCCTGGCTGACCTCCTCGACCGATCCGTCGCCCGGGACTTCAACGAGCAGATCCCGCTGGCGATAGAAATCGATCACCGGCAGGGTCTGAGCCCGAAAGGATTCGAGACGTGCCTGGATCGTGGCCGGGCCGTCGTCATCGCGCTGGTAGAGCGATGCGCCATCGCGGTCGCAACGGCCCTCGGCGCGGGGCGGGTGGAACAAGACATGGTACGGCGTCTGGCAGACCGAGCAGAGCCGGCGTCCGGAAAGGCGCTGCACGATGACCGGATCCGACACGCGCAGAAAGAAGACCTGATCGAGGCGGCGGCCGAGGCCGGCCATGATCTCCTCGAGCGCCTGGGCTTGGCTGAGCGTTCGCGGGAATCCCTCGAGCACGTAGCCGTCGGCGGCATCGGCGCGCCCGAGGCGCTCGCGCACCATCGCCTCGACCACGTCGTCCGGCACCAGCTCGCCCCGCTCCACGTATCCATCGGCAATCCGCCCCAGGATGGTCTTGTCGTCCCGGTTCTCGCGGAACAGCTCCCCGGTCGCAATGTGAGGAATTCCCAGATGCGCAGCCATGAGGGCAGCCTGGGTGCCCTTGCCGCTCCCGGGGGCGCCCATCAGCACAATATCCAGGCTGGGCGGCCGCGGTCCGGGTCTCTCGGGCCATGGCACCTCAATCAGCTCGGCGACTCGATCCTCCTGCGCCTCGGTCAGCGCCCGCAAGGACCGTCCGCCCCGGACATCCTCGAGGATTTGGGCCATCGCGGCGCTCACCGATTCGATCGAGCCGGCGGCATCGACATAAACGAGCTGGTGCTGCCGATGGAAATGGGCGATCACGGGTCCGGTGGTGCGGCGGAACACCTGAAGCCGGTGGTGGATGATCTCAGGGCGGTCGTCGGGACGGGGCGGGGTGCGGCGGGCGGCCCGGGCGAGGACGACCGGCTCGGGCGCATCGAGGAACAGGACCGCATCGAGGCGGCGGCCAGCGGTCCGGAGCAGTTCCTCGAGGAATCGGGCCTGGTACAGGGTGCTGGGAAATCCATCCAGCAATAATCCCTCGGCCGCGGGCAGCTTCCGGACCGCCTCCTCGATCATGGCATTGACGATCTCGTCCGGGACCAGCTGGCCGCGCTCGACGTGCTTCCGGGTGAGTATACCAAGGACCGTCTCCTGACTGCGATTCTCACGCAGCACCTGGCCGGTCGAGAGATGATGCAGGCTAAAACGATCCCGCAACCGCTCGGCAGTGGTTGTCTTCCCGGCACACGTCGGCCCGATGAAAGCGATGTTCATGATCCAAAAAAAACGGCGGGCTCGAAAGCCCGCCGCAGAGCCTATCCAGCAATGCGCTGGAAAATCAATCCTTGCGACGCAGGCGCCAGAGGAGGGCAGCGCCGCCCAGGCCCAGAAGGGCGATCGTGCTAGGCTCGGGAATGGCGCCGACCACAACACCGTACATGTTCCGGCCCCCATTGTCCGCTTGGAGGATCGATGCGGTGCCAGCCTCGAAGCTCTTCTGGTAGACGGAGTACCATTGGTCGATGTCTGCGTCGGTAGCTTCGTCGAAGCCCACTTCATCGGGAACCGTGGGATTGGCGAGCCGGTTGAGGCCGTTGGCGGTGGCGGCCCAGCCCTGATCCAGGATCCACTGCATGTGGGTCGCGTCGAAGGTCGGCGGAGTCAAATTGTCGCCATCCGACAGGCGGTTATCGATCAGCATGTACACCGTTGCAGGTGAGTTCAGGGTGATGTCGAGCTTGTATTCGGCATTGTCACGGTTGTCGTTGCCGGACATGATATAATCGGCCCCGACGAGGTACGCCGGAATGGGCAGGTTGTTTGCCGTATCATCGAAATAACGATGGTTGCGGTCCACGAACGCAGGCGCCCCGCTGCCGAAGGCCGGCACGGTGAAGGATTCGCCGATAACCGCCCCCGGGAAGGGCTCATTGGCAACGCTGATGGTCCAGGTCTGGCCCGTCCACTGGGCCGTGATCGTATCGGTGGCTTCGTTATCACCACCGGTCTCGACGACGTTGCCGATGATGCCCGCCGTCGCGGAGAGACTCAACGACACTCCCACGAACAGCGCCGCAATGACATATCTCGCCCGCTCTTCTCGTTGGGTCATTTTCATATAGGGATTGTTACTTGTCGTGATTGTTCGACTGATCCACTTAAAAGTTGCTGTAATTCGGGGCCTACTGTAACGATTCATCTCCCAGATGCAAGCATTTTCTGGCCCCTGACCGCGGCCCAAATGCCTATTGACAAGGCATGGGAGATTAAATTGGAACAGAAGGGGATCCGGCGGTTTCGCGCACAAATCTTTGCGGTTGAAGGCGGGATGCGGACATGTCGATTCGCTCGTCGCGCCTTGCCAGCCCGCCCAATCCCCTCCAGCAAAATCGGAATTCATTTTTGCACAGACCCTTATGGCAGCAACTGTTCGACGGGCAATCGGCCGACGATCTGGCCAGGCAATCGAGGATCGAGGGTGCCGGGCGCCGGATCCGCTCGGGAGACGTGGCCGTCCCCGCCCAGCGCGTTTGCCTTGGCCGAGTGGCGAAAATGGGCGGTGGCTTCGTTGGTGCTCAAGTAATAGAACTCTTCGAGCATGGGGTGGTCGAGGGAAGCGGGGGGCTGGAACGTGTTGATTTGGGCGGCGTCCGCCAGGATGACGATTGGGGGGGGGGGGGAGGGGGGGGGTGGAAGGGTGTGGTTTGGGGGGGGTCCGGGGGGGGGGGGGTTGGGGGTGGGGGGGGGGGGGGGGGGGGGGGGGCCGGGGGGGGGGTGGGGGGGGGCAGACAGGAGCAAGTTATAGCCATAGCCATAGGCGGCGCCGGAAGCTTTGAGCTTGAACTGGGCGAGGGCGTAGGGCAGGGCGGGGCAGATCTCGACGCCTCGCCCCTGCAGGTACGGGTGGAGCGCCCCCCAGGCGGGATCGAACTGGCGCTGGCCCTCGGCCCCGCGAGCCAGCCAGCCGAACCAGTAGACGTCGCCCTGGTTGGTCGAGAACCGGCGGTAGCGAAAGGCTTGGTTGTTGTTGTCGTCCCAATACATCTGGAGAGCCAGGCCGAGCTGGCGCAGGTTGCCCATGCATTGGATCTGGCGCGCGGAGACCCGGCTCCGCGCGAGCACGGGCAGGAGAATCCCGGCGAGAATTCCCACCACGGCCGCCACAACCAGCAGCTCGACCAAGGTGAATCCGCGGCGGCGAAAGTTCATGGCCGTTCGGCCCGGATCCGGTAGAAAGCGGCAGCGGATGCCGGGTCGGCCTCGCGCAGAACCACCAGGTCGCCTTCCCGCTGCTGATCGGAAGGCGCGGCTTCCCAATGGTCCCAGGAGATGCATTTCTCGAGCGTGAAGGTCCAGCCGGCGCGCCCGTTGAAATGGACCTCCCACCGTCCATCGCGGAAGGCGCCTTGCAGGTCGCGCACCGGTGGAGCGGGCAGCTCGATCTGGAGCCGATCGATAATCCCTTGGGCGAGAAGCGATCCTTGGGCGCCGGCATCGCTGTAGCTGGCGATCGCAAACGTATCGACGCGAAAATCGGTAAAGCTCGGATGCAGGGCCGTGGAAAGGCTGGCGATCAACGTCCCATCCTTTTCGAGCACGCTGAGCTGAACGGTTTGGCTGAGCGCCGAATAGGCCATTTCGACGTGATATGGCGTTCCGGGAACCAGCTCGCGGACGGCGTAGTCGGATGGCCCGTTGTAGTTGAACACCCCGTTGGAGCTGATCACCGTTGGCCAGAGAGTGGCGCCAAAACCGGTGTCGGGAAAATAGGCGAACTCGACGACATTGTAAGTTTCGGTTCCGCTGCCGCGCTGGAAGGTGTCGGCTGTGGCCTGGGCCATGTTGAGCCAGCTCAGCGCCAGCTCGAACGCGAACGGCTTGTCCGGATTGATCCCGGCCTCGATTCGGTCCAGACGCAAGTCGAATCGGACGGAAAAATCCTCCTGGCGAGTCAGAATGTCGCCCAGGGACCGATAGAAGTAGCTGTTGGGCCGGCTCGAGTCCCAGTCGACTTCGAGCTGGGCTGCCGTTGAATTCCAAAAGAACAGCGTCGAATCTCCATGCGTCCGCCAGCCAAGCTCGGCCGGATTGATTGTGAAGTCCATGTCCCAGAGGATCTTTGTTTCTCGATCGCCGGCCTGGGCAACGAGGAGCTGGGCGGCCAGGCAAGCACTCGAGGCGAATCCCAAGCAGGCCAACATGGGCGTCAACGGCCGCTGCAGTCGTTTTCTTCGCATGGCATCTCTTTCGTTCCCGATCCCGCAGGCCGGGCGCCACTCGAGAGCGCCGGCCTTGCAGACAAAAAAACCTTCACCCTCCGTCGTGCGGAGAATGAAGGGGAAGCGATCGGACGGCAGCCGGCTGCAACCGCCGATGAACCTCATCCTTCTCTTGGACGGAGAAGCAGACCATCCCGCGGAGGATGATCCTGACGAGAGCCGCGCGACCGGTATCCTGGCTTCGGGCATCCAGCCTCGCCTTCGCCTTCCCAGCCGGTATGAGCGGCCAGTGGATCCGAAGGTTCGTAGCCCGTTACAGTGGCGCAACCGCCCCCGATTCCCACGGGGTTCCCAAGCGCCGAGCGGCCATGATGGGAGGCCAAGCCTCCTCACGGAAAGAACTGGGCTTATCCTGAATCCGACCGGCAGGACTGCCAAGGAAAAAGTCCGGGGGGCACGCTTTCGTCCAACCGCTCCGGCCGGGCGCGACGGGAAAGGCGGGATGGGCCCCGGCTTGCGAGGCGTTCAATGCGCCGGGTGTTGGATCACTCGAGCGGGGGCTTCTGGCGATGCCAGCTGGTGGCCTGCTCGTAAGCGTGCGCGACCTTGAACAGGGTCCGTTCGCCCATGGGCGGCCCCAGAATCTGGAGGCCGATCGGCAGGCGCGGCTCTCGAGTGAACCCGCAAGGCAGGCTCAACCCGCAGATCCCAGCCAGGTTGCACGGGATGGTGAAGATGTCGCAGAGGTACATCTGGAGGGGATTATTCACCTTCTCGCCCGCCCGAAACGCGGCGGTCGGCGTGGTCGGCGTCACCAGGGCGTCCACCTGCTCGAACGCGCGCAGAAAATCCTGTCGGATCAGCGTCCGTACTTTTTGGGCGCGCAGGTAATAGGCGTCATAGTACCCGCTGCTGAGGACGTAAGTGCCCAGGATGATCCGCCGTTTGACCTCGGGGCCGAACCCGGCGCCGCGGGTTCGCCCGTACATCTCGATGGGGTCGTCGCCATCGATCCGCAAGCCGTAGCGGACGCCGTCGTAGCGGGCGAGGTTGGCGCTGGCTTCGGCAGTGGCGATGATGTAATAGGCGGCGACGGCATATTGCGTGTGCGGGAGCGACACTTCGAGGATTTCGGCTCCGAGCGACTCGAGCTGTCGCACGGCAGCATCGACGGCCGACTTCACCTCCGGATCGATGCCCTCGATCCGGTATTCGCGGGGCAATCCGAGCTTGAGCCCCCGGAGGTCGCCGTGGAGGGCTGCGGCGCAATCGAGCGCCGGCTCGGGCAAGCTGGTCGAGTCGCGTGGATCATGGCCGCTGATCGCGTGCAGCACGAGGGCGGCGTCGCGGACGCTTCGTGTGAACGGGCCGATCTGATCGAGCGAGGAGGCGAACGCCACCAAGCCGTAGCGGGACACCAGCCCGTAGGTGGGCTTGAGCCCGACGCATCCGCACAGGGCGGCGGGCTGCCGAATCGAGCCGCCGGTGTCCGATCCCAGCGCTGCCAGGCATTCGTCCGCCGCCACTGCCGCCGCTGATCCTCCCGAAGATCCGCCCGGGATCCGATCCAGATCCCACGGATTGCCGGTCCTGCCGAACGCCGAGTTCTCGGTCGAGCTGCCCATGGCGAACTCGTCCATGTTGATCCGTCCGAACACCACAGCGCCGGCGGCTTTGAGCTTCTCGACCACCGTGGCGTCGTAAGGGGAGATGAACCCCTGGAGGATCTTCGAAGCGCAACCCAGGGGCTGGCCGCGGACGGCCAGGATATCTTTGAGGGCGATGGGGATGCCCAGCAGCGGCTGATCGGCGGATCCGCCTCGGGCCCGCCGCGCGTCCGCCTCGTCCGCCTGGGCAAGCGCATCGGCGCGGTCCAGGCTGAGAAACGCGTGAAGGCGGCCGTCGACCTGATCGATTCGGTCCAGGCATGCCTGCAGCGCTTCGCGGGCGGACACTTCGCGCCGTGCCAGGCGCGCGGCCAAGTCCGATATGGTGAGGGTATTCCACATGGTCGGACGCGAGGGGGGGATCATTCGACGATTTTGGGGACGAGGAACAGGTCGTTGGCCTGAGCCGGAGCGTTGCCGAGGGCGACTCGAGTGGGGAGCGAGGGCCGGACCTCGTCCGGGCGGGTGACATTCACCAGGGGCACCGCGTGCGCGGTGGGCTCGATCCCATCCACGGACAGCTCCCGGAGCTGGGCGATGTAATCGAGAATCCGGCCGAGCTGGGCGCTGAATCGGGCCTCTTCATCGGGCGTGAGATCCAGGCGCGCCAGGTGCGCCACGTATTGTATGTCCAGATCCGCCGCTGCCATGCGGGCAGTTTCGGGTTTCCCAGGCGAACTGCAAGGGGGAAATGAACGCGGGGTTCCGCCGGGCTGGGCGGCATGGTTGGGAGACCGGCGCTGACGGGGTTTGAAGCGGCCGCCTCAATCCTCGTCGAACTTGCGCTGCAGGAGGGCGGCGAGATCGTGGAGGGCTTGGGGGGCATCGGCGCCTTCGGCCTTGACCTGGATTCGGCTGCCGGGACCCGCGGCCAGCATCAACATGCCCATGATGCTCTTCCCATTGACCAGCTGGCCATCTTTCTCGACCAGCACCTCGCACCGGAAGCGGTTGGCGGTCTTGACGAACATGGCGGCGGGCCGGGCGTGAATGCCCAGCTTGTTCAGGACAACCATCTCTTGGCGCAGGCTGAGATCTTGGTCGTCGCGGTGTTTGATCGCGCTCATCCGGCGCCTCGAATATGCGGCAATCCCGCCCTGCCGGCCAAGAACAAAAGCGCCGATGCCTGGGACACGAATTGCGCCAAAAGTTTTGTTACCCGGGAGGGGGGTAAAATTTCTTCGGCGGTGGGTGCGTTCTGTCGCAGTGGGGCGATCGTCCGCAGTTTGTCTTCTCCCTCTCCTCCATGGCCAATGGAGGAGAGGGGCGGGGAGAGGAGGTCAATCGGTCTGGATCCCCTCTCCCTCTTCCCTCCCCCCGCTCGTGCCTCGCGGGGGGAGGGAATGGCGTCCGGTGGCCGTCTGCAGTTCTCCCTGTTCACCGTTGGGAACCAACGGGGGTGCCCGAACAGGCCGATGAGCGGGCTCGCATTTTGCGCCGCAGAAATGTGACTAGTAATCGAGTCACATGAGCATCCCTTTCCATGCCGATTTCACAATCTCGAAGATTTTCGTCTTCCACCCCCTGGACAACCCTGCGGCGCCTGTTTACCATGCCGCCTGCATTGAATGCAATGATTGCCCCTTTATTGATTCTGTCCGTTCCATGGGCATGGGCGGCCGCCGCGGATGTCATCTCGATGGATCCAGCCGCGTTCGAGACGGTGGGACGCCACGCCTCGAACCGGGTGGTTACGCCGATCCACCAGATCGTGGCGTCCGCTGGAGCCGTGGTGGACCTGCCGGGCATGCGGCCCCAGGCGCTGGCGCTGTCCCCGGACGGCCGCCTGCTGGCCGTGTCGGGCAAGACCAGCGAGCTGGTCATTGTGGATCCGGACACCGGCACGATTCGACAGCGAGTCGCCCTTCCCGCCGAACCATCGCTCGAGGCCCAGCCCGCCGCCGCATCCGAGAACATCCTGCGGCCCGACACAGAGGGGCAGGCCAGCTACACCGGCCTGGTGTTTTCGCCGGACGGCCGCCGGATCTACCTGTCGAATGTCCATGGCAGCATCAAGGTGTTTGCGGTTGACGCGGCGGGCGGTGTGAAGCCGTTGCGGTCGATCGGCCTGCCTCGAGCGGGAGCGCCGCGGCGCTCGCAGGAGATCCCGGCGGGCCTTGCGCTGGGGGCCGACGGCCGGCGCCTGTATGTCTGCGGCAACCTGTCGAACCGGCTTCTGGAACTCGACCTCGAGTCTGGAGCGGTGCTGCGGCAGTTCGATGTGGGCGTGGCGCCGTACGACGTCGTGCGGGTGGGATCGAAGGCGTATGTGAGCAACTGGGGCGGCCGGCGGCCCGGGCCCGGAGATCTGACCGGTCCGGCCGGCCGGGGCACGACGGTGCGGGTGGACCCCGTCCGCCACGTCGCCTGCGAAGGATCGGTCAGCGTGATCGATCTCGAGTCGGGCCGCGTGTCGAAGGAGATCCTGGTCCAGCTCCATTCCTCGGCGCTGGCCGTCTCGCCGGACCGCCGCCACGTGGTCTGCGCCAACGCGGCCAGCGACACCCTCAGCGTCATCGACACCCGCACCGACCGCGTCGTCGAAACCATTTGGACCAAGGCGCAGCCGGGCGATCTTTTCGGGGCGTCGCCCAACGCGCTGGCGTTCGATCGCACGGGCCGGAGGCTGTATGTCGCCAACGGCACGCAGAACGCCGTGGCGGTCATTGAATTCCGCCCGGGCGCGGGCTCGCGGTTCGAGGGGCTGATTCCGGCCGGATGGTTTCCAGGCGCCGTGGTGTACGACGGGCCGCGGGAGAGGATCCATGTCGCCAACATCAAGGGGATTGGCGGGATCAAAGGCCGGGACCCGTCGAGCGGTCGGGAGGGGTTTAACTCGCATCAATACCACGGTTCGCTCTCGCTGATCCCGGCGCCCGCGGCGCGGGATCTGCCGGCCCTGACAGCCCGGGTGTGTCAGAACTACCGGGCGGATCGAATGGCGGAGGCGCGCCGTCCGGCGCGGCCCGATCAGCCCCCACGCCCGGTCCCGGAGCGGATCGGCGAGCCGAGCGTGTTCCGGCACGTGGTCTACATCATCAAGGAGAACCGCACCTACGACCAGGTGCTGGGCGACATGCCCGAGGGCCGGGGGGATCCGGCGCTCTGCATTTTCGGCGAGCGGGTCACGCCCAACCAGCACCGGATTGCCCGCCAGTTCGTCCTCCTCGACAACACGTATTGCGCCGGCATCCTGAGCGCCGACGGCCATCAGTGGAGCGCGGCCGCGTTCGGGACGGATTACCTCGAGAAATCGTTCGCCGGCTGGCCTCGAAGCTACCCCGACGGCATGGGCGAGGACGAGAACGACGCGCTGGCCTATCCGCCCACCGGTTTTCTCTGGGACAACGCCGCTGGGCACGCGGTGTCGCTCCGCAACTACGGCGAGTTCGCGATGCCGGCATGCCGATGGGTGGACCCGAGGCGCCCGGGAGAGCCGGGATGGATCGATTACTGGCGCGAGTTCCGCGAGGGGCGCGGTGAGGTGATCATTGCCAGCGAGCCCAGCGTCGAAAGCCTCCGCCCCTATACCCCGACCAACACCGTCGGCTGGATCATGGAGGTGCCGGATGTGTGGCGCGCCCAATTCTTCACGAATGAGCTGGCGCAGTTCGAGGCCCGCGGCCAGCTCCCATCGCTGGTCCTGATCTGCCTGCCGAACGACCACACGAGCGGCACCCGGGCCGGATCGCCTACGCCCACCGCATGCGTGGCTGACAACGACCTGGCGTTCGGCCAGATCGTCCAGGCCATCAGCCACAGCCGGTTCTGGCCCCAAACCGTCATCTTCGCCATCGAGGACGATCCCCAGAACGGTTGGGATCACATCAGCGGCTATCGCACCACCGCCTATTGCATCAGCCCTTACACCCGCCGCGGCGCCGTCGTCCGGACTTCGTACAACACCCTCAGCATCATCCGAACGATCGAGCAGATACTGGGCCTGCCGCCCATGAACCAGTTCGACGCCACGGCCGTGCCGATGTTCGATTGCTTCACTGACACACCCGATTACGGTCCTTACGTCGCGGTCCCCAGCCAGGTGCCGCTGGATCAGATGAACCCGGCGCCCCGGGCGCTGAGGGATCCGGCCCTGCGCCGCGATGCCATCGCGTCGGCTCGACTGAACTTCCGGCGCGTGGACGCGTGCCCTGAGGACGTCCTGAACCGGATCCTGTGGCGGGCGGCCAAGGGGAGCTCGGCGCCCTATCCATGACCCCGCTGGCGCGGCGCCCGCACGCAGCCTCCCGATCCAGCGGCCGCGCTGGAAAAGGCGGCTGTTTTTTTGCGTGCCGCCTCGATGCATTTCGGGTAAACGGTTCCGTTCGATGAACACAATGGTTCGGGCAACGACGCGGCCGGCGGCGGCTCGAAAGTGAGCGAGGTGCGCCATGGCTGAGGCCCCGGCTGTTCGGCGTCTGGGTTTGTTTGGGGGTTCGTTCAACCCGGTGCACACGGGCCATCTGCTGGTGGCCCGGGCGGCGATCGAGGAACTGGCGATCGACCGTCTCTATTGGATTCCCGCGGCCCAATCGCCATTCAAACCGGAATCGGCGCCTGCGCCGGCCGCGGATCGCCTCTGCCTGCTGCGGCTGGCTTTGGCCGGGCATCCCGAGTTCGAGATTGACGACCAGGAGATCCGGCGCGGCGGCGTGTCCTACACCATTGACACCGTCCGCGACTACGCCCGCCGGTTTCCCGATGCCGGATTGATCTGCCTGATCGGCGCCGATCATGTGGCGCAACTGCCGCAGTGGAGGGAGGCGGAGTCCCTGGCCCAGGCGGTCGAGTGGGCCGTCATCCCCCGGCCGGGTGACGCGGCGCGGCCTTTCCCGCATCCGTTCCGCGGGCGCTGGCTCCGGGGATTTCCGCTGGGGATCTCGTCGTCCCTGATCCGCGATCGGGTCCGGTCCGGCCGGCCGCTCGAGCCTCTGGTTCCCCCGACGGTGGCGGAAGCCATCCGCAACAAACGGCTTTATCTTTGACCTCGGCTGGGGCAGAGTAAGCGCGATGGATTCACGAAAACTGGCTCGGCTCTGCTGGGAATCCGCCGACGAGAAGAAAGCCGAACGGCTGGTGGTGCTGGATGTCCGCCGGCTCAGCAGCATCACCGATTATTTCGTCATCGGCTCCGGATCGAGCGAGCCCCACCTCCGCGCGATCATCGATCACATCACCGAAAAGGCGCGTCTCGAGTGCGGCCTCCGGCCGCGCGCGGTCGACGGCAGCAAGCGGACTCCCTGGGTGGTCCTGGATTTCCAGGACGTGGTGATCCACATCATGCGCGATGAGGTCCGCGCCCGCTACGATCTGGAACACCTCTGGAACGACGCGCCCCGGGTCCGGCTGCGGCGCTCGCCGCCCCGCGACCGGCGGGCCACCCCCCCTCCCAATCCCGCGTAGCGGGGCTCCTCCCCGAGCCGTCTCAAGCCGCCGCCGTGGGCGGATTCTCCTCCGAGAAGCGGATGATTTCTTCCAGGATCCGCTTGAATTCGTCCAGCCCCGTCGCCGGCACGATGATGGCGTCCCGGCGGCCATTGACATCCTCGGTGATCCGCAGGAACCGGCCGCGCGGATTCTCCTTGAGGGTGAACACGAACGTCTTGCGCTCGATCTGGATCTTGTCCGTCTTGATGCTCTCCTCGGGAACAGCGGATTTCGGGGACGGGGATGGATCGGGCCGCTGCCCGTAGGGTGATGGCCTCTCGTTTGAAATCATACTCATCTCCTCATCGCGTCTCACACGCCCCAGTTGCTACATCACTTCTTCGGTACCCGCGCCGGTTTGTCAAACGCGGATTTAGCGCGGGTCATTCGAGGTGGAACCGGGCTGGGCCGATGAACCGGGTCTGGTCCGGGACAATCTGCACGCGCCAGAGATAGACGCCCAAACCGATCAGAACCACCAGGTTGGCGGCCTGGGACAGCCCGTGCCACATCCCGAACGACCGCCGCGCCACCTCCATCTGAGCGGCGGTCTGGTCGCCTCCGACGTTGTACATGGCCTTGTGGAGCCGCTGCAGCCGCGGCTGGATCCCGTAACCGCCAGCCAGGCCGAGGGCGAACAACACCAGAACCACCGCCAAGGGCAGCCGCCGAATCGACCGGCCAAAATACCAGCCCTCCCATGCCAGATGCAGCAGCGCGATCGCACCGCACCAGTGCTGCAACAGGTAATACCGTTCCATGACCACCTGGGCCGCCGCCCCCCCGTAGTACCGGGCGTTGGGATCCGTCGCCGATCCCCCGAACAACGTCAGCATCTGGGAAGAGAAAAAGGCCGGACCCACCGCCGCGGTAAAAAACACCGCCGCTCCAAACCACACCGCGGCATTGGCAATGCCGATGAAGCGCATGAGGCCGATCACGGCCGCAACATAGCGGTTTTCCTCGATTTTGCCAAGCACGGAATCCGATTCACAGGCGGCCTTTCGCAAGCTAGAATCGCCCTATGAATCTCGACGCTGCCGCTCCTGTTGTGCTTCGCCCCCACCCCGCCCGGACGTTCCGACCTGGCGCCATCGGCCTGGCATGGCTCGCCCTGGCGATCCTGGCGCCATCGCCGGGCGCAGCCGCTCCGCGCGCCCTGCCGCCCGGCGAGGCGCCGCCCGACCATCGGCTCGATCCCCTGAAAGACCTCGACGGATACTTTCCGTTCTCGCCCCCCGCCAGCATTGGGGAATGGAACCGGCGGGCCGAGCAGGTCCGCCTCCAGATGCGCGTGGCCCTGGGCCTCTGGCCCTGGCCCAGCCGCACGCCCCTCCGCGCGGTGGTTCATGGCCGCATCGACCGCCCCGATTACTCGATCGAGAAGGTCTATTTCGAGAGCATCCCGGGATTCTATGTCACCGGCAGCCTCTATCGTCCCCGCGGCCAGACCGGACCGTTCCCGGCCGTCCTGTCGCCTCACGGCCACTGGACCAACGGGCGTTTCCTCGATAGCGGCCGCGAGGCCGTCCGCCGCGAGATCGTCCAGGGCGCCGAACGGTTCGAGGAGGGCGGGCGCAGCCCCCTCCAATCCCGCTGCGTCCAGCTCGCCCGCATGGGCTGCATCGTGTTCCACTACGACATGATCGGCTACGCCGACAGCGTGCAAATCTCGCAGGCCATCGCCCATGGATTCAAGGAGCAGCGGCCCGAGATGATCGGCATCGATCGCTGGGGCCTGTTCAGCCCCCAGGCCGAGTCCCATCTCCAGAGCGTGATGGGCCTCCAGACCTGGAACTCGATCCGCGCACTCGATTTCCTTCTCGAAATGCCCGAGGTCGATCCCCGCCGCATCGGCGTGACCGGCGCCAGCGGGGGAGGCACGCAGACGTTCATCCTGGGCGCGATCGATCCCCGCCCCCAGGCGATCTTCCCGGCGGTCATGGTCTCCACCGCCATGCAGGGCGGCTGCACCTGCGAGAATTGCAGCCTGCTGCGCATCGAGACCGGCAACGTCGAGTTCGCCGCCCTGTTCGCCCCCAAACCGCTCGGCATGACCGCCGCCAACGACTGGACCCGGGAGATGCCCGCCAAGGGATTCGTCGAGCTGCAGCAGCTCTACAAAATGCTGGGCGCACCTGACCGCGTCAAGCTGACCCCCCTGCTCCACTTCGGCCACAACTACAACTACGTCAGCCGCGCCGCGATGTATTCATGGTTCAACCGCCACCTCGGACTGAATCGGCCCGAGCCCATCGTCGAGGAGGAGTACCCGCGCATGAGCCGCGAGGAGCTGACGGTTTGGGACGCCGCGCATCCCGCGCCGAAGGGCGGGCCGGATTTCGAGCGCCAGCTCTTGCGGTGGATGGCCGACGACGCCGCCCGACAGCTCGCCCCCGCCGCCCGGGACCCGGCGGCCGCCCGCCAGTGGATCGCCCCCGCTGCGGACGTCGTCTTCGGCCGGACCTGGGAAAGCGTCGGCCGCATCGAGTGGCAGCCGGTTCAATCGTCGGAATGGACGCTCGAATCTTCGGGCGGAGGCTCGCTGCAGATCCTCGAGGAAACGGGGCTTCTCCACAACCGCACGCATGAGGAAGCGCTTCCCGGAATCCGCCTCGAACCCGAATCCGGCGCCTCGCGCACGGTCCTCTGGCTCAGCCAGAAGGGCAAAGCCGGTCTCTATGCCGACGCCGAAAGCCGGTCGCCTGCGACACGGTGGCGGGCGCCGATCCGCCGCCTGCTCGATGCCGGGTGCGCCGTGGTCGGCGTCGATCTCCTTTACCAGGGCGAGTTCCTCACCAACGGCGTTCCGCTGGAAAAGGCGCCGAAGGTCAAGAACCCGCGTGCCGCCGCCGCCTATACCCACGGCTACAACCACGGCCTGTTCGCCCGCCGAACCCACGATGTCCTGTCGGTGCTCCAGGCCGTCCGCCAGCTCCAGGAGCGCCCGGTCATGATCGTTGCCCTCGACGAATCCAGCCGGTGGGCTGCCGCCGCGTTCGCCCAGGCCGGCCCCCACATCGCTCGCGTCGCTCTCGACACGCATGGATTCCGGTTCCAAAAGATCCAGAGCATCGACGATGTCGATCTCCTGCCCGGCGGCGCCAAATACGGCGACTTGCCCGGCTGGCTCGCCCTGGGCATCCAGCGCGCGCCGGCCGATGCCGCCCGGCCCCGGCTCTGGCTGGCGGGAGAATCGCCCGCCGCATCCGAGTGGCAGCCGCTCCAGGACAAAGCCGCGGGAGGCGGCCCCGTCCAGTTCTTCGACGGCCCGGACGCGCAAATCGAAGCCGCTGCCGTCAATTGGATCCTCGAGTGAGCGGATCGATGCGGCGAATCGACACCGATCGAGAGCTTGCCAAGAAGTCTCTTTTGCCCAATGTTCATTCCATGCAGACGGCATCTGCGACGATCGAGGCGCAAGTCATGAAGTGGCCCGCTGCTCGGCGCTTGAGCCTCGCCGAAAAACTCATGACCAGCGTGGAGAGATTCGCCTCACCAAGCCTCGCCAACGCCTGGAAGACGGAGATCGGCAGGCGCATGGCCGAAATCCACACAGGACGGGCCGAAGCCGTGCCGGCAGAGGAAGCGATAGCCGAAGCCCGCCAGCGTCTCGATGCAGCACGTCGCCTACCATCGGCTCGCCGCTCGCGAACTTGTCGCGTCCGCTAAATATTACGAGCGGCGATGTCCGGGCCTCGGCGACGAGTTCCTTGACGCAGTCGAATCCGCCACGCTCGATCTGCGCGCACACCCTGAAGCTGGGCGCCGCGAACCGCACCGCACATCGAGCTGGCGAATCGCGCGGTTCCCGTACCGGCTATTCTACACGGCGCAGCCCGACTGGATCTGGATCGTGGCAGTTGCTCATCTGAGTCGTCGCCCCGGCTACGGGCGCCGCCGCATGACCTGACAACACCTTAGTTTAGT
>CAYWIM010000097.1:0-15967 GCA_964458325.1 uncultured Verrucomicrobiota bacterium
AGGCTTGCAGCTCTCGAGCGGCGTCCACGGAGTGGCCGCCCTACCTTTCGGCTTTTGGCTTGCAAGGTAGGGCGCGCACTCCGCTGCGCGCCGGGCGGTGAGCTGCAGGAGCCGGCTGAAGCCGGGACACCGAACCTGGCGGTCCCGCAATGCTATTCGGGCAACGGCCGCCCCCGCGTTTCCGGCGCCAGCCAGATCAGCACCATGCCGGCGATGTAGACGAGCGTGATGGTTGCGCTGGCCCGGGCATAGCTGTTGCCGAAATAGGCGATCAGCTCCCCCATCGAGATCGCGCCGAACGCCGCCAGGATCCGTCCGAAATTGAAGCTCAATCCCTGCCCGGTCGCGCGCGCGCGGGTGGGGAACAGCTCGGGCAGATAGAGCGGCAGCCAGCCATAGAAGGCGGCCGTCATTGCGCCCACGACAAATACCAGCGCCAGGAACGCCGATCCATACGATCCCACCCAGCGATACAGGATCCCGCAGCTCACCAGCGAGCCCAGACACAGGAGGAAATAGGCCGGACGCCGCCCCATCCGCCCTCCGATCCACGGTCCGAGAAAGCAGCCGCCAATGGCGCCCACCGACGTCAGGATTTGCGTGAGGGCTTTGGCCGCCGGCTGTTCGCCTCGAGTCAGCTGATCCGCCCATAGCGGCAGCCACTGGACGGATCCCCATGTCCCGATCAATGCCACGGATGCAAAGGCGATCGCCAGGATCGTCACGCGCCTCAACCCGGGCGAAAACACCTCGCGCAACGGGTGCGCGGCCCCGGTCCGCACCGAATCCTTCCAGCGCCGGGACTCGGGGACATATCGCACGATGAACAAGGCCAGCAGGGCCGGGACCGCCCCCGCCAGCATCACCCACCGCCAGGAGGTCGTCGTCACATGAAACAACATCCCGAGGACGCCGATCAGGCCGAACCCGACGTTCGACGCGGCGCCGATGGCCCCCGCCAGCAAGGGGCGGTTCTTCTCCGGCCAGCACTCCATCACCAGCGCCACGCCCAGCGACCATTCGCCCCCCATCCCCAAGGCCGCCAGAAATCGGAACACACCCAGCTGCCAGGGCGCACCCACAAAATAGCAGCAGCCTGTGAACAAGGAATACGTGAGGATGCTGATGACCATCGATCGCACTCGGCCCAGCCGGTCCCCCAGCCACCCGAATACGAGCCCGCCGCTCGCCGCCCCGACCAGGAACATCGCCGTGATAATCCCCATCCACCGCCCCACCTCGGCGTCGCTTTGCACCCCGAGCAGATCCTGGAGCGCCGGGCGCGCCGCCAAGGGGAAGATCCCCATCTCGAGCCCGTCGAACATCCAGCCCAGAAACGCTGCCGCCAGCACCAGCCATCGCTCCCGCGCACGGGACGCGTCATCCTTCCTGTTGTCGTTCACCATGGTCTTGATTGGATACAATGGGCGCCGGCAGGCTGCCGCCGGCGCTGGGTTCGAGCCGGCCGGCTTTATCGCCGCTGGCCCTGGCGCACCGAGCCGTCCACCCGCACCTCGTGGCCGTGATACGGGCACCGGGCATAGACCGTCTCCGGATCTGCGCTATCTTTCACGCCCGGTGAGACCAGGACATAGCTGATCAGGTTTGTGTCGAAGCCCGACCAGCTCATGGCTTCGGGGTGGGGGCGCGGGTCCATCGGACAGACAAGGATTTTGGGCGAAGAGATCTCCTCCTTCATCTGGTCGAAGCGCGAGGGCAGCGTATCGTTATGATCGATGGCCCAGATTTTGGCCCCCAGGCCCACCTGCTTCAAGTTGTTGACGCAAGCGATCGATTGCGCTCGGCCGCGGGCGGTGGTCAGCGCCGGGATGGTCATGCCGGCCATGATCGCTGCCGGAGCAACCAGGGTCGATGCAACCAGCGCCTTGGCCGGCTCTTGGTTCCCATTGTTCACCATCAGCCAGCCGTCCGGAATCCGCGCCGAGACACCCAGCGATTGCGCGGGCGCCTGCATGGCAAACAACCGTTCGATCAGGCTTGCGGGCATCATTGCGATCGCCCGGGGGCCCGCCCCTTGTCCCTGGGGCCCCATCCCTTTCAGGACCTGGCGTTGCACATCCTGGATCGTGGCGCTGAATCTCTCGCTCAAAAACGAAAACGCGTTGCCCCGGGCGGGGATCCCCGGCGCGAGCTGCCGGAACTCGGGGGTTGACTTGAGCCCCGGCCGCTTGCCCTGGCGCACCGCCGCCATCGCCTCGACCAGCGCGTCGCTCGTCGCGATCACCATGTATTTCTCGAAGCGCGCCAGGGTGAACCGCACCTGCATGGGCAGCGGAGCCGGTATCTCCATCACGCGCATTCGCAGCCCTCCCTCGTCCTTCACGATGAGATTGGGATTCTTCTTCAGCTCGATTTCCATCCGGTTGAACACGGTGTCGTCCTTGACGGCGATGACCAGGGCCAGGGCCGGTTCGGGGATCTCGACGCCCGGCGGCCGCGGGATCGGCAGAGCGACTTTCTTTTCCGGATTCAACGTCAGCACGATGCCGACCTCGCTTCCGAGCGATGCCAGCAGCCGATCCAGGTTGACCTGGGTTCGCCGCTCGAAGTGAACCGGGAACTGCGCCACCCATTGGCTCGCTTCCGGGATATCGGCCTGGCCAATCTCGGTTCGGACAATCTCCCACAACGCCCCGAGGCTCAGGTCGTTAAACCATGCCAATGCGGTGTGGGCAGGCAAGAGATCCAGGCCATCGAGCGGATGCGGGCTGCGCCCGAACACCGCGCTCGCGTACCCGGCCGCGGCGCCCTTTTTCATCTGCACCATCGCCCGGGTGTGGTGCAGGCCCGGCGCCAGCTCCGTCGCGCTCATCCCGACGCCCCGGACGTTCTCGAGGCCGCTGTGCTGGACCATCCGGCACACCATCGAGAAGACATCTTTGACTCTCGATTGCTGCTCGGGATTCATGCCCGGGAGACCGAGCACCAAGGGCTCCCATTGCCGGATGCTCCCGGAGAGCCCTTCGAGCCAGGGCGCTGGATTCGCGTACAGATAGAAGCTGCCACCCGTCTCGAGGTGCCGCGCCACGTCCGTGTAGCTGGTCGGCGAAGCCGCCGATGGGGTCCGCGGCGCCAGGAGCGGCAGATCCGACTCCGCCGCCGGCATCCACGACACTGCCGCCAGCAGCATTCCTGCCCACCAGGGCTGGCCACATCGCCTCATGGCCACTCCAAACCGGGATAAAGTGACGAAAAGGCAACGCCAGGGAGAATTGTTCATGAGTCAAATCTTGCGTCCAATCTGTCGTCGAAAGCAAGGTCAAAGGGATGGACGCGATTCAGCGCATCGCCGAGCGCCGCATTCATTCCGCGCGCCCGGGGACCGACGAGGCGGCGGGTCCGGTGATCTCGACGGGGCACCTCACGGTTGGGGGATACGGCGACCCGTCGCGATCTGTTCGAGCACGGTCCGAGCCGATTGGTGGTCGCCCGCACGAGCGGACTGGACGCTGGACAGACCGCGGGCGCGGAGCTACTTTTTTGACATCAATGGTTCGCACTGGGCACGTTGAACATGCGCATGATCGCCATCCGTAATCGAGCCGCAACGGCTGTGGCAGCCGGAGCTCTCGCCTGGGCGCTGGCGGCGCCCGCCGCGGATCTCCCGCGGGCGGTTCGGCCGCCGTCACCGCCAGGCATCCGAGGGACCGCCCCGCAGCCTGCCGCACACCCGGCCCCGCCTGCCCGCATCGGGCCGGCCACAGGGAATGTCAAGCGCGCGCAACCCGCTCAGTTCGTCCAAGGCATATCTGGCGTTGGTCAGGGCACAGCCATCGGCGGCGGACCGGGATGGAACGGCGGCGGCAGCATGCCGGCCTGGGGAATTCCCCGGGTGATCGTGGCGCCGGTCAGCCCCGGCGGCGGATTGGCGAATGTCACGGTGCGGACGCCGGCCATCCGCAACCAGAACCTGGCCCGCTCGTTCTTCTATCCCGGGCCGCGCTCACGCTGATCGAAGATCCTATGCCTCTGTACGAATACGAAGTGTGCGACGGGGGCTGCGCGATCTGCGGCGGCAAGTTCACGCTGCGCCGTCCCGTGAACGCGCCCGAGCTGACCCATTGCCCCGCCTGCAAGAAGCCCGTGCGCAAGATCATCTCGAGCTTCAACACGCCCACGAAGCTCAAACCGCTGTCGATCTCGGACGCCAAACAGGCCGGCTTCACCGTGCTCAAGCGGCTCAGCAAAGGCGAATACGAGCGGCAGTGACCGCCCTACCTTTCAGCTTACGGCTTGCGCGCACTCCGCTGCGCGCCGGGCTGACAACGCTCAGGGGCGGCGTTTATCGGCCGTTATCCTTCTCCCAGGGCACCACCCATTGGTAGACGGTGTGTTCGCCCTCGTAGTAGCCGCTGTCGTCGGGATCGTTGCCTTCGAGGTTCAGGTGATGGACCTGGCGGGGCTTGGCGCCGCGCATGTCGAAGTCGTGGGAGACGATCCGGGACCCGGGTTTGAGCTGGGCCAGCTGCGGCATCAGCCGGACATTGAGCTCGGGCAGGAGATAGAGCGTCACGACGTCGGCCTCGCGCAGATCCAGGGTGAAGATGTCGGCTTCGCGGATGGTGACCAAGTGCTCGACGCCATTGGCCTTGACGTTGGCCAGCGATTCCTGGATGCGCTCCGGGTTGATGTCGAACCCATAGGCCTTGACGCCGTATCTCTTGGCTGCGGTCACCACGATCCGGCCATCGCCGCAGCCCAGGTCATACACCACATCCCCCGGCTTGATCTCCGCCAGATCGAGCATCTTGTCCACGACCTCCTGCGGCGTGGGGACATAGACGACGTCCGGATTGCGGGCGGGCTCGCGGTCCTCGGCTCGGAAGGGCGCCATGCCGATCTTGAAGGCGATGGCATGCTCGCCGGGGATCGGCTCCGGACGCTGGATGACGAGGGCGTCGGCCTGCTGTTTCCAATCGAGCTTCTGGGTGCTGCCCAGGAGCTGGACCGATTCGATCCGGCCGGATCCGTCCCTGCCGCTGCCCAGGGAGGGCATGCGGACATCGCGGGCTGGCAGGCCGAGGCAGAATGCATACAGCGTGTCGCCCCGGACGGTGTACCGGATATCATCGGCGGTGGCGGGGCGGCGGGTTCGCTCGTTGAAGCTGGTATTGGCTTCGGCAAGGGGGGCGCCTTCGCCGAAGACCTTCCACGGCCGCGTGCCGAAGATGCCCTCGCCGTGGACGGCCATCCATCGTCCCAGGGATTCGAGCAGCTCGACCTCGTCCTCGTCCAGGGTGCCGTCGCCGCGCAGCGGAACGCTCAGGAGGAGATTGCCGTTCTTGCTGACGATGTCGATGAGCGTGGTGATGACCGCGGCGGCGCTCTTGTAGCCATGGCGCTCGAAGAGGGGCCGGTTGTAATGCCATGTGCCGATGCAGGTGTCGGTCTGCCAGGGAAACGGCTCGAGCTGGTTGCTGGCGCCCCGCTCGATGTCCCAGACCAGGGCGCGGCGCTGGGCCCCTTCGAGCCGCTTGGTGGTCAGGATGGCCTCGTTGCGCCCGGCGTGCCAGCTGGCGTTGGCGTTGTAGAAGTGAGCCGCCAGGCGCAGGCCGACGTTCTCGGCGTTCTGCAGCGGCAGCACGCTGTCGTCGAAATACAGCAGGTCCGGCTTGTACTGGTCGATGAGGTCCTTCGTGCGGAGGAAGAACTTGCCGATGTAGGCCGAATCGGGCCTGGCGCCCACGGGATGGTTTTGGGCGTAGAGATCCTGCGGGTCGTATCCATCCCACCATTGGCCTTTGCCGTCGGCCTTGGTCAGCTTGCCGTCGTACGGCACGCCTTCGAGCGGCCCGCGCTTGTCGGCCCCCTGCGCAACTTCATACCACGTCCAGGCGCGGGCGGAATGGACGGTGACCCCGAACCGCAGGCCGGCTTGGCGCGCGGCCTTGGCCCACATGCCCACCAGATCCTTTTTCGGGCCCAGGTTCACGGAGTTCCAGGGCTGATAGCGGGAATCGAAGTTATCGAAATTGCAGTGGTGATTGGCCATCATGACGAAGTACTTCGCCCCCGCCCGCTGGTAGAGCGCCATGAGCTTCTCCGGATCGAACCGCTCGGCCTTCCACTCGTGGATGATGTCCTTGAACCCGGTCTTCGAGGGGTGCCCGCGGGTCTGGAGGTGGTGCTGGTAGTGCGGGCTCCCTTCGATGTACATGTTGCGCGCGTACCAGTCGCCCTGCTCGGGCTGGCACTGCGGACCCCAATGGGCCCAGATGCCGAACTTGGCATCTCGAAACCATTCTGGAAACTGGTAGCTCTTTTGAAGCGATTCCCAGGAAGGCTCGAAAATGCCCGGGTGGATCCCCGGCTCGGGCCGGTCCGCCGCGCCGAGCGCGATGGCTGCATGACAGCCGGCGCACGCCAGAAGGATGGCCAGGGGCCGATGCCAATTCGAAAGGCAGGTGTTCATGGGTCGAGTGTTAGTCGGAGGTTAACGCCGCAAGACCGCGCCGGCCCGGCGGCCAAGCGTGGCCGAGATGTTGGCCTGCTGGATGGCCCGGGCCAGATCGTGGGCCAGTTCGCGGTGGGTGGTCACGAGCAGCTCGGCCAGCTCGATCCCGGCCTGGGCTGCGTCGTTCCGGAACTTCGCGTCGCCCAGCATCGCCTGGATCGCACGCGCGGACTCCGGATGCGGCACCGTGGCCAGCGCGCCCAGAACCGCCTTCTTGTCGGCGTCCTGTTTGGCCGCTGCGAGCGCCGCCAGAGCCGCCTCGGCGCGGGCGTCCACCGGGGATCGATCCAGAGACTCGACCAGCCGAGCCACGCCCTCGATGGCGAGGGACCGCGCGCGCTCGGGTGCATCGGCCCGCCGGGCGATCTCGAGCAACGGCTTGGCAGCGTCCAGTGTGGGCCACCGGCCCAGAGCCACCAACGCCCGCTCCTGGCTGCCTGCTCCGCCGCTGGCTGCCAGCCGCTCGAGGGCGGCCAATCCGGCGTCGGCGCCCAGGACGCTGATGGCGTTGGCCATGGCCGCCAGCTCGGCCTCGCGTCCGCCGGCCAGGGCAAGCAATTTCCGGGCGGCTGCTTCCTTGTCGGCGACCCGGGCAGCGATCGCCTCGATGGCGGCGCTGGCTTCCGGCGATTTGTCCCGCGCCACCAAGCCGCCCACCGCCTCGATCTCCCGCTCGGCGCCCAGCTTGCCCAAAGCAGCCCACGCCGCCTTCCGCACCGCCGCGTCGGGCTCGGCCGCAGCCTCGATGAGGACCGGGACGGCCGCAGCCTGGCCGCGATCGGCCAGGGCGTTCAGCGCCGCCACGCGGAGGTTCGCCGGACCGGCGCCGGCGGACTTGCGGATCTCCGCCGCGGCGCCCTCGCCGGAAATGCGGGCGAGCGCAAGGACGGCGGCATTCTTGTCCGGCCCATCGGCGCCGGCGATGTTCAGCAACGCGGGCACTGCGGCCGAGCCGCCGACCCGCCCCAGCGCCTCGATCGCGGCCCGGCGCACGTCCGGATCCGGCTCCTGGACCGCCTCGATGATTCGGGGTTCAGCTGAGGAATCCAGGACGCCCAGGACCTGGGCCTTGGACGCCGCAGGCAGCGCCGCATATCGGTTGAGAAGCATCCGGCCGAATCGCGCTCCAGCGCCGCCTGCGATCCGGATGGCCACCTGTTGGAGCCGGGGTTCATTGCTGTCGAGCGCCTCCCGCAGCATCGGCCGCAGCACGGCGGGAGCGGCGGTTTCCATGCCCGACAACGCCGCCGCCCGCAGCGCCACGGGATTCTCGGCGCCCCACAGCCGTCGATAGAGATCCTGCGCCGCCGCGATGTCGCCCCGCGCGCTCATGCGGCTGGCGGCTTCCATCAAGCCCTCGCCCGCCGCCGGATTGCGTCCGAGAAGCGGTCCGAGCGCGGCGGCGGCGGCAGGAGTGGCGATGCGCCCCAATGCCATGGCCGCGGTCGCCGCGGTTGCCTCGCGTTCCAGATGGCGGGCGATCAGGGGCACGGCCGCCGCGTCGGCCCGCTGGCCCAGGGAATGAATCAGGCCGATCTGCTCGCGGGCTTCTCCAGCCTTCTCGAGCGCGTGGCGAAGGCTCGCCGACGCCTCCGGGGCGGGATTCTTTTCGAGCGCGCGCCGGGCGCAGTCGCGCAGCTCCGGCTCGTCTCCGGCCAGCAACGAGGCGAGAGACGGCACTGCTTCGGCGCCGCCCATGTACTCGAGCTGCCGGACCATCCAGACCCGGGCCGGAAGCGGCGTGGCGGGATCGGCGGCCCGGGCGGCCAGGACTCGGCCCAGCGCCTCGCGCCGCGCCGCCTGGCCCGGCTGGGACGATTGCGAAGCCAGGTCCTGCAGCTCCATCTGGGCCGCATAGCGGGCCGGCACGTCCGGATCGGCCAGGCGGGGAATAAGATCGCGGACCGCCGTGGCATCATCGGCGCCCGCGCCCGAGAAGGCCAGGCTGCCCAGGACGAACAAGGTCAAGAAAGCTTTCATGGATCGAGCGAGTGGATCGGAGTTCAAAAGACGCGTAGGTTTCATGGTCATCGTCCAGGGATCAGATATAGACGTAGGGGGCGCGGCGCGGCCGATCCAGCCAGCGGCTGGCCTCGGGATCGCCGATGATTCGCTCGTTGGCCGGATCCCATCGCAGCGGGCGCTTCAGGCGCTCGGCGATCCCGCTCAAGTGGCAGATGGTGGCCGTCCGGTGGCCGATCTCGGCCGGGCAGATGGGCGGGCGCCGGCCTCGGATGCTTTGGATCCAATTGTCGTCGTGGTTGCGCGATTCGTAGAGCCGAACATCCGCGGGCCCGGGCGGCTGGTCCTTCAGCCCGACCGGCACGGTGTCCAGCCGGTCTCCCCGGCTGACCAGCACCTCGCCCTTTTCGCCGATGAACCGGATCATATGCCCCTTCATGTCCGGATGGTTGCGCAGGACGCGGATGCCGTCGCCATAGACGTGGGTTTGGTATTCGGCGCCTTCGTAGCCTTTGGGGATGAACTCGACCGGGCCGGAATCATCCTGGCCCAGCGCCCACTGGATGATGTCGAAATGGTGCGCGCCCCAGTCCCCATTCTTCCGGGATCCGTAATCCCAAAAACAGCGCCAGCCGCCGCCATAATCGCCTTTGACCCGATCGGGATGGTACGGATACCACGGCGTGGGCCCGAGCCAGCGGTCGTAGTCGAATCCCTCCGGGATCGGCTGCTCCGGCAGCGTGCGGGGAGGCGCGAACTCGCCCAGGCTGGCATAGATGGTTTTGACCTTCCCGATCCATCCGTTTCGGACCATCTCGCACGCCCGCCGGAAGGCGCGCTCGGAGCGCTGCTGGGAGCCCACCTGCAATATGGCCCCCCGCTGCCGCGCCACGTCGCTCATGATCCGCCCTTCGCGAATGGTCAGGGTCATCGGCTTCTGGACGAACACGTCCTTGCCGCTGCGCATGGCGGCGACCGAGATCGGGGCGTGCCAGTGGTCGGGCGTGCAGATCATGACGGCATCGATATCGCCCCGCTCCATGATCGATTCGTACTCATGGTAGGCGGCGCAGCCTTTGTAGGATCCGCTGGCCGTCCGCTGGCTGTAGGCGGACTCGACAGCGGCCTTGGCGGCCTCGAGCCGGCCGCGGTGCACATCGCACACGGCCAGGACCTGGACATCCTGGCGGCCGGTCATGCCGCCCCGATGCCCGTTCATCTGGAGGCCCATGCCGATCAAGGCCATGGTGATGCGATTGCTGGGCGCGTTCTGGCCCCGGAGGGCGCCTGGGGCCAAGCCGGGCATCGCCAGGGCCGCTCCGGCCCCAAGGGTCCGCTTCAGGAAACTGCGTCGCGTGGTCTTCATGGTGGAGGTTCTCGAATCGTGCTGGAGGCTTGCTCTTGCCGTTGGATGGGCAGGATCTGCGTTGGTCATACGCGGCCGATACTATCCGGAATTTCTCTCGAAGCAAGAACACAAGAACAACCCGGTAAAATCGGCCACCAAGCGCCGCGTGGGGTCACGCGGCGGTTGGCAGCCCAGCTCCCAGACGCCCGGGCAGGCCTGCCTGCGCCGCCCTGGCAGGCAGGGGACCGGGCCTACGCGGCGGCGGACGCCGGCGATGATCGGGTTGGGTGACGGGGATTGCGCACCGCCACCCTCCCACACCACCGTACGTGCGGTTTTCCGCATACGGCGGTTGAACGTAGCGACGCTGTCACATGGTCGCCGCAAGGTCTGATGGCATCACTTGTTCCATCAGGTCCTCGAACCTCGCTTTCTGTCGTGTTGGCGCCGAATCCTTCGGCTCACGACCCACTCCTGGGGCTTGCGGCGGCTTCTCCGCCTGGGCCACAGTTAGTCCATCCGGGGTGGTGACCGCAGTTGTCGCGTCCCGTGGTTTCGGGTCGTTCTGTGTCGATGGTTTCGAGCTTTTCACTGAGCTTGGTTCTTCGAGGGCTTCGCCTGTGCTCGCCTGCTTGCCCGCTGCATCTCGCCTCTCTGCCCATTTGTGTTCCTTCGGTCGAGCGTTTGCCTGCCGCCCTTTCGCGCCGCCTCCTTGCGGAGGCGACCTGGCGGTTCAGCTACGGTTGTCGTCATCTACCCCGTCGGGGACCTTTCACCCCGATAGACCGTGCCCCTGCCGGGCACACTTGATTGCGACTGCATTGCCGCGGGACCAGACGCCCGCCGCCGCCCTGGCTTCCGACCTGGCAACGCGGCCGGAGTCACCGAATTGGACGGCGACCTGCCCATTTTTCGCTCCTCGAAGGCCAAAAAGGGAACGCTTTCGTCCGCCGGGATGACGGATAATGACCTGCAGCGAATGTTCAAGCGGCGGCTGCGCAAGGCGGGCCTCCCCCCTACCCTATCGCCCCACTCGTTCCGCGTGGCGGCCATCATCAACTTGCTGACGCAAGGCGTTCCTCTCGAAGACGTTCAGAACTTGGCCAACCACGCTGACCCGCGAACCACAAGACTTTACGACCGGCGCCAGCGGAAGGTCACGCGGAACATTGTGGAGAGGATTCCGGTTTACGCGGAATCCTTCGAGTCGGAGCCGGCGGGTCCCCTGCCGAGCGAAAGTGGAGAAACAGACAGGACGTTATGTTTCACTAAATCGGGCTGAGTTCTGCCGGACTTTTCCGTCAACCCGTAGTCGGCTGGAATGCCCCGGCACGTCTCGGCGCTATGGCAGGATGGTTTCCAGAGGACTCCTGACGCTCAGACTTTCGGCGTGGAAGTAGCCCATCGTCGTTTCCAGGCTCTTGTGCCCCATGGCTTCCTGGATGGCCCGCGGATTGGTGCCCCGCTCCAGACAGTGCGTCGCGTATGCGTGTCTGAGCTCGTGTGGCAAGACCATGATCCCGAGCTGGCGGCGTGCAATCTTGATGGCGCGCTGGACGTTGGCCTCGTGCATCCGGTAGCGGACGATTTGGCCGGTGCGCGGATGCCGGCAAGGCTCTCGCGACGGGAACACCCAGGCCCAGGGCCAGGCGAATTGATACTCGGGATACTTCCGGGCCAATTGGTGGGGCAGTTCGACCGGAATCCTGTTCTGCCGATCGCGCTGCCAGACCGCGCGGGCGTATTGAATTTGCTGGGCCAAGTCCGGCACCAGTGAGCGCGGCAGGGAGACGACGCGGTCTTTGCCGCCTTTGGCCCCCAGAACAAACAAGACAGCTCCTTCCATGTCGAGGTCTTTGATTCGGAGGTTGAGGGGTTCGCTCACCCGCAACCCGCAGCCGTAAAGCAAACGAGCGACGAGGTTCGTCGGGTATCCCCCCACGTCACCGACGGCTTGCAGCAAGGCCCGGGTCTCGGTTAGAGTCGGGGCGTGACGCAAGTGAACGGGCCGTGTGGCTCGGAGCGCGTCCACGTCATGCAACGGAGTCCCCAGGACGTCCTTGTAGAAGAAGGCGATGGCGCTGAACGCTTGGTTTTGGGTGCTTGCGGCGACGTCTCGCGTGAGGGCCAGTTGAGTAAGGAATCGTTCGAGCTTCTGCTCGCTGGTCAGGGTGGTCGGTATGCCCTGCAATGCGCTGATGTACCGGCGCAACCAATGAACATAGGTCTCCTCGGTGGGCAGTGCCTTGTGCTGCCGCCGGATCACCTCCCGCGTCCGTTCAATCCATATCCAGAGCTTGACGCGGTGGAAGTCGAGCCGGGAATCTTCGTGTTCGACGACACGATGATTCCCGACACGCCAGAGCAGGTCGCTGGCAGAGCGGCTCACCAAGCCGCTGTTGAACACGCCGAACTCCTCGCCGCAAATCCGGCTTTGGCAGAGGCGGAGCGCGCGGCCCGTCAAGCAGTGCAGGAGGCCGCTTGGAGGGCGACATTCCAAACGGAGTTCGCACCTTGGATTGTCACGGACGAGCGTGATGGACTTGGAAACGTAACTACCCTTGGCAGTCTTGAGGAGGCGCGCAAGAGCGCGCTGCTCAAGCTGGGAGAGCAAACCGCCAAGGAGGCCGAGGCCGCCAAGGAGCAAGTGGCGGATTTTGTGCGGACGAATACTATCGGCCTACCCGAATCCTGGACGGATACCGAAGGCCGGCGGCATATCATTGACCGGATCGGCCCGGAGGGCACGCCATACATCAAACACGCGCACAATTTGGGTTCCGCGATCACCGTGGCGGCAACCAACCTCTGGCCCGGCGGGCCGCTGGGGCTTGGGTTGACCGGCACAAATGTTTCCATCGGCCTTTGGGATGAAGGGCATGTCTTGACCAATCACCAGGAGTTCACCCAAAGCGGCCTGCGGGTGTCCCTGATGGATGTGACCGGGAGCGTACTCACGAACGACCACGCAACCCACGTGTGCGGCACACTTGGCGCATGGGGTGTCGTTGGAGCCGCCAAAGGATTCTCGCACCGCGCCCGCATTCTGAGCAGTGACTTCGACTACGACTTCCAAGAAATGCCACCAGTGGTTGGCACGAACGCCGTGCGGATTTCCAACCACAGCTACGGCTATAACTTCGGGTGGCGTTTCATTGGCGGCGCGTGGTACTGGCTCGGTAACAACAGCCTGAGTTCGACCGAGGACTGGCGTTTTGGGTATTATGACGGGGTTGCCCGAACGAACGATATGATCATCTACGGCGCGCAGACGTTCCTGCCAGTGTTTTCATCCGGCAATGAGAATTGGGAAGGCCCTACTACCCAGCCCGTCTGGCACTGGGCCATCTATGGCGGGAATTGGCAGTGGACCAACACAGTCCGTCCACTGGACGGTGGGGCGGAAGCGTATCACACGGTGAACACCTACGCGATTTCCAAGAACAACCTCGTCGTTGGGGCCGTTGACAAGATACCGGGCGGTTACTCGAATCCGGCCAGCGTTTCGCTGGTGTGGTGGAAGTGCGGCTGGACAGCGGGGATTACATTGAGTTCCCCATCGTGGCGACGAACACCCAACCGCTGCGCGTGACGATGTGCTGGACCGACCCGGCGGGGACGACGCCGCCCGCTGGTTTGAACCCGACCAACTTGATGCTGGTGAACGATCTGGATTTGAGGCTGATCAGTCCGTCGGGGACGACGAATTATCCCTGGGTTTTGAATCCCGCCAACCGCACGGCGGCAGCCACCACCGGGGACAATTTCCGGGACAACGTGGAGCAGGTGGAAGTGACCAACCCGCAGACCGGCGTGTGGCTGGTGCGGGTAACGCATAAGACCAATCTGGTGAACGACTTGGGGCAGGTGGCCAACCAACGGGTATCCCTCGCGTTGTGCGGCAACCTTGCGCAGCCGCCGGTATTGCCGCGCTTCAACTACATTGCGATGGTGAGTTCCAACGCGGTGAGCTTGCGGTGGGACTCCGAGGTGGGGCGGGTCTATAAGGTGCAGCAGCGGGACGATGTGGCCTCCGGGGTATGGCAGGATTCCACCGGCGAGATCAGCGCCACCAAGACGAACACGGCGGTCACGCTCTCGGCGGATTCGGCCAACCGCTTCTACCGTCTGGTTCAACTGAGGTGAGCATGTCGGCGACCTATTGCAACGGGCGGTCAGGTTGGCGCGGGCTTTCGCTCGCGTCAGCCCTCCTGTTGGCCGCAGGCATGGCCGCCTTCGCGCAGGGCACGATTGTTTACACCCGGATGCCGTTGAACATCGTGCCGCCGCAGTTTCCTTGGGACGCGGAGGGGTATCGGGCAATCGCAGATGGAAACCCTAACAATGCGCCGTCGGTTACTGTGGACATTAACGGCGATGGGCAAAACGACTATCATTTTGTTTGCGCCATGGATTTTGGAGTGTTGTGCTTGGGCGAGAGCAAGGCTGCGGGTTATTTCCTTACGCCGTGGGAGCGTGCCAGCGCAAGAGCCCTACCAGCCGATGCAGTGATAGGCCCAAGTATGTCTCCCGTGGCCTGGGTTGGAAACCAGGATTCACCGTCCGGCTTGATGCTCTCAAGCTGGCGTGATATCGGCGATCCATCATTCATGGGCATTGGCGAGTTTGCGGGCCTAGCGTCAGCGTACTTGGGACTCCAACTGCAAGTAGAGGGCCGCACGCACTATGCCTGGCTCCGGCTAGGTGCGCCCTTGCCACCTCTGGGCGGTGGCTGGTTTTACGACTTCGCATATGAAACGCACCCAGACACACCGATTCTCGCAGGCGCAGTGCCTGAACCTTCGACGTGGGCGCTGTTGGTCGGAGGAGGAGTTTTGATGGTGTGGTTCAGACGAAGGAGACATGAAAGGAGGGGCTAATCGGGTCCAGCGAACCGGAGCCAGCCGATTCGCGCTGAGACAAATCAAACATCATCGGCGGCTGGCTCCCGTCGCTGACCTTTGCGTTCGGTGTGAGTCGCCGCCATGACTTTCGAGACGTTCCAAAAACACGTAGCACAGGCACAGGCCCAGAGTGCGTGGCAGTTCGAAGGGCAGCGGGATGCGCCGCTCTCCCTGGACCGCATTAACGATATCGAGAGGGAGCAAGGTGTGGAGTTGCCCGATGGCTACCGGCGGTTCCTGAGCGTTTGGGGTGCCGGTGAGTTTGCGTTCACAGCGATCTCCTCGCCTGATCCGAGTAGCGATTGGTCGCTCTGGCGAGACCTTCAGCAGTTTTTGGGAGGCCGACGTGACTTCCTCCCGTTTGCTGGCAACGGTTGCGGTGATTACTATGGTTTTCCCGTTGCGTCCGGGCGCTGCGAAGACCGCATTGTGTGGGCCGACCACGAGCAAGACTATTCAGTCGCGGAGACTGAGTATGACGGATTCATTGACTACATGGTGAGGGAGGGCCTGAGGCTGGAGCCATGAAAACACCAGCCAGTGGAGCGAATGTCAGTGGGCGGACGCCGTTCAAATCGTCGGACGCGATGGGCCGGCCGCCGCCATTGCTCCCTTTTAGCGTTCACACATCGAATCCCTTTGCCCTCAAGATTCCCAGGGCTTGCTTCGTGCGATAGAGAACAACGCGCCGATTCAATCGGATCCGGGCCTGGTCGAGACCGAGGCGGCGTTCATTACGACTGATTTGCTTTGGCGTCATTCGTGGATCGATCAGGGCGGCAATGTCTTTCCGGCTCAGATGACGGGTCATGCGGTTTCCTCCTCCTTCTCCGGCTGCGCAATCGTTGCCCAGGGCAATCGCCGGTGGATCATCGCCATCGCCAACTGCTCCAGTTCGCAGTCCAGCAGATGATCGGGCCAGCGGCCGCTGCGCAGCCGCCAGATGACCTGGACCTTCCCGGAACGCCCGATGACTTCGGGTTTCTTGACCTTGGCGTCCAGGTGCCGGAAATACTCCTCATCGTCCTGGTCGGTCAGCTCCCACCGAAATCCACCAGCGCCCTCCGGCCCTTTCCGGAGCTTGGCCAGGATGTCCAAGAGGAAATCCCCGTTGAACTCGAGCAGGGGGAGCCGGAACTTCCGATGCGGAAGGGCCGCGCTGCCCAGGCAATAAGGCCGCGGCTGCTTGGTCTTGGGATCTTTCCAGGAAGCGTCCCGCTCCCGGCCTTTCATGGGGGTCCAGCCGACATGGATCGGCAGCAGACCGGGCTGGCGGGA
>CAYWIM010000098.1:0-2734 GCA_964458325.1 uncultured Verrucomicrobiota bacterium
GCTGCCGAGGCGGCGTTCACCCTGATCGAGCTGCTGGTCGTGATCGCCATCATCGCGATACTGGCAGGAATGCTGCTGCCGGCGATCGCGCGCGCGAAGGAAAAGGCGAAGGTCGCCAAGGTTCATGCCGAGCTGTACGGGATCGGGATCGCCTTGCACATGTATTCGGATGACCACGGAGGCCGGGTTCCGCCCGTGCGGGAGAACTGCAACAACGATCTGCGAGAGCACTGGTGCCAGCTGCCCATCGAGCTTGCCGATGGCCGCTACCTGCCGCGCAGCGATGCCGGCGGGCGCGAGGCCCGCGTCGAAGATCCGTTCCATCCGGGGCACACCTACAAATACGCCGCGCCCGGCCCGCTGCTGCTCAACGGCGAGCCGGCGGGGGATTACTCGCTGTGGGTGCCCGCCAGCTACCCCGATCTCAAGAGCGACACCGGCCGGTTCCACTCGAAGCCATCCGACAGCCCGGTCCGGTGGGCCATCTGGAGCCTGGGGCCGCGTCCCAGCAGCACACGCAGCCAGAGCAGCCACGCGCCGATGAGCGCGCTCACGTGGTACCGGCGCGCCGGCGACGACGGCGTGATCGTCCGGTATGCGGCGCGCGATGGGATCCAGTTCACGAGCCGATGATCCCCAGATCACGCTCCGGAGGCGGCCGGCTCAGAGCGATATCCGCCTCGTGACCTCGGCGGCTGCCCAGATGGCGCGAATGGCCTCTTCGTCGCCATACCCATCAGGAACAGCGGGGCTGGGATTGTTGGCGTAGTACCAGCGCTTCCGGTCGAGCGGTGGTCCGCGAGTCAATCGTTCGCACACTATTTTGGCCTGCATTAGAGGCTGGACTTCCTTCATGAGAAGAAAACAGAATGAGACTTGGCATGAAATCGATCTTTCGCGCATTCACCGCGCTGTTTCTCTTGCTGCTGCCTCTTGCGCCCGCGCTTCACGCCCAAGGGCCGAATGGCAACCCACGCATTGCCGGCACTGTCAAGGCCGCCGCCTCGACGGATCTCGCGCCGGTCTTTGCGCGGCAGATGAAGCGGATTGAGGAACGGCGGGCTTCGTGGCTGGCGAAAGCTGCGGCGGCCACGCCCGCCCTCATCCGCGCGCCCATGAGGCCGGTGGCGGTGGTCAAAGTCCAGAGAGACACCGCCAGCTTCCAAGGCTGGAAAATGGTTGCCGTCGGCAAGCCGGAGTCGGTCTATGACAAGCCGCTGCCGCCGGGCCATAGCTTCATCCTGGATTTCGGCGAGCACTTCGTCGGTCAGCTCGATTTGTCCGTGCGCGCGTTCGACGTTCCCGTGGACGCCCCGGTGCGGCTTTCGCTGATCTTCGGCGAGATGCCGGCGGAGGTGGCCGAGCCGTTCGATCCGTATCCGGGCACGCTCACCCGCGCGTGGCTGCAGGACGAGGTGGTGAACATTGACGACGTGCCCCAGACGATCCGCCTGCCGCGGCGCTACGCGTTCCGCTACCTCAAGGTGACGGTGGTTTCGTGCAGCACCCACGGCACATTCGGCTTTTCCGACATCCGCGCCGAAGCCATCACTTCGGCCGACGAGCAGCGTCTGCGGCCTTTCGCGCCCGCCAACGACGCCGAGGCTGCCCTGGACAGGGTCAGCGTGCGGACCTTGCGCGACTGCATGCAGACGGTCTTCGAGGATGGCCCGAAGCGCGACCGCCGGCTGTGGCTCGGCGATCTGCGGCTCCAGGCGCAGGCGAACTACGTCACCTACTGCCAATACGAACTCGTCAAACGCTCGCTCTACATCCTCGCGGGCACAGCGACGCCGCACGGTCTCGTCGGCACCTGCTCATTCGAGCGGCCCGAACCGGTGCGCGGCGGCAACAGCATCCTCGATTACACCGCGCTATTTGCGCCGACGGTCCTCGAATACCTCGAAGCCAGCGGCGACCGCGCCACGGCGGAGGACCTCTGGCCTCTGGTGCTCAAGCAGCTCGATTTCACGCTCGAACCCGTCAACGCCGAGGCCCTGTTCATGCCGCCGAAACGCTGGTGGCTCTTCGTCGACTGGCATCGGACGCTCGATAAGCAGGCGCCGGAGCACGCCATCGTGTTGTTTGGCCTGAAGTCGACGCTGAAGCTGGCCGAGAAGATCGGCAAGGCCGATGAGGTCAGGTTCATCGGAGAGATCGTCTCCCGCATGGAAGCCGCCGCGCGCCGGGATCTCTGGGACGATTCGCTCGGCCTCTTCATCAGCGGTCCGAAACGCGAGGTCTCGTGGGCTTCGCAGGCGTGGATGGTCCTGGCGGGGGTCCCGTCGCCCCTGCAGGCGCGCCGGGCCCTGTCGGGCGTCGTGCGCGATGCGAACGCGGAGAAGCCGGTGACACCCTACATGCATCACTATGTGGTCGAGGCGCTGCTGGTGGCGGGCTTGCGCGACGAGGGCATGGCTCACCTGCATTCCTACTGGGGCGGGATGTTGAAGAAGGGCGCGGACACGTTTTGGGAGGTCTATGTCCCAGGGGACGATTTCCTATCGCCGTACAACAGCCATCTCATGAACAGCTACTGCCACGCCTGGAGCTGCACACCGGCCTATTTCCTGCGCCGGAGGATACCATAGCTTTATTCTTGCTCGCTCGCCGGCCCGCCCAATCCCCTCCACCACGACCGGAATTCGTTTTGGACAGACATTGAGCAGAGCCTCAGTGGAAGCAACGGCGATACAAACTACAATGCTATTGGGGCAGATATTCGGGCTGAACA
>CAYWIM010000098.1:2744-15884 GCA_964458325.1 uncultured Verrucomicrobiota bacterium
TTGGACAGACATTTCCTCGACGCGGCAGCGCCCGGAGCCGGCCACAATCTCGCCAATCGTCCACGCCGCGTGCCCCCGAGCCCGGATCTGCCGCAGCAAACGGTCGGAATCCGATTTCGATGCCACCAGCGTCATTCCGATCCCCATGTTGAAGACCTGATACATCTCCGCGTCCGATATGCGCCCCCCTCGCTGCAGAACCTCGAAGATCGGCGGAACATCCCAAGCCCCGCGCCGGATCCGGGCATCGCAATTCGGAGGCAATGTCCGGGGCACGTTGTCGATGAATCCACCGCCCGTGATATGGGCGATGGCTTTCACCGTCCCCCGGCCCGAGCGCAGCGATGGGGATTGCTTGGAGAGCGCCCGCAGCAGCGGACCATAGCTGACATGGACCTTAAGCAGTTCCTCGCCAACGGGCCGATCGAGCTCGGGCAGCCGGCTGGCTGGCTTGAGTTTCATCCGCTCGAACAACACCCGCCGGGCCAGGGAATAGCCGTTGGTGTGCAGCCCGCTCGATGCCAGGCCGATGACGGCATCGCCCGGCCGGACTCGGCGGCCGTCGATGATCCGGGATTTCTCGACCACGCCCACGATCGTGCCGCTGACGTCGTATTCGCCCGGGCTGTAAAAGCCCGGCATCTGGGCCGTCTCGCCGCCGATCAGCGCGCACCGGTTCTCGGCGCAGGCTTGCGCGAATCCGCGGATGATCTGCTCGAAAACGCGGGGCTCGAGCTTGCCCGTTCCGATGTAATCCAGGAAAAAGAGCGGCTCGGCTCCAAGCACCGCGATGTCGTTGACACAGTGATTGACCAGGTCCTGGCCGATCGTGTCATGCCGGTCCATTGCGAAGGCCAGCTTCAGCTTGGTGCCCACGCCATCGACGCTCGAGACCAAAACCGGCTGCCGGTACCGACGGCAGTTCAGCGCAAACAGGCCGCCGAATCCGCCCACCTTTCCCAGCACCTCCGGGCGCCGGGCGGCCGCCAGCAACCGCGGGAGCCCCGCCTTCACCCGGTTGCCCAACTCGATGTCCACACCCGCCTTTGCATATGCATGCTTGGTCATAATGCCACCTTTCTCTGACGAGGATCCTGCGCCTTCAGCCATGAAGCAGGCTTCATGCCTGCGGGCGCCGGGGCCTCTTGGCTCTGCCGGTCACCGGCCGAAAAACCGGCGTAAGTATTCCAGGCTCCGCGTCGCAATCTGCTCCGGCCCTTCCTCGAACTGGAACACCTCCACCGACACAAAGCCGCCGTATCCAACCCCGCGCAACGCCTCCGCTATCGGCCCGAAATCCACATCCCCAAAACCCGGTCCCTTCAGGTTCCGGTCGTTGGCGTGGAAGTAGGCGAAATGCGGCCAGGAGTCGCGGATGATCTGGGGGATGGGTTTGGCCTCCGAGCTCATCGCTTTGACGTCGAGGATGATCTTGAATCGATCGCTCTCGAGAGTCCGCACGAACCGGATCGCATCCGCCGCCGTGTTGATGAAGTTGGTCTCCGCCGGCGCCAGCGGCTCGAAGCAGATGGTCACGCCGCGCGTTTCGGCTCGTTTGACCGCGGGCCGGAACGTCTCCTGGGCCCACTCCCAGGCCTGATCGTGCGAGACCCCGGGCATGACGTTCCGTTGCTTGGGCGATCCCACCACCATGAAACGCCCTCCCACATCCGCGCAAAAATCCACCAGCGCCCCGAAATACCGGCTCGTCCGCTCCCGGATCGAGGCGTCCGGGTCGTTGATGTACATCCCTTCCGGTTTCACCAGCACCCAATGGATGGCCGAGATCTGAATCCCCGCTTGCTCAGCCATCCGCCGGATGCGGGCGCGCTCGTCGGCGCCGATCGTCTCGACCGAATCGGCCAGGGTGAACGGCGCGATCTCGAGCGCGCCGTAACCGATCCGAGCCACATATTCGATCGTCCGATCGATCGTCCACCCCCGGAATATTTCGTTGCAGATCGACAAAGTCACCGCGGATTCCGTTGCCATGGGTGAGACCCTGACAAAATCTCCTTCAGCGCACAAGTCTGGAGCTTGCCCAGGACTCTCGTGGGGCAGCCGGTTTCCGGAGGCGGAAGAACAAACGTCCGCCTCGTCACCTCGGCGGCTACGGTATAAAGTGTGTCTGCTTTCATGCCCTCCCTCCGCGAGGCACGAGCGGGGGGAGGGCGCAGATGGTTGCTAATCCACCAGCCGGAAGAAACGGACCGGATCATCGACCGCATTGGTCCAGGTCCAAGGCCCGAGGTAAGTGTTGGGATTGATCGTTTGAGGCACGTTGGTGAACGGCCCCGAGACGTCCACGGCCGTCTGCAGCCGGTGGCCGCCTTCCCATCCGAGCACGACGTTGGTATCGACCATCGTCGCCGAGAGCGATGGCGCCGGAGGCGCCGGCGGAAGCGATGCGCCCACCGGCAGCATCAGCAGCCGGAACGAGATCGGCTCGTTCAGGTTCACGAACGGATTGCTTGCCGGAGCCACCCCCGATGTGGTCAGACGCAGCCACCTTGATGCCGTCGGATTGCTCCATTGCCATCGCACACGCAAGGATTTGGCGCCCGTATCGGCGGCCAGGTTGTTCACTACGCTCACGTTGGGCGCAGAGAGAATATGTGCGCTCGTGGTGCCCGAAAAGCCAGGGGCGCGAAAGCCATAGTCAGACTGTCCGGCCGGCGCCGCCTCGAACGTCTGGAACACGTTGGTCCCATTGCTGATGTTGTCGATGTAGATGTCGAACGGGCCGGTGTCATCGAGGCTGTCGATGACGAAATTGATCGACTCGAGCGTGCCCCAGAGGCCCGCCAGGTCGTTGGTCTTGGCGATGGTGGGATTCCATTGAATACTCGGGCCGCGCTGGACGTAATTGGGCGTGACTTCCGTCCCGGCGATCCAGACCGCATAATCGTTGGCATCCAGGAAGAACGCGTTTGTGACATCGGCGCCCTCGAAGAATCCTTGCCCATAATAGCTGCGCAGGACGCGATAGCCATCGGCGCCCGGGACCTCCGACCACGACCAGAGGATCCCCTCGAGATCATTGCTGGTCGTCAGCGACGCCTTGCCCGGCAGGCGCGAGAAGATCTTGGTCTCTTCCGGAAGCAGGGTGCGGTAGGCGTACACCTGGATCTCCACCGGCGTCTGCGCGTAATAGCCGATGGGCGCGGCGTTGGTTCGCGTGCCGGCGACGCTCGTGGGATTGCCCACCGTCTCGCTCCCGCGGCTGAAGGTGACGGTCTGCCAACCGTTGCTCGGGCTGACGATGGGCGCGTCGATCGGCGCGCCGCCGGACACGTTGGTGGCCCCGAGGAAGTTCAAGCTTGTGCTGGCGGTGTTGCCTGGCGCGCCAACGGTTGCCGTCTCGTTTGTGGTTTCCCGGATCGTCAAGGCGATGCGCAGGCTGGGATTGGCGCCGCCGCCCACCAGGACGCCCTGGGCGGGCATGCAGCCTTCCTGGTTGTTGATGGTCTGGGTCGCGCCCACCTCGGCGTTCTTCACCAGGCCCGACGCGGTCACGATGTTGTTGCCGCCGGTCACACCGGTGTCCTTCGACCCGACAGGCATCCAGCTGCTGCCAACGACTCTCTGGTAGACGGTCACCTTGGTGGCCTGGGTCGAAACGCCCGAGACCACCACTTCATTGACCGCCGCACTCAGCGGGCCCACCACTTCCACCGTCGGGACATCCAGGCATGGCTCGTTCAACGTGAACCGCCAGCAATCGAACAAAAGCCGGTTCTGGGCGGTTCCGTTGACCAAACCGCTCTGGTATCGGAACTCGATGGTCGGCGTGGTGCTTCCCGGACTGTTGGTCAGGTAGCCGAGGAATCCCCATTGGTTGGCTGGGTTTCCGTACCTGCGCTGGAACTTGTCCGTCTCGGTAAACGACAGCGTCCCGCCCGAGGTGCAGGCGACGCTCAGAATGACATTCGTGCTGGTGTTGCCCGCCAGGCTGTTGAAATTGTAGTGGATCCGATACACCCCGCCCGGCACGCCCAGCGTAGGCGTCAATGTCACGCCGTACGACGGATCCGTGATGTCGGCGCCGCCATAATAACAGCGGGAAACCGTGGTCTTGGGATGGCCGGGCGCCGTGCCGACCGCTCCCGCGTCCGCCAAGCCGGGGAATTGCTCGCTATACGTGCCATCCGTGTTCGGACCCGGACAATTGGTGGTGACCGTGCAAGGCGAGGGCCGGGCGGTGACATAGACGATATCCGCCCGCGCGCCGCCGCTTGCCAGACCGAGTAAACAAAAAATTGCCTCTTCCGGCATCTCCTGGGGATTTCCAATTGGCCAAAACTGGCATCCAATCTGACAACTGACAATCTACAGGCTTGTAAGTAATTAATGGACAACAGGTAACATGACAGAAAATCACCCCAAACCAGGTAATCGAGCAGGGGCGCGAGCTTTGAGCCCCAGCTCGCGCGCCCCTGCGGCCGCAAACCGCGTAAATTGCTATGATTTAAGCACTTTGCGAACGCCATGTATCGGTTTCAGCCTGTAAAATATCCCCCGGAAATTCCGGAAGAACCAAAAAATTAAAAAGGTCTTTTTCATAAGCCAATAAGCCATTCTAGTTTGTTGCCAGAATTTTATTCTGGAAAGTTATTGCCCGAGCGTCAAGAAAATGCGCCCGGCGCACAGACCCGCACCGGCATCCGTGCTTTGGCCTTGTTGGGGGACGATGCGTCTGGTATCTGGACGGGGAAGAAACCCGGGGATGAGCGGCGAGCGCGCTGCCGACAAAGACGGATGAAGGGCGCGAATCGATGGGTTTCGCGCGCGGCAATCCCGGCGTGAGAATTGCGCCGAGCCGGCATCCCGACCGGGTGAATTCTTCAACAGAACTGAATCCGAAGGAAACCAGCTTATGAAACTGAGCCTGGATACGATTGGTTATGGAGGCTACTTCACGGCGGCGGGCGAGCAGCTCCCGCTCGAGGACGCGATCCGCCGCGCGGCCAAGTTCGGCTACGACGCCGCATGCATCTACGCGCACCGGCCGTTGGGATTTCCACTCGATCTGGACTCGAGCCGGCGGCGCCGGATCAAGGATCTATACGGCGAACTGGATTTGGATATGGGAGCCGTCGTCTGCTGCACCAATTTCCTCGAAGCCAACCATGTCCTCGTGTATCCGCGCGAGAAGGAAATCCTGTATGTTCGGGCCTGCATCGACATGGCCCGGGATCTGGGCTCGACCATCGTTCGCATCCTGGCCGCCTTTTACGGGTATTTCCAGAACCCGATGGCGGGCCAGGGATATGGCCTGCCGAGCTTCGAATCCCGATCGCGCCGGGTGTCGCGCGGTGAAGACTGGATCGAGGCATGGCATCAGGTCCGCGAAGCGATTGCGGAGCTGGCGCGCTATGCGCAGGACCAGGGGATCACGCTGGCCCTGCAGACCCATCCGGAGATCACCGTCAACAACGACGACACGCTCGCTTTGCTCGAAGAGATCGACGTCCCCAGCCTCAAGATCGGGCTGGACCTGCCGCTGCTCGAGTCCATCGAGCCCGAGTTTGTGCGGAAGACCGTGCATCGGATGAAAGGCCTCATGGCCTACTCGCACACGATCTCCCTGCGAAAGACGCTGACGGTGGGCGGGGCGGTGATCGGCTGGGAAGAAGTGACGCCGGGCAGCGAGCTTGATCCGTTGCCGTGGGAGGTGTTTCTCCAGGCGTGCCAGGAGATCGGATACGATGGCCTCCTCTCGGCCGAGCAATGCTCGCCCATCATCGTGAAAGGCCACCGATTGGGGACGATCGAGACCGTCGACGAGCGATATGTCGA
The DNA here is from genome assembly GCA_964458325.1 of uncultured Verrucomicrobiota bacterium. Classification (GTDB taxonomy): domain Bacteria; phylum Verrucomicrobiota; class Verrucomicrobiia; order Limisphaerales; family UBA1319; genus JAGMXM01. Next base: position 8,544 of record CAYWIM010000098.1, read on the forward strand.
ATCGCTCGCCTATCTGAAAGGGGTGCTGCGGAAGATCGGGGCGTATACCGGCCGGAGGGCAGACCCTTATTGCACGGCCTCGCACTCGGCGACCTTCCGGAGGTAGAATTCGCTCGAGAGAAAACCGTCCTCGTAGAGCAGCCTGAGCTGGCGGAGGCGGCCTGCGACCTGGGCTTTGGTGAACGCGGGCGGCGATCCCGTTGATCCGGTCGAGGAGGCGGTTTGAGCCGGAGCGGAGACGGCTGGGCGTTGGGGCAGGGGGCGCTTGGCTGGCGTGAGATTGCTGGCGCCCAACACCATGGCTTTGAGGTCGCGGGCGGGAACGAGGTGGCGCCACAGGAATGCCTGCATCCGGTCCTCGGCCGGGACCGCCTCGCGGACGATGCGGCGGCCGCCGGCCTGCGCGGCGCCCACGATCGAGAGGTCGACTGGCTGGCTGGTGGCGGGCAGGGTGGTCCGGATGGTGAGCCGCGCGGTGGTCTGGGTGCTGGCGAGCGTCACGGGGGTGGCGGAGAAACCATTCAGCGGCTGCCTCAGGGACAACTGGATGGGGCCGCTGAATCCGTCCATGCGCTGCGCGAACACGGTGACTGTCGTCGAGGATCGGCCGCGGAGGGCGATGCTCGAGGGCACGACGCGAAGCTCGAAATCGGGCTGCGGCGCGCTCAAGCGAAGCCGGTAGCCGTATTCCTCGCCCCCCTGGCGGGCGGTGTCGCCGATATGGATGAAGTAAACCCCGGCGGCCGGCAGCCGGGCCATGAACCATGAATCGGCAGAGTGCGTGTGGAGCCCGGCGCCCAGATCCTCGCGGTCGTCGTTGAAGGCCAGCACGCGGCCCGACGCGTCGGTGAGCTTGATGACCGAGTCCAGCGGCGAATCGAGCCGGCGCGCCTGGACCCCGACGGCGATCAGGCTGCCGGCTGCCCCGGTGAACTCAAACACATCCCAGTCGTCCGGGCGGTCGATGCGCCCGTTCATCATCAGGGGCAGCGCGACTTTCTGGGCCGTTTCGACGCCATTGTTGGCTTCTTTTTCCAGATGTTCGGGGAGCGTTCCCAGGGCGAACGGCATGGGATTGGAGATCCGCGTGTCCCGCTTTGCCGTGAGCCAGCAGAGGCCGGGGCTCGAGTTGGCGGGGGGCGCCGCCAGGAGGGCTTGATCGAGGTTCCAGCCTTTCATCGAGGGCGTGGCAGGCGCGCCGGCCCGGGCGCCCAGGGGGAACAGGCTCGAAAGAAATGGCAGCTCGCCGACGCTCAGACGATATACGAAATCCTCGCGCCCGCGATAGATGGCGTCGGTGATCTCGATCACATACTCGCCGTCCCGAGGGGCCTCGAACCGGAGGACTGGATCCGGCTTGAACCGGTAGTCGTCCGCGAAGGCGACTTCTTTTCCCTGATCGTCGCGCAGGGTTAAAACAGGCTGGAACCAGCCGGGCACGGCATCGGCGATATAGGGGACCAGCTGCCGGGCGAGGGTGGTGACGACCAGCCGCTGGCCCTGGCGCGCGGCGAAGCGGTAGCGGTTGACCTCGCCGGAAGCGATCTGCCCATTCAACGTGCAGGGCAGGTCGATCCGGACCTCGATCTCCTCCAGGGGCCGCTTGCGCAATGCCAGCTCCTCCTTGCCGAGCATCTGGAGCGCGGCGGTGGTCATCGGCTTGCGGGTGTGCTCGGTCAACTGGCCCACATGGAACGGGAGCGGGTTGGACACGCCGCGGGGCGTGACCAGCCGGATCTCGCGCTCGCCCGGCTCGGCGTTGGGCGTGATCGTGATTTCGAGAAACGCCAGGTTGGCGATCGAGACGCAAGCGGGCGTGGCCACGTGCTCGCGCAGGCGCCTTTCGATCCGGGCCATCAGATCGCCGGACGATTGGGCGGGCGTGGGCCGCAGCGGTGCCCGGTCCGAACCCCCGGCTGCCCGCGCTCTCGCGGATCGAGCCGGGGCGGCGGGCGTCGCCGCTTTTCTCAGCTCCCGCAGCTGCTCGTTGATCAGCTGGTTTTCCTGGGGGTTCAAGCGCCGGTAGTGATCGAGGACCCTGCCGGTCACCCCTGAGCCGGTGACCAGGACCGCGTGGACGTCATCCAGACCCTGCCCGCCGAGCCGGATTTGGACTTTTGTGCCCTGTTGTCCGCCGGCCGGATAAACGTAGCCGATGTAGGGGCGTTGCTGGACCTGGGCTTGAAGGCCGAGGGCCAGCCCTGCCGCCAATGCGATCGGGGCGATCCCGCGGAGGATCCGGCGGCCGGCGCGGTGCAAGGGGTGGTTCATAAGCCGAGCTACATGATCTCCGTCAGCAGGCCACCCGATCTCACGCCTTGGGCGGCAGCCGGCAGGACCAAAGCATCCAGACCGAGCGGGTGGGGGAGCTTGGCGCGGGCGTCGATGCCGCTGAGGGCATAGATGCTGCCCAGCAAATCCGCGGGATAGATCGGGCGGTCCTGGACGTCTTCGGCCTTGGGGGTGGAGGCGCCGACCACCTTGCCGCCCTGGAAGCCGCCGCCCGCAACGAGCGCGGTGAAGACGTTGCCCCAGTGGTTTCTCCCGCCGTTCCACGGGGGCTGCCAGTCGACCTTGGGACCGCGGCCGAACTCGCCGCAGCACCACACCAGGGTGCTCCCGAGCAAGCTGCGCTCGTGCAGGTCGAGCAGGAGCGCAGCCAGACCCTGGTCCAGCTGCGGGCATTGCCGGCGCATGGTCGCGAAATGGTTGCTGTGCGTGTCCCAGCCGCCCGGGTAGTTGATGACGATGTAAGGAACGCCCGCTTCGACCATGCGGCGCGCCGCCAGGCAATCCTGCCCGAACGTGTGGCGGCCGTAGCGGTCGCGCACATCCGGCTTTTCCAGGGAGAGATCGAACACCTTTCGGCCCTCGCCCAGGATCAGTTCGTAAGCCTGCTTCTTGGCGTCCTCGGAGGCTGCGACTTGTGGGCTGGCGGCCATCGCTTGCCCGAGCGTGTCGATGCTTTCGAGCAAATCGCGCCGGGCCTGCTGGCGGTCGTCCGACAGGCTGCGCGACACCACCCCCTCGACCTCGAATCGGGCCGCGTTGGGATCGCCCCCGGTCGCGAACGGCTTCAGCTTCGGCCCCAAAAAGCCTTCCTCGGAAAACCGCCCCTGCGGACGCGTCAATACGACGTACGGCGGGATCATGCCCTTGTACTCCTTCGACTTGAAATAGGCGAACACGGCGCCGACGCTCGGATACGCCAGCCGCTCTCCCGGCGCATGCCCGGTCTGCATCAGGTAGGCGGCGGTCTCATGGCCGTTATTCCGATGCGTCATGCCTCGAAGGAGCGAGTATTTATCCGCCTGCTTGGCCAGGAGCGGGAACAGCTGCCCCACCTGGATGCCATCGACGTTGGTGGGGATCGCCGTCTTGAACTCGCCCAGGTAATCGTATCCCGCATCCGGCTTGGGATCCCAGGTGTCGATATGGGACATGCCGCCCCAGAGGAAGATCTGGATGACCGATTTCGCCCGGGCCTTGATCGCGGGCGAAGCCGCCGGAGATGGCGCGGGCGCGCCCGATCCCCGTCCGCTGGACGCCAGCAACCCAGCGGTGCTGAAAAGGCCGATCCGCAGCGCCTGGCGCCGCGATATGGGGATGCCCAGATGCAAGCCCAGGGGAAAGCCAACCGCGGGCTTGGATGTCGAACTGGATAGTGCGTTCATCGCTCGAGGGGGGGGGTCGATGTCAGTGGCGAAAGAGAAACTCGGTGCTGTTGATGAGCGCCCACGCGACGTCCACCCACTCTTCGCGTCGCACGGCGGGTCGGAACCGGCTGGCCCGGCCGGCCGGGCTCGCTGCAGCCGTTGCGCCGTAGGCAGTCGCGACCTGGATTTCGTCCGGTGTCGGAAACCGGGAGAGAATCGCCAGGTAGAGCTCCTCGATGATTTCAGGCGCCGGGCGGCGGGAATCGAGAATGGCCCTGAGCCAGGGGCCTTGCTCGAGCTTGCGCTGGATATGGCTGGAGTTGAGCAGGTGCAGCCACTGGGCGGGGACGGGGTTGTTGTTGCGTTCGTTCTCCATGCCCGTGGCGCGCGCCGAACGGCCGAACAGGGCCAGGAAAGGACTGGTGATGCTCCCGTCGCCGATCGCGATCGCCGGCATATCCGCGGGGATATAAGTGTAGGGCTCCGGGATCGGGCTCGTGTAGAGGTCGGATGCGCCCGTGACGCGATTGATGGCGTCGATGAGCACTTCGGCTTCGAGCCGCCGCAGCGGATAGCTGGCAAAGTGTGCGGCTGCTTCCGGCTGCATCGGCCTGGGCATCGAGGAGAACTGGTAGGTGGCCGAGCGCAGGATCAGCCGATACAGGTGTTTCAGGTCGTAATCCTTTGCGATCAGCTCCTTCGCCAGATAGGCCAGCAGCTCGGGATTGCTCGGCCGATTGTCCGGCCGGATGTCGTCCGGCTCATGGATGATGCCACGTCCCAGGAGCCACGCCCAAACCCGGTTCGCAATCGCGCGAGTGAACCAGGGGTTCCACGGCGTGATGAGCCAATCGGCGAAGACCTCTCGCGGATCCCGGTCCGGGGAGAGCCGGGCCGTGGTTCCGTCCGGGAGCATTGCGGCAATGGTCGGGCCGTTCGTCCAGGGCTGGATAGCCGGTTGGGCCGCGGCATTGGCGGGCAGCCCAATCGACGAAACGGAGTCCTTGCCGGGCGCTGTGTTGCCGGCGACCGCGCTGGATCCCAACGGATCCCAAAACACGTGCTCCTCCTTCCATTCACCGGTAGGCTTGTAGCCGATCTGCGAGAAAAACAACTCCGCGCCAGCCTGCCGGTTGCTCGGCCAGGCATCCGCCCTCGACCCCATGAACGTCAGGGCCACCGCGCTCACAATCCCCTGCGGCGTTCGGTTCTGGACTGCACGATAGAAATTGACGGGGCCGACCCGGAAGTTGCTGCCGCTCGAAGTCAGCAGTTCGCGCGCGAACTGGTTGTACGGTTGGTTCGCCGCGATGGACGCCCGGACCCAGCGGTGGTACGCCTGAGCTGCGTTCGGCCAGAGATTGGCCGGAAATTCCGCCTTGATCCGGAGCACATCACCCCATCTCATGGCCCAGTAAACGGCAAATTCCTCGCGGTCGAGCAACCGATCGATCAGGTCGTTGCGCCGGTTGGGATCGGTGCTGCGAAGAAACTCCCGAGCTTCGGCCGCCGTCGGCAGCGTGCCGATGATGTCGAGGTAGGCGCGGCGGATGAACACCGCGTCCGAGCAGCGGGGCGGCGGATTCAAGCCGAGCGCATCGAGCCGCTCGAATACGAGTTCATCGATGTGGTTTTGCGCGACGGCAGGCGCCGATTCCTCGAATGGATGCTCTGCGGACCGGGGGGCCGGCGAGGCAGCCAGCGCCGCGGCCAAGATCAGGAATGAAATCGGCCAGGTGCTCATCCGATGCAACTGCGCCACATATACCACACGGCGCCGGCGCTGCAAGAATTCAAGGGCGGATCGGAACCGAGTCGGCCATCGTCCTGGCGCGGAAGCTCGAGAAACGATGGAAGGTGAGGAAGTTCGCGTCGTGGTTGTTGTGCGCGCCGCCCAGCCCATCGTCGAAGGCGGTGCGGCAGACGGCGATGATGTCGTCGCCCTCGAAGAGCCAGTCCACATACTGGAACCCGTGCTTGGGCACGTCGGGATGATACAGCAGGATGCATCGCACCGTCCATCGAGCCAGATCGCTCGAGCAGGTCAGGGCGAGCGTGTTCCGGATGCCGCCGGGATTCGGGGCGCGGTGCCGCTCGTGGACGATGCTGGCCAGCGACCAATAGAGCCGGCTCTGGCGGTCGAAGCGGATGGCGAATTTCTTCGCGCCCCCCGGGAAATCCACGAAGCCCGTGTCCGGATCGAAGGAGGCGGTCCTGCCGTCCGCGCTGATCCGGACGATGGCGGCCTTCTCGTCGGGCGATCGCGTCTGCACCCGGAGCACATTGACCATCTCGCCGCTGGGCGCGACGACCGCGTTGCCTTCGAGCCAGGCGCCCATGTCGCCGTTGTTCCATGCGCGGTCGCTCGGCAGGAAGTTGCTGGCGGTCCAGGAGGCGGAGTCGAGCAGGTCGGCGTCGGCGGGCGCGGAGAGCATCCCGGCGCGGTAGTGGATGCCCCAGGCTGCGGGCGGGTTGCGCCACTCGAACGCGCGCCAGAGGCGGCCGCTGTGCTCGATCACGGGCATCGGCGCGCAGTGGTATTCGCCATTGTCGCGCAGGAGGCCCGAGGCGCCATGGGTCGGCGACGTCCACGTCTCGCCGCCATCGGCCGAGCGCCGGATGAGGATGTTCCCGTGGTGCCGATCCGGTCCCAAGAGGTAGAGGGCGCCCCGATGCACGAACAGAGACGACCAGAATGCCCCCTGGATCTCGGAGATCCTCTTCCAGGATTGGCCCCGGTCGCCCGATCGGAACATGGCCGTCCGCGCGCTCCGGTGCTCGTTCGATCTCGGGCCGAAGAAATCGTGCGAGGCCACGTAATCGCCGCCGGGCAGGACGGCGATGCTGGGCGAGCCGATGTAAAGCCCCGACAATGCCGGGCTGTGGTCGATGACCACGCCGGGCACAAGATCGAATCGCGGCCTGGGCTCCGCGCCGCTCGAGGTTGAAAGGGCGGCGCCAACCAGGGCAATCAGGATGGCCGCCAGGATGTGTCGCGTGTTCATAGGCATGGTTCTTTTCAATGAAATCGTTCGCCCGAAGTCATGGGATTGCTTTGAATCCTGCCCCTATCCAACGACGGGCAGCCAACTCACTGAGTGTTTCCAGCAAAATCGTCAATCCTTTTCCACAAACCAGGGTTGTGGGTGCAGGACAAAATCCTTCGGAGCTTGCTGCGTCCGGTCGCAGTTGGGCGATCGCCCGCAGGTCGCCTTCTCCCGCTCCTCCATGGTAGGGCGCGCGCTCCGCTGCGCGCCGAGTTGTGAGCTTGCAGCCATCCAGGCGGCGTCCACGGAGTGGCCGCCCTGCCTTTCAGCTTGCGGCTTGCCAGGTAGGGCGCGCACTCCGCTGCGCGCCGAGTTGTGAGCTGGCAGCCATCGGTGCGGCGTCCACGGAGTGGCCGCCCTGCCTTTCAGCTTGCGGCTTGCGGGGTAGGGCGCGCACTCCGCTGCGCGCCGAGTTGTGAGCTGGCAGCCATCGGCGCGGCGTCCACGGAGTGGCCGCCCTACCTTTCAGCTTGCGGCTTGGCAGGTAGGGCGCGCACTCCGCTGCGCGCCGAGTTGTGAGCTGGCAGCCATCGGCGCGGCGTCCACGGAGTGGCCGCCCTACCTTTCAGCTTGCGGCTTGGCAGGTAGGGCGCGCACTCCGCTGCGCGCCGAGCGGTAGGCTTGCAGCCATCGGCGCG
>CAYWIM010000099.1:0-15596 GCA_964458325.1 uncultured Verrucomicrobiota bacterium
GCGGGGCGCGCGCGATGCGGGGATTGGGTGCGCTGGGGGATCTGACGACGATGCGGGATCTGCGCGTCAATGTGGTGGGGTGAGGTTCAAACCTGGTTAGAGCAAGCGGATCTGCTCCTGGTCCTTCATCAGCGCCTCGCCCAGGCTGATCACACCCCCATGCCGGCGCTCGATCACCTGCTTGTCCAGAAGCGGATCGTACGACACGGGATAACGCCCGTCGTAGCAAGCCATGCAAAAATCCTCGGGCACCAATCCCGTGGCCTTTACCATTCCTTCCTGCGATAGATAGCCCACCGTGTCCGCCTTGAGAAAATGCCGGATCTCCTCCGGACTCAGGTTGGCCGCCATCAGCTTGCTCCGATCCGGAAAATCGATCCCATATACGCACGGATGCCGGTGCGGAGGGCAGCTCACCCGGACGTGCACCTCCCGAGCGCCCGCCTGCTTCAGGTTGTGCACGCGCGTCCGGAATGTCGTGCCCCGCACGATCGAATCGTCCACCACCACTACCCGCTTGCCCTGCACCAGATCCTCGATCAGGTTCAGCTTCACCCGCACGTTCAGGTCGCGAATGATCTGCGTCGGCTGGATGAAGCTCCGGCCCACGTAATGGTTCCGAACAAACGCCATCTCATATCCGATTCCCGATTCCATCGCAAACCCCAGCGCCGCGCAATTGCCGCTGTCCGGTATCGGCACGACCACATCCGCCTCGACCGGATGCTCGCGTGCCAGCTGCCGCCCGAGCTCCACCCGGGCCTGATACACGCTCCGGCCCGAGAGCCGGCTGTCTGGCCGCGCAAAATAGACGAACTCGAAGATGCAGAAGGCGCGCCGCGCGTGCTGCGGAAATGCCGCGATGCTCCGCAGCCCCTCCTGATTGATGATCACCACCTCGCCCGGCTCCACGTCCCGCACGAACCGCGCCTGAATCAGGTCCAGCGCACACGTCTCGCTCGTCAGCACCCACGCGTCGTCACGTCGCCCGATCGACAGCGGCCGGAAGCCGTGCGGATCCCGCACTCCGATCAGTTCCCGGTCGGTCATAATGATCAGCGAATAGGCCCCCTCGATCCGCCGCAGCGTCTGAATCAGGCCGCTCTCCTGCCCCGCCAGCGTCGGCTGCGCCATCAGATGCAGGATGATCTCGCTGTCCACGGTCGTCTGGAAGATCGAGCCCCGCGCCTCGAGCTCGTCCCGCAGCAGGGCTGCGTTCGTCAGATTCCCATTGTGCGCGATCGCGAGCTGCCCCCGACCGCAGTCGACCACGAGCGGCTGCGCATTCGGAAGCCGGGAGGATCCCGTGGTCGAATACCGGCAGTGCCCGACCGCCATGTGCCCCGTCAGATTCGCGAGGATGTCCGCCCGAAACACCTGCGGTACCAGCCCCATCCCCTTGTGGACCCGGAATTGCCCCCCACTCGATGCCACAATGCCCGCGCTCTCCTGCCCCCGATGCTGCAGCGCGTAAAGCCCGTAATACGTCAGCTCTGCGGCGCTTGGATGTCCAAAGACGCCGAACAGTCCGCAGTAATGTTTCGGGTAATGACCCATATGGTCCCTTGTCGGGTTCTGATCCCATCACAAATCCACCCGCTGGCTCTCGCCGGTCGCCGTGTCGTGCAGCACGCATGTCGATTGGCCCGTCAGCCAGCCGCATGCCTCGCCTGGATTGATGATCCGCGTTTTGCCCGCCCTCCCGAGCTCGAAACGGTGGTTGTGGCCGAAACAGACCACATCGAACTGGCCGCCCCCGCCCATGAGCCGGCCCACGTCGTCGTAATGAACCATCCCGACCCGCACCCCTCCCAGCTCGAGCTGCGCCAGCTCGCCGTGCACCCGGATGTGCGGCATCTGCTGGCTGACCTCGGTCAGACGATACAAATCCCCATCGTTGTTTCCCCACACCACGTGAATCGGCCCTGGAAAACCCCGGCCCATCTCCCGCAACGCGAAAGGCGAACAGATGTCGCCGCAGCAAAGCAGCATTTCGGCCCCCTGCAGCCGTTCCAGCGCCACCCGCAGCTTCGCCAGATGATCGTGTATGTCCGAAAGGATCCCGATCTTCATGTTCCCTCGCCATCAGCCCGCCAGCGCGTGCGATACCAGCGCCCTCGCCTCGGCCACGATCCGATCGAGATGCTCCGGCCCTCGAAAGCTCTCCGCGTAGAGCTTGTACAGGTTCTCCGTCCCCGACGGTCGGGCCGCAAACCAGCCGCTCGCTGTCGTCACCTTCAATCCCCCGATCTCCGCCCCGTTCCCCGGCGCCCGCGTCAGCTTGGCTTCGATCCGCTCTCCCGCCAGCTCCGTCTCCCGGACCGACTCCGCCGTCAGCTTCCGGAACGCCACCTTCTCTTCTGGACTGGCCGGCGCGTCCAGCCGCTTGTAATGGGGCATCCCCAGCCGCCCGGTCAATTCATTGAAAATCTGCGCCGGATTCTTCCCCGCCCGCGCCGTCATCTCCGCCGCCAACAATCCCATCAGCACCCCGTCCTTGTCCGTGCTCCACGGCGCGCCGTCCCGACATAAAAAACTCGCCCCCGCGCTTTCCTCGCCCCCAAAACAGAGCTCGCCTCTCGCCAATCCCGCGGCGAAATACTTGAATCCAACCGGGACTTCCAGCACCGACCAGCCGCACTCCGCCACCACAAGATCGATCAGCCGGCTGCTCACCACCGTCTTGCCCACCCGCATCCGCCGATCCCATCCCGTCCGATGCGTCAGCAAATACTCGATCGCCGCCGCCAGATAATGGTTCGGATTCATCAGCCCCCCCGTCGGCGTCACGATCCCATGCCGGTCCGCATCCGGATCGTTCCCGAACGCCACGGCATACTGGTCCTTGAGCCCGATCAGCCCCGCCATCGCGAACGGACTCGAACAATCCATCCGGATCCGCCCGTCATGATCCACCGGCATGAATCCGAATTGCGGATCGATTCGCGGATTGACCACGGTGAGATCCAGCCGGTGCAGCCGTTGGATCGGCTCCCAGCAGGGCAGCGCCGCCCCCCCGAGCGGATCCACGCCGATCCGCACGCCCGCCCCTCGAATCGCATCGAGATCGAGCACTTTCGGCAGATCCTCCACATACGGCACAATGAAATCACGGTCATGCACGCACGCGGCGCTCACCGCGCGCTCATACGGCATCCGCCGCACCCCCCGGTTCCCCCCGCCCAGCAGCGTGTTGGCCCGCGCCTCGATCCACGCTGTGACATCCGTGTCCGCCGGCCCGCCATGCGGCGGATTGTACTTGATCCCCCCGTCCCCCGGCGGATTGTGCGAGGGCGTCAGTATGATTCCGTCCGCCAGCGCCTTCGGATGCGCGCGATTGTGCTCCAGAATCGCATGCGATATTGCCGGCGTCGGTGCGATCCCCGATCCCGACTGATGCCGCGTCTCTACCCCGTTGGCCGCCAGCACCTCCAACACGCTTCGGCGCGCCATCGCCGACAACGCATGCGTGTCCATCGCCAGAAAAACCGGTCCTCGATGCCCCTGCTCGCTTCGGTAGACGCAAATCGCCTGCGCAATCGCCCACAAGTGCGCCTCGTTAAAAGTCCCGTTCAGGCTGCTTCCCCGGTGGCCGCTCGTCCCAAAACTCACCCGCTGCAACGGATCGCCGCCATCGGGTTGGACCTCGTGATAGGCCCGCTCGAGCCCGCTCACGTCCACCAGCATGTCCCGGGACGCCGCGCGCCCCGCATCAGGATGTTGTCCCATACAATCGCCTGCTATACGCAGCGTCATCCATCTCGCCGCGTGAGGCCTGCCTGCCGCGACAGCGCAGGCAGGTCACGCGGTCTGCATCGCCAGCGTCTATCGCCGTGCAGGCCCAGTTCTTTGACCCGGCGCTTTGGACTGATGACGCCCTGCATAACTTGGCGCGCTCTCCAATCCTTGAAAAGGAATATTTCCGGCCCCGTCCGGAGCCCGAATTGCGCCAGCCGATTCCTCCTCACACCTCCATCGGCTCGAACGCCGCCGGCCGTTCCGCCTCGATCCCGTGGCGCTTCTTGAGCTCCGCCGCCAACGCCTCCCGCCCCCGCTCCTCCCCGTGCGTTAAAATCACACGCGGGCCCGACGCTGCCATCCCCCCAAACCATCGCAGCAAGTCCGCCTGGCCCGCATGCGCGCTGAAACCGCCCAGCGTCCGCACCTGCGCCCGAACCGCCACGCGCTCGCCCAGAACCGACACCATTTTCTTGCCGTCGACGAGCTGCCGGCCCAGCGAGCCCGGCCCCTGATAGCCCACGATCACGACCCACGTCTCCGGCCGCCACAGGTTCTGCTTGAGATGATGCAATATCCGGCCCGCATTGCACATCCCCGCTCCCGCCATGATCAGACACGGCCCCGCCTGATCGTTCAGCGCCCGAGAATCGTCGGCCGTGACCGAGGGCGTCACCGTCTGCAGACACGGCCCCTTGTGCCTTGTCTTCAGCATCTCGAGCATCTCCTCGTCATACAGCTCCGGATGCCTCGAGTAGATCCGGGTCGCCTCGAGCGCCATCGGGCTGTCCAGGAAAGCCGGAAACTTCGGCAGGCCGCCCTCCTGGATCATCCCCGCCAACACATACATGATCACCTGCGCCCGCCCCACCGCGAAGGTCGGCACTAATATCTTCCCCTTCTGCTCGACCGCCGCCCGCAGGATCTCCTTGAATTCCGCAATGGTCTCCCCGAGCGGCCGGTGATCCCGATCCCCATACGTGCACTCCAGAAAGACAACGTCCGCCCGCTCGATCGGAACCGGATCGCGAATGATCGGCGCCCCCCACGGCCCCAGATCACCCGAAAACACCACGACACGCGGCCTCGGACCCCGCCGCACGGTCACTTCCACGCTAGCCGATCCCAGCATGTGCCCCGCCTCGACCAGCCGCACCTCGATCCCTGGCATCACCTCCTGGACCTGCTCGTAATCCAGAGCCCGAAACAGGCCCAGCACTTCGCTCACGTCCTCCGGCGTATACAGCGGCTCGAGCGCCGGCTTGGCTTGGCGCTGCCTCCTCCGGTTCATTCGGTCCAGATCCGATATCTGAATCCGCGCCGAGTCATTCAGAATCAGCTCCGTCAGCTCCCGCGTTGCCGGCGTCGCATAGATGGGCCCCTGGTACCCCCCCTCGACCAGCAGCGGCAGCCGCCCCGTGTGATCCAGGTGCGCGTGGGTCAATACCACGGCCCGCAGCATCCCCAGGTTCAGCCCTCGCATCACCCGGTTGCGATCCTCGGCCATCTTCACGCCCTGGAACAAACCGAAATCCACCAGCAGCGCATCGCCCCCTTCCTCGATCCAGTATGCCGAACCGGTCACATCCCCGGCCGCCCCCAACAAAGTGATGGTCATTTGTTTCAGGTGTCGTCTCGACACCTGCTCGCCTAAATCGCCACGCCCAACCCCTCGCGTCAAGCCCCCTTTTCCCCCGCACGTGTCGTTGGGAGTGCCATCGAGGCGAGCTGGACGTCCCGTTCCCAAATGGATCGAGCACCGACATTCTTGTCGGCCTTGGCGCCTTGCTCTCGTTTCCCTCCTCCCCGCCAGATGCGAGCGGGGGGAGCAAAGGGTGGCCGGAGGCTCGCGCTGACAGCCATCCAGCGGCGCCCACGGAGTGGCCGCCCGGCCTTTTCGGCTATCGGCTTAAAGGCGCCCACTCCGCTGCGCGCCGGGCTGCAAGCCCCCAGCTATCCGCCTTCTCGCCGCCAACGCCCTGTCCGGCTTGTGCACACCGGAAGCGCGGTGTAATGTCTTGCCATGAACCGCTTGCCGACCGTTGCCGCCGGCGTTGTAATCCTTGCCGCCATCGCCTTTTCGGGCTGGCAACAGATCCAGATCCGCCGGCTCGTCGCCGAGAACACCCGGCTGCAATCCGAGAACGCCCAGCTCCCCCCCCTGAAGGCTGACCTCGAACGGCTCCGCCCCCTGGCGGCGGATCCGACCGAATTGCCGCGTCTGCGGGAATCGTTCGCCCAAGCTCAGAAAGAGCTGATCTCGCTTCGTGGCCGGGCCAGCGAAGCCGGTCAGGCCCGAGCCGAAGCCGCCGAGCTCCGGGCGGAGCTGGCCCGCCAGCCCGACTCCGAAACCGGCGGGGAGACAACCAACCAGATCTCAGGCGCCATGGGCGAGATGATGAAAAGCGCCATGGAACAGCAGTTGCTGGGCCGGCTGACTCGGCTGCAGGAACGGCTCAACCTCAGCCCCGAGCAGGCCCAGGGCATCGAAGACATCTTGAAACGCCAGGCCAGCCAGGCGGCCGAGGCCATGGAGAAGGTCTTCGCCGGCAAAATGAAGCCCGGAGACTTGGCCAGCTTGCGTCAAACCGATGCCGGCCCGGTCGACGAGCAGATCGCCGCCCTCCTCTCTCCCGAACAAAAGGCCGCCTACGAGGATTACCAGAAGGAAGAAGCCGTCAGCAACGCCCGCCTCGTCTCGAATGCGGAAGTGCTCCAGATGCAGAACGCCCTCGGCTTATCCCAGTCCCAGCAGGATCAGGTCTATGCCATCCTCTATGACCAGAACCTTGCGCAGCTCAAAGGCCAGATGGCCTCGTCGCCCGGCGCCGCCGCGAGCACTCCGGCCGATGTCATGCAGGGTTTCCTTGACCAAAAGGTCAAAGCCCTCGAAGCCGTCCTCACCCCATCCCAGCTCGAACGCTACCGCCAGCAGCAGCAAGCCCAGATCAAGTTCCTCCAGACCATGACCGGCACCGGCGGCAAGGCTGCCGGCGCCGGCGCCGCCGCCAGCGACAACATTCCCTCCCCCTGAAGCGCCCGGTATCCAGAGCGTCACAAGTCTGCCGGGTCGAAGGACCCGGCGTGCATCGTCGTGCAGACCGCGAGCGCTGCCTGCGCCGCTGCGGCGGGCAGGCCTCGCGCGGCGACACGGATGGCGTTCTTTATGGGAACAGTCCCGCGTCGACGCGGTTCGAGACCGTCGGCTGCCCGCCCGCGAATCGGCAGCGCGGGCGCCGTGCGCCAAAAGTCGCTGTTGCTCAGGAGGCGGTTTCTTGCGCAGAAAAACGACTTTGACCCTGGATTTCGCAAGCCTTACTTTGGGCGGCTGTGGATCAGGATGTTGGCAAAACGGCCCGGGGATTGCCCGGGCTGAATTCGCTGGGCGATCCGGTTGTCGCGGGCGCTTTGGGATGGGCGGGCCAATGGATCCTGCAAATCGGCTCGCTCCTGCGGGGCCTGATCGCCTTCACCCTGATCATACTCGGGATTGTATTCACCAAGTGGGAGCGGGCCTCAGCCGTGATCCACCCCATGATTCGGACCGAGATCCGCCGGGCCGGTGTCCGCCTGGTTCCGATCATCGCGTTGATTGCATTCTGCCTGGGTTTCGTGGTGATCGGCCAGGCGGTGGCGCTGCTGTCTCAGGTGGGCGCCCAGGAATACACGGGCATGGTCATGGTCACCGTCGTGATCCGCGAGCTGGGCCCGCTGGTGACCGCCTTGCTGGTCCTGGCCTGGGTGGGCACGGGCACCGTCATCGAGCTGGGCAACGCCCGCACACGCGGCGAGATCGAGGCGCTCGAAGCCCTGGGGATCGATCCCATCCATTACCTTGTCGTCCCCCGCGTGATCGGTCAGGCCACGGCGATCTTTTCGCTCACGGTGTATCTCGTGTTGATCTCCCTGTTCAGCGGCTACCTGTTCGCCTTTTTGCAGGATGTGCCCCTCCGGCCCAGCCAGTATCTCGATCAGGTGATCATCGCATTGCGGTGGGAAGACTTCGTCCTGCTGGCGTTCAAAAGCCTCTGCTTCGGGGCGATCATCGCCGTGGTGACCTGCTACGAAGGGCTGGCGCGGCCCCTGCGCCAGCACGAGATCGCCGAAGCCACCACTCGCGCCGTGGTCCAAAGCCTGGTCGCCTGCGTCCTGGTCGACGTCTTCCTGCTGCTCTACCTGCTGGTCTGATCTCGATGTCCGGATGACTGCCCCGCTCCCACCCCAGCCGCTCCCAGCCGCTCCGTTCCTCGAGCTGATCGGCGTCACGGTGGTCGCATCCCACAACCCGGACATCATACGGGTCGAGAATCTCGATTGGGCGATCCAGCCTGGCGAGTTCTGGGTGGTCGGTGGTCCGCCCGACTCGGGCAAGACCGATCTGTTGGTCACAGCCGCCTGCCTGTCCCGGCCGAAACGTGGACAGCACCGGTTGTTTGGCCGCGACACCCATGCCGTTCCGACCGAGCACTCGCTGCAGGATCGGCTCCGGGTGGGCATGGTGTTTGCCGACGGAGGCCGCCTTCTGCAGCAGTTGACGGTGACCGAGAACCTGGCCCTGCCCTGGTGTTACCATCACAACTGCCCCTTCGATGCCGCGGCCGATCGGGTTCAATCGCTGCTCACGGCGCATGGCCTCGAGTTCCTCGCTGCCCAGCCGTGCCACCGGCTCAGCCGCCCCTGGCGGCAGCGGGTTGCCCTGGCACGAGCCCTCATGCTCGGCCCCGATCTCCTCTTTCTGGACAATCCCACGGGCGGGCTGAATCCCGGTCAGATCGACTGGTGGATGGATTGGCTGGACAAGCTTCAAACCGGCCAGGCCCCCCCGGACTGCCGCCCCATCACCCTCGTGGTGGCCACCGACGATCTCCGCCCCTGGCGCCGGCCCGGCCGTCAATTCGCCATCCTCCATCAACGCCGCTGGCGTCCGTTGGGAGACTTGGCCGCACTCGCGGATTGCACCGAACCCGCCATCCGTGAATTATTGGGCGAACCGTCATGAACCATTGACATCCCATGGCTCTTCAGGACCTCACACCGCAGTTGCGGACCCGGCTCAGCCGAGTCGAGCGGATCGTCGGCGTGTTCGTCATTCTCGCCGCCATGCTGATGATGGCGGGATTCATCTATTACATCTATGCCACCGCCCAGCGCAAAGGCTGGTTCGTGACCAAGGTCACCTATCACACCTTCGTCGATTCCGCCACCGGCTTCCTCGTCGGCAACCCCGTCCGCCTCATGGGCTTCACCGCAGGCGAGATCACCAAGATCCTCCCTGAACCGCCCGAAACCTACTACCGCAACGTCTACATCGAGTTCGTGGTGCGGGAACCTTATTTCGGCTATCTCTGGACGGACTCGCGCGTGCGGGTGGCATCCGCAGATTTCCTCGGGAACCGGTTTCTCGAGGTGACCAAGGGCGGCGCCTCGGGCAAGAAGGTCCAGGCCACTTACCGCTACAACGCCTCCGGCGAACTCGAGATGTGGGTCGATCCCGACCCCGAAAACAACATCGCCGGCAATGTCTTCCAGCCGGTCAGCGAGCTCAAGTCCGGCACCAACGAGTTCAAAGGCTATTGGCTCATCGCTGATGAATCCCCCCCGCTCACCGAGCGCCTCCAAACCATGGTCACCAACTTCTCCCAGGCGCTCCCCGCCGTGTTTGCCCTCACCAATTCGATCAATAACACGCTCTCGAACAGCAGCCGCACGCTCGTCCGCCTCGAGCAGATCCTCCAAAACCTCCAGCCGGCTGTCACCAATGCAGTCGTCATCACCGATCACCTTACCAATCCCAATGGGTCGCTCGGCCAGTGGCTCATACCGACCCAGATCAATACCCGGATCGAAACCACGCTCGACTCCGCCCACTCGACCGTGCGCACCGCCGAAACCAATCTCCAGGCCCTCTCCTCCAATCTCAACCGATCGCTCGATAACATCGCTGGCATCACCCATAACCTCCGCCAGCAAGTCGAGGCCAACAGCCTCCTGCTCACCGAGCTCTCCCAGCTCCTCATCGACGCCGACGATTTCGTGCAGGGGCTCAAACGAAACTGGCTCCTGAAAAGCGCGTTCGCCCCTGCCACCAACGCACCAATCGAGAGCCTCCTCGAACCCGCCGCCGGCCGCCCATGACACCCCTCCATCAGCCTCCCCCTCGATCGGCCTTCGGCCACCCTCTGCCCCGCACCGCAGGGGAGAGGCCAGGGAAAGGAGGCATTCCGCGGTTCAAGGCTTCCAAGCGCGAACCTTGGCTCGCCGCGCTTCTTGTCATGATGATCCTGGGCTGCCGCACCGCTCCGCCGCCCCCGCCCGTCCCCGCTGCCCGCCAGCAGGCTCAGCAGATCGCCCAGTCCGCCCTCGCCCTTTCCCAGCAGGCCAACTGGGCCGCCGCCGAGCGGGAATGGGCTCGAGCCGCCGACCAGTTCGGCGCCCTCAATGACCGCGTCCAGGAAGCCGTTGCCCTCCATAACCTCGCCCAAGCCCAGCGCCAGCTCGGACGCCTCCTCAGCGCCCGCGATCACTTCGAGCGCGCCGCCCGCATCAATCAATCCACCAGCCAAACCAATGCCTGGTGGCGCAACCAGCTCGCCCTCGTCCAGCTCGAACCCGATCTGGATCCCCCCGTCTCGCCCGCGCCCCGCCTCGATGCCCTCTCCGCTCTGCTGCCCACGCTGACCGATCCCCGGCTTCGGGGCCTTCTCCTCAACGATCTCGGCCGCCAGCAGCTCCGGCAGGGCGAGATCCCCGCCGCCGAGGCAACCCTCCGCCAGGCCCTCGAGACCTTCCGCGCCGCGGCCTGGCCCCCCGGCGTCGCTGCCGCCACCGCCAACCTCGCCGACGCCCAGCTGGCCCAGAACCAGTTCGAGCCCGCCTATGCCTCCTGGACCACCGCCCTGCGCCTCTTCGAGCTGGCCGCCGACCTCCAGGGCATCGCCCTCGCCATGGAAGGCCTCGGACGCACCCGTCTGGCCGAAGCGCGCAACCTCGCCCAGGCCGAGGATTGGCTCCGCCGCGCCGCCCGCGGCTACCACCACATCCATCGCACGCTGGACATCATCCGCGTTCTCGAGTCCTTGATCCTCTGCCTCCAACAGCAGCAGCATCCCGTCGTGTTCGTCCAGCAGGAGCTCGCCGAAGCCCACGAGTCCGCCGCGGCTTTCTGGGAGGCCGCCGAATCCCCTGCTCGCGCCCTGCGCCATTGGCGGGCCGCCGCATCCCTCCGCTCGGGCACATCGGACGCTGCCGCCCTCGCCCGCGCCCAAGCCGGCGTCCAGCGCTGCTCGAACGCATCCCCCAATCCTTGAGTCTTCGCAGCCCCGCCGGCTACCGCACGCCCGGCAGCCCGAAATAGTCGCGCGCGTTCTCGAAGCAGATGCCCCGGATCATCGGCTCGATCAGGCTGTCTTCGGCGGGGATCTCCCCTTGATCGATCTCGCGCCCGAGCAGGTTGCACAGCACCCGCCTGAAATACTCGTGGCGCGGGTAGGACATGAACGAGCGCGAATCGGTGAGCATGCCGACGAAGCGCGAGAGCAGGCCCAGGTTGGACAGCGCGTTCAGCTGCCATTCCATCCCTTCTCTCTGGTCCAGAAACCACCAGCCGCTGCCAAACTGGATCTTGCCCGCCATCGATCCGTCCTGGAAATTGCCAATCATGCTGGCCAGCACGTAGTTGTCCGCCGGATTCAGGTTGTAGAGGATCGTCTTCGGCAGGGCGCCCTCGCGGTCCAGCCGGTTCAGGAACGCCGACAGCGCCTCCGCCTGCGGCCAGTCCCCGATCGAGTCGAATCCGATGTCCGGCCCGACGGCCCGAAAGAGCCGGCTGTTGTTGTTCCGGAGTGCGCCCAGGTGGATCTGCTGGGCCCAGCCCTTGGCCGCCGCCCACCGGCCGAAATGGAGCATCAGCTCGGTGGCATACCGCGCCCGCTCCGCCGGCGCGGCCGCCTGTCCGCGCCGGGCCCGGTCAAAGATGGCCGCCACCGCCGATATCTCCGTAAAATCCGCATAGCAATGGGGCAGCCCATGATCCGATAGCCGGCACCCGGCCGCATGAAAGGCGTCGTGCCGCCTTCGGAGCGCCTCGACCAGATCCGCAAACCCCGCGATCTCCATCTGGCTGGCCGCCGCCAGCCGGTCCACCCATCCGTTGAATGCCTCCGGCTGGTCCACCATCAACGCGCGGTCCGGACGAAACGTCGGATACACCCGCGTGGCCATGTCCGCCAACCCCGCGATCGCCGCATGATGAGCCAGATCGTCGGCCGGATCATCCGTCGTGCACACCGCCGCCACCTTGAACTTCTTCAGGATGCCGCGGGCAGTCATCTCCCGCGACTGAAGCCGCTCGTTGGCCTGCTGCCAGATCGAGGGTGCGCTCCGCTCGTCCAGCAGTTCGTCCACCCCGAAATACCGCTTCAGCTCCAGGTGCGTCCAATGATAGAGCGGGTTCCGGAGCGTCCGCGGCACCGTCCGCACCCAGGCCATGAACTTGTCGTAGGGATCCGCGTCGCCCGTGCAGAACCGCTCTGGCACCCCGTTGGATCGCATCGCCCTCCACTTGTAATGGTCCCCTTCCAGCCAGATCTCGAACAGATTCCGGAACTGGCGGTTCCCGGCCACATCCCTCGGCGACAGATGACAGTGATAATCGAGAATCGGCAGGTCCCGCGCGAACTCGTGGTACAGCCGGACCGCTGTCCGGCCCTGGAGAAGGAAGTTTTCCGTGATGAACATAGCGCCGGGATTCTGGCATTGACAGCCACCGTTAGCCAGACGATTCCCGGCGATCGATCCTTTCATCGCACGGCGTTGATGCGGGGCGGCAGGACGCCGAACCACTCGAAGCGCCGAGCTGATCCGGAAGCGGTTGCGGCAAGAGTTCCATGTGATAGACTGCAGCGACCTGCCCGGGGCGCCAGGCGAACCGGGAGCCACGATCGAGTAGATGAGCATGATCACACGACGATCTTTTTTCGCCGGGCTGATGGCGGGCGGCGCTGCCGCCGCGCGCTGGCGCGCGGAAGCCGTCGAGCCGATCGCCCGCCTCCAGGGCGATGCGAGCCTCCTCGGCTCGCCCCCCCCGGAAATCCCGGTCGACCTGACCAACTTTCCCGAGTGCCGCGCTATCGCGCCGAATCCCCTGACAACCCGCCATTATATCGTCGGCGCCGAGGGCGCGCTCGCCAACGTGTTCGTCCACGTGGCGGACGGGCTGCCTCCTGGCGACCGCACACCGCCATCCGAACCCGTCCTGCTGGACCAGCGGCGCTGCGGATTCCACCCCTACGTGCTCGGGATGCAGGTGGGCCAAATCGTTCGGATCCGCAATTCCGAGCCCTATCTCGAGACCGTCCATGCCCTGCCCAAGATCAACCGCGAGTTCAACATCGCCCAACCCGTCACCGGCATGGTCAACGAGGTGCGTTTCGACCATCCCGAAGTGCTGATCAAGGTGAAGTGCGAGATCCACCCCTGGGAATTCGCCTTCATCGGTGTGGTGGATCACCCCTTCTTCGCGGTGACGGATTCCCAGGGCCGGTTTGCGCTGCCTCCCGGGCTCCCGCCTGGCCGCTACCGGCTGGCCGCCACCCATCCCAAGGCCGGCACACAAACCGTCGATGTGACCCTCGCCCCTGGCGAAACAAAGTCCGTCCGGTTCGAGTTCAAACCGCACACGGCCCCTTCCTCGCCCGCCTAGCCGAGGATGCCCCTCGATCGTTTATGCTGAATGCCAACCATGAGCCGCCGGACAAGGCCACGCGGCAGCTGTCGCAGGGCGCCGCAGATCCGCCGGCGGCCGGCCCGGTCTGCCCCGTGCCCTTGAGCGATTACCCGCGGGTTCTTCTGGCCCACGGAGGCGGCGGCAAGCTCATGGACCAGCTGATCCACCGCGTCTTCATGCCGGCCTTTGGGAACCCGATCCTCGATGCCTGCCACGACGGCGCCCGGCTCGCGATCGGGGGCGCGAAGCTGGCGCTGACCACCGACTCCTATGTCGTGCACCCGCTCTTCTTCCCGGGAGGCGACATCGGCGCGCTGGCGGTCAATGGCACAGTCAACGACCTTGCCATGTGCGGCGCTCAGCCCCTCTATCTCACCGCAGCGTTCATCCTCGAAGAAGGTCTGCCGATGGAAACGCTGATCCGCGTGGTCGACTCGATGCGCCGGGCGGCGGCCGCAGCCGGCGTCCAGATCGTGACAGGAGATACCAAGGTGGTCGACCAAGGCAAAGGCGACGGCGTTTACATCAATACCGCCGGCGTCGGGGTGCTCGAGTTCGACCGGGACATCGGCCCGGCCCAAGTCGAGCCCGGCGACGTCATCCTCGTCAATGGCGACCTGGGCCGCCACGGCATCGCCATCATGGCCGTCCGCGAAGGACTCGCGTTCGAGACGGAGATCCAGAGCGATTGCGCACCGCTTCACGGCCCGGTGCTCGCCCTGCTCGAAGCCGGGATCGAAGTGCATTGCCTGCGCGACCTGACCCGGGGCGGGCTGGCGAGCGCGCTGGTGGAAATCGCCGAAACCGCCGGCCGGACGCTCGAACTGGATCAGGCAGCCATCCCGGTGACCGATGAGGTCCAGGGCGCCTGCGAGCTCCTCGGCCTCGATCCCCTCTACGTCGCTAACGAAGGACGGTTCGTAGCGTTCGTCGCTTCGGCCGACGCCGAGCGCGCCCTTGCCCTGCTCCAGCGCCATGCGCCTTCCCTGCCTGCCTGCGCCATCGGCCGGGTCGCAGACCCGTCCGAACCCCTCGTGGCGCTCCGATCGACCATCGGCACCTGGCGCATCGTCGACCGTCTCAGCGGCGAGCAACTGCCGCGCATCTGTTGATCCGCCATGCCTGATCTCATCCGCTGGGCCATCCTGGGCGCGGGGCGCATTGCCCGCAAATTCGCGGAGGACCTTGTGGCCGTGGCGGGCGCCCGCCTCGTGGCGGTGGGATCGCGCTCGGGCGAACGCGCCCGGGCCCTGGCCGGCGAATTCGGCATCTCTCGGGCGTATGACAGCTACGCCGGCCTTGTGGCCGATCCGGAGGTGGATGTGGTCTATGTGGCCACGTGCAATCATGCCCACCGCGAGGCGTGCGAGCTGGCCCTCGATGCAGGCAAAGCCGTCTTGTGCGAGAAGCCGTTCGCCCTCGATGCAACCGAGGCCGCCGCCGTCATCGGCCGCGCCCATGCCCGCCGTTGTTTCCTCATGGAAGCGATGTGGACGCGCTTCATCCCCGCCGTCCGGCAGTGGCGCGAATGGATCGATTCCGGACGCCTGGGCGAGGGGCGGCTCCTCCAGGTCGATTTTGGATTTCGGGCCGAGCCCGATCCTCGGAGCCGGCTCTTCGATCCCGCCCTGGGAGGCGGGGCGCTGCTCGATGTGGGCGTGTATGCCGTGTCGCTGGCCTCGTGGGTTTTCGGGCTGCCCGCGCGCATCGAATCGACGGCCTGCATCGGCGAGACGGGCGTGGACGAATCTGTCGGCATTCTGTTGGATCACCGGGGCGGGAGGCTCTCGTTGCTGTCGGCAAGCATCCGTCTGGACACGGCGAAAACGGCGGTGGTTTACGGAACCGAAGGCGCCGCATGGCTCTCCTGCCCCTGGTGGAAGGCGCGCGCCGCGCGGCTCGAGCCCCGGACCGGCGATCCCGTGCAGATCGACCAGCCCTTTCCAGGCAATGGATACCAGTTCGAGATCCAGGAGGTCCACCGCTGCCTCGCCCAGGGCCGAACCGAAAGCCCAGCCATGCCCCTGGCGGAGTCCCTCGAGATCATGAAGACGCTCGATGCGGTCCGCCAGCGCTGGAGCTCGTAGATGCCGGCCATCAACCGCGCCAGTCGAAGGCCCCCTTGCGGACTGCG
>CAYWIM010000100.1:0-15527 GCA_964458325.1 uncultured Verrucomicrobiota bacterium
GAATGACCGTCCTCAATGAACTTGCTCAGCGCAGCGGCAAACCCAAACTGATCCGTGCGGTCGGGATCGTCGGTCCCGTGCTCGCCGCAGAGAAAGGAGAGCCCCTGTGAAGGATTACCTGCGACAACTGGCGGCACAGGCGCCCAATGACCTGGCCCGCGGGAGCCTCGTGCGGGAATACCTGCAGGCGCGGGTGCTCGAGTCGCTACAGGACGCGGGCGCATTCCTACGGTGGGCATTTGTCGGTGGCACGGCGTTGCGGTTTCTCTACTCCATCCCCCGGTTCTCGGAAGACCTCGATTTCTCGCTCATCCAGATGGGGGAGGACGCCGGGTTCCGATCGGCTCTGACCGAGGTCAAGCGTGCGCTCAGCCTCGATGGCTACCGGATCGAGATCAACGTGAGGGGCGAGAAGACCGTGTCCTCCGCCTGGCTCAAGTTCCCCGGCCTCCCCCACGAAATCGGCATGTCGCCGCATGCATCCCAGGTTCTTTCCATCAAAGTCGAGGTGGACAACCGTCCCCCGCCGGGAGCGGGCATCGCGACATCCATCGTTCGGCGCCATGTAACCCTGAACCTCTGCCATCACGACAAGGCGTCGCTATTGGCGGGGAAACTCCACGCCGTTCTGCACCGCAAATGGACCAAGGGCCGCGACCTTTACGACCTCGTCTGGTATCTGTCCGACCGTTCCTGGCCGCCCCCCAACCTGGTGCTGCTCAACGCCGCCTTGACGCAGACCGGGTGGCAAGGCCAGGCCTTGACGATTGCCAGCTGGCGGGACGAACTCCGTCAACGGCTGGAGACACTGGACTGGGAACGTGCGCGAGCGGACGTGCGACCCTTCCTGGAGCGGGAGCGAGACATTGCTCTGGTGTCCCGGGAAACATTGGGCATTCTAGTCGGCGCGAAAAACCAATAGGATCAGGTCTATCGTTGTCCAAGCAGATCGATCCGGAGAACGGATCAGGATCAGTTAATGAGATTGCACTGCAACGCCTGTGGAGATTGTGACAATCTCATTGACTGACCCCTATAAGCGAGCCGACCTCGATGGCCTGCCATTTACGGCTGATCGGATGGGAGGACAGTCCGGAAGCCCAGGCCGATGCTTCCGTAGGCCGGATCGGAGTCGCTGCGCCCCGCCACCCGGCAGTACCCCGCGTAGTTGCCCCAGCCACCCCCGCGCGCCACGCGGGCCGAGCCCGAGCCTGGCCCTCGGGGATCGATCCCCGGCGACGAAGCATAGTAGTTCCAGTCATCCCAGTCCCAACACCATTCCCAGACATTGCCACTCATGTCATGCAATCGATACCCGTTGGCCGCAAATGATGCCACGGGGCTCGTGTAAGGATGGCCTCCGGTCGCGTAGACCGGATGATAACCGCGCGTGGGACTTTGATCATAGCTGTCGGATGACGAGCTGTAGTAGTTTGCCTGGCTGTGTGTGATCGTGTCCCCCCAGGGGAACCGCTTGCCCGAAAGGCCGCCTCGAGCCGCCTTCTCCCACTCTGCCTCGGTCGGCAGCCGGTATCCCGCATCCCATTTCACATGCGGCACAACCTGTCCGGTCCGATAAGGCTGGCTCAAACCTGAGTTCGTGTAATACGCCCATGCCCGACCCTCCCGCTCACTCCGCGCATTGCACCACTTCACCGCGTCATGCCAGTTGATCAAATGAACTGGATGATTGGCGCCTTTGCTGTAGTTCACCCCTTCATACCAGGATCCCCGGTTATCGAAGCTGTAACCGTGTCCCACTGCCCACTGATAGACCGCGTCCCATTCCGCCTTGGTCACCTTCGTGCGATCCATGAAAAAGGCGCTGACGTATACTGCGTGCAGAGGAAGTTCAGCGGAATAGCCCTCGCTGAAGGCATCTCCCATCTGGAACGCGCCGGCAGGGATCAGGGCCATGCCCGCAGGATCACCTCGCACCCGGTAAAACATCGGGACTTGCACGCGGATCATCCCGTTCGTGTCGGCTTTGATCCCGACCAGGCTCGCCCAGGTGTTCGTCCACGGACCATTTGCCGTTGGCGCCCATTCGACGGTCGCCGCGTCGCCCGGCGGCAGGTTGGTGCAGATCAGTTCCCCGTTCTGGCTCAATGACCGGATCACCGGCGTTTGCCCGGCGGCCGGCAGGCTCAGCAAGGCCAGCCAGGCCGCGGCGAGGCTCAGGGCAAGAACGCATTGACTCAGGTTGAATGATTGTCTTTTCATCGTGCCAGGGACTGATGGGCGCCGAGGATCCTGTAGCACGGATCCGCGCGCCGATTCCAGCCTATTCCTGCTGCATAGGGGTCGGTCATAACTATTGACACTGGCGGTCGTTCTTGCGCTTCTGCGCCAAGCAGTTAGAAACATGGGCCCAGGTTCCCATCGCAAGACGTTGGACGATCGACTTCAACGTCATCGTCGTGTGCGCGCGCAACGGGTTGGCGATCTCCACATTCTCCGGGTTCCCTTTGCGCCGGCGGCCCGGTTCGGCTTCCGTCCAGGCTCGCTGTCGCAGTTGGTCCTTGTGAGAAAAACGGCCACGGCCCTCATCGTCTTGGAAGATGCGATGGCGGCGGTCGCCCCGATTCATCAGGTGGTAAATGGCGCCAGGTTATTGGACGTGAAGTTTGCGCGGCATGGGGGGGAGTGCAGCAAACGGCCTCTTGTGTCAATAGTTATGACCGACCCCTTCGACGGTCAGCCGGGTGATGAACCGGCCATTCCGGCTTCCGAGAGCGCTAGGAATTGGTTGCTTGCGGTTGTCGAGGACCTTGGTGTATCTGTAGCGGCGTGAGCTTGGCCTTGGTTCAGTCGTTTTGCGCGGCGTTGCTGAGGGTTCCATGTGGTACTACCGTCGCAACTGTCAGGCCCACCGCTGAAGCAGGTTTTAGCTGTTTGATTAACAAGGAGGGCACGTGGCGGAATTGGCAGACGCGTGGGACTTAGGATCCCATGGAGCAATCCTTGCAGGTTCGACCCCTGTCGTGCCCACCAGAGGGGACCGTGCTTGAGCCGGCGACGCGCCTGCCGTTGAGTCCATCCAGGAGAATAAAACGATGAAAACCATTGCATGCATCATCGGGGTTCTGACAGCGGCGATCCTGCTCGGGGCGCTGCCGGCTGCCAGCGGGTCGGAAGCGCTCCGTCCGAACGTTGTGTTCATCATGGCGGACGATGTCGGCTGGGGCGATTTCCAATGCTACAATCCGCAAGGCAAAATCCCGTCGCCGAACATCGACCGGCTGGCGCGGGAGGGGATGCGGTTCACGGACGCGCACACGCCGGCGGCGCTGTGCGCGCCGACGCGGTATTCGGTCGCGACCGGGAACTACACATGGCGGGGGCGGACGCCGGGGGGCACGTGGGGATGGAATCAGGCGCCGCCATTTCTCGACGGCCAAAAGACGGTAGGCCAACTGCTGAAAGCGGCGGGCTATCGGACCGGATTGTTCGGCAAGCTGCATTTTGGCGGGCAGTTCGAGACCGGGGCGGACGGCAAGCCGGATTTCACGAAGCCGATGACGGTGGGGCCTCGCCAGTGGGGATTCGATACCTCGTTTGTCCTGCTGGGCGGGCATCAGGCGCCCCCCTACATGTTTTTCGAGAACAATCGGGTGGCGGGCGATCCGACAAAGGTCACGCAGCTTGCGGCGGGCCCGCTCAATGGCGGTCAGGTCCCTTCGCCGGGGCCGGGCTTGCCCGGCTGGGATAGCCGGCAAGTTGGGCAGGCGCTGGTCGAGAAGGCGATCGCGTTCATCGACAAGGGCGGGCCGTTCTACATCCATCTTTCGACGGATGGCGCGCACGGCCCTTACACGCCTCCGGACACCTTGTTGGGAACGGCGGTCAAGGGCGTGTCGAAGATGACGCCCAAAACGGACATGGTGATGGAGGTGGATGTCGTGGTGGGCAAGCTGTTCGAGGCGCTGGAGAGGCGCGGTCTGCTCGACAAGACCTTGGTGATCGTGACCAGCGACAACGGTGGGATCCCCACTCCGCAGGATCGCGGGTTTGGCCACGATGCGGTCGGTGGATTGCGGGGATCGAAATCGTTCATATGGGAGGGGGGGCACCGGGTGCCGTTCGTGGCCTATTGGAAGGGGCGAGTGCCGGCGGGCACGGTTCGGCATCAGCTGATCGGGACGCACGACATTGTGCCGACGTTCGTCGAGCTGGCGGGCGGCGCGTTCGAGGCGCATCAAATGCTGGACAGTGTGAGCCTGGCCTCGGTCCTGCTTGGCGATCGGGGGGACGATCGGCCGGTGCGGCAGACGCTGCTGATCCAGAGCAGCCCGGGGCGGGATGCATTTACCGAGAGATCGCCCGATCTGCCCCGTGTCCAGGCGGTTGCCGCGCGCAAGCGGGCGCAGAACCGGCAGACAGCGATGAACCAGGCGTGGAACGCAGCCGCGAAGAGGGGTGCGTCGTCTGGCAGCGATGGCATGGCGCATGCGCTGCGCGAAGGCCCATGGAAACTGGTATTCGACATCGAGAACGACAAGCCGGTCGCCCTGTATGACTTATCGGACGATCTGACCGAGCAAAAGAACCGGATTGCCGAGGGGGCGCTGGCGGAACGGGTGCAGCGGATGGAGAAGATTTACCGTGAGATCCGCGCCTCGAAACGCAGCACGAGCTTTGTGCGATAGAGAATCTGCCCTTCGGTCATCCTTTCTGATCAACGGAGAAGGCACGTTATGCCAACGGCTCGATTATCGATGGATGGGGCATTCACTCGCCGCCGGTTTATGCAGGCCGCTGGGGGAGGGGCTGCGGGGTTGTGGCTGGCCTCGGGGCGCGCGGCGGCGCCGGGGCGGACGGGGGTGCATCCGCAGGATCCGGAGGCGGTGGCGCGCGCGCGGGAACGCATTGCGCGGGTCCGGCGCGGTCCGGGCTGCGTTTGGGTGAAAGACCGGCAAGGGCGCTCGGTGGGGGGCGCGCGGGTTCGAATCGAGCAAGTGAGTCACGCATTCCGGTTTGGGTGCAACTTTTTCCGGTTCGGACGGCTGAACGCGCCGGAGCTCGAGGAGGAGTACCGGCGAAGGTTTGCGGGCGTGTTCAACTTTGCGACGTTGGGATTTTACTGGCCGTCGTATGAGCGTCGAGCAGGTGAGCCGGATTACGATACTACCGATCGAGTGGCGAGCTGGTGTCGGGACCAGGGCATCGTCTGCAAGGGCCATCCGCTGGTGTGGGATTTTGCGGATCCGGCGTGGCTACCGCGGGATTTCGCCGAGATCGCACGGTTATCGCATCGGCGGGTGCGGGAGATCGTGGAGCGGTTTGCGGGGCGGATCGACATATGGGACGTGGTGAACGAGCCGACGCATCTGGGTCGGTTCAACACGCGGCTGGGCGAGTGGGCGATGTCGGTGGGGGCGGTTCCGTATGTGCGCGAGCATCTGGAGATTGCGCGGGCGGCGAATGCGTCCGCCATCCTGCTGGTGAACGATTACCGGACGGATCCGCCTTACTACAAGATCCTGGACGCATTGCGGAAGGATGGGCGATTGCTGATGGATGCGGTAGGGATTCAAAGCCATATGCACGGGAGCGGTTGGGCGCCGAACCGGATCATCGAGGTATGTGATCGGTTCCAGGGATTGGGATTGCCGCTGCATTTCACGGAGACAACGATCGTGAGCGGGCCGCGGATCGGCGATCGGCGCTGGGGGGGGACGACAGCGGAGGGCGAGGCCGCCCAGGCCGAGTATGTGCCGCAGTTTTACACAATGCTGTTCGGTCATCCGGCGGTCGAGGCGATCACGTGGTGGGATTTTTCGGACAATGGAGCGTGGCAGGGTGCGGCCGCCGGCTGGGTTCGTCCGGACATGACGCCCAAGCCGGTGTATGAGCGGATGCAGGAGCTGATTCGCGGCGAGTGGTGGACGCGGGCGGAGGGGAGGACGGGCGCCGATGGTCAATGGGTTACGTCCGCCTATTTCGGCCGGCAGCGGGTGGCGGTCGAGTGGCCCGGCGGGGGGCGCGAGGAGCGAGTGATCGATTGGCGGCGCGGCGAGGAGAACCGGGTGGTGTTCGAAGAGGGGAGATAGATCCGCCGGGCGACATGGGCGGCTGCGGCTGGGTCGGCTCGGGGGAAAAAGCATTTGGGCGGCTGGCGGTCTTCTGCTAGGTTCGCGGCGATGAACGATCGGATGCTGCTCGATGGGCTGGTGAACTATTGCTGTCTGCTGCTCATCGTGACCTTCCATGAATTCGCGCATGCGTGGGCGGCGTGGAAATGCGGGGACGACACGGCGCGGCTGCAGGGGCGCTTGACGTTGAATCCGCTGGCGCACATGGATCCGCTGGGGACGGTGGTCCTGCCGCTGGTGGCGGTCTTTCTGATGGCGGCGGACTCGAGGATGGCGGGGTTCATCATCGGGTGGGGCAAGCCCGTGCCGGTGAATCCGTATCTGTTTCGGCGCCGGGGGCGGGACGACGTGCTGGTATCGCTGGCGGGGCCGTGGATGAACCTGGTGCTGGCGATCGGGGCGCTGGCGGTGGCGAGGATTGGGGAGGTGGCGGGGGTGGGCATGGCCCAGGAGACAGGGTATCGGCTGGCGCTCCTCAGCCTGTATCTGGCCTTCTTCAACCTGCTGCCGATCCCGCCGCTGGACGGTTCGAGCGTGTTGAAGTTCGCGACGCGGATGAGCGACGAGACGTATTTTCGGCTGTCGCAATTCGGTTTTCTGCTGGTGATTCTGGCGATCCAGATCCCGGCGGTCCGATGGATCTTGTCCTGGGCCACGCTGAACAGCCTCGAGGGGCTGCGATGGCTGGTGTGGCTGTGAAAAAGAGTTGTGAATCCGGAGGACGGTTCTAGGATGGCGGGGACGATGCGAACGCGATTTTCCGAACTGAATTATCCCGGCCGGCTGATTGCGGTGGAGGGTTTGGACGGATCGGGGAAATCGACGCAGATTCACCTGCTGCAGCGGTGGCTGGAGCTGCAGGGATTGAAAGTGTTCTTCAGCGAGTGGAACTCGTCGGAGCTGGTCAAGAGCGCGACGAGCAAGGCGAAGAAGATGGAGCTGCTGACGCCGACGACGTTCAGTCTGATCCATGCGACGGATTTTGCGGACCGGTATGAGCGGCAGCTGGTGCCGCTGCTGCGGGCCGGCTACATCGTGCTGTGCGACCGCTACATCTTCACCGCGTTCGCGCGGGACGTGGTGCGCGGGTGCGCCGCGGAGTGGGTTCGGGGTCTGTACGGTTTCGCGGCGCTGCCGGACCTGACCTTTTTCTTCAAGGCGCGCCTGGAGGTATCGCTGCAGCGGATCCTGGATCATCGGCAGCAGCTGAAGTATTTCGAGGCGGGGATGGACATGAAGCTATCGCCGGACATTCACGAGAGCTTTCGGATCTTTCAGGGCAAGATACTGGATCAATATCTGGCGATGATCGACGAGTATGGGTTTCTGGTGGTCGACGCCAACCAGCCGATCGAGACGCAGCAATCGGTGGTGCGGGAGATGGTGGCGGCGCGGCTGAATCTCGACGCCTTCGCGCTGCCGAGAACTTGAGAGGGACAATCGCCGATGAAGCGCATGTCAACGCCTCCGCCCGGGGAAAGCGGGCACATCCGTTTCAAGCGCCGGGAGCGGCGGCACGTGGCGACGCCGGTGCCGACGCCGAAGCGGTTTTACGGTCACGGATTGCCGGGGGTGGAGCTGCACCGGCTGGTGGGCAAGCTGGTGGTAGTGGAGGGGGCGGACTGCTCGGGGCGATCGACGCAGATCGCGCGGCTGGTCGAGTGGCTGGAGGGGTGCGGCCACGCGACCACCCAGGTGGGCTTGAAGCTGTCGAGCCTGGTGAGCCACGAGCTCGAGCGGGCCAAGCAGGGCAACATCCTGAGCCGGATCACGCTGAGCCTGTTCTATGCGACCGATTTCGCGGATCAGCTGGAGAACACGATACTGCCGGCGCTCAAGGCGGGGGCGATCGTGCTGGCGGACCGTTACATTTACACCCTGATGGCCCGGGACATGGTGCGGGGGATGGACGAGCCCTGGCTGCGGAACCTGTATGGGATCGCGCTCGAGCCGGACGCGGTCTTTTATCTGAACGTTTCTCCCGAGCAACTGGCGCAGCGGAATTTCACCAAGAACCGCACGCTGGATTATTGGGAGAGCGGCATGGATCTGGGATTGGCGCGGGAGTGGTTCGACAGCTTCCTGGTTTACCAGCGGCGAATCTACGAGCAATTCCAGCGGCTGCAGCAGCATTACGGATTCGAGATCGTGAACGGCAACCGGCCGATCGAGGAGGTCAACGCCGAGCTGAGGCGCAAGATCGAGGCCGTGGTGGTGCGGAAACGGTAGGCGGGGATGGGCGGGGATGGCCGGCGGGCAGGCCGGGCGGTTTTGTCCTTTTGCGGCGGGAGAAGGCGGGATGTTTATGGCAGAGGCGCAAGACAAGAAGGAGTATCTGGTGGGCGTGGATCTGGGAGGCACCAAGATCCTGGCGGGGGTGTTCCGGTCCCCGCAGAACTGCGTGGGACGGACCAAGATGAGCACCAAGTCACAGCGGGGCGTCAAGGCGATCATCGATCGCGTGGCGCGCTGCGTGCAGGATGCGGTCGACGAGTGCGATTTAAGTCTGAAGCAGGTCCGGGCCGTGGGGGTGGGCGCGCCGGGGGCGGTGGATCCGGAGTCGGGGCGTGTGATTCTGGCGCCCAACTTGG
Organism: uncultured Verrucomicrobiota bacterium; assembly: GCA_964458325.1. Lineage (GTDB taxonomy): Bacteria > Verrucomicrobiota > Verrucomicrobiia > Limisphaerales > UBA1319 > JAGMXM01. The sequence goes on from CAYWIM010000100.1 coordinate 8,687, forward strand.
GATGGGAAAACGTCCCGTTGCAGCGCGAGCTGGAGGATCATCTGGAGCTGCCCGTGGTGATCGAAAACGACTGCAACGCGGCCACGCTGGGGATTTACGCGACAGAACTCGAGGCGAAACCGCGGAGCATGGTTGGCATCTACCTGGGCACGGGCGTGGGGGGGGGCCTGATCCTGGACAAGAAGCTGTATTCGGGATTCAACCGGACAGCGGGTGAGATCGGGCACATGGTGCTCGAGGTGGAGGGGCCGAAGTGCAATTGCGGCAACCGGGGATGTCTCGAGGCGCTGGCCAGCCGCACCGCCATTTTCCGGCGGCTGCAGATCGCGATCAAGGAGGGGCAAAAGACCCTGCTGACGACCATGTTGGGCGGTGATCTGGCGGACATGCGGAGCGGGGATCTGCGAAAGGCCATCCGCCAGGGGGACCGGTTTGTGGAGCGGGTGATCGAGGAGGCCGCCGAATACACGGGGATCGCTGTGGCGAATCTGATCAACCTGCTGAATCCGGAGGTGATCGTGCTCGGGGGTGGAGTGATCGCGGCGCTCGAGGACGAAATGATGTCGATCATCGTCGAGACCGCCCGCGACTACGCGTTTGCGGGGTCGGCGAAGGGGGTCGAGATCGTGGCATCGAAGCTGGGAGACGACGCGGGCATTGTGGGCGGGGCGGTGCTGGCGCGGGATAAGACACGCTGATGGCCAAGGGGGCATGAATGCCTGGATCGAGATTGTGGGGGGAGAGAGAATGCCGGTGGGATCGACGCTGACCATCGGGCGGTCGGGCGAGAACGTTTTGGTCTTGAGCGGAAACCGGGTATCCCGACGCCATGCGTTGATCCATGCGCAGAGCAACGGCGAGCATTGGCTGGTGGACCTGGGCAGCACCAACGGGACTTTTCTGGATGGAAAGCGGGTGCGCCAGCCGGTGCCGTTGGCGGACCGGAACGAGATCGAGATCGCCGATTACGCGCTGGTGTTTCACCGGGCGGGCGTGGATCCCGAGGTGACCACTCAAATGCCGACCACGGTGCTGCCCAGGACCAAGGATCGCCATTCGTCTCCGCTATGGCTCTTGGTTGCGGACATTGTGGGATCGACCGTCCTGCTGCAGACGCTCCCGCCGGAGGAATTTGCCGGGCTGGTGGGCCGGTGGTTTCTCGCCTGCAAGGAGATCCTCGAGCCGGCCGAGGGCCTCATCAACACCTTCCTGGGGGATGGCTGGTTTGCGTACTGGAAACCGTCGCCGACCGCGGATGCGCGAGTGGTGGCCACGCTCAAAGGGCTGATGACCTTGCAGGTCGCGGGCTCTCCAACCTTTCGATGGGCCATCCATCATGGAGCGGCCGTTTTGGACACGGGGATCGGCGACGGCGAGGAGAACGTGTTGGGGGCGGAGGTGCATTTCGCCTTTCGGATGGAAAAACTGGCGGCGACGCTGCGGCTCCAAACCCTGGCGAGCGAGGCCGCGGCCAGCCGCCTGGGGCGCGCCCTGCCGCTCGCCGACCAGGGCCGGCATGGGCTGTCGGGTTTCGAGGGCGACTATCGGTTCTATTCGGTGGGCGGCTGAAGCCTCCGGACCGCGCAAACGCGGAACCCCAGAAGTGGGTTGGGCGCTGGTTTTGCCCGTGGCGCGGTCGACTGGCTGGCGCCGATTGGATCGCAGGATCGCGCGGGGCTTTCGAGGAGCTTGACTCGGGGCGGGACATGGGCTTTGTATTACGCGATTTTGTCAACCAAAGTCCGCATGAACCTGGTCGAAGCATTTGCCTCCGCCGTGTCGGGCAACTCCCAAAAAACGGCTTTGTTCTGGGGCGAAGCCGAGTATTCCTACGAGCAATTATGGAGGCAATCCTTGTGGGTGCGAGGCCGGCTGAGGGAGGAGTTGGGGGTGCGGCGGGGAGATCGGATCGGGATCTTGCTGCGGAACCGCCCGGAGTACGTGGCGGCATTGTTCGGGGGCCTGGCGACGGGGGCCTCGGTCGTGCCGATCAACAATTTCCTGAAGCCGGAGGAAGTGGAATTCGTCGTGCGGGACGCGGGGATCCGGGTGTTGATCGGCCAAGAGGACCTGCGGCCGGTGACAGAGGAGGTCCAGTCGCATACCGAGGGGCTGCGGGTGCTCATGGCGGATGGGATTCCAGCCGAGGGGTGGGACGAGGTTGACGGGGGGGATGGATCGGGGGTGGGCGAGGCGGATCTGGCCGTCATCATTTACACGTCGGGCACGACGGGCCGGCCCAAAGGGGCGATGCTGACGCACGGGAACCTGCTGCACAACGTGGAGAGCTGCCGGCAGGTGCTCGCCGCGGTGGATCATGACCGGTTCGTGCTGCTGCTGCCGATGTTCCACAGCTTCATGCTGTGCGTCTGCGTGTTTCTGCCCCTGATGGTGGGCGGATCCATCGTGCTGGTGCGTTCGCTTCATCCGCCCAAGAACGTGTTGTTCGAGATTGCGCAGCGGCAGGCGACGATCCTGCCGGCGATCCCGCAGTTCTTCCGCGCGCTGCTGGATCCATCGGTGCCAACCGAGCTGCCTCTGAGGCTGTGCATCAGTGGAGCCGCGCCTCTGCCGGTCCAGACTCTGACGGATTTCAACCGGAAATTCCCGTTCCCGCTTCTCGAGGGATACGGGCTGAGCGAGGCGAGTCCGGTGGTTTCGTTCACTCCGATTAACGGCCCGTGGAAGGCGGGATCGATCGGCCTGCCGATTGCCAATGTCGAGGTGACAGTGCAGGACGATTCGGGCCGGGTCCTTCCGGCGGGAGAGGTGGGTGAGATTTGCGTGCGGGGGGGGAACGTGATGGCGGGATATTGGAATCAGCCGGAAGAGACCGCGAAGGCATTGCGCAACGGCTGGCTTCTGACGGGAGACGTGGGATATCAGGATGCGGACGGCTTCAGCTACATCACCGATCGCAAGAAGGACATGCTGCTGGTGCATGGGATGAACGTGTATCCGCGCGAGATCGAGGAGGTGCTTTATCGGCATCCGGGGATCCGGGAGGCGGCGGTGATCGGCCAGGCGGACGCCCACAGGGGTGAGCATGCGGTGGCGTTCGTGGTCGTCAACGACCGCCAGGCGATCGACGAGAAGGAGTTGCTGGCATTCATGCGGGCGCACCTTGCGGATTACAAGGTTCCGCGGAAAGCCCATTTTTTGGACGCATTGCCGCGCAATGCCGCCGGCAAAGTGCTCAAGACGGAATTGCGGCGCCAGTATGGCAAGTGATGGGATTGCTGGAAGGGGGGAACCGTGGGGTTTCATCGGGGAACGAAGGGGGGGGGAGGAGAGGCGGATGCCGGTTTGTTTCTTTCTAAGATGTTGGTGGTGAATGATATGCACAAAACCACCCGGCGTCTGGGGCGTTCCTTTTGCCATTGACGCCATTGGGAGGGGGTCCGTAAGCTAACTCTATTACTGCAGCGGCGCATGATGCGTTGCAGGCAGGAACCGCTTATGCCAGAAGGTTATTGTGTCAAGTGCAAGGCTCGGAAGGAGATTGTGGATGCCATGGAGGAGACCATGAAAAATGGTCGAAAGGCCATCAAGGGCAAGTGTCCGACCTGCGGCGCAGTGATGTTCAAGATCATCGGCGGCAAGGTGGCGGCTGAATCGGGAGCGCCGTCCACGGAGCCAGCCCCTCCGGCATAATCTCGAGGCGACTATGGCTAACGAACTTGGCTACGCCATCCTCACTCCGTATTCGCTTTCGAAGTCGCGGACGGGCGGGATCCTGGCGCGGCTGATCAGCCGGACGGGTTTGGAGCTGGTGGGGGCGCGGATGTTTGCGCCGGGGATCGAGCTGGTCCAGCAGTATGCGGAGATGCTGGTGACGGCCAACGATCCACAGGACCGGCGGATTCAGGAGCTGATCCGGGGTTACATCTTGAAGAATTTTGTGCCGGACTTGCGGACCGGGCGGCGGCGGCGGGTGATGCTGCTGGTCTTTCGGGGCGAGGACGCGGTGCGGCGAGTCCGGTCGGTGGTGGGGAACTTCAGCCTGGACCGGATGGGGGGTGAAACGATCCGGGACACTTATGGGGACCTGGTGTTTGACGATCACAATCAGGTCGTCTATTTCGAGCCCGCGGTGCTGGCGGCGCCGGACGCGACAGAAGCGCAACAGAAGCTCAAGCTGTGGGCGCGCTACTCGGACAGCGATGGCGGGCTGTTGCAGGGGGTGATCCCGTATCCGGAGGGGTTGGCGGTTCAGAGGACGCTGGTCCTGATCAAGCCGGACAATTTCCGGTTTGCGACCGGCCGGCCGGGGAATGTGATCGATTTCTTCTCGCGCACGGGGCTGTTCATCATCGGCATCAAGGTGCATCGGATGAGCGTGGCGGAGGCGGAAGAGTTTTACGCGCCGGTGCGGGAGGTATTGAGGACGCGGCTGATTGACGTGGTGGCGACGCGGGCCAAGGCGGTATTGGAGACCGAGCTTCAGTTTGAAATACCACCGGCGGAGACCCGGCGTCTGGGGGAGATCCTGAGCCCGCTGCACGCCGATTGGCAGTTCGAGAACATCGTGAAGTTCATGTCGGGGCGTTCGCCGCACACCTGTGCGGACGAGGAGCGCACCACGCCCGGGACCGAGAAGTGCATCGCCCTGGTTTACGAGGGGCCGGACGCGGTGAGGAAGATCCGGGAGGTGCTGGGGCCGACGGATCCCTCGAAGGCGCCGCCGGGATCGATCCGGCGCGAGTTTGGCCAGACGGTGATGGTGAATGCGGCGCACGCGAGCGATTCGGAGGAGAACGCGCGTCGGGAGCTGGCGATTCTCCGCTTTGACCACAACCATTTCCGGGAAGACATCGAAGCGCACTACGGCGGCGTGTGAAGGCGCGCCACGCGGTGAGCTGACGGCCATCAAAGCGGCGTCCACGGAGTGGCCGCCTATCCTTTCGGCTGTGGGCTTACAAGGTAGGGCGCGCGCCGGGCGGCGGAGGATCCTCCCACCAATCGGGATGGTGCGCGAGCTCTTCGAGGAGAACCGTATCAGCGGGGGGAAAATCGTATTGGCCGAGCTGGCTGGGATCGATCCACGCAAGCTCGGCACAGCCGATGGGCTTGGGTTCACCGCTTCGGACGCGGCAGCGAAAGAAACGGATACGGACGGTTTTTTGGGGATAGGCGTGCTCGACTTCGCGGAGCAGCTTGCCGACATCGATTTGGAGATCGAGCTCCTCGATGAGTTCGCGTGCGAGGCAGGATTCCCATGATTCGCCCGGCTCGCGTTTGCCGCCGGGGAATTCCCAGAGGCCGCCCATGTGTTCGTGAGGAAGCCGTCGGGTGATGAGAAGCCGGCCTTGGCGGAAGACCAAGGCGGCGGAGACCTCGATGGGGATCATCGGCCGATGCTTTTATAGATAAAGCCGAGATGTTCCATTTCCTTTTTGTCGAACAGGTTGCGTCCGTCGAATAGGATTGGATAGGTCATGACGCGACGGGCTTTGGCCAGGTCGAGCTGTTTGAATTGGGACCATTCGGTGGCCAGGACGAGGGCATCGCAACCATCGGCGACGTCATCCTGGTGGGAGACATACGTGACATCGGGGAGCAAGGCGCGGGCCTTGTCCATGGCTTTGGGATCGTGGACACGGAGGCGGGCGCCTTCGGCCAGGAGCCGGCGGCAGAGCTCGATGGCGGGCGACATGCGGACGTCGTCGGTATTCTCCTTGAAAGCGAGGCCGAGGATGCCGATTTGTTTGTCTTTGATGACCCAGAGCGTATCGAGGATTTTGCGGAAGAATCGGTCCAGCTGCTGGGTGTTGATCCGCTGGACTTCGCGCAGGAGGGCGAAATCGTAGCCCAGCTGTTCAGCGATCTTGATGAATGCGCTGAGGTCTTTGGGGAAGCAGCTGCCGCCGAAGCCCAGCGAGGCATCGAGGAACTTCCGGCCGATGCGCCGGTCCATTCCGATGCCGTTGGCGACGTCCTGGACATCGGCATGGGATGCTTCGCAGATGACGGACAGGGCATTGATATAGGAGATCTTGAGGGCGAGGAAGGAGTTGGCGGCGTGTTTGATGAGCTCGGCGGATTGGATATCGGTGACGATGATGGGGGCGTCGAACGGCGCGAAGACCTGTTTCATGGCGGAGACAGGCCGGGGGGAGCTGACGCCGATCACGATCCGGTCCGGATGAAGGAAATCCTCGACGGCGGAGCCTTCGCGGAGGAACTCGGGATTGCTGACCACGTCGAACTCGACCGGAGTCCGGCAATAGCGCTTGATGGTCTCGGCGACCTTTTGGCCGGTGCGGACGGGGACGGTGCTTTTATCGACAACGATCCGGTAGCCGGTGAGGTTGGCGGCCACGTCGCGGGCCACCCGCTCGATGAAGCTGAGATCGACGGATCCATCGGGCAGCGGCGGCGTGGGCACCGCGATGAAAACAATTTGTGAGGCGTGGACGGCCTCGGGCGTCGATGTCGTGAACCGGAGCCGGCCGGCGGCTCGGTTCCGGCGGACCAGCTCCTCGAGCCCGGGCTCGTAGATCGGCATGCCGCCGGCTTCGAGCATGGCGATCTTCTCGGCATCGCAGTCGACGCAAATCACCTCGTGCTCCGCCTCGGCCAGGCAAGTGCCGGTGACGAGCCCCACGTAGCCGGTGCCGACGATCGCGACTTTCATGGCATTGTTAGAATCCTTCCAGGATGATCTCGCGATTCACTCTTGATCGCCTCTGATCCGCGGTGCAATCCGGCATGCTCATCGACGCTCCAGGCCGCGCCCTTAGGGTCTGTGCAAAAATGAATTCCGATTTTGCTGGAGGGGATTGGGCGGGCTGGCGAGGCGCGACGAGCGAGCATACCCGCGCGGTCTGTGAGCGAGGAG
>CAYWIM010000101.1:0-14932 GCA_964458325.1 uncultured Verrucomicrobiota bacterium
AAAAAGGCGTCTGCAGGCGTTGGCGCGAGACTTGCCCCACCCTGCGAAACTGCTGGCGCAAAAACTGCTTTCTTTGGCGCCGGCTTTGGGATTCAGTATCCTGAAAACAGCAGAATCGCCATGAAGGATACTTGCGCACATCACGTTCGGACGGATCGATCGGCCCTGGATGCAACGTCGCGCCGGGTGTTTCTTCGGCGGACGGCGGCGGCATCGGCTGCTGCCATTGTGTGGGGCCCGTTCGGGGACGCGCCCTGGCTGCGGGCGGCGGGATCGAACAGCGATGTGCGCTTGGCGGTGGTGGGTCTCGGTTCGACGGTCAAGATCGGCGGCAAAGGCAAACAGGACATCCGCGATTTCCGCAAGATCCCCGGCGTCCGTGTGGTTGCCTTGTGCGACGTGGACGACGCCATTTTGCGCCAGCAGGCAGGCGAGTTCGAGAAACGCAACGAGAAGGTCGAGGTTTACACCGACATCCGGAAACTGCTCGAGAGCCCGGCGATCGATGCGATCAGCGTCACCACGCCCAACCATTGGCATGCGCTGGCGGCGATCTGGGCGTGCCAGGCTGGCAAGGACGTTTTTGTGCAGAAGCCGGCCTCGCACAACATCTTCGAGGGGCGGAAGATGGTCGAGGCGGCGCGAAAGTACGGCCGGATCGTGCTCGGCACGAGCGGTTCGCGGGAGGCGAACGGTTTCCGGGAAGCCATGGACTACGTGCATCAGGGCAAGCTGGGCAAGCTGACGATGGTTCGAGGATTGAATTACCGGCCGCGCACGAGCATCGGCAAGGTGACGGGCCCGCAGCCCATCCCATCGACGGTCCAGTACGATCTCTGGTGCGGCCCGGCGCCGGTGGCGCCACTGCGCCGGCAGAATCTCCATTACGACTGGCATTGGGATTGGAGCACGGGCAATGGCGACCTGGGCAATATGGGCATCCATCACATGGACGGCTGCCGGATGGCGGTGGGAGGCGATCTGCCGAGGCATGTCATCAGCATTGGCGGCCGGTTCGGCTACGCCGATGATGGCCAGACGCCCAACACGCAGATCATCTATTTCGACTATGAGGCGGCGCCGATCCTGTTCGAGGTCCGCGGCCTGCCAAAGGACAAGTCTTTCCTGAAAGACACCTGGGCAGGGAAAGAATCGTGGGGGCCCAAGGCGATGGACGATTACCTGGGCGTGGCGGTGGGCAAGGTGGTCCATTGCGAACACGGATACGTGATTGGGAACCAGGCGTTCGACAACGGCGGCAAGAAGCTCGAGCAGTTCGAGCCTGCCACGCCTGGGCTCAACCTGAACTTTATCCAGGCCGTGCGGAGCCGCCGCGCGGGCGATCTGGTGGCGGACATCCTCGATGGACACCTCTCGGCCGCCCTGGTCCACATGGCGAACATCTCGCATCGAGCCGGCCGGCAGCTATCCGCGGGAGAAATCCGCGAGCGCGTCGAGGGCAATTCGTCTCTGGCGGCGGCGTTCGACCGGTTCCGGGCTCACTTGGCCGCCAACGGGATCGACCTCGACCGAACGCCCGCGACCTTGGGGGCGATGCTGACGGTGGATGCCGCGCGGGAACGATTCGTCGGCGAGTTCAGCGAAGCCGCCAACCGGCTCCTGACGCGCGAGTATCGTCCGCCCTTTGTTGTGCCGGAGAAGGTGTGACATCAGAAGGGCGGCGCCGGGTGTGCGCCGTTCGAGTGCAGGCTGGTTTCATTGCGCAGACCGTTGGCGCGCAAGGTGAATCGCGATTGTTCTTCGCTTTTTCTCTCAAGCCTGCTAGACGAAACGACATGAACAAGAAAGCTCTGATTGGATGCCTCCTATGCGCCCCATTGCAGATTGCATTTGCCCAGCAGCCGGTTCTGAGCATCAACCCGGAAATGCAGCTGCAGATTTTCGGGCATACAAACAACTACTACCAGATTGAGTCATCGACAAACCTGTCCGATTGGCGCCCTTACGGAACGAACGTTTTGATTCTCCAGTCGCCGGAATCGATGATGGTCAGCCTGGCCGGACAGAGTCAGTATTTTCGTGCCCGGTCTCTGGTTTACGGATCCAATTACTCCGTGCACACGGTTTGCGCCGAGGAGGACAACGTCAACATTGCCCTTCGAGGCGACGTCAACGGCTACACGGTCACCGCATACCATTCAGGGATCGTAGTGGCTCAGAGCGACTGCTCGCCCAACTTCAGCAACTGCACGAACGTCGCCGGTGAGGATTACGCGTTCACGCCGCTGCAGGCGAAGCCGCTGGATAACGGGACAGATTATCTGATCGTGAATCGCAAGGACCGGTTCTGGCGGCCCAGCGGGATGGCTGTGACCGTGGATGGCAGCTCGCTGTTCACCGACATTCACTATATCGAGCTGGGGAGAAAGATACCCGATGCGTTGAGCTGGCCCATCTATTGCGTGCTGTATTGCGACGGGAATATGCGCCTCATTCCATTTCCGCCGGCCCACCTCAACAGCGTCTGCTTTGGCACATCCGTCATCGTCGGTCCGGCGGCGCCGGCATCGAGGCCCATCGCGGAGATCGCCTCGCTCGATTACCGATCGGCATCGCGAACCCTGCTCCTCACCTACAGGACGGGCGGGTCAGCCGTTCTGGACGTGAGCATGGTGAGCCGGACGAATGCGGTTGTGAAGGTCGATGTGAACTACCCCACCGACCAGCCCTTCTGCACCGTCCGGAGCATGTACGTCGCGGATGGGAACTGCGACATGGACACGGTTGTCTTTCCCGTCATCGAAGGGGTAGGGGCTATCCTTCCCGTGATGAGCTTTCGGAGCGCGATCGCGGACATGTGGGATTTTTACCGGGAGCACGAATCGGCTCACAACAATTCAGCTCCCGGCATTGGCATATCGGTCTACTGATCGCGGCGGGCGTCAGAGCACGATTCGGGCATCCACGGCAAAGCTACCCTCGGAGTTGGAGATCAGGGGATTGATATCGATCTCCTTGAAGAGGTGCGCCACCTTTTGAACGGCGCAGAGGGTCTGGATGATCGACGGCCGATGGGCCTTCATCCCGCGGAATCCTTCGAGGATTCTTCGAGATTTGATGTCGCTGATCATCCGTTCGGCCTCCTGGGGGCCAAAGGGAACGACGCGGAAGGAAACGTCCCGCAGCACCTCGACAAAGATCCCGCCGAGCCCGAACATGATCACGGGGCCGAACTGGGCATCCTGGCTCAATCCGACGATGCACTCGATTCCCTGAACCATCTGAATCAGGTTCACGCCGAGAATATGGGCGCGCGGCGCGGCTTGGGCAATCCGCTGCATCATCTGGTTGTATTGCGCCCTCAGTTCGGATTCGTTCGAGATATTCAGGGCGACGCCGCCGACATCGGTTTTATGGACGATATCGGGCGAGGCGATCTTCATGGCCAGGGGATACATCCCTCGGGCAGCCTCCAGGGCCTGGTCCAGGGACGAAGCAAAACCCCAGCGGGGGGTTGGCACACCGCACAGCTGGAGGACCTGCCGAGCCTCGTGCTCCATGAGGATATCGCGGCCCTCGGCTCGAACCCGATCGATCAACGCGATCACCTGGGCCGGCGGCTCGCCGATCTCCCCGGCATCCTTGGGCCTATGGGCAATCTGCCTCCAGAGATGCAGCCCCTTGAGGGATGAGACCGCCTCGTTGACCGAGTTGTAAGCGGGGACAAGGCGTTCGTTCAGATACTGGATGGCCTCGCGCGATCGGTTTCCGCCGACCATGGCGACGACCACCGGCTTGTTGCGTTTCGCGCCATCGTATTCTTCGAGGAGCGCCTTGGCGATATCGACGGGATTAGTGACAGCGGTCTCGCAGTACAGGACAATGACATTCGTGATCCGATCTTCGTGGAAAGCGACCCGAATCGCTTTTCGATACCCTTCGACCCCGCCCTGGCCGGTGATATCGATGGGGTTCTTCGTGCTCCCGAACGCGGGCATCGCGGATCGGAACTTGCCCTCGAGCCACTCGCTGTCATCGAGAAGCGGAATGGCGGCGGATTCGCATTCGTCGGTGGTCGAGACACCGATGCCGCCTCCATTGGTAATAATCAGAGCCTCCTCGCCCCGCGGCAAGGGAAGGGAGAAGGCTCGGGCCCACCCAAATGCCTCCGTGAAACTCCGGGCGCGCATGATGCCCATCTGACGGAACGCCGCGTCGTAGATGCCGTCGGAACCCGCCAGCGATCCCGTGTGGGAAGCCGCCGCCTTGGCGCCGCGCTGGGAGCATCCGACCTTGAGAACGACCACCGGCTTCTTGATCTCGGTCTGGAAGAACTTGCGCGCGTTTCGGAGGCCTTCCAGGTAGATCAAAATCACATCGACGTTCGGATCCTCGTTATAATATTCAATCAGCTCTTTCTCGCCGACATCGGCCTTGTTGCCGATGCTGAACAGGGAGACCAGGCCGATCTTCTCCATGATGGTCCACCCCATCAAAGCAATGGCCAGAGCCCCGCTTTGGGAGATAAAAGCGACCTTTCCGGGAAAGATCTCAGCGGGTCCGAAGGTGGCGTTGAGCTTGGCGGGCATGTGCAGCAGGCCGAGGATGTTCGGCCCCAGAAAAGCGATTCCATTCTGGTCCGCGAACTCCTTGAGCCTCTTTTCCTCTTCCATGCCGCCGACCTCGCCGAAGCCGGAGGTGATGATCGCCACGTTCCTGATCCCCTTCCGCCCGCACTCCTCCATGGCGGCCATCACCTGGGGGGCGGGGATGGTGATCACCGCCAGATCGACCGGGCCGGGAATGTCCGTGACCGAACGATAGGCTGGACGCCCGAGAATCTCGTTCTCGCGGGGATTGACCGGGTAGATTCCTCCCGCAAAGCCGCCCACGATGATATTGTTGAGGATCTGGAACCCGATTTTGGCGGGATTGGGCGATGCGCCAATGACAGCCACCCCCTGCGGATTGAAAAACCCGCTCAGGTCCTTCGGTTTTGGCTTGCAGTTGCCGCCGCTGATTGTTCGCTGCTGCTTGGATTGAAACGATTCGACTTTGTGTGGTGCCATATTGGTCGCTTTCTTTGTCGCACTGGAGAGTGAAAATTTAATGCGCTCCTGTCAAGCAGGAGTGCGTCGGGGCGATGCTGGCGGTCGATGGCCAGGCGGTGAGCCCATGATGAACCGTCAACGGAGCCCGAAAGACATTACCTCCTTGGTCGATCCGCGGATGACAACGGACGTGGTCCGCCACAACGAACGCCGCCTGGGCCTCAACAAAGCCCGGGGACGGTTGAATCGGCGCGTGGGACTGCCGTGCGACGGCCCGCAGCCTCAACTACCCGGACTGCAGGAGCGACTGCCTGGGCTTCCGAGCCGCACCTGCGGAGGTCCGGCGGACGCCGGCGATGGTGCAATGCGCGGAGCGAGCGGGAGGGACGGCCCTGGGCATATTACACCAACTCGGGTTTGAGCCAGGTTTACCGGTCGGGGTGGGTTTGGCCCTACGTCAATTGGGACAGAGGTTACCGGCTGCCGACGGAAGCGGAATGGGAGACTTTGCCTAAGGGCGGGCGAGAGCGGCACGTCGTCTATCGGAGCAGGGACGCGAACGAGACCGGCGGAGTATGCGGACATCAAGAGGCAGCGATGGCGCTGGCGTCGGTGCCGACGCCGCTGAGCAGTGGAACGACCGCCCTGGACGTGCGGGTGTGCCGGATCGCTTGCGACGCCGACATCAACACCATCCGGGCGCGGCTTGGACACGCGTCACTGCAAGTCAGAGGCTATTGGGGGCGAGGATTGGGGTTAGGCTTGCCGCTGGATGGCGCGCGGGAATAGAGTGAGGAGGATGAGCGTGCGAAAGAAACCGATTGTGGTGGCGACGCGAGGGAGCGTGCTTGCGCTGGCCCAGGCGCACCTGGTGATCGCCGCGTGCCGCCGGGTCGAGCCTCGGATGCGATTCGAGATTCGGATTATCAAGACGACGGGGGACAGCCTGGCATCGGCATTGCTGGCGCCGCAGGGTTCAAGCGTCGAGCCTCGGAGCGGTGGAGCATCTCTGCTGCCTGCTGTCTCCCCCGCTGAGCACGAGGGAGAGGGCGGCCAAAGGCCGGGAGATGAGGATGCTCGCGAAGAGGCGTTGTCCAAGGGGTTGTTCACGAAGGAGATTGAATCGGCCCTGTTGGCCGGGGAGGCGGATCTGGCGGTTCATAGCCTGAAGGATCTGCCGATCGACTTGCCCGAGGGCCTCGCGCTGGCAGCCGTCGCGCCGCGCGCCGACGCGCGCGACGTGCTGATTTATCGGGACCAGAAGCATGTGTCAGCCCAGGCGGTTGCGCGGAGCAAGGAGCCCGAGGATTGGGCCCCCGGGGAGGCGGTGTTTCGCGGTTTCCGGCCAGGGCTGAGCCTGTCGGGGCTGCCGACGGGAGCGACGGTGGCCACATCCAGCACGCGTCGTCGAGCCCAGGTCCTGGCTGCCCGTGCGGACATCCAGGTGAAGTCCATCCGCGGGAACGTGACCACTCGGCTTCGCAAACTGGCGGAAGATCCCGGATGGGACGCGCTGATTCTGGCGGCGGCGGGTCTCGAGCGCCTGGGATTGCGGATGCGCTCGGACGGCCGGCTATTCGCGGGTCCGCCCATCCTGCCGGAGGCGTCTCTGGCTGGAGTCGAGGCGCCTGCGGGGCTGCTGGCCAGCCCGATCGACACGGCGGAGATGATCCCGTGCGTGGGCCAGGGGGCGATCGGCATCGAAATCCGGGACAAGGACGAGGTGCTGACGGGCCTGTGCGAGGCGATCAACCATGCGACCACGATGGTCTGTGTGACGGCGGAGCGCGCCTTTCTGCGGCGGATGGGCGGCGGGTGTCAGAGCCCGGTGGCCGCGCATGCGCAGGTGGTTGGACATCGGCTGCGGCTGCGGGCGGTTTCATTTCGGGCCGGGTCTGCGCGCCGGATCGAGGCCAGCAAGGCATGGAGCGAGCCCGTTGCATTGGGCGAGGCGGCGGCGGAGCAATTGCTTCTCGAGGAGGGCCAAGGATGACTCGGCCTGCCACGGTTTACCTCGTCGGCGCGGGGCCGGGCGATCCGGCGCTGATGACCGTGCGGGGCGCCGAGCTGCTCCGGCAGGCGGATGTGGTGATTTACGACCGTCTGGCCAATCCCGATCTGCTGCGCGAGGCGCCGCCGAGGGCCGAGCTGATCTACGGCGGCAAACACGGTCCGGAGCCGGTGCTGCCCCAGGCGGAGCTCAACGCCCTGATGATCGCCAAGGCCCGGGCAGGGAAGCGCGTGGTGCGGCTCAAGGGAGGGGATCCCTATGTATTCGGCCGGGGCGGTGAGGAGGCGCAGGAGCTGCGGCGCGCCGGCATCGGATTCGAGGTGGTGCCGGGCGTGTCGTCGGTCGAGGCGGTTCCGAACTACGCGGGGATTCCGCTCACGCATCGCGAGCTGGCATCGGTTCTGACCGTGGTCACTGGCCACGAGGATCCGGACAAGGAATGCACCCAGATCGATTGGGGTGCGGTGGCGCGGGCCGGCGGGACGCTGGTGGTGATGATGGGGATGAAGCGGCTGCGGCAGATTGCGGAGATGCTGGTGTCGCACGGCCGGCCGGCGGCTACGCCGGCGGCGGTCATCCGGTGGGGGACCCTGGGCCGGCAGCAGGTGTTGAGCGGCACGCTGGGGGATATCGCGGACCAGGCCGAGGAGCGGCAATGGACATCGCCGGCCCTGATTGTTGTTGGCGAGGTTGTGCGGCTGCGAAGCCAGCTGAACTGGTTCGAGCAACGGCCGCTGTTCGGGCGACGGGTGGTTGTGACGCGGGCGCGGGCGCAGGCGGCGGAGCTGGCGGGGCCGCTTCGCGAGCGGGGGGCGGAGGTTCTCGAGGTGCCGGCGATCCGGATCGGCGCGCCGGCGGCGGCGGCTCCGATCGCCGAGGCGCTTGCCGGCCTCAATGCCTACGATTGGATCGTCTACACCAGCGCCAATGGGGTTGACGCTTTCTTCCAGCGGTTTTTCGCGCGGTTTCAGGACATGCGGGACATCGGCGGGGTGCGGATCGCCGCTGTTGGCCCGGGCACGGCGGCGCGGCTCCGCCAGCTGCATCTGCAGGTCGACGTCATGCCCGAGGAACATGTGGGCCGGAGCATCGTCGATGCCCTCGCCAAGTTCGAGAGCCTCGACAACCTGCGAGTCCTGCTGCCTCGGGCCGAGCGGGCGAATCCGGATCTGCCGCGGTTGCTCGAAGAGAAGGGTGCGATCGTGGACGACATTGCGTTTTACCGGACGGAGCCCGATCTGGACGAGGGGCCGGATGCCGATCGGCTCGGAGAGGAAGGGGCGGATTGGATCACGTTCACCAGCGGATCGACAGTCGAGCATTTCCACCAACGGTTCGATCTTCGCGGGTTGTGCGAGCAGTTCCCTCGAATGCGATTGGCGTCGATCGGGCCGGAGACATCCAAGGCGCTTGCGGCGCTTGGTGTAACCGCTCACGTCCAGGCCGATCCGCACACCGTGGAAGGGTTGATTGACGCGCTGGTGAGGAATCAGTCCCAGGTGAAGTAGAGGAGCTGGATATCGCGTGGGTTGTTGCGGCGGAGAAGGCCGGTGTAGAGGCGGCGGTAGCTGCCGATCCGGGCCTCGACCTGGACCTCGAACGTGCCGCTGCGCACGGTGAAGTAGCGGGCCATCTGCGCCACCATCTGCGGGCCCATGCCGGGGACGTTGATGAGCTCGCCCGGGTTGCGGAACGGGGTGTCGTCCTCGTTGCCCTCGGCCCCATCGGGACCCGCCCGGAGGCGGATGATGCCCTGGGCGATGACGGGGTCGATGCCGGGGATGAACTGGAGGACGGCGGCGGAGGCGGTGTTGATGTTGACGAGCCGGCCGGAGATCGGGGTGAACAGGTCGATGAGGCCCGCCTGGATCCGGACCTGGCCGGTTTCATCGATGAAAGTCGAGGGGGCGTCGGAGGCCAGGATCGAGCGATCGGCGCGGCCGGGTCCGAAGAAGATCTCCCGGGTGACGCCCCGCACCAGGAGGAGCTCGTGGATATCGTCGATGGGGCCGTTCTTGGCGTAATAGGGCGGCTCGAGCGACAGGTAATACTCGCTCTCGGCCCCGGATAGCAGCGGGTGATCGTCGCCGTCCCGCCAGTCCATCAGACAATCGACGATGGCGGAGGATTCGGCGGCGTCGACGCCCATCTGGTTGAGGGCCTGCTGGAGGAGGATCTGGTCGGACGTGTTGATATTGAACTTGCGTTCCTGGTCGATGATTTTGATGGAGAACGTGCCGCGGCCGAGGCGGTTGTTCTCGAGGGAGATATCGATCAAGTTCTCGTTGGTGCAAGCGGAGCCGCCGGCCCATTTCTGGTTGAGGGCGTCGTAGGGCTGGGCGGGCGTCATCATTTCCTGGGCGAGAACATAGCGGGCCAGCTCGATCCCGGAACGCCCCAGCCACTCGAGCTCGGCCTCGGACTGGTGATTCTGAGCGAGGCGTATCTCGATCTTCATCGAGTAGGCCATGCCGCCCGCCAGCGCGGCGAGGACAAAGATGACCGCCATCACCATGACCAGGGCGATGCCCGACTCGAGGCGCGGCTGGCTGGGGATTTTCATGGGCCAAACCCCTGCGGATTGCCCCAGGGATAGTATGGGCCGCCCGGCCTCGAGTAACCGCCCGAGGTGCGGGAGCCCGGCTGGCCCGGGCGGGTTCGGCTCGGCCGGGTGAAATCGGCGGGCGGCAGAAACTGGGTTGGAGGCTGGAAGGCGCCGGGGACGCCGGGCGCGCTGGGATAGACGGTGGGAGGTGTTGCGGGCATATTGGGGCGAACACCGGGCGCCATGCCGGGGATGCCGCCCATAGGGGTGGCGAACTGGTATTCCCGGGGGATCATGATGGCCGGCACGGCGACGATCCGGGTGACCAGGTCCTGGGGCTCGGCCCGGAGGGTTTTGGACTTGCCGAGCCCCAGCGTGATGCGGACCAGCTTCGGGAGCTGGTTGGTGTAGGTCCACTCATCGGTCCATTCATTGGCCCGGGGATTCCAGAAATCGAGCTCGAACAGGCTGACGTCCTTGGCCAGGGTCATCGCAAATGGTTTCTGGCTCTCGGATTCGGCCGCCAGAAGAGGCATTTGGTACATGACCAGCTCGGGTGATTCGTCCCCCCTCTCGACCGTGAACGTGACGCGCCGGATGACCAGGCCGCCGAACAGGCCGCTGGCTGGGAACGAGGAGGGCAGGCGCGCGACGAAGCTCGAATAGGCGAACTCGGCCGATGTATCCATCTCGAACGCGTAGTATCCCGGGCTCGAGGCGAAGTACTGGACGCAGAGGAAGGCATCCGTGAGGGCGCGCATGGCCATGCGGGCATGCTGGACGCGCGCTGCGGCCTCGTTGGCAACGCGTGCGGACCGGAGGATCGCGGTCCAGGTCGAGTAGATCGAGGTGAGAACCATCCCCAGGATCGCCATCGAGATCATGATCTCGATGAGGGTGAATCCGGGGGCTGCGCGGCGGGGCGGGGCGGGCGAAGCGATCGGCATGGTAGCGGGCGGGTTCATCGGCGGGGCTGCAGGCCGGGGTTGAGGCCTGGATTGAGGCCGCCGCCGCCGAGCCCGCCGGGGCGGGCGCTCGATTCGGGGCGATAGAGGAGGATGCTCATGCGGATCTGGCCGCCGGGGCCGTCGTCGCGCTGGACCAGGAGATCGACCTGGTAGAGGCCGTTGGTGTGGGCGAGCACGATGTCGCGGGTCCAAGTGCAGCCGGGATAGAGATCGCCGAAATCGCCCGACTCGACTCCCTCCTCGAGCCGGTTGGTGAGCATGAGCTCGGCTGCGGGCACGCTGGCGTCCATGGTGAACGGCTCGAGGGCGCGGGCGGCGCGGAGGTTTTGCGAGACGAGGCTCAGGATGCTGAAGATGGCCATGAAAAAGATGGCCATGGCCACCATGACCTCGAGGAGGGTGAAGGCGCGCGGATGGAGGGGGGGGCGGCTCATCGGATCACCTCGAGATCGGCCAGGCCGGTGATGACATCGAGCGAGATCTTGCGGTATTTGTTCTCGCGCGGCCACTGGAGGACGATGGTGAAGAAATCGGTGGTCCCGTTGGGGAAGAACCGGACGCGGGCGATTTCGGCGTCCTTGAGCTCCTGGAAATTGACATCGACCATCTCGAGGATGAGGTCATCAGCGAGGCGGGCATGGAACACGGATGCGCCGGGGGCGGAGCGGGTCTCGATTTGGGGCGGGGGCGGCATGAGGGGGGCGTCGAGGGGCTCATCGGTGGCGGGGGCGGGTGCGCGCTGGGCGCGGACTTCGATCGTGCGGTCCTGGGGGCGGATGCAGAGCTCGGCGGGATAGCCGTGGAGGACGGCCTGGGCGCGGGCCTCGCTGCAGGCCTCGGTGATGTCGCTGATGGCCTGCTGGAGAATGTTCTTGCGGATCACGCGGAAGGCCGTGGGCACGCCGATGGCCATGATCATGGCGGCGATGCCGATCACCACCATCAGCTCGACCAGGGTGAAGGCGGGGCGCACGGCCTGGGCCGCCCGCGGGCCATCCCGAGCCTGGGCGGAGACAGCCGCCATCCGACGCTGGAGGCAAGGTCGCACTACCGGGCGATGTTGGAGGTGATGGCGAACATGGCCGACAGGACGCTGAACAGGAGGAAGCCCACGCCCAAGGCCATGAGGATGATCATGGCCGGCTCGATGAGGTTGGTCAGAACGCGCAGGCCGATGCCGAGCTCATTCTCGTAAGTCTCGGCGATGTTTTTGAGCGATCCGGGGACATCGCCGGTCTCCTCGCCGATCTGGAGCAGATCGATCATGAGCTGGGGGAACAGCTTGCTCCGGGCCAGCGGCTGCGCGATGGTCTTGCCGTCGGTCACCTCCTCGCGCGTGCGCGCGATGGCCTCGCGGACCATGACGTTGGGCATGACCTGCTCGGAGATCTTGAGGGCTGTGAGGACCGGGACGCCATTGACGAGCAAGGTGGCCAGCGTGCGCGAGAACTGGGCGAAGAGATTGAGGCGAATCACCTTGCCGATCACCGGGGCGCTCATCTTCCAGCCGTCGATGGTCCGGCGGCCGGAGCTGGATCCCTGGAACCGCTTGAACAGGACCAGCCCGGCCAAAATCGCCAGGATCAACAGCCACCAGTAACCTTGAAAGAAATGGCTGATGCCAATCAGCAGCCGGGTCGAGGAAGGGAGCTGCACGTTTTTCATGCCCTCGAATATCACGAGGAACTTGGGGAGCATGAAACTCATGAAGAAGATGATAATGACGATGCCGACCACGGCGACGATGGCCGGGTAGATCAGCGCGGCGACGAACTTGGACTGGACCTCGGCGAACCGCTCGTAGTGGGTGGCCAGGCGGCGGAGGACGTCCTCGAGGGCGCCGCTCTGCTCGCCGGCGCGGACCATGTTGACATAGAGGTCGGTGAAGATGTGGGGCTGCTTGGCCATGGCGTCGGAGAGGCTGCGGCCTTCCATGACGTCCTGGCGAAGCTGGCGGCTGACGTCGGGAGGGACGCCTTTCGATTCCAGATGGGTCATGCTGTTCAGAGCGACCGTCAGCGGCATGCCGGAATGGAGGAGGTTGGCCAGCTGCTGGGTGAACGTGGCCAGCTCCTGCAGCTTGGGCCGGCGCCGGCGCTGGAGGAGATCGCGGATCCCCCGCGGGAGGAGGGACGCCAGGCCGCCGGCATCCCCGCGGGCGCTGGCTGCCGGCCGTTCGGCCCGCGCCGCGGCGCCTTGGGGGGCATCGACAGCGATGGGGATCAGCCCCATCCGCTCGATCTCGGAAAGGGCGGCCGCGCGATCCGGCACGTCCAGCCTGGCCTGGATCAGCTCCCCGGACCGCCGCCGCGCCTTATAGGTGAATTGCGGCATATCGAAAACCTACTCTAATCAAAACCTCGATCCGGGGAAAGTTGCATTTGCTGGATGCCGGATCAGCAGTTGCTTATGCAGGGCGATTCTGCCATCGTGCAGGCATCAGGCTTGGGCGCATGTCCGTGGTTGGGCGGGGGTCTGTGGGGGCCTGCCGGCCGGCAATGGGCGAAGGCAGGATTCCCGGTCGGTCGAGGTCCAGGCGAGAAGCGCGAATATGGTTGAGTGGTGGCACATTTGGGTGCTAACGGGCATCGGCCTTTGGATCGCGGAGGTCTTCACGCCCGGCTTTGTCGCGGGCGTTCTTGGAACGGCCTGCCTGGTTGTGGCGCCATTTGCGGGCGCGGGCTTCTCGTTCAAGGCGCAACTGCTTGTATTCGGGATGGGCACGCTCGCCATGGCCTTCGGGGTGCGCCCGCGGGTTCTCCGGCACTTCCGCCTGGAGGGGCCGAACAGCCAGACGAATGTGGATGCGCTGATCGGCGGGACCGGCCTTGTGACGGAGGCCATCGATTCCAAGTCGGGGACCGGGCAGGTCAAGATCGGAGGCGAGAACTGGCGCGCCGTCACGCCGGATGAGACCCGGATCGACGTCGGCGCGAAGGTGACGGTTCGGGCGGTGGAAGGCTGCAAGGTTGTGGTGCGGGTCGCGTCGAACGCGGAGAGGAAATCGTCATGAACATCCCCTTGATCATCATCGCGGCGCTGGTTGTGTTCATCCTGGTCCTGGCAATCCAAGGATTCAAAATCATCCAGCAGTCGGAGACGATGGTCATCGAGCGGCTCGGCCGGTTCCACAGGACTCTGCCCTCGGGGATCAACATCATCTGGCCGATCTTCGACAAGCCGCGGAGCATCGAGTGGAAATTCATCACGACCGATCTCGAGGGGAAGAAGATCGTCCGCAAGGAGACGATCCAGCGGATCGACCTGCGCGAGAGCGTCTACGATTTCCCGAAGCAGAACGTCATTACTCGAGACAATGTGGCGATCGAGATCAACGCGCTTCTTTACTTCCAGGTGACGGATGCGAAGCGATGCGTCTATGAGATCGCCAACCTGCCGGACGCGATCGAGAAGCTGACGCAGACGACCCTTCGGAACGTCATCGGGGAGCTGGATCTGGATCATACTCTGACATCGCGCGACACGATCAACCAGAAGCTGCGGGCGATCCTGGACGAGGCGACGGACAAGTGGGGCGTCAAGGTGAACCGCGTCGAGCTGCAGGACATCATCCCACCCGAGGATATCAAGGTGGCCATGGAGAAGCAGATGCGCGCGGAGCGGGACCGGCGCGCCACGATCCTGGAAGCCGAGGGGGAGAAGCAATCGAAGATCCTCGAGGCGGAGGGCGTCCGGCAGTCGGAGATCACCAAGGCCGAAGGGATCAAGCAGGCCCTGGTGCTGAGGGCCTGCGGCGAGGCCGAGGCGCGCATCAAGGTTGCCGAGGCGGAAGCGGAGGCCGTTTCCAAAGTCACGAAGGCAATCCAGGATTCCGGGGGCAATCCGACGACCTACCTCATTGCGCTGAAGTATATCGAGGCCATGAAGGAGATGGTCAGCGGCAAGGACAACAAGATCGTCTACATGCCTTACGAGGCCTCCGCCGTGCTGGGATCGGTTGGCATCATCCGCGATATGTTCGGCGCCAGCCCGCCATCCAAGACGTGATCGCCGAGGAGGCGCACCGGGAACTGGCTCGAGGCTGCTGCGGACGGGGACGTCCGCGGTCCGGAAGGATTCGGAGCGCGGGCCTCCTGGCCCGCAGCGCTGTCGGCTGACGGGCTGCACGCTGCCGATTTGTGCCCGTGGAATGACGGAAACTAAACTTGCAAGGTAGGGTGCGCACTCCGCTGCGCGCCGGGCTGTCAACCGGCAGCCGGCATTATGTAGGCCGGGTCCCCTGACCCGGCGTCGTGAACTATTGACGCGATGCCTGTTTCCCACCCTCTCCTCGATGGCCAATGGAGGAAAGGGTGTCGGGGAGAAGGATCTTGGAACGCGCCCCTCTCCCTTGACCCTCTCCCCGCTCGTGCCTCGCGGGGCGAGGGAATCGAGA
>CAYWIM010000102.1:0-14696 GCA_964458325.1 uncultured Verrucomicrobiota bacterium
TGCCAGCCCGCCCAATCCCCTCCAGCAAAATCGGAATTAATTTTTGCACAGACCCATGAACCTATGGCGTTCCCCATTGCAGTCCCACGGCCAGCCCCCCCAGCGCCAGAGCCGCCGCCCAGATCAGCGCCACGGCCTGCGCCTGGCTCCAGCCGCGCCGCACCAGCCGATGAGACAGGTGATGCGTGTCGCCCACGTAGATGGGCGCCCCCCGCCGCCACCGGTCGGCGACCACCCACGCCAGATCGCCCAGCGGCACCGCCAGCAGCAGCAAGGGGGTCGCCACCGCCCACGGCCGCGCATTCTCCGATGTGTAAAAATGCGGCAGGATGGTCAGCACCGCCAGCAGATACCCCACCAGATGGCTGCCTGCATCCCCCAGAAACACGTTCGCCCGGGGGAAGTTCGACGGCAGGAAACCCAGCAGGGCGCCGGCGGCCAGAAAGGCCGCCAGAGCCACCAGGTACTGTCCCATGTGGGCCGCCAATACTGCAACCAGCCCCGATGCAATCACCCCTAACCCTGCGCAAAGACCGTTCATGTTATCGAGGAAATTCATCGCGTTGGTCACGGCCAGCACCCACAGCACGGTTGCCGCGTAGCTGAAGATCGCCGACGGAACAAACAGCGTAACTCGAATGCCCGCCGCCGCCACCAGGGCCGCCACGACGCACTGGCCCGCCAGCTTGACCCCCGCCCGCAGCTCGTATCGGTCGTCCCACCACCCGAGGGCGACCATGCCCACTGCGCCGAGCAGGAGGATCCCCAGCTGCCCGGCCCGGCGCTCGAGGCCGTATTCCAGCGCCGCCCGGATCTCACCCCCCAACCAGCCCGCCTGCAGCCCCACGGTGCCGGCCAGCACCGGCAACAGCAGGCCGCTCAGCACCGCAAGCCCGCCCGCCAGCGGCACCGGCTCGAGATGGATCTTGCGATGGCCCGGATCGTCCACCACGCCGGCATGCACGCACCACCGGCGCCAGAGCGGCAGCGCGCCGGCTGTGGTCAGCCCCGCTCCCGCCAGAGCACCCAGATAGATCCAGACCGGTAATGCGTGCATGATCAGGCCGCCCTCCAACCCGGGCCGGCCTTTGCCAGCCGTTCATACAGCGCCGCCAGGTCCAACACCATCTTTTCCTCCGAGAAACGGGGCTGGACCCATGTGCGGCCCTGATCCCCCAGGCGCCGCCGCAGGGCGGGATCCTCGGCCAGCATCTCCAGGCGCTCGAGCAGCCGACCCCGATCCCCCGCCGCCACCAGGAAACCCGTTTCCCCGTCGCGACACACCTCGCGCGCCCCGTCGCAGTCGTATGCCACCACGGGGCGTCCCGCGGCCAGCGCCTGCGGCAGGACGCGGGGCAGCCCCTCCCGCCGCGACAGGTGCACCACCACGTCCATCGCCCCCAATAAAGCCGGCATCTCCGGCGGCTGCACCAGGCCCGCGAAAACAAACCGCGACTCCAATCCCAGGCGCCGCACATCCCGCTCGAGCCGGGCCCGCCAGGGACCGTCCCCCACCAGCAGGAAGCGCGCCCGCGGATGGCGCGCGGTCAGAGCCGGCGCCACCGCCAGCAGATCGTCGTGCCCTTTCAGCCGGAAAAGCCGCGCGATCTTTCCGATCACGATGTCCTCGGCCCTCAATCCCCAGCGCGCCCGATCGCCGCCCTGCGCCCCAGCCGCGAGGAACGGCTCGAGCGGGAAGCCGCTGTAAATGCAGGTGTATTGGCCGGGCCGGCCGATGCCCGCCGCCAGGTAGGCATCCGTCATCGCCTGGGCCACGGACACGAAATGGGTCGTCACGCGCCCCGCCACCCGCTCGGCGGCGCGATACAGCATGTTGCTGGCCGCCCCTTGAAACGGGCCGAACGACGGCCCGTGAATCGTATGGACGATCCAGCGAACGCCGGCGCGACGCGCGGCCAGCCGTCCCAGGAAACCCGCCTTGCCGCTGTGCGTGTGCACCAGATCCGGCCGGTGCGCCCGAAAAAGCCGCACCAGCCGCGCCCATGCCCTCCAGTCCTCGATCGGATGCAGCGGCCGGACCAGCTCCGGCACGCGGATGAACCGCTCGCCGAGCTCGGCGGCCAGCGGCTCGAGCGTGCCTTCCGCGCCCGAGGTCGGTCCGGATATCAGCCGGACATCCCAGCCCGGCCGGCTCGAAAGGCCCCGCACGCAGGCCAGCGTGTTTTCCTGGGCGCCGCCGACAATCAGCCGGGTAATGACATGCGTGATCTTCACCGGCGGCAGATCCCGCGAAGGCCAGGCGCATCGGGAGCCCTCGGGGGTTTCCGGGCCGGCTCCCGCCAGCCGCACGGGGCTCGTTGATGTGTGCGCAGGAGCGGCTCGGATGAGAGCGGAGAATGGCTTTTCAAGGATCCGAGGGGGGCGGAGCCGCTCCCGATTCCGGCGCCTCGCCCCGCAATTCCTTGATCCGCTCCCGCACGTACTGGGCCTCGGCGGCCTCTTCGTATTCGCCGTTGGGATCGCGCGGGGCGACCCGCAGATAGGTCTCGAACAGCTCGATGGCGCGCGAGGCCTGCTTCCGCTCCATGGCGATTTGGGCCAGCCCAAAATACGCGCGATGCAATCCGGGCCGGATGTCCAGCACGGTCCGGTAGTCGTATTCGGCCTGCTCGTAGCGCGCCAGACGGGTCAGAGCGATCGCCCGGTTGAGCAGCGCCACCGTGTGGCCCGGCTGCCGCGCCAGCAGCTGGTTCAACGGATTCAGGGCCTCCTCGAATCTCCGGAGCTGGATCAGAACCGCCCCCTGATTCGCCAAGGCAAACGGGTTGTTGGGCTCCATCCGCAACATCTCGTCCAGGCATTCCAGGGCGTTGGTGAACCGCGCCGTCTGCAGATACACCTGGGATAGCGTGTGCAGCAGACCCGAGTCGCCCGGATGCGCCTTCCGCGCCTCGAGCAGCCGCTGCTCGCCCCGGACCAGATTGGTCTGATACACATCCGCCCACGCCTCGAGCCGCAGCAGCCGCAGGCTCTGGTTCGTTGTCAGGGGGACGGACGCTGGCGCGCGGATCTGATCCGCGAGCGCCAGGAGACGTTCGGGCAGCCGCCATTTCAGGTACATGTCGGCCAGCAGCAGGCCGCTCTCGACGTCGCCGGGCTGCAGCTGCCGAGCCCGCTCGAGGTGGTAGGCCGCCTGGCGCACCAGGGCCGGCGTCGATAAGGCCAGCATCTGGCCGGTCTCCCGCAGGAAGGTCGGCTCGTCGAAGGGGCCGAAGAACCGCACGACGTCCTCGATCCGGCGGTAGCTGTCCCGGATCGTCCGGCTCAGATCCGGATCGGGCGTCTCGGGGATCGGCTGCCGGGCCTGCAGGCGCCGGTTCACCTCGCGGTTGACCCGCGCCACCAGGTTGCTGGCATGAAGCTCGATGGCGAGGTCGAACATCTCCGCCGCCGGCTCCAGACGGTCGCTCTGCTGCAGCCGCACGCCCCATGTGTTCGCCGCTCGTGACAGGCATGCCCTCACCAGCCCCAGCTCCGTGCGCAGATCCTGGCCCCCTTCGCCCCCGGACCTCCGGGCCAGCACCTCCCGCCACCGGCGGGCCGCGTCCGCCCAGTACACCTGGTTGGTCCGGACGCGCGGCTCATCCAGGGCCGGCCGCTCCAGCGCCAGCGAATCGTAGGGTTTCTCCTGATACACCACCCGGTGCGGCAGCGCCTGCAGTCCCTCCCTGAAGTAGTTGTAGTTGCCCTCCAGGTAATAGACCTCGTTCGTCCTGGCCAGCGACGTGAGCAGGTAGACCAGCAGCAAAGGGTCCAGCGGATCCCGAAATACATGCCCCGTCAGAAAATCCGGCCATTCCTGCGGCGACTCGCGCATCAGGATCCGGTGATAGGCCTGATACGACAAGGACCGGGTGTCGACCATCAAGTGCTGGCGCGCCCGCCCCTGGTCCGCCAACGCCGCCTCCGCCAGGAGCAGATGCGTCGGCTCGTCGCTCAAAACGATGGCGCGCTTCTCCGGTAGTGAGCTCGCAAGCTCGTTGGCCCAATGCCGCAGAATCCCCGAGTTGATCCGCCCCACGGGCCCCGCGTTCCGATAGATGAGCGCGATCGGCGCCGCCGCGAGCAGCACCCAGATGACCGCCGCCAGGGCGCGGCGGGCCTGGCGGGTGGACGGCTTGGCCCGATACCACGCCCGGGGCGGATCGGTACCGAACACCAGCAGGACGTAGCCGCTGACATAGCCGACGCACAGCGCGCTCAGAAAGTAGAACGGCAGCAGCGCATGCCCGCCCCCCAGATACCGCGGGCTCCAATGCGGCGGGTCGAACATGACCCCCGCGCACGCCGCCAGGAACACCAGCTGCATGACCTGGAACATCATGCCCGTCAGGGTTCCTCCGATCAGGCTCGTCTCGCCCGTCGACAGTTTCCAGCGGATGCTGAGCAGGGCCAGCGGGAACAGCGAGGTCAGCGCGCACAGGAGTAGGCGCCATCGCGGGAAGCCCAGCACCAAGGTTTTCTGCGCGCCCAGCTCCGTCCGGAGCAGCTCCCCGAAACCCTGGCTGGTCTTCGACCCGAGGCTCTCGACCGCCGGCAGCAGCAGGCACAAGGACAGCCCCACCAGAAGCCAGGCCGCCAGCCGCACCCAGTTCCTCCACGCCAGGATCTCCCATCCCACGATCCAAACCGCCGATACCACGAACGCCGGCAACAGCCAGATCATCACCCAGGAGTTCGCCGCCCCCAAGCCCATCGCCAGCGCCGCTTGCGCCAGCCGCGACCCTTGCCCATCCAACCGGTACTCGAGAAGGCTCCGAACCGCCCACGCCAGCATCAGAAGGCTCAGCATCTCCCCCGTCGCCGACGTCGCATGCTCCCAGAAGCTGAGCTGCCACCCGGCGATCAGCACCGCCAGCAGCGGCGGCACCCACGCCGCGCGGATGCTCAGGAGGGCGTCCTCGCTGGTCTGCCGCTGCCGCTGATCCCGCGTGCGATCATGGGGCAGCAGGGCGACGGACCGCGCCAGCAGCCCCAGCACCGCCGCTGCCGCCCCCGCCGAAATCAGGTTCAGCACCAGCGGCTGCCATGACGATGGCAGGATTCGCGCCGGCAGGCTTGCCAGATAGAACAATGGCGCATGCAGCTGGGTCGTCCACCAGTCCCAACCCGCCACTTTCGATACCAGCGGCAGACTCGCTAGCGATACCCAACGGTTCAGCGAAATCAGGAAAAACAAGAATGCACCCGCCGCCGCCAGAAACGGCAACACATTCAGCACAAAACTCGAAGGCGCGCTCGGTCGGTCTTCCATAGGATGTAGCCAGGTACGTAAATTGTACCGAACCCGCGGCATTGGCAAGGACATCTTCCCCGTTCCCCCCGAGCCCGGCTGCAGGACAAAATCCCGCGGAATTGTATCGGGTCACGTCCCGCGACGCAGGTCGGCCACGCACTCGATGTGCTGCGTCTGGGGAAACATGTCGATCGGCGCCACTCGGTCCAGCCGGTAAACGCCATCCGCCACCAGCCGGCGCAAATCCCGCGCCAGAGTGGCCGGATGACAGGATACGTAAATCACCTGCGCCGGCCCCGTCCTCCTCAGACCCTCGATCATCTCCGGCCGGCAGCCCGCCCGGGGCGGATCCAATAAAACCGCCGTCCGTTCCGCCACCATCCCCTCGAGCAGCGACGGCAGCAGCTCCTCGGCACGCCCCTCCCGATATTCTCCATTGAACCTGCCCCGCCGAGCCGCGTTCCGCCGAGCCGCCTCGACCGCGCGGCGGTCATATTCCACACCCACGAACCGATCCACCTCCCCCGCCAATTCCAGACTGAAAAAACCCACTCCGCAGTAGGCGTCGATCAGATGCCGGGCCCGGCTGCGGCGCAGCCCCTCCCGGACCGCCTCGACCAGGGGCCCCAGCATGAAAAAGTTGTTCTGGAAAAAGGAGTCGTGCGGCGATTCCCACCCCTCCGGCGCCTCCCGCAGCAGCACTTTCAACCCGCCTTTCGGAGGCGGATGAGCCCGCGCGTGCTGCAGTTGAGCGTTGACCTCCGGCGATGCGATCCGGCACTCCTCGATGTCCACTACCAGGCGGCTTTCGGCCCGCAAAAAACCCAGGTTCAACGCCCGGCGGTAGCGATCCCATTGGCTGCGCACCAGGATTCGATTGCGGTACCCGTAGGGCATGGGACAGGGCGCCACCTCCTGGACGACCGCCCCCGCGATCCCGCCCACCCGCTCGAGGAGATCCGACACCTGCTTGCGCTTGAGCCGGAGCTGGGCCGCATAGGCCATATGCTGATATTGGCAGCCTCCGCATGCTCCATAGTAGCGGCACGCGGGAACCACGCGCTCCGGGGCCGCCTCCTCGATCTGCACCAGCCTGGCCCTGGCGAACCGCTGGCGCACCTCCACAACCTGCACCTCGGCCCGCTCGCCCGGCAAAACCCCCGGCACGAAAAGGACGAATTCCCCCCACCGCCCCACGCCCTCACCCCCGAACGCAAGGTCGCCGATCTGAAGCGTCAGCACCTGCCCCGGTGCCGGCACCGGCCGGACGGGAGCGGGCCCTTCAGTATCAACCGATCGCATGGTCAGATCGAGAGCCGAACCTTGTGCCCGAGCGGATCGTGGGGGCCCGTGCCCCGATCACTCGGAGGAGCGCTACGGGCCGGATCGGCCGGCCGTCCTTCAGCCCGGCAGCGCCTCGCCGACCTGGAACCGGACAAACCGGCGAATCTCCACGGTGTCACCCAGCTGCTTGGCCACGGACTGGGCATGATCGCTCACGCTAACCTCGGAGTTCTTCTTGACGAATCCCTGTTCGAGCAGGCAGAAGGTCTGGTAGTATTTCTCGAGCTTGCCCCCCACGATCTTGTCGATCACCGCCGCCGGTTTGCCCTTGACCTGCTCGCGGGCGATCTCCTTCTCCTTCTCGATCACCTGAGGATCGATCTGGTCCCGCCGCACCGTCAGCGGATTCGCCGCGGCGATCTGCAGGGTGATGTCCTTCACCAGCTGCTTGAAGTCCTCCTGCCCCACCGTGGCCTCCTGACCCGCCCCCACCTCGACCAGGACGCCCACCTTCGCCCCCATGTGGATGTAAGCAGCAACCAGCCCGTTGCCCTGCACTTCCATCCGCTCGAACCGGGTGATCTTGACGTTCTCGCCCGTCTGCGTGACCAACTGGGTCCGGGCCGCCTCGAAGTCCGCTCGGGGATCCGCCGCCAGCGTCCGCGCCACCTCCTCCGCAAAAGCCCGGAACTTCTCGTTCTTGGCGACAAAATCCGTCTCGCAATTGACCTCGGCCAGAACCCCGATTCGGCCTCCCGGTTGGACCCACTGGACGATCACGCCTTCCTTGACGGCGCGCGAGGCCCGCTTGGCCGCCGACGCCACGCCCTTTTTTCGCAGCACGTCCACCGCTTTCTCGAGGTCGCCCTGGGTCTCCAGCAAGGCCTTCTTGCACTCCATCAAACCGACGTTGGTCATTTCACGCAGCCGACCAACCAAAGCCGCATTGATCTCAGCCATAATGATCTACCTTCATCCTTCCTTGTTCGCGAGCGCCTGGCATCCCAGCCGGGGTCAGGCGGGCGGCAACGGCGCACTGGCCTCCGCCGCGGGTGCCGCGGGGACGGCCGGGGCGGCCGGCTGGACCAGAGTCGCCAGCTCCGCCGCGGAGGCTGCCGGGGCGGGGGCGGCGGCTGGAGCAGGCTCGGCTGCCGCGGGCGCCGCCGTCGAGGCTGGCACCGGCGCGGGCTCGGTCTTGCGAGGCCCGTATTTGGACTCATAGACCTGCCGCGCCTGCACGATGGTCTGCACCACCGTGTTCAAAATCAGCCGGATCGACCGGATCGCATCGTCGTTGCCGGGGATTGGATAATCCACCTGGTCCGGGTCGCAGTTGGTGTCGACGACCGCCACGATGGGGATTTTGAGCCGGCGGCCCTCGGCAACCGCGTTGTGCTCGCGCTTGATGTCCACCACGAACATCGCATCCGGCAGGGATTCCATATCCCGAATGCCGTCCAGGTTCTTGTGCATCCGAGCCGCCTCGCGGCGGATCGACGACTGCTCCTGCTTGCCATACTGGCTCATCGTCCCGTCCGCCTCCATCCGCTCGATCTGCTTGAGGCGGTCCACCGAACGCCGGATGGTCTTCAGATTCGTCAGCGTGCCTCCCAGCCAGCGCTCGATCACGTAAAACTGCATGCACATCATCGCCGATTCCTTGATTGCCTCCTGCGCCTGCTTCTTGGTGCCGACAAACACGATCCGCCCGCCCTTGCCAATCACGTTGCCCAGAAACTCGCAGGCCGACTCGAGCTGCCCCAGGGTCTTGCTCAGGTCGATGATGTAGATGCCGCTGCGCGCGTCGAAGATGAACTGCTTCATCTTCGGATTCCAGCGCCGGGTCTGGTGCCCGAAATGGACACCTGCTTCCAACAATTCCTTGATGCCGATGTTGATCGCCATATTTTCCGTTTGGTTTGGGGCCCGCAGGCCGCCGGCCTGCAGGCCATCCCGCGGAACCGGGATTGGACTCTGTTTCGATTGTGGCCGCCGGGCTTCGTTCCGCGCCGGCTGTTTAAGGCCGTTTCACTGCTTCGTGCCCGGGCGGTTTTCCGCGCCGCCCGACGGCACAAAGAGAACAACAGTATATCCAAAGGCCGGCCGCGACAACTGTTTTGTTTTCCGTTTTCAAAGGCCGAAATTGCCTTTTCAAGCCGGCCATCCATGGCTAAGATGTTGTGGAACGGCCCGAAACGCCTCCGTGCCGGGGACGCGTGCGGGCCGGAACGCCTGCAGCCCCATGAAACCAGCGAAATCCTCCCGACCATCCACATCGGTCGTTCTGGGCCAGCCCTCGTGGCGGCTCATGTCATCCACCGTCGAAGCCTGGGTCACCGAAGCCGGCGGACACTTGGGCCCGGTCGTCTTCGATCGGGCCGGCAAGCGCTGGCGCCCATTCTCCGTCGCTCCGTGGGCTGAGGAGAAGCCCGACCGCACGCTTCCCGCGCTGCTGCGGGTCTTGCGCGGCGATTTCTTCTGCCTGCCTTTCGGCAACAACACGGCGCCCTATCGCAACGAGCGGCACCCGCCTCACGGCGAAACCGCCAACCAGCGCTGGCGCCTCGTCTCGCTGGCCCGCGAAGGCAGCCGCTCGACTCTCCATCTCCGCCTCGGCACTCGCACGCGCCCCAGCCAGGTCGATCAGCAGATCGCACTGGTCGACGGCCATGATGCGGTCTACTGCCGGCATGTCATCTCCGGCATGAAAGGCCGCATGAACTTAGGCCATCACGCCATGATCAAGTTCCCCGACGCCCCCGGCAGCGGACGCATTTCGACCAGCCCGTTCGTCTATGGCCAGGTTTTCCCCGACGACTTCGAGCGCCCCGAGCAGCGCGGGTATTCCGTCCTCCAGCCGGGCGCCGAGTTCCGCTCGATCGATGAGGTCCCCGCGCGGTTCGGCCCGCCCGCCGACCTCAGCGTATACCCGGCCCGGCGCGGCTACGAAGACCTCGTCATGCTGGTGGCCGATCCCGCCCTGGCTCTGGCCTGGACGGCCGTCACGTTTCCCATCCAGCGCTATGTCTGGTTCGCCATCCGCTCGCCCCGCCTGCTCCGTTCGACGGTCTTCTGGATCTCCAACGGGGGCCGCCATTACCCGCCCTGGAACGGCCGCCACGTCAACGTCATGGGCATCGAGGATGTCACCTCGTATTTCCACTACGGCCTGGCCGAATCCGTCCGCCGAAATCCCCTGGCAGACCGCGGCTATCCGACCTGCCTCGAGTTCAATCCCCGCCAGCCGGTCGCCATCCCCTATGTCATGGGCGTCGCTGGAGTGCCGGCCGGATTCGACCGCGTCCGGGATCTCCACCCCCTGCCGGCCCGTGACGGGATCCTCCTCGAGAGCGACAGCGGCAAGACCGCGGCCGTCCCCCTCGACATCCCGTTTCTGGACGAACTCCCCCCTGATCCACCCGAGGCCCGTGCCTCCTCCTCACCGACCGGATGAACCTCGAGCCCCTGCGTCCGAGCCTTGCGTTGATTCCCGCGCTGATCCTCGCGTCGGCCTCGCTGGGCGCGGCGCGGGCCGACATCGCGCCCCGGCGGCTGCCGCCCGCCGACCTGCTGGTGTTTCGCGGCCCGCAAGGCGGCCTCCTCCCGGTGCGGTCGGCATCCGACTGGCTCGAGCGGCGCGCCGAGATCTTGAGGGGCATGCAGGAGATCATGGGCCCGCTGCCCGGCCGCTCGAGGCGCTGCCCTCTGGATCCGCAGATCCAGGAGGAGCAGGATTGCGGCAGCTATGTCCGGCGGCGGATCCATTACGCCTCCGAACCCGGCTCGCGCGTCCCCGCGTATCTGCTGATCCCGAAGGATGCCCTCGAGGGGAGAGGCCGGGCGCCGGCGGTGCTGGCGCTGCATCCCACGGACATGGAGCACGGCCACCGCGTGGTGGTCGAGAAGATCCGGGACAGCTACCGCGCCTATGGACACGACCTCGCCGCGCGCGGCTTCGTGGTGGTCGCTCCGTCGTATCCGCTGATGGCCGGCTACCAGCCCGACCTCGAGGCGCTCGGCTATCGGAGCGGAACGATGAAAGCCATCTGGGATAACATCCGCGCCCTGGATCTGCTCGAGTCGATGCCCATCGTGCAGCCGGGAAGCTACGGCGCCATCGGCCACTCCCTGGGCGGGCACAACGCCGTGTTCACCGCGGTGTTCGACCCGCGCCTCCAGGTTGTCATCTCGAGCTGCGGTTTGGACTCGTTCCGCGACTACTATGGCGGGAACCCGGACAACTGGCAGCTCGAGCGCGGCTGGTGCCAGACGCGCTACATGCCGCGGCTGGCCCGGTATCGGGGGCGCCTGGCCGATATCCCGTTCGATTTCCACGAGATCATCGGCGCTCTGGCGCCGCGGGCCGTCCTCATCAATGCGCCGCTTCGCGACGGGAATTTCCGGTGGCAGAGCGTGGACGAGATCGCGGCGGCGGCCGCGCCCGTCTTCGAGCTCCATGGCGCCGGATCGAACCTGCGGGTGATCCATCCCGACTGCGCGCACGATTTTGCCGAGGCGGAGCGGCTGCAGGCCTACGAGCTGCTCGAGCGGGCGCTGTCGCGTCCGGCCCAAGGCGCGCAGCCGTGACCGATGGACAGAGGGGGGACAGGCGGATGAGCCGGCGGCTCGTCCCTTCTGCCCCTACCTTCCCCGGCCCAAAGGCTCCTCGGCCGCAGGCTGGGGAGGGGAGAGGGGGAGGCGGACGGTGAACGTCGAGCCTTCGGATGGCCGGCTCGAGACGGAGACGGTGCCATGGTGGGCTTCGACGATAGCGCGGACGAGGCAGAGGCCAAGGCCGAGACCTTTCTGGGAGCGGCTTTTGTCGCCGCGGTAGAGCCGCTCCCAGATCCGGGGCATCTCCTCGGGGGGGATGCCCACCCCGGTGTCGGCGACCTCGATCACCGCGGTCTGGCTCTCGGCGCGGGCGCGGATGGCGACGCGCCCGCCGGGCGGGGTGTACTTGACGGCGTTGTCGACGAGGTTGGCCAGGGCCTGTTCGAGCCGGACGCGGTCTGCCTCGAGGCGGATGGGCTCGGACAGGGCGCGGTCGATGGCGATGCGGCGATCCTCGGCGACCAGCTGGTAGAGATCGGCCACGCGGCGGAGGAGGCCTTCGAGATCGACCGCCTCGATATGCAGGCGCATGGTGCCCGTCTCGGCCTGGCTGACGTCCATGAGGGTTTGGAGCATGACCAGGAGCCGATCGGATTCCTCGAGCGTATCGGCCAGGGCTTCCCGGCTGGCGGCGGAGGGATCGGGCGATTGGAGGGCGCGTTCGGCCGCGCCGCGGAGGCGGGCCAGCGGGGTCCGGAGGTCGTGAGCCACGTTATCCAGCGCCTCGCGCATGCCGCGGATCAGGGTCTCGTTCTTCTCGAGCATGCGGTTGAACAGGCTGACGAGCTCGTCCAGCTCGTTCTGGTCCTGCCGGGCGGCGACGCGGCGGTCGAGCTGGCCGGTCTCGAGGATGCCCCGCACCGCGGCGATGAGCTCGCGAATCGGCTGCAGGGCGCGGTGGGTCAGCCACGTGCCGCCGGTGTAGCCGAGGGCAAGCAGCGCGATCAGCGCGCAGCCGAACACCAGGCGCAACCGGGCCAGGAGCAGCTCGGTCGGGCCCGTGCTCTTGCCGACCTGCAGATGGTGGCCGCCGGGAAGCGCGATCGATCCGATGAGCCAGCCGGGCTGGTCCTTCCCCCCCGGCATGTGCACCCACGGCGAATCAGCCTGGTCCGCCGCTCGGGCGATCCCGGCGAAATCGAACTGGCTCCACTCCTCGGGGACATGGACGAAGAGGACCTGGCCGCCGGATCCGCGCAGGCGGACAAAGAACGCCTGGCGGCTGCCGTCGCGGGTGCTGAGAAACTTCCAGCGGAGGAACTCGGGACCGCCGCTCACATACCAAGCCCGATAATCCTCGAGCCGGGCCCGGATCAGCTCGCGCTCCTGCATCTGGATCGAACGGGACAGGAGAAAGGACGCCAGCCCGTGCAGGACGAGCCCGCCCGCGACCAGGATGGCCGCATAATAGAGGTTGAGACGGAAGCCGAACCGGCTGCGGACAGGCTCAGGCGGGTTTAAGGGCATAGCCAACCCCGCGGAGTGTTTGGATGAGCTTCGGCTCGAAATCGCGGTCGATCTTGTTGCGAAGCCGGCAGACCAGGACGTCGACCACGTTGGTCTGGGGATCGAACTGATAATCCCAGACGTGTTCGAGGATCTGGGTTTTCGAGACATAATGCCCGGCGTGGCGCAGGAGGTACTCGAGGAGCGCGAACTCCCGCGCGGCCAGATCGATCCGCCGGCCGGCCCGGCGCACCTCGCGGGTCAGCAGATCCAGCGTCAGATCGGCGGCCGTCAGGGTCGAGGGCTCCGCCACGCTCGACGCGCGGCGGATGAGGGCCTGGACTCGAGCCAGGAGCTCGCTGAAGGCGAACGGCTTCACGAGGTAATCGTCTCCGCCTGCCTGGAGCCCGCGGATCCGATCGTCGACGGCGGCCTTAGCGCTCAGGAAGAGCACCGGCAGGCCGCGCT
The DNA here is from genome assembly GCA_964458325.1 of uncultured Verrucomicrobiota bacterium. Lineage (GTDB taxonomy): Bacteria > Verrucomicrobiota > Verrucomicrobiia > Limisphaerales > UBA1319 > JAGMXM01. The sequence goes on from CAYWIM010000102.1 coordinate 13,070, forward strand.
GCCGGCGCCGCAATTCCTGGACCAGGCTCAGCCCGTCGCGCCGCGGCAGCATCACATCGACCACCGCGGCGTCGGCGGGGCGCGTCAGGGCCAGCCCCAGCCCCTCTTCCCCATCCCCGGCATGATCCACCGCAAACCCATGTTCGCGAAGCCCCTGGGCGACGAAGGCGGCGATCTTCGGATCGTCTTCGATGAGCAAGATTCGCATGGCCTCGGGCACGGTTGGACGGCCGGCCAGCCCGGGGCGCTCCGCCCCCCGTCCGCCGGAGCCGTCGCTCAGGAATCTACGCCAACGGCGGCGGATTGCCATGCGAATTCGAGCCCCTCCCCATCCGCGAATCCCGTCCGCCGGGCTTGACGGTGAGGGGGTAGGGCGTTTAGGTTGCCCCCGCGAGTCAAAGGCAAAGGAACGCGATGCAGAATTTTCTGATTCCCATGGTGGTCGAGCAGACAGGGCGCGGCGAGCGCGGCTACGACATTTACTCTCGCCTGCTGGTGGACCGGATCGTGTTTTTGGGCACGCCGGTCGATGACATGGTGGCCAACGTCATCATCGCCCAGCTGCTGTTTCTGCAGATGACAGATCCGAAAAAGGACATCCACCTCTACATCAATTCGCCGGGGGGAAGCGTGACGGCCGGGCTCGCGGTCTACGACACCATGCAATTCCTGACGTGCGACGTGAACACGTATTGCATCGGCCAGGCGGCGAGCATGGGGGCGGTGCTGCTGGCCGGCGGCACCAAGGGCAAACGATTCGCGCTGCCCCACTCGAACATCATGATCCACCAGATTCTGGGCGGGGCCGAGGGGGCGGCCAGCGACGTCGAGATCCGGGTCAAATACATGCTCCGGCTCAAGCAGCGGCTCAACCAGATCCTCTCCCATCACACCGGCCGAAGCCTCGAACAGGTCGAGAAGGACTGCGACCGCGATTATTTCATGACGGCCGCGGAGGCCCGCGAATACGGGATCGTGGACGAAGTCGTCCAATCGCGGAGGCAGATCCCGAGCCTGGCATCGTCGTCGGGCCCGGGGCCGGCCCTGGGCGCTGGAGCCGCCCCCGCCGCGGCCGCCGAATCGAACCCGCCTCCCGCGACCAGCACCTGAGCGTATCCCATGGCCCATTCGACCCATCGAGCCCTCTGCACCTTCTGCGGCAAGTCGGACGCCGAGGTGCGCAAGCTGATCGCCGGGCCGGGGGTCAACATCTGCGACAGCTGCATTCTCTACTGCAAGGCCATCCTCGACAAGGAAGCCCAGGCCGAGCAACGCCATTCCGGAGGCCGGTTTCGAGTGCTCAAGCCTGCCGAGCTGAGGCGCCATTTGGATGCCTATTGCGTGGGGCAGGAGCGGGCCAAGAAAACCCTGGCCGTCGCCGTCTACAACCATTACAAGCGCATCCGGCACGCCGCAGCGCTGTCGGGCGCGGACGCGGATTCGGCCGGCAAGGAACCCAGCGCATCCGAGGTCGAGCTCGACAAGAGCAACATCCTGCTGATCGGGCCGACGGGGTCGGGCAAGACGCTGCTGGCGCGGAGCCTGGCCCGGGCGCTGGACGTCCCCTTCGCGATCGCCGATGCGACCACCCTGACCGAGGCCGGCTACGTCGGCGAGGACGTCGAGA
>CAYWIM010000103.1:0-14335 GCA_964458325.1 uncultured Verrucomicrobiota bacterium
GCAAGGCCGTTCGGGTCCAAACCGATTGGCCTCCTCTCCCCGACCCTCCCCTCCACTGCCGCGGAGGGGAGGGAGAAGACAAAATCGCCCAACTGCGACCGGACGCACCAAGCGCCGAAGAATTTTGGCCTGCACCCTCGAACGCGCCGCCGCCTCTTTCTTCTTGTCCATTGCCGGGCGAGGCGGTAGGCATGATCCATGAACTCGATCGCATTTTCCGGATCCTCGATCGCACGGATGGGCCGCCGTCAGTTCCTGCGCGCCACCGCGCTAGCGGCCGCCGCCGCGCCTGCTTTCCTCCGCGGCCAGAACCTCAACAACAAGCTCAACGTCGGCATCATTGGCGCCGGCGGCCGCGGCGGGGCCGCGGTCCAGGCATTGGCCGGCGAGAACATCGTTGCGCTCTGCGACGTCGCCGAGGACCGCCTCAACCAAGTCGGCCAGCGGCACCCCAAGGCGCGCCGCTACGTGGACTTGCGGAAGCTGCTCGACGAAGCCCGGGATCTCGATGCGGTCACGGTCAGCACCGCCGAGCACACCCACGCGTTCGCCACGCTGGGCGCCCTTCGACAGCGCAAACATGTCTACTGCGAGAAGCCGCTCACCCATTCCATTCTCGAGGCCCGGGTGATCGCCGATGCCGCTGCGCAAGCCAAGGTCGCCACTCAAATGGGCACGCAGATCCATGCCACCGCCAACTATCGCCGCGTCGTCGAGCTGATCCAAACCGGCGCCATCGGCCCCGTCCGCGAGGCGCACGTCTGGGTGTCCCGCGCGTGGGGCTGGCAGACGCCCGCCGATGCCCAGGCCAACAAGGATATCCTCAGCACCCAGGAGCGGCCGGCCGGTTCCTCGCCCGTCCCCGCTGGGCTCCGTTGGGATCTGTTCCTGGGCCCCGCGCCCCAGCGGCCGTTTCACGAGGTCTACTGGCCCGGCCCGCGCTGGTACCGCTGGTGGGATTTCGGCAGCGGCACCATGTCGGACATGGGGAGCCACCTCATCGATCTCCCCTTCTGGGCGCTCAAGCTCGAGCACCCGCTGACGATCGAGGCCGAAGGCTCGCCGCCCCACGCCGAGATCGCCCCGGCATCCATGCTCGCCCGATACACGTATGGCCCTCGGGGCGACATGCCGGCCGTCACGGTCACCTGGTACCAGGGAACGCCCAAGCCCCCGCAGTTCACTCAGGGCAAGATCCCTCCCTGGGGCATGGCCATCCTGTTCGTCGGCGACCGCGGCATGCTTCTCTCCGACTACAACAAGCACGTCCTTCTGCCCGAAGATCGCTTTAAGGATTTCGCCCCGCCGGCACCCTTCATCCCGCCGTCGCCCGGCCATTTCGAGGAGTGGATCCGCGCCTGCAAAACCGGCTCGGCCACCGGATCGAGCTTCGATTATGCCGCCAAGCTCACGATCGCCAATCACCTCGGCAACATGGCCTATCGCCTGGGCCGCAAGCTCGAATGGGATCCCGTCAACCTCCGCGCACTCGATTGCCCCGAAGCCGATCGCCTGATCCGCAAGCCCTACCATAACGGCTGGAAATTGGTGTAGCGAGGGCGTCCGCCACCGGGGTGCCGGGCCGCCTGCCTGCCGCAGCGGCCCAGGCAGGCCCGATCCGTCGCTCGATGGGCAGAGCGTTATGCCTGCCCCGGCGCTCCGGATTGCGGAGCCGCAGGCGCTCCGGCGGGCAGCCGGACGAGAAACTGTGTTCCCTCACCCACGCGGCTCGTCACTGCGATACTGCCTCCGTGGGCTGCCACGATCGCCTGGGATATGGCCAGGCCCAACCCCGTCCCCCCGCCGGCCCCCGCCCGCGCCTTGTCGGCGCGGTAAAACCGCTCGAAAATATGCCCGAGGTCGGCCTCCGCAATCCCGAGGCCCGTGTCGACCACGGAGAAGACTGCAGCCCCGCTCTCGGCGGAGCAGCGAACATGGATGGCACCGCCCTCGCGGTTGAACCGGATGGCGTTGCTGAGGAGGTTGACCGCCACTTGAAGGATGCGCTCGGCATCGCCCCAAGCTTGCGACGGTCCCAGGTCGCATTGAATGGTGATGCCGCGCTCGCTGGCCAAAGGCCGCACCCGGTCCACCGCCGCCTGGACGGCTTCCGCCAGCTCGAATGGCTCGCGCTGCAGGAGCTCCTGCCCGGCGTCGAAACGCGCCAGCTGCAAAAGCTGCTCCGTCAGATGCCGCATCTGCTGGGCCGTCTCCAGACAGGTCTCGATCGTTTCCCGGTACTCGCCCGCCGCGCGCGGGCGGGCCAGGGTCGACTGCGCCTCGGCTATCATCACGGCAACAGGCGTGCGCAGCTCGTGAGACGCATCGGCCACAAATTGCTGCTGCGCCGCAAAGGCCGCCTCGAGCCGGGCGAACGTCGAGTTCAGCACCGCCGCCAGGCGCCCCAGCTCGCTGTCGGTCTCGGCCATGTTGATCCGCTCGGACAGGTTGCCCGCCGAGATCCGGCTCGCCGCGGCGCTGATTTCGTCGACCGGCCGAAGGGCTCGGCCGGCGAGCAGCCACCCGCCTCCCAAACCCAGCGCCAGCACACCCGCGCCCGCCACCGCCAGCAATCCCGCCAGCCGCCGCATCCCCTCCAAATCAGCGCGGATCGAACGGCCCGCCAGCACGCAGTCGCCCATTTCCGTGAAGTGCCACGCCTCCCGATGCCACTCCCGCATTCGCGCGAGGATCCGCGTGTCGCCCTCCGATCGCTCCGGCAACGCCAGCTCCGGCGGCGCGTTCGTCGAGCGCTTCAGCAACGCCCCGCTCCGCGACCAGATCGAATAAAAGAAATCCCCCGGCTCCACGGAGCCGAACAGGCTGAGCGCCTTTTCTGAAAGCTGGACCTCCTTCGGCTCCGGCCATTCGTCGGGCGGGATCCATGGCCCCCGAGGCTCGGGCCGCGGACGCCGCCCCGGCCCGAAGCCCGGCCCGGGCTCCAGAGGCGGCCCCGCATCGAACCCCGATGGAGGCCTGCGATCGAATCCGGGCTCCGGCCCGAATGGACCAGGCCCCTGAGGCGGCCGCAACGGGCCCGAACCCCGGATATCCTCGCTCAGAACCGCCACCCGCCGCTCCAGCTCCTCGTCGACCTGCCGCAGCCAGTTCGTTCGTTGAAGCTGAAAGGCCGTCACCCCGAACCCGCTCAAGATGCAGACCAGCAGGAATGCCTGCCATAACTGCATCCGCCAACGGATGGATTTAGCGAACATGGCTCGATCCGCGCCTGGTTAGGTTCCAATGCAATAGCCCTGGCCGCGCCGCGTCGTGATCAAATCCGCCCCCAGCTTCTTCCGGATGCCGAACACGTGGACATCCACCAGGTTCGAGAGGGTGTCGTCGCTCTCGTCCATCAGATGCTCATACAGCGCGGTCCGCGTCACCACCTCGCCGCGATGATACGCCAAGTACTCGAGGATCGCGTATTCCCGGGCGGTCATCGACACCGGTTGCCCAGCCCGCGTCACGGTCCGCGAGCGCGGATCGATCGCCACCTCGCCCAGCTCGATCCGCGGACACGGCTTGCCCGCTCCCCGGCGGATCAACGCCCGCACCCGCGCCAGCAGCTCGATCAAATCGAACGGCTTCACCAAGTAATCGTCCGCCCCCGTGTCCAAACCCCGCACCCGGTCTCGTATCGCATCCCGCGCCGTCAGCATCAGCACCGGCGTCGGCTTGCTCCGCCGCAGACGTTCCAGCACCTGCCACCCATCCAAAACCGGCAGCATCACGTCCAGCACCACCGCGTCGTAATCGTAGCTCTCCGCCTTGAACAGCCCTTCATCGCCCGCCGCCGCGGTATCCACTGCGTAGCCTTCCTCGCGCAGCGCCTTCGCCAGGCTGCGGAGCAGATGAGGCTCGTCTTCGACGACCAGGATGCGCATGTTCAATCGATGGTTGGCTCGAAGCGCGGGGCCGGCGCGTCCGCGCGTCCATTCTGTTGCACGGCGTGGATCCTGGCAGAAATCGGATTAAGTTGCGATTAAGAATCCTCCTTGTGCGTGCAAAGACCCTTAACCGCAGCTTAATGTTGTCTATCGTATATTCGCGCCGCATTTATGAAACGGCACGTTTTTCACCTCGAGCTGATTTTGGTGACGGCGGCCTGTGTTTATGCCCTGTTCCTTGCGGCCAGGTCGCCAGGCAGTTCATTTCCGGCCCATCGCGGCTCCCGTGCCGAGCGAGCCGGCATACCGCCTTTCGGCCGCGAGCCGGGAGGTCCGGGATTCGAGGAGTTCGGGTTCGGCGGTCCGGGCGGACCCGGTCCGGTCGGGCTGGGGCAGGACGGCTCCGGCGACCCGCGTGGGCCGGGCGGATTCCCGCCGGGCGGACCGGGTGGACCGGGGCCGGGCGGACCTCCTGGCGGATTCGGAGGCTCGACATCCCAAGGAACAAGCCTGCTCAAGCAGTTCGACCAAAATGGCGACGGATGGCTCAACCTCGATGAGCGAAATGCCACCCGCCAGTCTCTCTCCCAACAAGGCGGCAATCGGCGCTTCGGCGGCCCGGGCGGCCCGGGTGGGCGTCGGGGCGGCTTCGGCGGATCGGACGCAAACCAGGCGTCCGCCCTGACCGCACTTCGGCTCGCGCCGTCCGATGTGAAGTCCTTTCCCGACGCCCCGCTGTACGATGTGAATGTATTTCGAACGCTCTTCCTCGAGTTCGAAGCCAGCGATTGGGAGAAGGAGCTCGAGGAGTTTCACGGAACCGGCATCGACGTGCCGGCCAGGCTCACCGTCGATGGCCAGCCCTACCCGGACGTCGGCGTTCGATTCCGCGGCATGTCTTCCTACATGATGGTGGGCTCGGGTCAAAAGCGATCGATGAACCTTAGCATCGACTATATTCACCCCCGCCAGCGCCTCTACGGCCATCGCACGCTCAACCTCCTCAACTCCCACGAAGACCCGACCTTTCTGCACACGGTGCTGTTCTGCCACATCGCCCGCCATTACCTGCCCTGCCCCCAGGCCAACCTCGTTCGCATCGTCATCAACGGCGAGGATTGGGGCGTATATGTCAATTCCCAGCAGTTCAATCAGGACTTCGTTCGGGAATGGTTCCACACCTCCAAAGGCGCGCGCTGGAATGTGCCGGGCGGGCCCGGCGGCAATGCGAATCTCACGTATCTCGGCGATGAAGTCGCCCCCTACCAGCGCATGTACGAAATCAAGTCTCGCAACGATCCCCGCTCATGGGTCGCTCTGATTCTCCTCTGCCAGACATTGGACAAGACACCCCCGGACCGCCTGGTTGCGGCATTGAACCCGCTGCTCGATATCGATGGCGCGCTCAAGTTCCTCGCACTCGATAACGTCTTCGTCAACAACGACGGCTATTGGATCCGCAGCAGCGACTACAATCTCTACCAGGATCCCCAAGGCCGTTTCCATATCATCCCCTACGACGTCAATGAGACATTCAGCATGGGCGGCGGCCCAGGGGGTCCCGGAGGGCCGCCCGGTTTCGGCGAGCCTGATGGACCGGGCGACTTCGGAGGTCCCAGCGGCCCTTCAGGTCCTCGATGGCCCATGGGGCCCGGAGGGTCGGGAGGTTTCGAGGGGCCTAACGGCCTGGGCACGCCCCCCATTCCAGGCGAGATGGGCAGGCCTGGACGGCCCGGGATGCCCGGCGGCATGCGCGGGCCGGGCGGCCGCGGGGGCTTCGGGCCTGGCGGCGGCGACCCCATGTTCGGCCCGGGCGGACCGCAGGGCAGCGGCGTCGAGCTCGATCCGCTCGTCATTGCCACCAATTCCAACAAAACGCTGGCATATCGGCTGCTGGCCGTCCCGGAGCTGCGCCAGCGCTACCTGGCCTATGTCCGCGACATTGCCGAGAAATGGCTCGATTGGAACACGCTGGGCCCGATCGCCCGCCAATACCATTCCCTGATCGCCGAGGCGGTCGCTGCCGATACCCGCAAGCTCGATTCCACTGCCGCCTTCCTCAGCGGTCTCGACGGCCAGGCGGCCGGCGAGGACGGTTTGCGCAGCGGCCGGCCAGCCGGCAATATCAAGACCTTCGCCGAAAAACGGCGCGCCTATCTCCTGAACAACCTCGCTCCCAGAGAGCAATCTTCCGTCCACGCAGATGACGGCCGTCTCATCCTGCAGTTGTCCGGCTCGAATGCGCTGTTGCAGGTCGAAGGCGATGCCGATGACGACTGGCGATTCAAAGGATCGACCGACTTCGTCACATGGATGGACATCCCCGGCATGGGCCCCGGCGGCGCCCCCGCAAAGAAATCGATCAACCAGATGAGCCCCACGCCCGGCCAGCCCAACCAGTAATCCTTTCCCATCCTATCCTCAACCAACCACTTGAACCCCTAATCACCTGCTACTCGACATGCAACTGCCACCCTCGATTCGCGAGCTGTTCCTGAACCCGGCCACCACGGCCTCGCTCCCCGGATTCGTCCTGAGCCTGTGCCTGGCTGCGCTCCTCGGGTTGTTCCTCGGACAAGCCTACATCCGCTTCGGCCTCTCCCTCTCGAACCGCCGGCTCTTCGCCAGGAACTTCCTCCTGCTGGCCGTCACCACCACGCTCATCATCAGCATCGTGAAATCCTCGCTGGCGCTCTCCCTGGGGCTGGTTGGCGCGCTCTCCATCGTCCGATTCCGCGCCGCGATCAAGGAGCCGGAAGAGCTGGCTTTTCTGTTCCTGGCCATCAGCATCGGCCTCGGCCTGGGCGCCGGCCAAGCCCTGGTCACTGTCATCGCCCTGGCCATCATCCTCCTCATGATCGCCCTGCGCAGCCTGATCCACCGCGCACCCGATCAGCCAAACTTCTTCCTCACCGTCACCAGCCCAACCCCAGGAAAGCTCAGCCCCAACCAGATCCTCGGCGCCCTGGCCCAGGCCGGCGCCCAGGCCCGCTTGAAACGGCTCGATGAAACCCCCGATCGGCTCGAAGCCGCCTTTGTCGTGGATTTCCACGACATTCGCCGGCTCGAGTCCTTCACGGAGCAGCTCCGAGCTCTCCACCCAATGGTCCAGGTCAGTTGCCTCGATGACCGCGGCCTCGTCGCTTGATTCCCCCCCATGATCGCGCTCCCGCCCCGCCCTCGCTACGAGCGGAAATTCATCGCTGCCGGCCTGTCTCTGGCCGACACGCTCGCCCTGGTCCGCCGGCATCCTGCCCTCTTCCGAGCCGCTTATCCCGCGCGCCAGGTCAATAATCTCTACCTCGACTCGCCTGCCCTGCGCAGCTACCTCGATCACGTCCACGGCACCCCGGACCGGTTCAAAACGCGCATCCGCTGGTACGGCATCGAGAACGGCCCCATCGAGATCCCCGTCCTCGAACGCAAACTCAAGTCCGGACACGTCAGCGGCAAGGAAACCTATCCATTGCCCGCCATCCGGCTCGATGGCGCCGCACCGCCTCGAGCGATCGAGGCCGCCCTGGATAACGCCCCGCTCCCTCCCTTGCTCCGGTCGGCTCTGCGCCATCTCCAGCCGGTCCTCATCAACCGATACGAACGCCACTATTTCCTCAGCGCCGACGCCCGGTTCCGCCTCACGGTGGACGCCAGCCTCCGTTTCTTCGGGATTCGCCCATCGGCAGGCGCCACGGTCGCGCTCCCCTCGCCGACAGGCTCGCCCATCATCGAGCTCAAGTTCAGCCCCGATTATGCCGCTGACGCCGCCGCGATCGCCAGCGCCATCCCCTTCCGCATGGTCCGCTGCTCGAAATACGTCCTCGGCATCGAACGCTGGCTCGAATGCCAGAATTAGGGTCTGTGCAAAACCAGCGCGCGCAAGGCCCCCAGCCCGCAGGGGCGGGGCGGCGCCGGGTTATTCTCAGGGCCGCAGTTTCGGCATCACCCCATCCAGAAACCCTTCCGATGGGATACACCCAGAACCTTTCGGCAGTCGCAGCAGTAATACAGGAAACGAACCCCGAACACCGATTCCACACGGCGCGCGGCGATCTCGCGGATCTCCTTGCCGCAATGGGGACAAATCGGCGTCATGGCCGACTCTTCCTGGATTCGGATCGTGGTTCTTGTCATGCCGCAATCTTTCCCAGACCCTATCCATCGTCCACTACAATCCAGTGCCGGGATTATACAACGTGTTTCGATCATCCCAGATCTGCTGGTTTCGCCGCAGCGGCCGGATGGCTCGGCGCGACGAAGGAGCATGCCGGCACCGCCGGTGCTTGAGGAGCCCCCCCCGGCGCGCCAAAAAGGACTGCTGCCCGGGATGGCCCCCACAGAGCCGCGCCGCGGGCTGGAAACTGTGGAAACTGGAATCGCCAGATGCTATTATGTCGCACAGCATGAATCCGACTTACGCCTATAAGCTGGTGGACACCGTGCGCCAGGAATGCCGCTTCGCGCTGGCGGCCTTTGCGCGGTTGCGGAGCGCCCTGAACGAAGCGGACCAGGACTGGATCTTCGTCTGCGCCCACGCGGTGCTGCTCCATTCCGGGCAGATTGCGCGATTCCTCCTCCCCACCCGAGCGGCCTCCGCCGAGCGCGGCGAGTTCCTTCGGCGCGAGCTCGCCATCCAGGCGGCCAGCCCCCTCCTGGCGCCTGCCCTCCGCGAACTGCTCGATCGATCGGATGAAACCTACGAAGAATGGGTCGAGAACCTCCAAAGCCCCCATTACGTCGAGATGTCTGTCATGCCCCAAGGCGCTTTGACCGGGTCCAGCCCCGACGTCTTCCAGCGGCGCATCGACCCCGATTCCCTTCGGTTCGGCTTCCGGAACTGGACGGTGGACATGAATCGTCTGGCGCAGGAGTTGCGGCGCCTGGACAATGCATGCCAGGCCTGGCTGCGCGGCCACACGCTTTGGTAAGCAGACCCTTATCAAACCAACGCGTGTGGAGACTATGACAATCTCATTGACTGACCCCTATACCTATGACAAGCCGGCTGCACCGAACGCCGCGAGAGCGCTGCCGTTCCAGTTCGGACGTCACTGGCGCGGCGTCGGTGAGCCGGATCGTTGGGCCACTTCGGACGCGCAGCCATGAGAGCAGCACTGGGACCGGGGTCAGTTAATGAAATTGCACCGTTTTCTTTACGCCGAATGGGCACTGCGGGTGAATCCGGGCATGGCTCGGAATCTGCGCATTCAATATGCCGGAGCGATCTGCCGCGTCATGAATCGCGGTAGCCGACGATGATTGGATTTTTGCTCGTCGAGCGGCTGCCGCCGATCAGGGCAACGCGATCATGAGACGGACGAACTGAGCGGGTTCCTGATCGGCGGCAGCGTCCGTATGGAACGTGACGCGCTCGAATCCGGGCGGATCGGGGATCGGCACGGCGGCGGCCTGCGAGGCGTTCAGGAGCCCCCAGCTCGAGAGGTCGCGCGACACTTGCAGCGTGTAAACGAGCTCGCTCGTACCGGCCAGGCGGCGGGGGAACTCGATCGCCAGGCGGTCGCCCGCCATTTGCGCGCGCAGGGAGCGCGCGGCAGCACCGGCGGAATAGGGCGACACGCCGAGCGCATAGTCGAGCAGACGCGGGTAGCCGAAGGGGTCGGCGGCTTGCCAGTCGATGGGATCGTCGCCGAGATAGGCCCGGTGCCACGCGGCGGCGGACTGCTGGGTGGCGTTGCACAGGGCGGCGATTTCGTCTGCCGCCAACGCGCGATTGAAAATGCGGACTTCGTCGATCGTGCCATTGAAGAAGCGCGACTGGATGTCCGTCCCGATCTGGAGGTCGCCGCCGAGAGCGGTGTTGATGGTTTGCGCGCTCTGAGCGCTGGGCGATTGGCGCTGGCCGTCGACGTAGAGGGCCACGTTGGCGACGTTGGCGATGTTGTTGGTGAACACGGCCGCCACGTGATGCCACTGGCCGTCCCGCAAGTCCGTGGACCCGGCGATGTAACCGCCTTCGACTTCGACGCGCAGCGCGCCGGCGGCGCCGTTTTCATTCTGAACCCGCATGATCCATTTCTGGCTGGTGGTTTTCACGCCGTAGCATAGAAACGATCCGACCGTCGCGGTCTTGATCCAGGCGGCAACGGTCCGGTTGCTCGAGCCGAGGATGCCCTTGTAGCCTGGGACAACGACCTGGCTCGAGACGCCATCGAACTGGAGAGCGCGGTTCCACCTGCCCGCCACCCATTGGGCAGGGTCGTTCGCGAATCCGCTGAGCACCGCCGAGTATGCGCCCCCGGCCTCCTCCGTGACGAAGCCGGACGTCTGGTTGAATGGAAACCAGAGCGACGCCATCGACGGGAACGCTGAGGAAGCCGGCGAACCGCAGGCCGATGTTTTCGTCCCGGGTGCGCACGGACAGGTCAATCCCAGCGCAGTGACCGGTGGCAACGGGCGCCAGCGTCGCGAAATCGGGCACCCAGGGGAAGCTGCCTTCATACGCGCTGTAATCGAGGCCAGGGACCAGGTCCGACACCGCGGCGGGCGGGACGAGATTGGCGTCGAACGGCCGCGGGGCATCGGAAAGCGGGCGCCGGATCTGGAGAACGCGATCTTGCATCCGCTGCTGGAGGCCGGCGAACCACGGGCTGGCGCCGGCGAGGTTGGTGGCTTCCTTGGGATCGTTGAGGGTGTGATAGATCTGGAAGGGTGTGGCGCCGGCGGCGACGTTGTAGCGGACGCCTTTGTAGCCATCGAGGTGAATGACCTGTTCCTGATTGCGGGTGGCGCCGCGCCGTGCGGCCTCGAATTCAGCATAGCTGGGGGTGGCGCTGGAAACGTTGTATTCGACGTAGATCGTGCCGAGCTGCTGGGCGCCCATGCCCGTCAGCGTTGGGAGGAGGGAAACACCGTCGGTCCGGGCCGGGGCAGGCAGGCCAGCCACATCGGCGAATGTTGGCAGCCAGTCGTGGAACTGAGAGGCGGCCATGGTGATCTCGCCGGCCGGAATGCGTCCCGGCCACCACGCCAGCGTCGGCACCCGGATCCCGGCCTCCCAGGTGTCGCGCTTGATGCCGTCCATGGGCCCGAACGAATCGAAGAAAGTCGGATCTTGCGTGTAACTGCCGCCGTTGCCGGCCTCGTTGTGAGGTCCGTTGTCGGAGGTGAACACAACAAGCGTATTGCTGTCGATGCCGAGATCTCGGAGGAGCTGGAGCAGATCCGCGGTGGCATCGTCGAATCGCCGGATCATGGTGGCGTGGCGTTTGGCCGCGGCGGGCCAGGCGACCTCGGGGGTGGCCGCGTTGTTATCGTTGTTCCAGGTGGCGTTGGTGTAATCGGGGTGGATCCATGTGTTGATCGTTCCGGCGGCGGTATTGATCATGGCGCCGGGCGTGCCGGTCCATTGGACGCCACCGTTCAAGCCGCCGCCGGCGGGATACTCGATCGAAGGCGCCTGGAGCTGGGCGTGAGGCGAATCGTAGGAGAGAAACAGGAAGAATGGCTGGACGGGATGGGCGTCCTGGCGATCCGTGATCCATTTCTTGGCCCGGGCGGTCCAGAGATCGGTCGTGTAACACTTGTCCAACTGGCTGGAGATATTGCTGGTGAAACCATCCCACACCGGCTGGCCGTTTTCCTTGGGATAATGGTAATGGCCGTTGACATGGGTCATGTAGCCAAAGAAATCGTCAAAACCCCGATATTGCGGGTGCGCCTCGGGAATCGTGCCGCCGCCTTGCAATCCCCACTTCCCGATGAGCGCGGTGGCGTAGCCCGCACGGCGGAGCACCGATGCCAGCGTGTGGTTGTTCTCGATGGCCTTGTCGAACTGGTTGTCGCGGACGTTGGCGTGACCTTGGTGCACGCCCAGCAGGAGCGAAGCCCGCGCAGGCGCGCAGACCGGCGCCGAACAGTAATGGCGCCGCAGCTGCAGACCTTGGGCCGCCATTGCGTCGAGGTTCGGCGTGGCAAAGGCAGGCTTGTTCCGGTGGGTCTCGAAGCCGCGGCTGTTCTGGAAAAAGACGCCGAGATCGCCCCAGCCCATGTCGTCCACGAGAATGAACACGATGTTGGGCGCGGCCTCGGCCCAGAGCGCCGACCATGCCATCAATGCGCCCGCCAACAGCCCTGGAATTGGAGATTTCATCATGCCCTCAATCGCCTCCGCAGCAGCCAGGAGCCGGGTCAGGCGACGACTCCATGACAAGGCGGATCTCTTCGTCCATGCCCGCGGTTGTTTCTTCGCCGATTACAGCGCGGGATGGAGGATTTCTAAATGAAGGTTTGTGGGCTGAAGGCCATCCGGCGGCATGCCGGGGACCGCCCGCCGTGCCGGTTTGAAGGCAATGGGCTCGGCTACATATTTGACATATGGCATTCGGTCAGGACAGTAGGATCACAAATTCGATTTGTCCTTATCCTAATACCCCAACACCGTCCAAACAAAAACCCAGCGCCGCCCGAACCTGCCCTCACGCGAAAAACGCCCGTTCATCCCTTTCCAACCGTTCGCTTGACTTGCTCCGTTGGACCGTGAGACCCTTGCCTGGATCGACCCCAAACCAATTCGTGTAATGCAACCGAGTTTGAGACAATAAATACTGTTCGATGAAGAAAGAGGTCTCTCACGGAGGCACAAAGACACGGAGATGAACGAGAATGCGATAGGGACCATCGTGGTGGACTGTGCGGTTGAATTGCATCGGGATCTGGGGCCCGGCTTGCTGGAGACGGTCTACGAAGTGACCCTGGCCCGGGCACTGGAGCGGCGGGGCCTGAGCGTCCAGCGCCAGGTGAGCGTTGCGATTGAGTATCGTGGCGAGAGATTCGACGAGGGATTCCGAGCGGACCTGATGGTCGGGAACAGCTTCTCGGTGCGGAGCTGGAGCTCCGCCTTCCCGACAGACGCAAGGCGGATGATCATTTCGTGAGTCAGATTCGCGCGCTTCCCCGTGGGCTCCGCGCCATGGCCGCGACCTATGAGCTTGACGTGTCCCTGGCGCTTGACGATCTCGGCTGGCATTTCGCTCCTGCATCGCCAACCCGGCCTTCGTCAGACAGGAATTACTTGACAATATTCTATTATACATCATCGTTCGCGTTATGAAACGCATGTCCACGTCTTCGGAATCCGGCGCGTTCGCGTTCATTGACCTGCTCGTGGCTCTTGCCGTCCTTGCGATTCTGGCCGCGATGTTGTTGCCGGCGCTCGCCAGGGCAAAGGCCAGGGCCCAGCGCGTCAACTGCGTCAACAACCTGAAACAATGCGGGCTCGCCTTTCGCATCTGGGCGGTGGATCACGGCGATCGGAATCCCATGGCCGTCCCCGGCACGAACCACGGCACGCTTGAATGGATCGAAGGCGGCAATGCCTATCGCCATTTCCAGGCGCTATCCAACGAGCTGAACACGCCCAAGATCCTCGTCTGTCCCGCCGATGTGCGCCAGGCCGCGGCCAACTTCGGCCGTCTCCAGAACCAGAACCTCAGCTACTTCGTGGGATTGGACGCCGACGAAACCCAGCCGCAAATGCTGCTGGATGGCGACCGCAATATTACGAACGGCACCGCGCCCATTCGGTCCATCCTGATCTTGTCGCCCGACCGGCCGGCGGGATGGACCGAGAAGATGCACGGCTCACAGGGAAACGTCGGGCTCTCGGACGGCAGCGTGCAAATGTGGTCGACCGCCCGACTCCGGGGAGGGCTCAAGGACACCGGCAATCCGACCAACCGCGTCGCGCTGCCCTGAGCTTGCCGTCGCTCCCTTTTCATACCCCAACAACCTCTTGGGTGGATGCGGCACCGGCATTGGGGCGGTCGATGTCCAGTTTTTCCCCCGAGGATATCGGCCTCCGCACCCACGACGGGACCGGCGTCATCCAAGTCGCGTCCGGTTGACACGACAGGCGGAGGGTGGGATTATCCCACCATGATTGTGACTCTGGATGCCAAGCGCCGATTGAGCGTGCCCGCGAGCCTGGCAGCCGGCCAAGCCGGGCGACCAGTTTGACGCGGTCTTTGACGCCGATGAGGACACCCTGATGTTCCACCGCATCAAGCGCAAATCGAACTGGCTCGAGGTCTGGAAAAAGTGCCCGGTTCCGATGGACGACCTCCCGCCCCGAAGCCGGGAACTTCCCAAGACTGTCAAGCTATGAGTTGGCTGCTGAAGAACTGTTCGATTAGGCATTATATACGCAGATTGTAAAGGGAGTTTACAGGTTCGAAATAGCGGAGAGATAATTGGCGTAAGCTGTTCTTGATCAACGCATAGGAAATAAGGTTGGCATTGGACGCGTTAGCAGTTGCCAAGGCGCGTCAGAAAATCTTACAAAGCACAATACGCCTTGACATGTCTCAACGAATGCATCTCATTGATTATGTGTAACATACTGCTTTGTAAGAATGCTGGCATCATACGTGCAGATGTCTGAGCAAACGATCACATTCTGGGCGTGATTTTTGAAAATCTTTGGTGGGTCG
>CAYWIM010000104.1:0-14055 GCA_964458325.1 uncultured Verrucomicrobiota bacterium
CCTACCTTGCAAGCCGAAAGCCGAAAGGTAGGGCGGCCACTCCGTGGACGCCGCCAGCCCACCCTTTTGGCTTGTCGCACCCGCTGCCCTTGCCTACCCTCCCTGCCAGAATGTCCCAACGCTTCTTTGGATGCCGAACCGCCGACCCGCAAACGCGGCCGTGCGCGGCCATCGCCAATCCGGCCGGAGCGATCGAGCATGTTTTATCCATGAGAACCTTCCCTGCCGGTTTTCGGGCCTTGATCGCAGTCCTCGCCCTTGCCAGCTCATTCGCGGCGCGGTCCGCCATATTCCCCGGGCGCGACTGGGTCCGGCGAACCCCGGTGATGGTGGGGATGGATGTCGCCCGGCTCGACGAGGTGCGGACCTATCTGGGCGGGCGCGGGTGCATCGTGCGCTACGGGTGCCTGGCGTATACATGGGGCAACTACACGGCTCGAGGCGATGTCGCCTCGGCTGCCAAGCCCTGGTATTCGACGCTCCTTTTCAAGGCGATCGAAGAGGGCCTGCTGCCAGGCCTGGACACCGCCGCGGTCGAGTTCGAGCCGCGCCTGGGATCGATCAATGCCGCGCTGGGTTTCAAGGACACCAATATCACGTTCCGCCATTTCGCAAACCAGGTCTCCTGCTATGGGGTCCGGGAGAGCCCGGGGGCCGCATACGATTACAACGACTGGCAGATGGCGCTGTTTTGGGACACGCTGTTTCTCGGGGTCTATGGCGCCACGTATGCAACCGTCGATGCCGCAGTGCTGCACCCCCGGCTGACCGACATCCTCCAGTGCCAGGACAACCCGACGTTCATGGCCTTTGGCACGTCGGATCGGCCGGGGCGACTGGGAGTGTCCCCCCGCGATTTCGCACGGCTCGGCCTGCTCTACCTCCACCGCGGCAATTGGAATGGAACCCAGGTCCTGAGCCAGGCCCATGCCACGCTCGCCGTCTCGAGCCCGATCCCCCTTTCGATCCCCCGCACCGCAGGCCAGCCCTCCGAGATGATCCCCGGCCAGCGCACGATCGGATCGACTCTGGTTCCGGACAACCAGACCGATCATGACGGCGGCTACAGCTGGCTGTGGTGGGTTAATGGCGTCCGGCGCAACGGCGATCGAAAATGGCCCGATGCGCCTCCCGACGTTTACGCTTGTCTTGGCCACAGCAACGGCAAGCGCGGCATGGCCGTCATGCCTTCCCAGCAAATCGTGATCGCCTGGAACGACACGACACTCGATACCCGCCCCTCGGATCCGCACCCGCTCAACTATGTCTTCAAGGCCCTCATGGCGGGCGTCGTCAAGACGAACCAGGCCCCGCGGGTCGAGGCCGGCTCCGACCTGGTCACTGCGGTCGACACGGTCGTGCTCGATGGCACGGTCAGCGACGACGGCCTGCCCGGAGGCGGCTTGCTCATCGACTGGGCCGCGGTCAGCGGGCCTGGATGGGTCACCTTCACCAACTCGGCCGTCGCGGACACCGCCGCCCGCTTCGGCGTTCCGGGCGACTACCGGCTGCGCCTGCGCGCCGACGACGGCGATCGGGCCGCCGAGGACGAAATCCGGGTGCGCTACGCGCCGCCCGCACCCATGGCCGGCCAGATCATCGTCGACCCGGCTCATCCCAACCGGCTGGCCTACCGCGACACCTATGTCCAGGGACGGCTCCAGCCGTGCTTCTTCGCCGGACCGGGCGATCCCGAGGATTTCTTCTACAACAACACGTCCGAGAACCTCGCGCTGCTCAAGTCGCGCCAGGCCCGGTGCACCTATATCACCGCCTACCTCGCCGATTTCGGAGGCGGCAGCCCGGGGTCGGGAGCCGCGCTCGATGCCACGCTCGAGACGTGGGAAACGTATATGGCCGAGATGGAAAATGCAGGCATCATCACGGTGTTCTTCTTTCTGGACGACAGCAAACGGTTGCCTGCCGATTGGGAAACCGCGGTCGACAAGATCGTCAACCGGTTCGAGCACCACAAGCTTCTGATCTGGTCGGTGGCGGAGGAATACGGCGAGGTCCTCACGCCCGCCACGGTCTCGGCCATCGCCCAGCGGATCCAGGCTGCCGATGACCACGATCACGTCATCGGCGTCCACCAGAACAGCGGCACCCGGTTCGATTTCAACAGCGATCCCCGCCTGGCCATGTTCCTCATTCAATACAACGCATCCGATGCGGACGCCATTCATCGCGGCCTTCTCGATGCCGTTGCGGACACTCAAGGCCAAAAGGTCCTCAACCTCGCCGAGGTCGCCAGCCACGCGCAGCAGGACCGCGCCACCGCGCGGCAATGGAGCTGGGCAGCCGCCATGGGCGGCGTCAGCGCGGTCCAGGTGTTCGACATGGGGCGCGCCTCGGATGATCCCGCCCAGAACGACCCTGGCAAGTACGAGGACTGTGCCATCCTCAACCGTTTTATGGAGCAGGCCGCGCTGCTGAACTCGATGTCGCCGCGCGACGACCTGGCCCACGGCGCCACTCGATGGGTGATGGCCGATCCCGGCACGGCTTATATCGCCTATGCCACAAGCCCTGGCCCGATGGGCATCCGGGAGATGACAGCCGGCGCCTATCTGTTCCGCTGGCTTGATATCCCCAGCGGGACCATCATCGAGGAGGCCTCCGTGGCGGTCCCCGCCGGCGACTGCGCCTGGAGCCGGCCCTCCACCATCGGCGACGAGGCCGCCCTCTATGTCGTCAACCTCCGCGATCTCGTCCAGTTCAGCCTGCGCATCGGACGGGAAGATGGCGAGGCGATCGTCGCCTGGGAGACAGGCACCCTGGTCGCCTCCGCGGCCATCCAGGGCCCTTATGAGCCCGTCACCGTCATCAGCCCCTATGTCATCGAGATGAGCGACAGCACCCGGTTCTATCGGGTTCGATTTCCTTAAAAACTAAGGTTCGACACAGCCGGCAGATCTGACAAATTGATTGGTCATGAAACAGCTCATGACGCGCCGGCAGCTGCTGCGGCTGTTGGCGGCCGCCGGCCTCGGGCCGGCCATCGCGCGGCGCACTGTCGCCGATCCGGCCCCGCCCGCTGCTGCGAAGCCCAAGATCGCCGAGAACCAGCTTGCTCCGCTCTCGAATCGCACGCGTTATCCCGCGGTCCTGCAGGACGGGCGGGTGATCCAGCCGGAGCGGCCGCTGGCCGTCATCGAGGAGACCGAGGTCCTCGTGGTCGGAGGGGGGCCAGCCGGCTTCGCCGCCGCTGTGGCGGCCGCGCGCGCCGGAGCGCGGACCACGCTGGTGGAGCGCTACGGCTACTTTGGGGGCCAGTGGACCGGCGGTCTCGTCCTGCTGGTCATCAGCTCCCACGCACGCGAGGACGGCCGGCTTGTCAGGGTGCTGCGGGGCGTGGGCGGCGAGCTCCTCGATCGCCTGTCGAAAATCGACGGCGCCATCGTCCACCATCAGCCCGACCAGTTCAATCCCACCACCGATCCTGAAGCCACCAAGTTCATGATGGACGAGATGATCCGCGAGGCCGGGGTGAAGGTCCTCCTCCACTGCTGGGTCGCCGACGTCGTCATGGACGGCCCGGTGGTGCGCGGTGTCGTGTTCGAAAGCAAGGCCGGGCGGCAGGCCATCCTGGCCCGCGTCGTTGTCGACGCCACGGGGGACGGCGACGTGTTCGCCGCCGCCGGCGCCGAGCATGAGCAGCGGTTCCACGCCATCGGGCTCGTCCATCGCCTGGGCAACACCGACCGCGCCAACCGCGAATCGCTTCAGGCAAACGGCGTCAAGTCCCTCGGCTCGATCGAGCCGCTGCCCGCCGTGAAATGGGTCAACCTGCGCGGCCCCAGCACCGATTGCCTCGATATCGCCGAGCTTACGCGCCTGGAGATGGAGCATCGCCGCAGCATCTGGCTTCGCACCCAGCAGCTCCGCCAGAAGCCCGGCGGCGAGCCCCTCTTCCTCCTCCAGACCGCCCCGCAGCTGGGCGTCCGGATCTCCCGTCTTCTCGCCGGTGTTCAGCAGCTCACCTACGAAGAGGCCCGCCAAGGCCGGTCCTTCCCCAACACCATCGCCGTCGGAGGCGCCCAAAACGCCCACCACCGCGGCTGGCCGATCCCGTATGGCGTCCTGATCCCTCGATCCCTCGATCAGGTCATCGCTGCCGGCCGCTGCATCTGCGTCGATGAAAAACTCATCGAGGACATGCGCCTGCTGGCGTCGTGCCTGACGACCGGACACGCCGCCGGCGCAGCCGCCGCCCTCGCCGTGAAAGCCGGATGCCGCCCGCGCGAGGTCGACATTGCCCAGCTCCAGCAGTTGCTCCTCCGGCAGGGCGCATACCTCGGCTGACACCTCGAACCTGCGGATGCTCACGCGGACCGGGATCCGGATCGGCCAGAAGCGCGCCTCGCTCTTGAGCCGCTGCCTTGTGCTGGCGGTTGCGGTCGTCCTGGCGTGGCCGATCCGGTCGGTTACATGGACATCGGTCCTGTTGCCGGCTCTGAGCCCGTTCCTCATCCTTGGCTCCGTGCTGGCGGCGCGGGATGCAAGCTGGATCGCCCTCCTCGCCGTGCCGGTCCTGGCCCTCGGGCTGGATCATTCCCGGTGGTTTTGCCGATACGGATGCCCGGTCGGTTTGCTGCAGGAATCGATTCGGCGCTGCCCGAAATCCAGGCCGGCCTCGATCCGGCGATGGCCGCGTCTGGGCCCCTGGCTGGTGGTGATGACGTTCGCCGGAGCCGTTCTTGGCTATCCGCTTTTCCTGTGGCTGGATCCGCTGGCCATCTTCAACGGATTCTGGAATGCCGGCCGGCAGCCGTGGTCGGTCCCGAGCGTCGCGGCTGGCCTGGGCCTGCCGCTGCTCCTGCTCCTCGAGCTGCTGCTGCCCCGGCTCTGGTGCCATCGCATCTGCCCGCTGGGCGCCATGCAGGATGGGCTGGCCATCGCGGGCCGCCAGATCCGCCGCGCCGTTCACGGCAGTCCCGCGGATCGGCAGCCGCCTTCCGACGGCGGCCGGTTCCCGCGGGCCCGACGCCGGTTCATTGCCGCCTGCGCCGGGCTCGCCGGCGCCGGTTTGATGCGGCATGTCTATGCCCGCCCATCCGCGCCCCCGCTTCGGCCTCCCGGCGCCGTCGAAGAAACCCGTTTCATCGGCCTCTGTGTCCGATGCGGCAATTGCGCTCAGGTGTGCCCTTCGAACATTATCCGGCCCGACCTCGGATCGAGCGGTTGGGCGGGTTTCCTGACGCCTGTCCTCGGCTTCGATGAAGATTACTGCCGTGAGGATTGCCGCCGGTGCCACCAGGTCTGCCCCAGCGGCGCGATCGCACGCCTCTCGATCGAGGAAAAGCGCTGTCGAGTGATCGGGCTGGCCGAGGTCAGCCTCGATGCCTGCCTCCTGGCGCAAGGCCGCGAATGCACCGCCTGCTTCCGGCGATGCCCTTTCGACGCCCTCGAGATGCACAGTCCCGACGGCGGATTCTCGAACCAGCCGCGCGTCGACCCGGCCAAGTGCAACGGCTGCGGCGCCTGCGAGGCCGCATGTCCTGTCCGACCCGGGCGCGCCATTCAGGTGATCCTGCCGCCGTCAGCGCTCAACCAATCGGTCTACGACCATAGCAGTGGCACAGCCCTGCGCGGTTGACGGATGCCGACGAACCCGGCAACAATGCAGACGTTCCGGCGGCCGTCCGCCGCGCGCCGGTGCCGTCCATGTCGGCACGCGGGCTCAGGAAAAAGCGAAGCCAGCGGTTTCATGAACATTGCCGATCTATACCGAAAGAGACATCCTGTCCTGTCCTTCGAGGTGTTTCCTCCGAAACCGGACACCCCGATCGAAAGCCTCTACGCCACGATCGAGAATCTGCGTGAGCTGGATCCCTCATTCATCAGCGTCACCTATGGCGCCGGCGGCGCCCAAAAGGGCCGCACAGTCGAGATCGCATCCAGGATCCGGCATGATTTCGGGCTCGAATCCATGGCTCATCTCACGTGTGTCGGCCACTCAAGGTCAGAAATCGGCCGGATCCTCGAGGATCTGCAGGCGCGCCGGATCGACAACATCCTGGCGTTGCGAGGGGATCCTCCCCAGGGCCAGCCGGACTTCGATTTCAGCCAAGGCGATTTCACCCGGGCATCCGAGCTGATCCGTTTCATTCGCCAGCGCCACTCGTTCTGCATCGGCGCGGCCTGCTACCCCGAAGGGCACCGCGCCTGCCCGCGCATCGCCCAGGACTGGCGCAACCTCAAGACCAAGGTCGACGCCGGCGTGGATTTTCTGATCACCCAGCTCTTCTTCGACAACCGGATCTTCTATCATTTTCTCGAGAGCGCGCGCGGCCTCGGCATCGCATGCCCCATCATTCCGGGCATCATGCCGATCTTCAACGCGCGGCAGATCAAACGGATCGTCAGCCTGTGTGGCGCTTCGATGCCGGCCGACCTCCTGATCATGATGGACGAGTATGAGGATCGGCCCGAGGATCTCCGGCGGGCCGGGATCGATTACGCCGTCCGCCAGATCCGGGATCTGCTGGACAACGGCGTCGAGGGCATCCATCTCGAACCGATGAACAAGCCCGACCTGGCCCGGGAGATCCTGGCGGGAGTCGGCTGGCCTATCCGGCCTGCAGGCCGGCCCGGATCCGCCCCGGAGGAGCCGGCCCGATCCCCATCCGATTAGTGCTTGTGCCGCGCCCCCATCTGGTTTTTATTCGGCGGGTGCCCCTGGCGGGCAGGGTGGCGGCAGCGGTCCGCTCATGCCCGATGCCCGGTGGATCCTGGGCGGGAAGCGATTGACAAGCGGAAGCCCGGCGGCTCCCCGCGCAACTGAAGATAGGTGACGCATGCCGAATCCCCGAAAGAAAATCAGTATCCGCGGTCTCCCCCGCGGCGCTCGACTCCTCCACGATCCTACATTTAACAAAGGCACCGCTTTCACCGAGGCGGAGCGTGACGCCCTCGGCTTGCGAGGGCTGCTGCCTCCCAACGTGCATACCCAGGCCGAGCAGGTCCTGCGGGTCATGACCAACTACCGCAAGAAAACGGACGACCTCGAGAAATACATCCATCTCATCGCTTTGCAGGACCGCAACGAGACGCTGTTCTATCGGGTGGTTCTGGATCACATCGAGGAGATGATGCCCATCATCTACACACCGACAGTCGGAAGGGCCTGCCAGGAATACGGCCACATCTTCCGCCGTCCTCGGGGCCTCTATATCTCCGCGCGCGATCGGGGGCGCATGGTCCAACTGCTCCGAAACTGGCCCTGTCGCAAGGCGCGCATCATCGTGGTGACCGACGGGGAGCGGATCCTGGGCTTGGGGGACCTGGGCGCTTTCGGCATGGGGATCCCGGTCGGGAAGCTCTCGCTCTACACGGCCTGCGCAGGTGTTGCGCCTTCCCTCTGCCTGCCGATCACGCTCGATGTGGGCACCGGCAACGAGACGCTGCTCCAGGATCCGCTCTACACTGGCCTGCGTCAGCACCGGTTGCGCGGCGATGCCTACGATGCCATGATCGACGAGTTCATCCAGGCGGTCCACCAAGTATTCCCCAAGGTCCTCGTCCAGTTCGAGGACTTCGCCAACATCAATGCCTTCCGCCTGCTGCATCGTTACCAGGATCGCATCTGCACCTTCAACGACGACATCCAGGGGACCGCGGCGGTGACTCTGGCGGGGGTGTATTCGGCCCTCCGGATCACCGGCGGCAGGCTGCGCGATCAGACCATCCTGTTCCTCGGCGCCGGCGAGGCGGGCATCGGCATCGGGGACCTCATCGTCGCGGCATTGCAGGACGAGGGGATGCCGCTGGCCGAGGCGCGCCGCCGCTGCTGGTTCGTGGACTCGAAAGGCCTGGTCGTCCGGGGCCGCGATCAACTCGCCGAGCACAAGCTGCCCTATGCCCATGAACACCCATTCTGTCCCGACCTGGCATCCGCCATCGAGGCGCTCCGGCCGACCGTGCTGATTGGAGTGTCCGGCATGCCGCGCTCGTTCACGCAATCGGTCGTCGAAACCATGGCCCGGATCAATCCCCGGCCCGTCATCTTCGCCCTGTCGAACCCCACCTCGAAAGCGGAGTGCACGGCTCAGGAGGCCTATGCCTGGTCGGAGGGACGCGCCATCTTCGCCAGCGGCAGCCCGTTCGAGCCGGTGACTTGCCTGGGCCAGCGTTTTGTGCCCGGCCAGGGCAACAACGCTTACATCTTTCCCGGTGTCGGCCTGGGCGTCATCGCCGTCGAATCCAGGCGCGTCACCGACCGGATGTTCTTTGCGGCCGCGCGCGCCTTGGCCCAGCAAGTGCTCCCCGCCGATCTCGAGCAAGGCCGGATCTTCCCCGCCCTCTCCCGCATCCGAGATGTCTCCGCCCACATTGCGGCTGCCGTCGCCGAGGTGGCGTATGAGCAAAAGCACGCCCACAAACTGCGTCCGGCCGATCTCCTCGCGTTCATGCGCGCCCAGATGTACGAGCCCGATTATTTGCCGTACGCGGGTTGAACTCCCCGAGCCAAGGCGCGCGCCCCGAACCCATGAACCGTAGCCGCCGACGTGAGGAGGCGGACAATACCTGCCTCGTGACCTCGGCGGCCACCCCAGACGGATGGGGGGGCGCCTCGCGGAAATCGGGGCGAGCGCAGGGCTAGACTCGCCTGCGCAGTGCTTCGAGCAACCGGTCGACCATCGCCGCCGTGTGGGTGGCGAACACCGCGATGCGGAGGACGCCTTCAGGACCCGCTCCGCAATAGCCGCTCAGGTAAGGCGCCAGGATGCCATCGGCCCGCAAGTCCGCATGGAGGCTCCGCATCCGCGCCGCGCTCCCCAGGCGCAGCCCCACCACCGGCACCGGCCCCGCTGCAACCGGCAGCCCCATCCTCGCCAGACCTTCCCGAAGCCGGCTCGCGTTGAAGCGCAAGCTCGCCCGCAGAGCGGGGTTCGAGCGCGCGATTTCAAGCCCGGCCTTCGAGGCCGCAGCGACCGGGGCGGGCAGCGGATTCGTCCCGCCGTATATCCTCGAATGCGACCGCAGCCCGTGGATCATGTCGCGGCGGCCCGGGATGATGCCGCCATAACCGCCGATCGCCTTGCTCAGCGTGGCAGCGATCTCGACCCCAGGCCCCGACACGCCGAGGTGCTCGCACGTTCCCCGCCCTTGCTCGCCCAGCACCCCGAGGCCGTGCGCGTCGTCCACCAAGATGCGGCTGCCCGGATAGGCCTGCAAGAGGCTCGAGTAGGCCGCCAGCGGGGCGACGTCGCCCGTCACCGAGAAAACCCCGTCGGTCATCACCCATGCCTGCTCTCCTGCCTGGAGCGAGCCTTTCAGTTGCCGGCCCAGATCGTCCGGATCCAGATGCCGGAACGTGTGCGCCGGCCGCCCTGAACCCCGCGCCGCGTCCGCCACACTGAAATGCGCCTGCTCATCCACGAACAATCGGCCGCCTGGCTCGGGCATTCCTTCGAGGAGAATTGCCGCGCCGGAATAGCCCGTCGGAAAATAGAGCGCGTCCTCGGCCCCATAAAACCGCGCAGCGCTCGCCTCGACCTCGATCAGCAGCCGGTTGGATCCGAACCCGCGCCTCGAGGTGGCGCTCCCCATGCCGTAATCCCGCAGTCCCGCGATGGCTGCCTCGAGAACCGACGGGTGGCTTTGCAGCCCCAGATAGCCCGTGCCGCCGAAGTAGAGCAGCCGGCGATCCCCCAGGAGGATCTCCGGGCCAGGCGGACCTTGCATCAGATCGGACATCCTTTTCGCATGCCAGAATCCGCCCGTGCCGGCAATCGGAAACCGTCTTGCGCATCTCGGCCGCGTGCCCTCACGGTGCGGGAGCCGGCGGATGATAACCAGGTCGTTCTACAAGTATCAAAGGGAACCGGCTGATGGAGATCGGACTGAAGCGGCTGAAAACTCATTTCCGGTGAGGCAGCTCGAGCCTACGGATTGGCTGGATCCAGCCGCGGGGGCGCGACGGGGAGAGCCACGTTCATGGCTTGCAGAACCGCGGTGACGGCGTCGAGCAGCTCATGGATGTCATTGGCCGTCAGGCGCCCGATGTTGCCGATGCGGAAGCAGGGGATCTGGCCCAATTTTCCCGGGTAGATGATCATGCCGCGCCGGGCAAGCCGCTGATAGAACTCTTCGAATTGAAACGCCGGATCGCCGGGGTCATGAAAGGCGGAGATGACCCAGCCCTGATGTTCCGGCGGCAGGTAGGGGCGAAATCCCAGGGCGGTCATGCCGGCCATGAGGGCGGCGTGGTTGGCCCGATAGCGCTTGGCGCGGCCCGCCACGCCGCCCTCGGCATCGAGCTCGCGGAGCGCCTGAGCGAAGGCCAGGATCGCATGCGTGGGCGGCGTGAATCGGAACTGGCCGTTGGCCTCGAGCCCCCGCCACTGCTCGAACAGGTCCAGGCTGAGCGTGCGGGCGTTCCCCTGGCAGGATTGGAGCGATTCCTTTCGCGCCAGCACGAAGCAGAAGCCGGGCACACCTTCGATGCACTTGTTGGCCGAAGAGATCAGGAAATCGATCCGGGAGGATTCCAGCGACAGCGGGACGGCGCCGAAGCTGCTCATGGCATCGACGATGAAGGAGCGGCTGGCCGCCTTCACCGTGCGCCCGATCTCCTCGACCGGATTGAGCAGGCCGGTCGAGGTCTCGCAATGCACGACGGCCACGTGGGTGATGGCGGGATCCTCCTCGAGGCGGCGCTGGACCGCCGCCGGATCCGTGATTTCATTTTGAGGCCAGCGCAGGACATCGGCTGCCAAACCGTGGCGGGTGGCGATGGCCAGCATTCGCTCGCCGTAGGCGCCGTTGATCAGGATCAGCAGTTTGCCCTGGGGCGGGAGGGCGGAGGAGAGCACGGCTTCGACGCCGAAGGTGCCGCTGCCTTGGAGGAGAACGGCCTCGTAGCCTTGGGGCTGGCTGACGCCGCCCACCTCGAGCAGCCGCTGGCGGACATCGCGGACGACGGCAATAAACTCGTCCTCCCGAGAGCCCACGTCCACGAGCATGGCCTCCTTGACCGTGCGGCTGGTGGTCAGTGGGCCGGGTGTAAAGAGGCGTTTGTAGGGGTGTCGTGCCATGGCGATGTCTCCAGAAACCTGATGAATCTCTCCTTCACCTCATGCGGTTTGACCGTGGGGCGGCCGAGGTTCTTGGGCGATCCGGGCCGGATTTTGATGTGGAGCAGCGATGGTCCAGGCAGGCGCCGGAAATCCTGGATGAGGGCGCGTATCTCCTGGGGGTCATCGGCGCCGGCGGCGCGGCGATAGTTGGTTGCAGCTGCGATGTCGGCAAAGCGCACGACGGGCGAGGCGGTGGATTGGCCGCCAGTGGAGTCGTGCGACTCGTTGTCCAGGATGATATGGACGAGATTGGCGGGCTGGTAATAGCCGATCGTCGCGAGCGCTCCCAGCTTCATGAGGGCGGCGCCATCGCCGTCGATGACGACCACCGGCTGGCGGGGCAGGGTGTGGGCCAGCCCGAAACCGATGGCCGATGCCGTGCCCATGCCGCCAACGACGTAGAGATGGTTGGGGCGATCGGCGATCGCAAACAGCTCGCGGCCCGTCTTGCCCGTGGTGGCGATGACGGCTTCGTTGCCGGCAAGGGATTCGAGGATGGCCTCGAGGGCCTCGGTGCGAATCAGCCATTGCGGCGGCTCGAGGCGGAAATGGATTGCGACCTCGGTTTGGACGCGGGGGGCAGGCGTTTGGGTGCGCAGCTCGTGGGCGCCGACCGAGCCTTCCGACATCACCAGCGCGAAGGGCAGCTGCCGGTCCCGCATGCTTGCCTCGGCTCGGGCGATCGCGTCGGCAACAAGGGATTCCGCGGTGGGGAACGGCATCCAGGGGATCCGGAGGGTGTCGAGAAGCCGATGAGTGATTTGCCCCATCAAGACGTGCTGCGGCTCGTCAGGCCGGCCCGGCTCGCCGCGCCAGGTCACGATCAGCAGCGTGGGGATGCGGAACGGATCGTTCAGCGAGGTCAGCGGATTCACCATGTTGCCCAGGCCGGAGTTCTGGCACATGGTGACCGTCTTGCGCCCGCCGAGGTAGGCGCCGGCATTGATGCCGACGGCTTCGCCTTCGCTGGTGGCGCCGATGTAGTGGAGGTTCGGATCCTCGATGACGCGGTTGATGAACGGCTTGAGATAGGAGCAGGGGACGCCCGCGTATTGGGTGTAGCCGAGGGCGCGCAACGGTTCGATGAAAGCCGCGGCTTGGATCATGGCGATTGGAATGCATGGGCGGCGGACAGGTCATCGATGTCGTCCACGTCCAGCCAATGGCCGGTGATGTAGAGGACGCGGATGGCCTGGCCCGCAGCCAGGAGATGGCGGAACAGATCGTCGAACCGCAGCGTCTTGAAATCGGGGCGCCGGGCCAGCGCGTCCAAAGCGGTGCGGAGGGAGTGCGAGCCGCGCGCAGTGGTCTTGAGAAGGCCGATCCACTCGCCGTGGACCTGGCTGGGATTCAAGTGGGCGCCGATGTCCTGCAGCTCGGCCTCCTCGTCGCCGTATCGGAGCGAGTAGGGGCGGGATGCCACGATGTAATCGGGGAAGTTGCGCGGCTGGGAACGCTGCTGCCAGGCTGCGTCGACGACCAGCGTGAAGTCGCTGGCATCGAGCAGGAGGTTGCGGAGGATGTATTGGCGGAACAGGATGTCGCCGAACGAGACCACGAGGCTGCCTTCGAGCAGGGCGGCGGCCTTGCTGAGGGAGAGCAGCTCGCCGGTGCCTTCGTACTCCTCGTTGTCAATGAAGCGCGCGTCGGGGGCGTGCACCTGGTCCCGGGCGAAGCCGCGGATGACGATCACCTCCTTGATCCGTTCGGCGCGGAACTGGGCGGCGAGCCGGTGGAGGAGCGGCTGGCCGTGGATGGGGACCATGGCTTTGGGCCGGAGATGAGTGAGATCGCCGAGCTCGGCGCCCTGCGAGGCAGCCAGGATGATCGCTCGCGGGGGGCTGTCCGCCCGGGGCAGGTAGCGCTCCTCGGCGGCGATCAGCTCGTCGGCGTTCTGGAGGCGGAAGACCTCCCGGACCGGCACGATGCGGTCCTCGACGTCGCGGAGCGACCGCTCCTGGAAGATGGTGCGGGAGACCCGCTGCATGGCGTCGATGGCGGCCCGCACGTTGTGGTTGGCCCAGATGATCATGCTGATCTGGGCCTGCTCGAAGACCTCAGCCGGCGTGCTGTAATACATCGTGGGCACGATCACCAGCGGGCATCGGTTTTCCCAGGCGCGGCTGAAAGCCAGGACCTGGTCCGGTGTGGACAGCCGGCTGTGAACGAGCAGGGCGTCGGCGCCCGCGGCGTGGTAGGCCCCGGCGCGCCGCAGCATTTCCTCCAGCCCCCACCCGGCGATGAACGCTTCGAGCCGGGCGACGATGCAGAAATCCGGATCGGTTTGGGCGTCCTTGACGGCTTTGATCTTGCCGCAGAACTCCTCGACATCGGCCAGGGGCTGGCGCTCGCCGCGGATGAACGAGTTGGATTTCGGGAACAGCTTATCCTCGATGCAGACGGCGGCGATGCCGCGCTGCTCGAGCTTCCTCACGAGCCGGCGGACGTTGTTGAAATTGCCGAACCCGGTGTCCCCGTCCAGCAGGATCGGGATCGAGGTCGCATCGCTCATGAACTCGACGGTTTCAAGGATCTGGGTCCAGCTGGCCTCGTTGTTGTCGCGCACCCCGAGCGAGGCCGAGATCGACAGGCCGCTGGCCCAGATCCCGCGGAAACCGGCTTCTTCGACGATCCGGGCGCTCAAGCCGTTATGCGCCTCCATGAGGAATTCGAGCTGGGGCGACTGCAGCATCCGCTTGAACTGTCCGCACTTCGTCACAAGCGGCCATTTAACGGCAAACCGACGATCGAGCGCAATCCTTGGTTTGACGCCGTTTTGCGCTTGTTTCGGATGCCGTCTGTGATTACCCCTACAGGCTGATTTTGAAGGGAAAAGGGATGACTGTGCGGAGGATCTCGAGGCTGGGGGAGCCGGGTGGCGAGCTGGCTTTGTTGCTCCTCGCTCACAGACCGCGTGGGTATGCTCGCTCGTCGCGCCTTGCCAGCCCGCCCAATCCCCTCCAGCAAAATC
>CAYWIM010000105.1:0-13931 GCA_964458325.1 uncultured Verrucomicrobiota bacterium
CGGTTTCCGTGCAAAATCCCCGCCGCCTGCCCCTCAGTTTTCTAGCCCGCGCTCATAGAACGGAGCGGCGGGGGATCGTCAGCGGACGTGAGATCGAATCCGCTGAGAAGTTGGGATTGTGTCTGAGGATGAATGCCTTGTGGGTGCCTTATGGGTGTGTAAACAATTTTCACCCGACCGGGATTGAGGCTTTACCCCAACCATCACTGCGGTTCGCGGGGGTGTGTAAACAAAAGCAATCCCGGCGAAAACCCTCAGAGGAGATGGGTGGTCAGCGCCACACGTCGCCCTGGTCCGGGAGCGAGAAAAGACGGCGCATCACTCTTGACGTGGCCAGGGCAAGTCCAGGTCCAAAACGCGAAAGTGTCCGCCCTGTCGCCGTTCAGTCAGTTCAACCCAACCGTCGTTTAGGGCGAGGGTCAGGTCTTCCTGAAGTGCTTCAGCTCTGGCAATTCTGTGAGTCCGGCGTAGTAGGCGGAGGTCACGTCCGGGGAGGAATGCCCCAGCATCCTCTGTGCGTGGAAAAGGCCGAATGAGGTCGCAACGTAACTGCCGAATTCTTTCCTCAATAGATGGCATGGCTTGCCATCGGCGATACCTCGTTGCCGCAGCCAAGCCGCCAAGACGCGATGGGCCTTGTCGCAGCGATATACGATGTTCTTGGGTTTCTTATCGCTGTCATAACGCTTCGGTGCTGGCCCTGGGACTATCCATGCCCCGACGTGAGTCCGGGTAGCCTTGATGGCCTCGTAAAGCAAAGGCTCGACGGGGACTATCCGCCGCTCTCTGGGCTTGGGCTTGAAGTATGGGGTGTCACGAACTTCAATGTAATGGCGGTCATTGATCGTGTGGAACCAGGCCCACTCTGCTTTGTCCGCTTCGTTGCGGCGGAAGCCCAGCCCCAACTCCAAGAGAAGGATGGCGTAGGAGTCGGGATGTGGTTTGCGGAAGTCCGGCTCCTTCCATCGCTTGGCCTTCTCCCCGGACGGGCGTTTAGCTTTGCGCCCACCGGTCTTGACCGGAATCCGTTCCGGCACTTCGGGATCGCCGTCGCGGAGTCTGGCAGCATCTTGCCATAGTCGGTCGAGCAGCTCCCGCTTGAGGGGAGAGTATGGTCTGATCTCAACTCGGCGCAGTTTCTTGCCAGCGAAAGGATTGCTCAGCGGCACGCCCTGGTTCTGGAGCGTCTGGATCACTTGCCTGGAGAATAGAGCGCCAGCATTCCGAAGGTGGAAATTGATCGTGGTCTTGATGCTGTTCTCGTCCCGCCCGGCCTTTTGAGCTTCGGCGAAGTAGTCCGCCCGGAACTTCTCGATCTTCTCGGAGGTCAACTCCTCAAGCTTGCGGACGTGAACACGGCGAGCGATGAAGGAGAGGCAGTTTATGTAGCGTTCGACGCTGGGTTTATCGGGTGGGAACTCGACCATCCTTATGGTCTTGCGGTAGAGGTCGGCGAACTCCTCCAGGGTCATGCTCGCCCCAACCTGCGGCTTGGGCTTGAATTTGGAGAGGGTCGCTTCCCACCCCTCCGCAACGAGCATCTGGAAAACATCACGCGCCTTTTTTGAGGCGGTGTCTTCGTTGCCAGTTTCCAGATTGAAGAAGTGCCTCCTGCCAGCGTAGCAGATGCGAACATACCAGTCCGGGACTACCACCTTCTTGCCGTCCTGCTCGTAATAGCGGTGGAACAGGCGCTTCTTCCAATAGCCCTGGTCGTTTGCCGAACGACGGGTTTTCACGGTCTTCTGAGCCAATCGCTGAGCCATTTCTGAGCCAGTATCAGCGTCGCAGACAGTCGCAGTTGATGGTAGCGATGTTCGTTTTGTCATTGTAAACATGGGGCTAAATGCCTGTGTTTCTTGAGGAATCTACAACTGCCTACTACCAACCGCAACCGAAATCCAGTGACTCATAATCGCTTGGTCGGCGGTTCAAATCCGTCTGGGCCCACCCTACTTACGCAAACAGGTAAAACGTGCTTGGCCAATTTTGAGTTCCTCGGTTGGCCAAATCCCGAGGAACCAGGGACAGGGGCCTTCTTGACCATTTTGGCGAAATCTTCGTTGTTCTTGCAGTCGAAGCACCAAGGCCCCGACGTGCTCCTGGTCGTTCGCAAGCCGGGTCACCAAAATGGAAGACATTCGCTACTCGCCATGTATGGCGACTTGCTTGACTTATTTGCATTGATTTCGCCATATATGACGCGTTATGAAAATTGCGAAACAAGCCACTGACGAAGCCGTTCTGAGCGAGTTGGGCGGGCGATTGGCCCAAGTGCGCTTGGAGCGGAATCTCACGCAGGCCCAACTAGCGGAGCAGGCCGGCGTTTCGAAGCGCACGGTGGAACGGTTGGAATCGGGAAGCGTCGCGACGCAGTTGTCGGGTTTCATCCGTGTGTGCCGGGTGCTCGATCTGGTTGAGCGCTTCGACCTGCTCGTCCCGGAACCTGTGCCCAGCCCCATCGAGCAATTGAAGTTGCGCGGACGGAAGCGGCAGCGCGCGTCGGCAAGACGGAAGGCGAAATCTTCATCGCAGAAGTGGCAATGGGGAGATGAACAATGACGCTGGCAGAGGTCAATAATATCATGCCCGGAATCGACGTCGAACGGCAGAAGCTCGAGGCCGACATTGTCTGCATCGGATTCGGCCCTGCGACGGCTGGATTTCTGATCGAGCTGAGCCGCCACATCGGCGGGGAAGGCGGCGCGCCCCCGCTGGTCAGCCGCTGTCAGCTCGGGATGCCTTTGCAGGTGCTGTGCTACGAGCGGTCGGAAGATCTGGGGTTTGGGGTCTCCGGGGTGGTGACCCGCGCGCGCAGCATTCGAGAATCGCTGCCGGGATTGAATCCGTCGGAGATCCCGCTCGGGGCGGCTGTTTCGAGTGAGCGGATGGTGTATCTGCTGGACCCGGTGGGGGCGAGCCGGCGCTCGAGGGCGGTGCGAGCTGGAGATCGCATTTTGCGGCTGGCTGGAAAAGGCCTGGGGATGCGCGATCATGGATGGGAGCTGCCCTGGATCCCCGGTTTTCTCCACAAAGCGGGGGGGTGGGTCCTCTCGATGGGGCAATTCATGCAGTGGGCGGGCATGAGGCTGATGGGATCGGGCCTGGTCCAGCTCTGGCCGGGGATGCCGGTCAGCCGGGCGATGCTGGACGGCGAACGGGTCGTGGGCGTGCAGCTCCTGGACCAGGGGACCGACCGCCAAGGACGGCCCTCGGAGGGTTTCCTGCCGGGCATGGAGGTCAGGGCCGAGCTGACCGTCGTGGGCGACGGGCCGGTCGGATCCGTGGGCAGGCAATTGGACGAGCGATTCGGCCGGCCAGGCCGGAGCGAGGCGCCCTCGGATTGGGCCGTCGGCATGAAGATGGTGGTGGACTTGCCCGAGAACAGCTCGCTCGAGGCGGGGGCCGTCTGGCACACCTTCGGGTATCCGGAACCGGAAATTTTCGGGTTCATGTATGTGCATCCGGACCGGGTGGCGTCGCTGGGGATATTTGTGCCGTCGTGGCTGAACAGCCCCGTGCGAACCGCGTATCGCTACCTGCAGCACTGGATCCAGCATCCATACCTGGCGCGCCGGCTCGAAGGAGCGCGGCTCCGGTCCTGGGGGGCGAAGACCTTGCAGGAATCGGGCCGGCGAGCCGAACCGTTCCTGGTCGGGGATGGCTTCGCGCGGATCGGGGAAGGATCGGGCAGCACGAACGTATTGACCGGCTCGGGAGTGGACGAGGCTTGGGCGACCGGCGCGCAGCTGGCGGCGGGGGTTGCCGAGCTTTGGCGCGCGGGCCTGCCGATGAGCCGGGATCACTTGGGGGCCGCCTATGAGCAGCGGAGGCGTTCGAGCTGGGTCGAGCGCGAAGCCCGCGTCGCCGAGCGGTCGCGAGACGGATTTCGCCGCGGCATCGTTCGAGGCATGCTCGGGATGGCCTTGGCCGGGTGGACGGGCGGGCGGCTTTGGTGGCCGGGTGGCAGCAGGTCCGAGCCGGGCCGGATCGAGTCGCTCGAGTCGTACTATCGGGGCCGCCTGACGGCGGAGGAGATCGATGCGGAGCGCCGGCGGTGCCAGAGCCAGGGATTGGCCCTGCACGAGGTTCTCATGGAGCGGGTGGGATGGCCGCCCATTCCGCACGACGGCCGGCTCCTGGTATCGCACCAGGACGCCCTGCTGCTGGGCGGCAAGGTCCAGGCCCCGCCAGGCTATGCCGACCATGTGGTGTATCTGGATCCCGGCCTCTGCGAGACCTGTGGATCCCGCCTCTGCATCGAGGTCTGCTCCGGGCAGGCGCTTCGGCCTGGAGATCGGGGCGTGCCGGCGTTCGACCGCGACAAGTGCGTGCATTGCGGCGCCTGCCTGTGGAACTGCACTCAGACATTGCCCGGACACCCCGAGCGGACCAACCTCGATTTCCGAGTGGGCGCCGGCGGCCTCCATTCGGCCGAGAACTGATCGAAACCTATGGAACCGACTTGTGCGCCTGCGCCTGTGCTGCCGAATCAGCATCGGGCATTTCATTATCACACGCTGGACGAATTGCGCCGGGAGATCTCGGATCTGGGGCTGGAGCTGCCTGTGGCCGAAGATCCGAGCCTGCTGCTCGATGGGGCCGCTCTGGGCTCGGGCGGCCTGCAGCTGTCGAACCGGTTCGTGGTCCTGCCCATGGAGGGTTGCGACGGACGGGCCGACGGCGCCCCGGACGAGCTGACGTGGCGCCGCTACCGGCGTTTTGCCGCCGGTGGGGCCGGGGTGTTGTGGTTCGAGGCAACGGCGGTGGTCGCTGAGGGCCGAGCCAATCCCCGGCAGCTCTGGCTTCATGAGTCCGTGAGAGCCGAGTTCGCCCGGCTGATCGAGGAGATCCATCGCGTGGCGCGCAACCATCACGGAGAGCCGCACCGGCCGCTCCTGGTGGTGCAGCTGACCCATTCAGGCCGCTACAGCCGGCCCGGGCGCAAGCCCCAGCCCATCATCGCCCATCACTCGGCGTTTCTCGACGCAACGCATCGGCTGCCGGCCGATTACCCGCTGATATCCGACGACGAGCTCGAGCGCATCGAGGACGCGTATGTCGAGGCGGCGCGCCAGGCCCGGGCGGCCGGATTCGATGCGGTGGACATCAAGGCGTGCCATCGGTATCTGGTCTCCGAGCTGCTGGCCTCCCACACGCGCGCCTCCAGCCGCTACGGCGGCAGCTGGGAGAACCGATCCCGGTTCTTCCGCAATGTCGTCCGAAAAATCCGCTCCGCCGTCCCGGGCATCCTCGTGACCGCGCGCATGAACGCCTTCGACGCCATGGCCTATCCCTACGGCTTCGGCGTCGATCGCGAGAATCCTTCTCAGCCGGATTTGACGGAGCCGAAGGAGCTCGTCGGTTTTCTGGCGGAGCACGGCGCGCCGCTGGTGAACATCACCATCGGCAACCCCTATTTCAACCCGCATGTGAACCGGCCGTTCGATTTGCCGACGTCGGGAGCGCCCATGCCCGAGGAGCATCCCCTGGTGGGCGTGGACCGGTTTGTGCGGATCGTGCGCGAGATCCAGCAGGCCCATCCGGCGATGGCGGTGATCGGAGGCGGCTATTCCTGGCTGCGCCATTTTTTCCCCCACGTGGCGGCCGGCGTCGTCCAGCGGGGATGGGCAACCCTGGCCGGAGGCGGGCGGATGGCGTTCGCGAATCCGGATTATCCCCGGGCGCTGGCCTCGGCGGGGCGTCTGGATCCCGAGAAGGCGTGCGTGGCGTGTTCGGCATGCACCCAGATCATGCGGGATGGGGGCCGAGCCGGATGCGTGCCTCGAGATGCCGATCCATACGAGAGGATCTACCGCGAAGGCAGGGCCGAGGCGCTCGATACCATCCTCGAGATGGCGCGGTCGTGCCGGCAGTGCAACGATCCCACCTGCATCGGGCGATGCCCCGCGCGGGTCAATATTCCCGTCTTTGTCGGGCAGATCGCGGAGCGGCGGTTTCGCGAGGCCTACGAGACGATCCGCGAGGCCAACGCGCTGGCCGCGGTCTGCGGCTACGTCTGCCCGGCGGAGGTCCTGTGCGAATCGACCTGCATCAACAACCACTACACAGCCAGCGTGCCGATCCGGCATCTGCAGCGGTGGATCAGCCGCATGGCGGTCGAGGAGGGGTGGGTGGCCGAACCCCGGACCCAGCCCGCCGCCAGCCCGTGGCGCGTCGCGGTCATCGGTGCGGGTCCGGCCGGCTTGGCCGCGGCGGTTCATCTGGCCATGCTCGGGCATCGGGCGGTCATGATCGATTCGTCGGTCGAGCGGGGAGGTTCAGTGGACACGGTGGTTCCCGCCGAGCGGATTCCGGATGCGATCCTGCGGCGCGAGATCGAAGGTCTGCTTCGATCCTGCGGGGATCGGGTCAGCAGCCGCCAGGGCTGCCTGGGCAAGGGTCTGACGCTGGACGACCTGAACGCCGAAGGGTTCAGCGCAGTCGTCCTCGCGTTCGGCTTGAGCGAGTCGGTCCCGCTGCCGGGGGCGCGGCGTCCGCAAAGCGGGGTGGTTGGCGCGCTCGAGTTTCTGGCGCAATGCAAGCGGGGCGGCCGCTGCCGGGGAACGGCCCTTGTGCTGGGGGGCGGCAACACGGCTATCGACGCCGCGCTGGCGGCAAAGCGGGCGGGAGCGGATTCGGTGGCGATCGTCTACCGGCGCTCCTATGCCGAGATGCCCGCCTGGCCGCTCGAACGCGAGCAGGCGATCCAGCAGGGCGTGTCGCTGCTGACGTTGACCGCGCCGCTCGATTACGAGGTCGGCGGAGATGGGGCACTGAGGGGGCTGCGCGTGATCCGGACCCAGCTCGGGCCGGCCGATTCCAGCGGGCGGCGCCGGCCGGTCCCGATCCCGGGTACCGAG
Organism: uncultured Verrucomicrobiota bacterium; assembly: GCA_964458325.1. Lineage (GTDB taxonomy): Bacteria > Verrucomicrobiota > Verrucomicrobiia > Limisphaerales > UBA1319 > JAGMXM01. The sequence goes on from CAYWIM010000105.1 coordinate 6,864, forward strand.
CACGTGCTGCCGGCCGATCAGGTGATCGAAGCCATCGGCCAGCGGCTCGATAGCAGCCTGCTCCCTGGCCTGGCCGGGTTGCGCTTGACGGAATCCGGCCTGGTTTGGACCCAGCCGGATTCGCTGCGGACCTCGCGTGCGGGCGTGTATGCCGCCGGCGACCTCGTCAATGGCGGGACCACGGTCGTTCAAGCCGTCGCCGAGGGCGCGCGCGCGGCGCGGGAGGTCGACCGCTTTCTTCGGGGCGCCTGACGCGCCCATCGTCATCCAGCGCTGGGGCGCGGGAACTTTCTGCTTTTCTGGCGGGCAGACTCGCGGCAGATTGGAGGCGCATGACAATCACAGGGTATACCATTGTGGTTTGTGGGGGCCTGGCGCCCGATCCTCTCCAGTCTCTGGAGCCCGCGATGGGTCCGGCGGGGCCGGGATTGAAGAACGAGATGATGCTGCCGGTGGTGTTGGACCCGTGGGCCAGCCATGCCCTATATGAGGCGGCGCATCTGGCGGGGCGGATTCCGGGAAGCAAGGTCTGGCTGGTGACCTTGGGGCATCGCGGCAAGCTTCAGCAGATGATGATGACCGTGGCCCAGAAGGTCCCGTTCGAGCTGGTGGCCATCGAGGGCGCCGCGGGCGGGTTCACCGATCCGGCCGAGACAGCCGCAGCCTTGGCCGAGGCCATCCGGTCGATCCCCGGCCTCGACCCGGCGCGCCTGCTGGTCTGGGGCGGATGGGAGTCGGCCACGCGCGGAGCGGGGGTGACCATGGCGCTGGTGGGCGAGCACCTGGGGATCCAGGATCAGTTCCAAGGGGTGGACGAATTCAAGGTGCAGCCGGATGGATCGTTCCGGATCCTCGAGCGTGTCGAGGGCGGTCAGCATCAGGTCTCGGTCTGCGCCGGACCGCCGGTCCTGGCCGGGTGGGCGACCGGCAGCTTGCCCGAGCCCCGCAACAATCCCCAGATCGGCATGCAAAATATGCGCTCTGTCATGCCCGCCCTCCAGAAGGCTAAGACCGCCAAGGTCGGCGCCGAGGGGATCCGGTTCGACCGGATCACGCTGCCGCAACAGCAGCGCGCAACTCGGGTGGTGAAGGATATGACTCCGGACCAGATCGCAGACGAGATTATCGGCTGGATCCGCCAAAAGTAAGAGACGAGCTCGCTTCCACTATTCAGACCGCTATGGATACGATTTTGCTTCTGCTGGACACCGAGCTGGATGGCGGCTTGACGCGAGCCGCCCGTGAGACCGTGACGGCCGGGCAGCAGATTGCGCGGGAAATGCCGGGTGCATCGCTGGTGGCGGGGCTGGTTGGAGGCCAGGTCCAGCTTGCAATCGAGCAGCTGGCATCGAGCGGAGCGGCCCGGTTGCTGGCGGTCGAAGGCCCTGCGTTCGGCCCGGCTCGGCATGCGACCGACGCGGCCGCCGCCACGGCCCTGATCCGATCTGCTCAGGCCAGCCTGGTGCTTGCCGCGGGGACATCGCGCTGGAGCCGCGCCCTGCCCGCCGCCGCGCATCGGTCCCAAGGTGTGATTGACACCCATGCGACCGGCTGGGCGATGGTGGATGGCTCGCTGGCGATCACGCGCTGGTATTACCGCCAGCGGATGGAGGCCCAACTGCGCCGGGCGCGGCGGCCGTGGCTGATCCTGTTCGATCCCGGTATTTTTTCGCCCTGGGAAGGCACGCCTGGTCCGGCTCAGGCCGGCCGCATCGAGGTCGATGCGGGTTCGGATCTGCAGCGGACCCGGGTGGAGGGCGTCCAGGCGCCGGCGGCGCAGACGCAGACCATTCGGCCCGATGCCGACCTGCTGCTGGTCGCCGGGGCAGGGTGGAGCAAGAAGCAGGCGGACGGCCGCGTGCATGCCCAGGAGGCGGAATCGCTGCTCCTGGATTTTCTCTCGAAGTCGAGGGCGTCGCTGGGCAGCAGCAAGTCCCTGGTCGACCTGAGCGGGGAAGGAGAGGCGGTGCTCTCTTTTTTGACTCATTTGAATCAAGTGGGACAGACCGGTTCGACACCGCGCCATCCGAAAGGGCTGGCCACCTGCTGCCATGGCGAGGAGCCCCACGTGGTGGGCTGGCTCTTCATCCACGAACGCCGCGCAATCAATCTCGATCCCAACTGCGGATGGGCTCGAGGCAAGGCCGATGTCCTGTATGTGGCGGACGCCTTCGCCGTGCTCGCGGCCGTCAATGCCCGGCTGGCGCAAGCCGGGCCATCAACGCCCGGCATGCCCGGGTGAAATCAACATCAACCCGTTATCCGATATGATCCCAGTGCACGTGCATGTCCGGGTGAAGCCCGAGTCCAGAGACGCCTTCATTCGGGCCACGATCGAGAACGCCGAGCAGAGCCGGCGGGAGCCGGGCGTGGCCCAGTTCGATGCCTATCAGCAGGCCGATGATCCGGATCAATTCCTGCTGGTCGAGGTTTACCGCGACGCGGCTGCCGTCGGCCAGCACAAGGAGACCGCCCATTACCGGAACTGGCGGGATGCGGTGGCGCCGATGATGGCGGAGCCTCGCCGCAGCCTGAAATACACGCCGGTGGCGGTCCGGTCCGGCCTCGAGAGCTGAGCGGCCATGCAATTCGAGTTTGCGACGGCGGGCAGCATCCGGTTTGGCGCCGGGCGTCTGTCGGAGGCGGGGCCGACGGTTCGCACGTGGGGCCGGCGGGTCCTGGTCGTTGGAGGAAAGAACGCCGACCGATCGGCGGCGCTTCGGCGGTCGCTATCGGAGCTGGGCGTCGAGTGGCATCTCTATTCGGTGGCGGCGGAGCCAACGGTCGAGGCGGTCGAGGCGGGAGTGGCGCTGGCGCGCCAGGCGGAGTGCGAGGCGGTCGTCGCGATGGGGGGAGGGAGCGCCGTGGACGCGGGCAAGGCGATTGCCGGCCTGGCGGGCAATCCGGGCCATCTGCTCGATTACCTCGAGGTGGTGGGACGCGGGCAGCCGCTGGCGCAGCCCGGCCTTCCCTGTCTGGCAATACCGACCACGGCGGGCACCGGAGCCGAGGTCACCCGAAACGCGGTGCTGACGGTCCGGGATCGGGCGCAGAAGGCGAGCCTGCGCAGCCCCTGGCTGCTGCCCCGGATGGCGCTGGTGGATCCGGCGCTGACCTATGATCTGCCGCCGGAGGTGACGGCCGCCACCGGCATGGACGCGCTCACCCAATTGATCGAGGCCTTTGTCAGCGTCCGGGCCAACCCGATCACCGACGCCTTTTGCCGGGAAGGATTGTCGCGGATGGCGGTCGCCTTGCGGCGAGCCCACGAGGATGGAACGGATGCGGCGGCGAGGGCGGACGTGGCGCTGGCCAGCCTGTTGAGCGGGCTGGCGCTGGCCAACGGAGGGTTGGGCGCGGTGCATGGCTTGGCCGCGCCTCTGGGAGGCGCCCATGCGATGGCGCACGGGGCCGTCTGCGCCGCCTTGCTGCCGGAGGTCATGGCCGCCAACCTGGCCGCCCTCGAGTCTCGAGCGCCCCATCACTTCGCCCGCGCGCGCTTTGACGAGATCGGCCGGCTCCTCTGCCGCCGGGCGGACGCCAGCGCGGCCGAAGGCCTCGAGTGGGTGCGCGAGACCCGCCGCCGCCTTCGAATCCGCCCTCTCGGGGCGCTGGGATTCCCGGCGGAGGCCATCGAGGATGTCGCGCGCCGGGCCCTGTCGGCCAGCAGCATGAAGGGCAACCCGGCGCCCCTGACGCTGGCGGAGTTGACGGAAGTGCTGGCTCGGGCATTGTAGAGAGGGAACCGGCAAACGATCTCGAACATGAACAACTCGGCAAAACTGGAACTGGAGGGTCGGATCTACGAGCTGCCTATTGTGGTGGGCACCGAAGGGGAGCGGGCGGTGGACATCTCGCAGCTGCGCCAGCAGTCGGGCTGGATCACCCTGGACGAGGGCTATGGGAACACCGGGTCGTGCCGAAGCCATATCACGTTCATCGACGGCGAGAAGGGGATCCTGCGCTACCGCGGCGTGCCGATCGAGGAGCTCGCTGAGGCGTCGACCTTCGTCGAGACGGCGTTCCTGATCATCTACGGGCAGCTGCCAACCCAGCGGGAGCTGCGCCGATTCTCCGAGCTGCTCACCCGGAGCGAGAACATCCACGAGGACATGAAGTACCATTTCGAGGGGTTCCCGTCGAACGCCCATCCGATGGCGATCCTCTCCTCGATGATCAACGCGGCCAGCTGTTTCTATCCCGAGCTGATGCGGGGGTACGATCCGGCGACGTTCGAGGCCCAGGCGGCCCGGCTCATCTCTCAGGTCCGGACCATCGCCGCGTTCGCGTACCGGAAGTCGCGCGGGATGCCGATCATCTATCCCAAGCCCTCCTTCAAATACACCGCCAACTTCCTCCACATGATGTTCTCGGATCCGTACGAGGATTACGATCTGAAGCCGGAGGTGGTGCGGGCGCTGGATCTGATCTTTCTGCTGCATGCCGACCACGAGCAGAACTGCTCGACGGCGACGGTGCGGTTCATCGCATCGAGCCAGGCGAACCTGTTCGCGAGCGCGGCGGCGGGGGTCTGCGCCTTGTGGGGCCCCCTCCACGGCGGCGCCAACCAGGCCGTGATCGAGATGCTCGAGCATATCCGCTCCACGGGCGATGACGGCTCGAAGTTCATCCAGGAGGTCAAGGACAAGAAGAGCGGCAAGCGCCTCATGGGCTTCGGGCATCGGGTCTACAAAAATTACGATCCCCGAGCCAAGATCATCAAGCGGAAGTGCGATGAGCTGCTCAGCGCTTTGAAGGTCGAGGATCCGCTGCTGGATATCGCCAAGCGCCTCGAGGAGACCGCGCTCCGGGATCCGTATTTCGTCGAGCGGCGGCTCTATCCCAACGTCGATTTCTACAGCGGCATCATCATGCGCGCCATCGGAATTCCGGTCGAGATGTTCACGGTCGTGTTCGCCATCGGCCGCATGCCTGGATGGATCGCCAATTACCGCGAAATCAGCCTGGGCAGCGCGAGCCGGATCTATCGGCCGCGGCAGATCTACACCGGATCCAATCAGCGGCCTTATGTTCCGATATCCGACCGGTGAGCCGATCGGGGATCGGGCGCCCGGGGAGCCGCCTCGCTGGGCAAGGGCCAGCCGGCACAGCCCGCCAAGTAATGCCGGATCAGGTCCGGCAGATCCGCGCTGTAGCCGCCTTCGAGGATGCTGAAGAAGGGGCGGCGGATCTGGCGAAGAGAGCTGCCCAGCCAGAAGAAGTCCTCCGCTTCGAGCAGTTGATGGCCCAGCGGGTCCCCCCGGTAGGCGTCGAATCCGGCGGACACGGCAATCAACGCCGGATCGAACGCGGCGATCCGATCGAGGGCATCCTCGAGCGCATGGCGGTAGGTCGCGCGAGGGGTTCGATGCTCCTGCGGGAAATTGAGGCAGTTGCCGCGGCTTTGGCGTCCGGTGCCGGGATAGCCGGGGAACTCGTGGACGGAGCAGAACAGGCAGTCCGGGCGCTCGAACAGGATTTCTTCAGTGCCGTTCCCGTGGTGCACGTCAAAGTCCAGCACGGCAACCTTCGGCACGCTCGAGGTCAGCGCTTCCAGAACCGCGATGGCGAGGTTGTTCAGGTAGCAAAATCCCATGGACCGTTCGGGCGTGGCATGGTGGCCGGGCGGGCGGAGCAGGCTGAATGCCGGCTGCCCGGCCAGGGTCCGACGCATGGCCAGAATGGCGCCGCCGGCGGCCTGGAGCGCGTGCCGCTGGATGTCGGGATGAGATGGCGTATCGCGATCGAACGGGACCGGCTCCTCGAGGCGCGCCAGCATCGACGCTTGATGGGCTCGAGCCGCCTGTGCAACGGACGCCAGGGACGCTGTTTCCCAGTCGAATGCCCCTTCCGGCTCCGCGCGCAATCGCGTGACCGCGCGCCGGACGCGCCCCGGCTTGTCCGGATGTCCGGGTGTGCGGTAATCGCAGCACGATTCGTGGGTGACGATCAGCATGGGCCAGCAGGCTAAGGGTCTGGATCTTCCGGAAGGCCCGGCGGCTCGGGAGCGGGGCCCGGCAGCTCGATCAGGCTGCGCAAGGGGCGGCTGGCCTCGATCGATCCGCCCGTTGCCAGGTAAAACCAGCCGTCGGCTTGGCCCGCATCGATGTTGTCCTTGGATTCCCACGAGGCGTTCGAGGCCGTGAATCGCGCCTGCCGCAGCGGCAGCCATCGGGCGTCCGCCGTCCTCACGCTCCCCCGGCCGAACCGGGCGCGGCGCGTCTCGCCCACGCTGCGCACGTCCCGGCGGAAATCCTCGATGAAGGAGTAATAGCCGCGCAGGAGCGAGCCGGAGGCTCGAGTGCGGAAGGTCGCCAGCTTCTTCCAGGCGCCGGTGGCCGGCAGGAATAGCCAGCCCGTGTAGGCGGTGCGGTCGCTCTCGACGCGGGCCGCAACGGCAAACCGATTGGTCTGGCCGATCTTCCACGGGAAATCCCACATGCATTGACCGCCGGTGCCTTCGCCGCCGAACCGCCGGATGCGGGTTCCTTCGCCCGCAAAAAGGACTTCGACGCGGTCCTCGGCTTTGACGGCGTTGGGATCGTCTCCCCCAGTGGGATCCCAGACCGAGAAGATCGCGACTTTCTCTTCCGGGCGGCGCAGTTGCTGGAGGCCAAAATAGCCCGTGTTCCAGCCGCAGGCCATGAAGTAGCTGCCGTTGACCGATTGCTCGATGATCATCTCGGTGTAGAACCATTCGCCCGGCTCCGCCGGGTAGCCGAGGTGCACGGAGCGCGCCGCGCGATAGGGGGCCGGAGATTCGGCGGCCGTTGCGCCCGCAATCCCCGCCGCCACCATGCTCGCCATCACCGCTCGAAACCACATCATAGGCTCGCCTATAGCAAAACCCGCGCGAGCTTGGCCAGCCCAATCGACCTCCCCTCCGCGGCAGTGGAGGGCCTGTGGGTTGATAAGGCCGACAAGAATGTCGGCGCTCCCGTTGGGGACGCGACGCTGTTGCGTCCGGGCCTGTGGCTTATCGTCCACAAGCGGACGAGCTTTCAGCGGTCAAGGCGGCGTCCACGGAGTGGCCGCCCTACCTTTCAGCTTGCGGCTTGCCAGGTAGGG
>CAYWIM010000106.1:0-13814 GCA_964458325.1 uncultured Verrucomicrobiota bacterium
CTTTCCCCTCCATCTTTTAAACCCTTCCAATAACTGCCCAACTACTCCAGTCAGCTCGTAGACAAACAGTGAACCTGTCACTTTATACCCGAAAGCCGCTTCCGGATACAATCGTGTGGTTCCAGGATGACGTGATCCACCCGCGCCTGTACTGGCTCGAAGTCCCGAGTGAAGACGCGAAAGCGGGAGAGGAAATCGTCGCTCACCGCAATGGCCAAACGGTGCAGATCACGGGACCAAACGCCCGGAAGGTCACGGTCCTGCTGAACGATCTCATGCTCGATCTCGATCAACCGGTGACGATTCGCACGGGGGACCGGATGCTGTTCCAAGGCCGCGCGGCGCGCACCATTGCCACGCTGGAGCGGACATTGGCAGCGCGGGGGGATACAAACCTGGTGTTCAGCGCGGAGGCAGCCGTGACGCTGCCCTAAGGGTCTGTGCAAAAAGGCGCGCGGTTGACGCGCGAAGCTCAGGCTCCGCGGTCAGCGGAAAAGCTTCGGCGCGAACTCGGCCAGGTATTTCCGCCAGACCGGCCAGCTGTGAGCGCCGTCGGTCAACTGCCACTCGTGGCGGATGTTGTTTTCTTCGAGCATGGCGACGAACGCCTGGTTGCGCTCGAGCAGGAAATCGTTCCTGCCACACGCGATCCAGAGCAGCTTCAGCTTCTGGTTGGTGGCGGCGGGATCTTCGAGCGCGGCCGCGACGGCATCCTTCGATGGCGCCGAGGAACTGAATCCGCCGACCCAGGCGAACCGCTCGAGATGGTTCAGCCCGATGGTGAGCGATTGCCCGCCCCCCATGCTCAATCCGACGAGACCGCGGCTGGCGGCGTCGGTTTTGACGCGGTAGCCGGCCTCAACGAACGGCATCACGTCTTCGAGGAGGTCGCGCTGGAAGGCGGCGGTGTTATCCTGGAAGCCGGCGGGGCCGCCGCCGATCGCCGCATGGCCATCCATCATCACCACCACCATCGGCTGGGCGCGGCCCTGCGCGATGAGATTGTCGAGGATCCAGTGCGCCTTGCCGTGAACGACCCAGGTGGCCTGGTTGTCTCCGGATCCATGCTGGAGATAGAGCGCGGGGAACCGCGCATCGCGCTGCGCGTCGTAGGATGGCGGTGTGTAGACGGCCAGCTCGCGGAGCCGGCCCAGCGACTTCGAGCGATACGTGTGCTGGCGAACGACGCCGTGCGGCACATCCTGAAAGTCGTGGACCAGGGGCGGATTCCCCGGCAGGTGCAGGATGCTGGTGCGCGGCGAGCGCATCGGCTTGATGGCGGGATTGCCGGGATCGATCATCGAGAGGCCATCGACCTGGAAACTGTATTCCCACACGCCGGGTTCGACGGGGCCGGCCGTGACGCTCCACACGCCGTTGGCGTTCTTGGCCATGGGGATGCGGCCGTCGGGCCACTGTCCGTTGAGAACGACCTCGCTGGCCTTCGGGGCTTGCAGGCGAAAGGTGACATGGCCATCGCCCTGCAACTCAGGCGACACCACGGCCGGCGGACGGGAGCGGGGGGCCGGCGCCTCCGCGGCGGGCGCGGTCAATCCAGCGGCCAGCAACAGGAGCGGGAATGCAGAGAGATAGCGTTTCATGGATGCTGGCTTTAGTGATTTCCAGGAGGAGAGTCAATCTTCAATCTGGGCGTGAGGGCATTCGACAAGCCAGCATTGGTTGCGATCGGCGGGTTGACGGCGGGATTATTTTTGAGTTAGCTGTCGGCCACAGATGAGCACAATACGAGTGAGGAAAGTGTTCTTGTCGCTGGTTCTGACGGCATGGGCGGCGGTGGGGATGAGGGGTGGGGCGCCGCTGGACGAGAATCTCGTCGCCCTGTTTGCGGATCCGCATGCCACGCAGAATCCGACGATATCGCACCAGCGGGAGGGGCTGTCGCGGTGCGTGCGCGAGGTGCTCGCCGGCAATCCGCGTCCGGCCCGGGTGCTATTCTTCGGCGATCTGGCCTATAATCACGGGGACACGAACGACTACCGGATGCTGAGGGAGCTGGTCCAGCCGCTCGAGGAGGCGGGGATTCGCTGGACCGCCTGCCTGGGCAACCACGATCGCCGCGAGGCATTTCTGAGCGTGTTCCCCGAGCGGAGAGAGGCCGAGCCGCTTGTCCCGGGCCGGCTCCTCACGGTGGTCGAGACACCGCACGCCGACTTTCTCTTCCTGGACTCGTGCCTCGAAGGCCCGGTCAATGGCGGGATCGATGACGCGCAGCGCGCCTGGCTGGAGAGGACGCTGGCTCGAGCGTCGAGGCCGGTCTTCGTGGCGGCGCACCACCCGATTGCGGAGACGGGTGTTGCCGGGTTGCTGGCGTCCAACGCGTTCTGCCGAGGCTACATCTACGGGCACAAGCACGCCTGGCAGCAGCAGCGCGAGGGAGGCGTCGAAACCCTCTGTCTCCCATCCACCGGCCATTGGGGCGACATCGGCTACGTGCTCCTGAAGCTCGACGCCGGCGAGGCGTTGTTCACCCTGCACCAGCACGACTATTACGCGCCCCGTCCGGCGGCGAAGCCCGAGGACGTCAAGCCCGAGTGGGGGGAGCGGACGCGGAAGAACGACGGCAGCCAGTGGCGTGTGCCGCTCGGGCCCTCGGAGAGCGGCTTTGTCCCGCTTTTCAACGGGAAAGATCTCGACGGATGGGTTCCCTGCAACATCGCGCCGGAGACCTTTGCGGCGCGCGACGGCATGATCGTCACGACCGGCTCCCCGGTCGGCACGCTGCGGACCGCCCGCATGTACGAGAACTTCATCATCGAGCTCGAGTGGCAGCACATGAAGCCGGGCGGCAACTCCGGGCTGTTCATATGGGCCGACGGCCTGCCCGTCGCCGGCTCGTCCTTCTCCCGCGGCATCGAGGTCCAGATTCTCGATCCCGGATTCGACGTGCGCGGCAAGAACGAGTGGTACAGCACCCACGGCGATATTTTCCCGGTGAACGGCGCGGCGATGACTATGGCGGGCCGCGTTTCCGCCAATGGCCGCCGCAGCTTTCCGTCCGAGGAGCGAACGCGGCCTTCGCCCGAGTGGAACCACTACCGCGTGGTGGCCAACCACGGCGACATCCGCCTCAGCGTGAACGGCAAGGAGGTCACCGTCGGCAAGGCCGCCTCACCCCGCAAGGGCTATCTCATGCTCGAGTCCGAAGGCGCGGAGTGCCGCTTCCGCAACCTGAGGATCCGCGAGCTGCCCTCGACGCATCCGGCGCCCGAGGAGATTGCCCGGGAGGCCGACGGCTTCGCCCCGCTGTTCACCGGCGTCGATCTGCGCAACTGGAAGACGCCCGAGGGCGACGGCGGCCACTGGAAGGTCGCCGGCGAGGTGATCGACTACGATGCCTTGAGCGAGGCGCGCGGCGACAAGAGCCTTTGGAGCGAAAAGGCATATCGGGATTTCGAGCTCGTGGTCGATTGGCGGATCAAGGAGACGCCCTACCGGAACCCGCGCGCCTACAACATCCTGCCCGACGGCAGCGAGGCGAAGGACTCCGACGGCAAACCCCTGCCCATCACGATTCCCGATTCCGACTCCGGGATCCTCCTGCGCGGACAGGGCAAGTACCAGGTCAACATCTGGTGCTGGCCCGTCGGCTCCGGCGAGATGTACGGGGTCCGGCGCGATCCGGCCATGCCGGCCGAGGTGCGGGCGGGTGCCACACCCAAAGTCCCGGCGGACCAACCGGTGGGGAAGTGGAACCGCTTCGAGATCGCCGTGCGCGGCCAAACGGTCCGCGTGATCCTCAACGGCCAGACTGTGCTGCCGGGCGTCACGATTCCCGGATTGCCGGAGAGCGGGCCCATTGGCCTGCAGCACCACGGCAGCATGAAGGACGGCGTGTGGACCAGCCCGCCCTCGCTCGTTCAGTTCCGCAACATCTTCATCCGCGAGCTCGCCCCATAATCCAACGGCAGCCCGACGCAATTCCTCCCGCGAGACGCGAGCGGGGAGAGGGCCGCATTCGCGCCCGGACTGGCTTCCGGCTTGACGCGCTGCGCGTCGCTGGGCCAGAATTCGTCCAAGATGAATTCGAGCGGTGCAATCGGGGCTCCGCTGCGTCGCGTTTTGGCACATCGTCAGGACCAACCAGTCGCTGTTCCTATGTACCGGCCGGTCTGTCCCCCACCCTTCAATACCCAATCGGAGGTTTAATGCTGCTATGAAAACAAAAAGCTATTCCCGGGTGCCGTCAGGCATTTTCTGCCTGGGCATCATCCTGGCGATTTCAATGCTGACCAGTCCCTCGGCGAGGGCCGTCCCATATGCCTCGGGGGTTGTGAGCAACAACAACTCGGTGTCGTTCATCCTGAACCAGGAGGCCCAGGGCCTGGTCGTGCTGCGCGACGGCGCCAACCCGGTCTATCCCGGTACCACGGCGGGGCAGCGCAGTTTCGACATGACCGGGTTCACCAACTTCTCGATTATCGTCACCGGCAACACGGCCAAGGGATGGACCAAGTTCGTGCCTGATGGGACGGACCGCAGCTTTTATGTGCCACGCGGCGTGGCCATCAACAAGAATCCGGCCAGCCCGAACTTCGGCAAAGTGTATGTCTCCGAATCCCGCGGCGGTCAGACGGCGAACACCACGTATGGACGCATGACGGCCGACGGAATCTACGTGCTGCGGGCCGATGGCGCGGCCGAAAGCGGCCCGCACACGGGCGGCGTGGACTGGACGGTCGACACTACGAATGGGTCCGCGCCGTTGCGGAGCGTGATTGGGCCGGACAACCATCTCTATGTTGTGAGCCTTTACAGCGACTTGGCCTTCGAATTCAACGATGATCTGAGCGTCGCGACGCCGTTGATCGATGCATCCAACCGGACGGAAGGCCAGTGGGTTCACAGCATCTGGGTCGAAGGCGCCAAAGCGGCTGGCAACCGAAAGCTATACCTCGTGAATGGGAACTACCTGGATGGCCGCCGCGGCCTCATCGGCTACGACCTCGGTGGCAACGACATGGCCACGCCATTCGACACCGGCACCCAGCTCATCGGACCTGACGTCTTTAACTATTTTCCCTACGACGTGGCCCGCGACCGCAACGGCGACTGGTATCTCAACCAGTATCGGGCCACGGCAGGGCAGGCGCTGGCGCTCCTGAAGTTCAAAGGCGACATCGTGCCAAACAATGAGCCGTTGTGGTCCGTGCCGAACACATACACCTACACGGAAAGCCTTGATATCAACGATGCCGCTGGCGTGATCGCGGTCGGGCGTTACGACAATGGGCTGGTCTACTTGTTCGAGCTCTCCACGGGCGCTCTGCGGGAAAGCTTCGACTGCGGCAACCGGTGCCGCGAGCAAGCTTTCGACGCCGCCGGCAATCTCGTGACCGTGGACAATAGCGCCGAATGGGCGCGGTTCTGGTCCCCGGGCGGCTATACGATCGCGACGACCACTTCGGACGGGACGTTCAACCTCTTCACTCCGGACAACCTGAGCGTCACTTCCACCGCCGATCCGGCGGCGGCCGAGGAAGGGCTGGATCCGGCCACCTTCACCATCACGCGGATCGGCGGCGCCAACATCGAGCTGCAGGTCCACTTCACGCTGACGGGCACCGCCGTCAGTAACCTGGATTACACGGTTTCACCGGCCAGCCCGTTCAGCTTCCCGGCCGGCGAGACTTCTGCCACAATCACCATCACTCCCAAGGATGATACCGAACGCGAGTCGATTGAAACGGTTGTGTTCACGCTGGTCGCTTCGCCCGATTATTATGTCACCAGCCAGAACACAGCCACGGCGAACATTGCGGACAACGATACGGTCCGGCGGTATTGGGACATCAACGGCGCCGAGCCCGGCGCCGGCGGCCCGGACGCGAACGGCAACTGGGCTGATCTCTCCTGGAGCTCGAGCCCGGATGGCGTCGCCCCCACCGCCGCCTGGACGCCAGGCGCAACCCCGATCTTCTCGGCCGGCATGGACGCGTTCAATGTATCCACGGTGACCATCAGCGGCACCCAACAGATGGATAGCCCGATCTTCGAGGACGGCTATGTCACCCTGACGGGTGGAACGATCCAATTGGCCAACTATGACACCATCCAAGTAGCGCCGTGGTTGATCGCCACGATCAATTCCGTCGTGACCGGCGCCAACGGCTTGAGCAGCGGAGGCGAGGGGACGCTGGTCCTGGGCGGGGCGAACACCTACACCGGCCCGACCGTGGTCAAGGGAGGAATCCTGCAGCTCGGCGCCAGCGACCGCGTGCCGGACCATTCGGCTCTTGTTGTCGAAGGCGGCATGTTTGACCTAAATTTCCTCAACGAAACCGTCGGCTCGCTGGCGGGTTCGGCGGGCGGGACGCTCAACGTGCCCGCCGGCAGCACGCTGGTGTTCGGCGGCGACAACACCGACACGATCTGGAACGCGACCAACGCGAGCGTCGGCGGTTCGCTGGTCAAAGTCGGCTCTGGCACGACCCGGATGACCACGGGCGGGATTGGCGACGCGAATCTGGTCATCTCCAACGGTGTGATCTCCGTGAACAGCTCGGCCCGGCTCGGATCCCAATACGACATCGCGATCGAAAATGGCGCGACTCTGGAAAGCACCGCCGGCGATGTGGGCGGCAATTTCCTCGCTCCGGGCAAGCTGATCATGATTGGCGCGGGCGGCGGCACTCTCAAGGTCAGCGACACCAGCGCGATTCTGATGGTGCACGATGGCACCGTGATCTCAGGACCCGGCACGCTCACCAAGGATGGCCCGGGCGAGCTGCGCACCTACAACGCCGAGCATTCGTTTGGCAAGCTGATCGTGAAGCAGGGCCTGTGGACGGCGGGTCATTCCACGTCTGCTGGGTATCCGACCAGCTTTGGCGCGATCCCGGCCAGCCTGACCCCCGATGCCATCACGATCCAGAACGGCGCCCAGATCCGGAAGGCCGGAGGCCTGGGCGTGACTTTGGATCCCAAGCAAGGCATCACTTTGTCCGGCGGCGGGACCATCCGGTCGTATGCGGGCCAGACGAATGTGGAGTCGGGCATATTCGAGATTCCTGGTCCGATCTCGGGGACCGGTCCTTTGGTGCTGGGCAGCACATCCGATGGCGGGACGATCATCGTCCTCAGCGGGAACAACACATACAGCGGCGGGACCACGGTCAATGCCTGCACCACCGAAGTCAAGAAAGATGGCGGTCTGGGCATCGGCGATGTCACGGTCGCCAGCACGACCACTCGGGCGGGCACCTTAAGGCTGATGGGAGGCGCCGCCAATCGTTACATCCATTCGGAGGCAACCCTGGCTCTGACAGGTGATCTGACGCGGGTCGATCTGGCCTTCACGGGCGCCCCGAACGTCATCAAGGCTCTCTACATCAATGGCGTGAAGATGGCGTCCGGCACATGGGGTGCGGCCGGATCGGGCGCCACCCATGAGCACGCCGCCTTCACCGGCACCGGCAAGATCGAGGTCGCCGCCGGGGTGACACCTCAACCGATCGCCAACGTGACCATCGGGCCGGTCAGCAACGGCGCCTGCAGCATCAGCTACGCGAATGCTGTCGGCAGCCAGTTCGTCCTGCTGTCGTCGCCCAACGTCGCATTGCCGACCAGCTCGTGGACGCGCGTCGCCACGAACACCGCCCCCGCCGGCTCGTTCACGGTCCCGATCGGTTCGGATCCGCAGGGGTTCTATCGGATCCAAAGCGAGTAGCAGTCTGCTTCCCAGAGGAAGCCTGATTCAAGGGGCTGGGCTGCAAGGCCCGGCCCCGTTTTTTCGGGGTGGATGCCGGGCCATCGTCGATGGATGCGCGGGACGCATTGGGGAAAGCGGGGCGGCCTTGAGCTCTATTTACCGTTCGGAATTTCGGAAGTATTTATTTTGCGGGATTTGCGGCTGGCAGGCGTGTCCAAAGTGAGTGAATACTGTCAACACCATGAAAACGAAACTTCTGCAAGCGGTTGCCCTCCTTGCCGGCGCATTGTGGTTGCTCGCGGCTAGCGGCTATGGCCAGGTCCCGCCGCCTCCCGGCTACGGCGGTGGCCAGGTCCCATCGCCTCCCGGCTATGGCCCGGTCGCCCCGGTCGCCCATCCTCCCCAGCCGGCCACCATGGTGTTCGCGCAGGCCACCCCGCACATGCCCGTCCTGACGTCCCCATCCGAATCCATCCGATTCAGCGAGGCGATCGAGAAGAAACGTGTCGAGGCGAATTTCGAAAGCCTGCCGCTGAGCGAAGTCGTGATCTGGCTGGAACGAACCTTCCCCGAGGTGAATTTCGTTTTGCCCCAGCGTCTGATGGAATCCAATCCCGCCGTGAATCTCCGGCTTCGCTCGTCGGGGCTTCGGGACATGCTTGAGGCCATCAACATCGCGACGGACGGCGTCGTGGAATTCGATGTGCGCAGCCCCACTTTAGTCGGATTTCGTCCTCGAGCGGAATCAAGGCTTGTGGCTTCGAGCTCGATGAGCCCGGCCCAGCCCGGCGGCGGCGCCACCGAGGCGCCGCGGTCCGATCCGGCGGTAGCTCGGTTGATGCAGAGGTATGGGGTGGGAGGCGGAGGGTACGGCGTGGCATTGATCGAGAAGGCAGTGGATACGGAACCGCTGGCCTACCAGGTGATGAACCTGCGTGACATTCTGCGGGTGAACGATCCCAAGAAGATCCGCGAGACTCTGGCGGAGGCCGAGAAGCTCACGGAACAAACCTTGCACATCATGACGGCGGACTCGCCCGGACTGCGACGGCCATGGCAGGTCAAGTCGTTTCAATACCACGAAGGCTCGGGAGTGTTGGTCATCATCGGTCACCGCGACGCGATCAACGTCGCCATGGACATCATCCGCAATCTCCGCGTCCGGGAGACTGGCGACGGTGGCAGGAGCGCGGGAATCGAGAAGCCGGGCGAACCGAAGTGATTCACGGACTGACCATCGCCGCGCCGGTCGTGTCCGAGACAGGCAACGCTGCGCTCGACAGGGCATCGGTGTCAACCGATCGCCAGAGGATTGCGGAGCTGACGCGGGGCATGGCGGCGGGAGATGAGGAGGCGTTCCGAGAATTCCACCGCTGCTATTTCAACCGTCCGGAGAGGAAGCGGAGCAGCTCCGCGGGTCCTCGCTCGAACGAATGCTGGCATCCGCCAGGCGCCGCCAGCATCAACGCCAGATGCGGCGTGTGGCCGCGTTGGCTGGCGTGCCCGCTGCGCTCGCTCTCGCGCTGTTCCTGACGCGTCCGCCGGCGCCCGACCCGAGACGCGTCGCGAACGCCACGTCGCCGGTCCAAACGGCGACCACGGACATCCCCCAGGCTGAGCCTGCCTCCGTGGGAAGCGCTTCCGTGCGCTTCATTTCGGACGATGAACTGCTGAGCATGTTCCCCGGGCGATCCGTGGCGTTGATCGGCGCTCCGGGCCGTCAGCAATTCGTGTTCCTGGACCAGCAGTGACCCGGGGCATGTTTCAACCAGCCAGCTCAGAGCGTGTTTGGAAATTCCCAGGCTCCCAGCCTCGTGACATAGCTGAATTTCGCACCTTCCCGGCCGGTTTGCCGCCGTCGGCAGGGCTGGGCGGGTGCATTGGTCGGCGCTCCGTCTGAGACGATCTACTACCCGTAGGGGAAGGCTCAAAGCCCGGTCCTGGCTGCCAGTCTGGTCACCATCCGCCCTGCTTGCGGCAATCCCAACTGCCGCTGTGCCCGGGGCCAGAAGCACCCGGGCCATTACCTCACCTGGAAAGTCAAAGCCAAGACCCACACCGCCTACGTCCCCGTCGAGCTAGTTCCCCAAGTCAAATGATGGACTCAAGAACACCGCCGCATCACTTCCTTGGGCACGTCGGCAGCGCCGCCTTCGCCCAACTGCTTCACCGGCACATCCTGCGGCTCATCCGCATGAAGGCCCTGGACGACTTCCGTTTCCAGGGCGACTTCATCGTGGCCGTCGACGGGACCGGCTACCTGAGCTTCGCCCATCCCCATTGTTCCCGCTGCCTGACCCAGAAGCACGCCTGCGGCAAAATCTCCTCTCTGCATCCGGTCCTGGAATCCAAACTCCTGAGCGCCACCGGTCTGGCCCTGTCCTTGGCCAGTGAGTTTATCGAGAATCCGCCCGGCCGCACCCCGACGGATTACCAGAGGAAAAAACAAGACTGCCAACTCAAGGCCTTTGATCCCCTGGCCCGCACCCTCAAGGCCTTCTTCACCCAGTTGCGCCTCTGTCTGAGCTTCGACAGCTTGTATGGCTGCGGTCGCGCCTTCGCCGTATGCCAAAAAAATCCCTCAGCGCTTATTGGAAACGCTCCGCTACTACCTGTTGCCGGAGGCCCACTGGGTATTTCACGGCGCTGGCCCCGGCCTTTGTCCTTGCCTTGGTTTTGCCGTGCCTTCAGCATCCCGGCTTGGATGCGTTCTTCGCGGTCTGAACATCGAGATCGCCCCACGCCGCCGTCTGCGGCTGGAAGGTCCCGGCCCGGCGAACAATGCATGGCAACGGCGACGGGGCTGCATGAGTGATTTAGATGCATTGCGCGATAAGCTGCGGTCGTACGGATCGTGTCTGGTCGCCTACTCGGGCGGGGTGGACTCGACCTTTCTCGCTTGCGTGGCGCTGCAGGCCCTCGGGGATCGCTGCGTGGCGGCGATCGCGGACACGCCCAGCCTGCCGCGGCGGGAGCTCGAGCGCGCGCTGGCCCTGGCCGATCGCCTGGGGCTGAAGGTTCGCATCGTGCATACAGGCGAGCTGGGGGACCCGGATTACCTGGCCAATCCGCCCGACCGCTGCTATTTCTGCAAGCGCGGCTTGTTCGCCGAGCTGGCGGGCCTGGCCCGGAGCGAAGGGCTGGCGGTTCTGCTTCACGGCGAGAATGCCAGCGATGCCGGCGACGACCGGCCCGGCGCGCGGGCAGCGCTCGAACTGGACGTCCGGGCCCCCCTGAAGGAGCTGGGGTTCACCAAGGACCGGATCCGGTCCTGCTCGGCAGAGCTGGGGCTGCCGACCGCCGATCAACCGGCATCGGCCTGCCTGACCACGCGGATCCCGTATGGCGAGCGGGTCACGATCGAGAAGCTGCGCATGATCGAGCAGGCGGAGAACGCGCTGCACGATCTCGGCTTCGTCGAAGTCCGCGTGCGCCACCACGAGCTCCCATTGATCGAGCAGGGGCGTCCGCGTGCGCTGGCGCGGATCGAGGTGGGGCCTGGCGAGCTAGGCCGGCTGCTGGAAGACGAGCGGCGTGGGCGGATCGCCGAGCAGCTCAAGGCGGCGGGATACCAGCATGCCACGCTCGATCTTCAAGGATATCGGCGCGGTGGCGCCAACCTGAATCCTCCGTCCCCAAAGCCAGGGTGAAGCTTGATCCTATGGATTGTTCGGAGCGATGGACCGGCGCCGATGGTTGCCGGGAGGTGGCCGACATCGGCCGCCAAGTGCTCGATGGCCAGCCGCTGACCCGCCTTCAGGCCGGCCGGCTGTTCGCCCTGGAGGACCCCGAGGCGATCGCCGAGGCCATGGTGTGGGGGCAGCGTGTCGCGCGCCTCCGCCACGGCCGCCGGATCCATCTCTGCTCGATCGTCAACGCCAAGGCCGGCGGCTGCCCCGAAGACTGCCGCTTCTGTGCCCAGTCGGCTTTCCACGACACCGCAGCGCCGCGGCACGGGTTCATCGATTCGGCCGAGGTGCGGCAGGCGGCGCAGGAGGCGGCCGCCAACCGCGTCAACGCCCTGAGCCTGGTAGCGGCATGGCCCGAGCTGCGCGAGGGCCCCGGGCTCGAAGAGGTCTGCGCCCGGGTTGCCGAGCTCGCCGCCCAGCGCCACGTCCGCCCTGATGCCTCTCTGGGCATGATCCGCCAGCCCCGGGTCGCGGCTCGATTGCGTGAGGCGGGCCTGGCCTGCTACCACCACAACCTCGAGACGTCGCCCGCCTATTTCCCCCAAATCTGCACCACGCACACGTTCGATGACCGGCTTCGCACCCTGAGGCACGCGCGCGAGGCCGGCCTGCGGATCTGCTCGGGCGGGATCATCGGCATGGGCGAGAGCCGGGCGGACCGCTGCGATCTGGCCTGGGCGCTCCGGGAGCTCGAGCCCGACCTGGTGCCGCTCAACTTCCTCAATCCGATCCCGGGGACGCCGATGGCGGGGCTGCCGCCGCTTCCGCCACTCGAGATCCTGCTCACCATCGCCGCGTTCCGCCTCGTGCTTCCGCGCCCGCATCTGATCATCGCCGCGGGGCGGACGGTTCACCTGCGGGATCTGCAGTGTTTGATGTTTCTGGCGGGCGCCAGCGGGCTGATGGTGGGCAATTATCTCACCACGGCCAATCAGCCGGCTGCCCGTGACCTCGAGATGCTGAGGGACCTCGGGCTCGAGCCGTTCCTCGAGGCCGCCGTCCATGAGCCGGCCTCGCCCGGGAAAGACGCGGGAACGCTCGCCGAGCCATCCAAGCCCACCCCATGAAGTACCTGGACGAATACCGCGACGGGCCATCGGTCCGCCGGTATGCGGATGCGATCCGCCGGCGGATCCGGCATCCCTGGACCCTGATGGAGATCTGCGGCGGCCAGACGCATACCATCGTCCGGTTCGGCCTCGAGGAGCTGTTGCCCCCCGAGCTGACGCTCGTTCATGGGCCGGGCTGCCCGGTCTGCGTCACACCGGTGGAATGGATCGACAAGGCGATCGCCCTGGCGGGCCGGCCTCGCGTGATCCTCTGCTCCTTTGGCGACATGCTGCGCGTGCCCGGTTCGAGGATCGACCTGCTGTCCGCCAAGGCCCAAGGCGGCGATGTGCGCGCCGTCTATTCCCCGATGGATGCGCTGGCCCTGGCCGTGCGGCATCCGGATCGGGAGGTGGTGTTTTTTGCGGTCGGTTTTGAGACCACGGCGCCGGCCTGCGGCATGGCCGTCTGCCAGGCGCGGCGCCATGGCATCCGCAATTTCTCGCTCCTGGTCTCGCATGTGCTCGTCCCGCCCGCCATCGAGGCGATCCTGCGATCCCCCTCCTGCCGCGTTCAGGCATTTCTGGCTGCCGGGCACGTGTGCGCGGTCATGGGGCTGCGCCAATACGAGCCGCTGGCCGAGCGATACCGCGTCCCGATCGTGGTGACGGGCTTCGAGCCGGTGGACATTCTCCACGGGATCCATCTGGCCGTCAGCCAGCTCGAATCGGGCCGGCACACCGTCGAGAACCAATATGCTCGAACGGTCCGCCCGGAAGGCAATCCTGCGGCGAGGAAGGTCATCAGCGACGTATTCACCGTGGTGGACCGCCAATGGCGCGGGCTGGGAATCATTCCGGCCAGCGGCCTGGGGCTGCGGCCCGAATATGCCGAGCACGACGCCGAGCGGCGGTTTGACCTCGAGAGGATCGAGGCGGCGGAATCCTCGGTGTGCATGGCCGGCCAGGTCCTCCAAGGGTGGATCCGGCCGCATCAATGCCCCGCCTTCGGAGGGGCCTGCACCCCCGAGCACCCGCTCGGCGCCCCGATGGTGTCGTCCGAAGGCGCCTGCGCCGCCTATTACCGTTACCGGCCGCAGGCTTCAGGCTTGCCGGCGCAACCGGGGCAAGCTAGGTAGGAGCATGCTTGGTTTTGCCATCCGATGTCCCCATTGCTTCGAGTGGAGCACATGGCGGGACACGGATCCGCTGGCGTATGCCGTGGTGGACCGGAAGGAATGGGAGACGATCCTGGGCGACCTGCAGCGCAAGGCATCTTCCTTTCGCCATCCCAAGCTTCTCCAATGCCAGCATGCGCCGGCGGCATGCCCGGCGCCGTTCTATGCGTTCGTGTTCACCACATCCGAGCTGGCGGACGCATGTCTGCCCCGGCTGCCCAGCTGGGCGACC
>CAYWIM010000107.1:0-13131 GCA_964458325.1 uncultured Verrucomicrobiota bacterium
CGCGTCCGGGTCCGGGTGCAGCCTGCGCATTCACTCGAGGCCCCCGCGAGCCTCATCGAGTAGATCGGGGATGCCGTTCGCGCCGGGCTGCCCCGAGGCGTCCACGCGGTCGATCCAGACGCCGGCGGATCGCCGGTCCGGATTCGATTGGCCCTGCTCGTCAGCGATCTGCCAGGCCAGCAGCAGCTGCGCAGTGGCATTGCCGGATGTGAGCAGGTATTTCAGGAGATCGGCGGCGTCGTGCCAGCCGCCGGCGGCGTCGATCTCGGCGCCGGGCGCGGCGGGCCCGTAGGCGGTTCGCCCAGCGGACTGGTGGCAAGGCGTTCCCAGGCAGGGGTTGGATCCGGAGGGCTGGTTCCGCATGAGTTCGAGCATGTCGTCCCCCAGCGATCCCCCCGCCTCTGGGGCGATCACGAAAGGGAGCGAACGCGATCCGCCTGCCTCGAGTTCGAACCGGCCGGGCCGGGTCACGGCACTGAAATCCAGGTCTGCGAAATAAGCAAAGGCTCCCCACCGCCCCTCCGACGCCGCCGGCAGCGGCCGGCGCAGCACCTCCCGGCCGGTGCCTGATTCGATCATAACCCATTCGCCGGCGATGGGCACCCGAGCAAAAGCGATACCGCATTTCGGGTCCTGGGGGCGGTAGCCGAGCTGATTGCCGCGCAGGTGGATGGCGGGCGGTGCGCTCTCGAGGGGCGAGGCTCCTGACGTTGCGCCGGATGTTCGGATGGCATCCGGTGTGCAGCCCTCTTCGGCGGGAGCGGATGCCGGGGCTGCCAGGATGGCCGCGGCCAGCCAAGTCAATCCACAACTCCGCCCGGTTCGGCGCCCAATCGGTGTCATATCCCCATGCTGCCCGAGGGACGCGATTCTGCCCAGGCTTAACTTGGTGAACCGGCCCGATGATCGGCGGGGGCGTGCTTCAAGGCGATCTCGACTTCGAGGCCGGACGGGGAGCGGTTGCGGGCGACGACCGTGCCCTGGCAGGCCTCGATGCAGGTTTTGACAATGGCCAATCCGAGGCCGATGCCGCCCGTCTCGCGGCTTCGGGATGGCTCGACGCGGAAGAAGGGATCGAAGATCCGATGCAGCGTCTCCTCGGGCACCCCCGGGCCGGAATCGGATACCCGCACAAGGATGCAATCGCCGCGGGACTCGGCCTCGAGGAGGATGGGCCCCGCCGATCCCGCGTAGCGAACCGCGTTTCGGACCAGATTGGCCAGGGCGCGGCGGAGCAGATCGGGTTCGGCCAGCACGCGGCAGGCGGGATCGATGCGGACCTCGAGGGCGGCGAGCCGCGGGGCCTCGCGCGCGGCGATCGGCTGGGCGATCTCGAGCAGGGGAACGGATTCGAGCGTCATGTGCTCGGGCTGAAGGCCGGCGCGGGTGAACGAGAGGAGGTCATGGATGAGATCGGACATTTCCCGGACCTCCTCCTCGAGATCCTGGAGCTGGGTCTGGGATCCGGGGTCGGCGCGCTGTTCGAGGATGCCCAGGGCCATCTGGATCCGGGCCAGGGGTGCACACAGCTCGTGCGCGATGTCGCCGAGAAACCGCTTCTGGCCCTGCACGTAATCGGTAAGCCGAGCCGCCAGCTGGTTGATCGAGACCGCAAGCCGGCCGAGCTCATCGGCGCGCTGGACCGGGACGCGGGTATCGAAGCGTCCCTCGGCGATCCGGCTGGTGGCGCGGGTCATCTGCCCGATCGCGCGGGTCAGGCGATGAACCAGCGGCGTCCAGAACAGGACCGAAAGCAGCACGGCGCCGAAGCCCACCGCGATCCAGGGGGTCGGATCGAAGAAAAGCCCGCCCCCCCGCAGCGAGTCGGACATGCCCAGCAAAACGAGGGGAGGCGAACGCATCCGGGCCGGTTCCGCGAAGGGGAGGCGCACGCCGACCCAGTAGCGGGAAGGATCGCCGGCGCGCAGCATGAACTTGGGCTGCGGATTGAGGGGCGGCGGGGTCCAGCGCCGCATGGGGCCGCGGCCGGGGGGCGGGCCGCGGCGTGCGATCGAGCTGCGGCCGGGGGGCTCGGAAGGCGATTCCTGGCTTCCGGCGATCCGCTCGCGGACCTCGAGTGGGAGCTCGATGGCCTCGCCGCCGGCCTGGGTGCCATCGGCACGGAACAGGAAGAACTGGGCGCGATACGCCTGGCTGAACCGATCGAGGACCCGGCCCCAGTCTGCCTCGGGCGTGTCGGCCAGCTCAGCGGCGATGACTTCGCCGACGGCCTGGATCCGGTCGCCCGCCCGTCCCAGCAGCAGCGAGTCCATGTCCACGCGGAACTGGAGCCGAAAGAAGCCGTAGAACACCGCCCCCAGAAAGGCGAGGTTCAGCAGGAACCCCAACAGCAGCCGGGCATAGATCGGCAGATGGACCTTCATCGCGGTTCAGTCTGGAGGTGTCCAGGGCGCAATTCGCTCGCGGTCCGGATCGATGAGCATGTATCCGACCGACCGGATCGTTCGAATGAAACGTGGGGTTCGAGGATCGTCATCGAGCTTGTGGCGGAGGGCGGAGATGTGGACATCGATCGATCGATCGAACACCTCATAATCGCGCTCGGCGATCTCGGCGAGCAGCTGGTCGCGGGTTTTCACGCGGCCGCGGCCGCGGGCGAGCGAGGCCAGCAGATCGAACTCGAGGGCGGTGAGGGCCAGGGGCCGATCGCCGAGAACGGCCACGCGCGCGCTCGCGTTGATGCGGAGGGGGCCGACGACGATCTCGGGCGCGGCGGCATCCGGGCCGGGCGCGGCTGGGGGTGCGGCGCGGCGGATGACGGCGCGGAGCCGGGCGAGGAGCTCGCGCGGCGAGAAAGTCTTGGGCAGATAATCATCGGCGCCCAGCTCGAGGCCGACGATGCGGTCGGACTCCTCGCCTCGAGCGGTGAGCATGAGGACGGGGACGTTGGAGTCGCGGCGGAGCTGGCGAAGCAGCTCGAAGCCATCGAGGCCGGGCAGCATGACATCGAGGATGACGGCGGCATAGCGGCCGGATCGAGCCTGCTCGAGGCCCTCGGGGCCCGTGTGGGCGGCATCGATCGCATAGCCCATCGGCGTCAGGTAATCCTGAATCAGCCGGCACAGCTTGCGGTCGTCGTCAACCACCAGCAGCCGGGTTGGATGAGCGGATTCCATAGCCAAGCCCGGGCTTTTCCGTGCAGCCGGCACCTTGCCCCGATCGCCGCCCGCGGCAAAGGCGATCAAGGATAGAGGAGGAATGACGCGCGGCGCCGGGCGAACTCCTCCCGGGCGCGGCTCCAGCTCGATTCGATCTCGGCGATGGGTTTGCCCTGGCGCACGGCCTGGACCGTGGCCGGGTGGACGAGAAGCGTATTGAGCTTGTCGAGCTGGAACTGGCTGGGGTAATCGCGGTGCAACAGGCGCGCGATCGCCAGCCCGACGCGGATCGGCTGGCAGCGGTCGCGATCGGTGAGGAGGATATTGACGCCGCGGCATTCCTGGTCCTTGAACTTGCTGGCGGTGGGGGTGAACCGGATCGGGACGAACCGCACGCCCGCCAAACCTGCCCGATTCAGCTCGGACGCCAGGCGGATCTCGTCGATATACGGCGCCCCGATCACCTCGAACGGGGTGCCGGTGCCGCGTCCGACCGACAGAGCCGACATCTCGAGCAGGCCGATCCCGGGGTAGAGCGCCGCCTCGGTCAAGCTGCGCATGTTGGGCGATGGATTGATCCAGGGGAGGCCGGTCTGGTCGAACCAGAGGGAGCGGCTCCAGCCCTGGACGGGGATCACCCGCAGGTCGGCGCCGAATTTTCGCTCCTGGTTGAACATCCGCGCCAGCTCACCGACGGTCATCCCGTGGCGGACGGGAACCGAGTGGAATCCGGTGAAGGTGGTGGGGCCATCGAGCACAGGCCCCTCGATGGCGATGCCGTTGATGGGGTTGACGCGATCGAGCACGAAGATCGGGAGCCGCTGCCGGCCGGCAGCTTCGAGGGCCAGCCCGAGGGTGGAGATGTAGGTGTAGAAGCGGGTCCCGATGTCCTGGATGTCGAACACGAGCGCATCAAGCCCCTGGAGCTGCGCCGGCGACGGCTGGCGGGTCTCGCCATAGAGGCTGTAGACGGGCAGGCCGGTGGCCGGATCGACGCTGTCGCCGATCTTCTCGTCGAGGTTGCCGCGGATGCCGTGCTCGGGGCTGAACAGGGCGCGGAGTTGGACTCCCGGGGCCTGATGCAGCAAATCGATCGTTGATCGGCGCTGGCGGTCGATGCCGGTGGGATTGGTGATGAGCCCGATCTTGAGCCCCTGGAGCGGGGCGAACCCCTGCTGGGCAAGGACGTCGATGCCGTTGAGGACGGCGGCATTTGGTTCGCGGGCCGGGGCGGCGCTCGATGGGGAGGGATCGGGCCGGCGCGGGAGCGATCCGGGCACGCCGGCGAAATTGAAGCCGACGACGGACTCGGCGGCGAGCGAGCCCAGGGTGCTCCAGAGCTCGAGCACGTTGCCCTTGCCATCCGGGTGCACGCGGTTGCCCAGGAACAGCCAGAACGTCTTCGAGAACGGGTCCACCCAGACCGCTGTGCCGGTCCAGCCGGTGTGCCCGTAGGATCCGACCGGGAACCATTGTCCGCGGGGCCGCGCATATCCGGAATCGATGTCCCATCCCAGCCCGCGGCGCCAGGGGACCTCGGGCGGGGTTTGGACCGTGGTCATGAGGCGCACGGTGGCGGGCTGGAACAGGCGGACGCCGTCGAGGACGCCTTCCTGGATCATCATCCGCGCGAAGCGCGCGACGTCCGCGGCCGTCGAGAACAGGCCGGCATGGCCGGCGACGCCGCCCATGGCGCGCGAGGTGGGATCGTGGACCACTCCGCGCAGCATGACCTCGCCGGCCTGCTCCGTGGGGGCGATGCGGGCGATCCAGTCGGCGGGCGGGCGGAAACGCGTCTCCTTCATGCGGAGCGGCCGGTAGATTTCGCGTTCGGCGAACTGATCGAGCGGGGTGCCGGACACGCGGCCGACGATCTCGCCGAGGAGGATGAAATTGATATCGCTGTAGCGGAACGCGGCGCCGGGGGCGGTGGTGAGCTTCTCGGCGCAGGCGAGCTCGATCGCATGCACGGCGCCGGTCCAGGCCGGGGTCAGGCTCAGGCCCGGGCGCAACCCGGACGTGTGGGTCATCAGGTGGCGGATCGCAACCAGCTCGCGCCCCTCGCCGGCGAACTCCGGGATGTAGCGCTGGACGGGGGCATCGAGGTCGATCTGGCCGCGCTCGATCAGGAGCATGATCGAGGGGGTCGTGGCGAGAACCTTGGTGAGCGAGGCGAGATCGTAGATGGTGTCTTCGGTGGCGGGCTCCGGGGCGGGGCGGATCGCGCGCTGGCCGTAGGCGCGGTGGTGAGCTTGGCCGGGGCGCTCGATCCAGAAGACGCCGCCCGGGGTGCGGCCGGCTGCCACCGCGCTCTCGATGGCGGCGTCGATCTCGGCCACCTTGGTCGGAGCGAGCTCGGGCGTTGCGGGAGAGGGCGTGCGGCAGCTGGGGCAGGCGAGAGCGGCTAGGAGCGCCAGCCCGAGGGGCAAGGCGGAGGTTTTCAATCCGGCAGCGTTGTTCGCGCAAGCCCGGGGCGGGCGGAACCCGCCCGGCAGTCCGGGGCGAAGGTTCACGGTGCGGAGGGGGTGTTGGTGGCGGTGACCGGATCGGCGATGGGTGCCGAATCGGAAGGCAGAGGCGTGATTCGGACGGTGCCATCCTGGCGGAGCTCGACGTTGAGAGGGTAGCCGTTGGTGGCGGTGACGGGCTGGGGTGTCTGCTGCTTGAGCCGTTCGGCGCCTTTGGCGGTCGATCCGTAAAGCCCCTGGCGGATCCATTCGAGGCGGCGGGCGACGGAGACCTCTTCCCGGAGCCGCCGGTATTGCTCGCGCAGGGTCGAGAGATTGTTGAGCTGGCGCTCGAGGTCGGCCTTGTCGGACTGGAGGCGTTTGAGCTCCGAGAGGAGGAACGCGCGGTCGCCCTCGGAGGCCGCCAGCTTCTGCTCGGTGTCAGCGATCTGCGATTCGAGGCCGGTGATGTCGTTGCGCAGGCCGTTCATGCGCTGGGTGAGATTGTCGCGTTCGGATTCGAGCTCGGCGATCTTGGTGTCGCGCTCGGAGATTTTGGTGTCGCGGCTGGCGATCTCCTGCCGGGCGGTCTGGGCGGCGGCCTTGGAATCGGCTTCGAGCTTGGTGAGCTGGCGCGTGGTGTTGGCCAGCCGGTTGGAGGTATCGAGCAGTTCGGCGACTCGATCGTCCAACGTCTGGCGCAGGAGGGTCAGATCCTGCTGTGCCTGGCCGAGCCGGGTCTCGGCGGTGCGCCAGTTGTTGGAACGATCGACGAGCGCGGTCTGCAAATCGGAGATTTCGCCCTTGGTCTTGTAGAGGCCGTAGATGAGCGCCGCGGCCAGGGCGAGGCAGAGAATGACCAGCAGCACAATGACCGGTTTCGCATTCATGGATGCCAAGCAAACTCAAGCATTCGACGTTTGGCAAGCTTCATTATCGGCTCGAGCACGATTGCGCGATTGGGGGGGCAGCGTCATGACTCGGGCGCGGAGCGGACGGCGATCGCCTCGGAGAGCAAGCCGAGGGCTTCGGCGCGGACCAAGCTGCCGACCAGGCGCTGCCGGGCGAGGCTGTCGACGACCGGCAGCTGGCGCTGCTCGCTGGCCAGGAGGGCGGGCAGGGCCGCCAGGAGCCGCTGGTTGGGCGTCAGGGCCGGCGGCGGCGGGCGCATCAGGTCGTACGCGATCACCCCGCGCAGCTCCTGGCCGGCGTTGAGGTGCTCTTTCATGTCCTGGAGGGCGACCAGGCCCACCAGCCGCCCATCGAGGTCCACCACCGGGAGAAAATTGTTCGAGCAGCTCAGGAAACGGTCCGCCAGCTCGCGGAACCCGGCGGTCAGGGCCACCGGAGGCACGGGCTCGCGCATCAGATCGCCCACCGTGCGCTGCATGGCGTCGCCCGGCTGGAGGCTCTCGCCATGGACCTCGAGCCCGCGGCGGCGCAGAGGCTCGGTGTAGATCGAGTCCCGGTGGAGGCGGCGCGCCACCAGGGCCGACACGATGCATGCCAGCATCAGGGGCGGCATCAGGGAGTAGTTCAGCGACAGCTCGAACACGAGGATGATGGCCAGCAGGGGCGAGTGCATGGTGGCGGCCAGAACGCTGCCCATGCCGGTCAGCACGAACGCCTGGACGGGCAGATCGGGGGCGCATCCCCACTGGTGCAGGAGCATGCCCATCGTCGAGCCCAGCGTCGCCCCCAGGAACAGTGTCGGCGTGAACACTCCGCCGACGGTGCCGGCCCCCACGGTGACGATGGTGGCGATCAGCTTGGCTCCGAACAGGCCTCCGAGGATGCCCAGGGGAATGGCGCCGTGGACAATGCGGTGGGTAACCTCGTATCCGTTGCCCCAGACCTCGGGGTAGACGATGGCCAGAGCGCCGACTCCCAGCCCGGCCACGCCCAGCCGCGCCCAGTCATACGGGGGCAATCGGGCGAACCAGCCGCGGCTCAGGTCGAGCAGCTTCAGGAACAGCGCGCCCACCAGGCCCGCGCATGCCCCCAGAACCAGGAACCAAGGCAGCTGGCCCAGCCGGCTAAAGGCAAACCCCTCGACCTGATACCAGGGATCGATCCCGAAAAACGAGCGCGAGACCATCGCGGCCACCAGCGCCGACAGCGCCAGCGGCGCGAAGAGGTTCATCGCGAAGTTGCCCAGGACAATCTGCGCGGCGAACACCGCGCCGCCCAGGGGTGCGTTGTAGGCGGCCGCCAGGCCGGCTGCCGCGCCGCATGCCACCAGCAGCCGCAGCCGATACGGCTGCCAGCGAGCCCATTGCCCCCATTTCGATGCCAGGGTGGCCGTAAGCTGCGTGATCAGACCCTCCCGTCCGATCGATGCGCCCGAGCTGATGCTCACCAGCGACGACAAGGCCTTGAACAAATTCTGGCGGAACGGCAGCCGGCCGTCCCCCGCGACCACGACTTCGAGCAGGTTGCTGTCCCGCCGGCCGCCGCCCCACCGGCGGCCCCAAACCAGAATCGCGCCGGCGACCACCCCGCCCACGGCGGGCGTGATGGCCCACCGCCACCAGGGCATCCACGCCATGCCACCCTCGATCCCCGACGGCCCCGCCTGGATCAAGCGCGCCAAGCCATGGTAGGCGCCCGAAAACGCCAGGTTGACCAGGCCGCCGAGCACCCCGACACCGCACGCCAGCAACAGGTGGATCGTCGCCTCGTTCAGCCGAAGGCGCTCCCGCATCTTCAGCGCCGCCGCCCAATGACCTCGAAGGTAGGCGCGCGCGCGCTGCGCCAGTGATGGCAGGATCTGAGACCAACGCGACACCAACCGCTTTCTAACCTGGAACCCGGTTCGAGTCGAGCCCGCGATTAGTTGCGGGCGGGATTTGTTCCGGTCTCCCGCCACCTGCGCATATATCCCAAAACCAAAGCAGAGAACAATCAGCCGCGGTCGGAGGAGGCATGATCCTGGACGAACTTCAGCAGCATAACCTGGCGTGGTTTGGCCCCTTTCGAGCCCGATTCCCTCGCTGCCGCGGTCACCAAGTCCTGAACTCTTTGGGCAGATCCGCAGCGATATTCGACCAGCGAGGCGAATACTGCAGGACACATCCACATGGCTGCGCGATCCTCAATCGTGAACTCGACTTGAAATGGATTTTGCCTGTCCAGGCTGAAACCGGCTTTGCTGAAGCCTGATGTGATATCATCCACGCTAAGCTTGGGCTGCTGCGGGCGATTCGCTTTCTTGAAACCGGATTGAGCGGCCAGACGGAGCAGCGTTTTGCGAAACGGATCCTGATCGCAGCCTTCAATCGAGCTGTCAGGCAGGCGCGCCAACCCGTTGTGCAGGCTGACGACCACGAAACCGTCTTGGGTCAGATGCCTTTTGCACCACTGAGCCAACATCTCGACCGAATGAGCCTTTGGGGCAACGGCGATCAGGGTATTGTGCATGACAATCCGATCATAGCGAGAGACATCGCCATCGTTGCTCATCAGATCAATGGCGTTCTCCGATTCCTGCGTGCGAGTATCGAAACCAATTTTTTGAAGCGCAAAATGCACGTTTCGCTCAACCTGGATTGCTTTCCGTGCCTGGACAAGCATCTGCGGAGATCCATCGAGGCACATGATGTCGACGTCCCTGTTGCGCTCGCGAATCGCGTTGGCGAGTTCGCCTGTGCCGCATCCGAGATCCAGGAGCTTGAGCCCCGGCTTGAGGGATAGGAAATCGATGACCTTTAAGATGGAGTACGTTGCGGGCGTCCTTTGGGAGAAAGCCGCCCATGACGAAGCGCTATCATCCCAGGGCGTCCATACAAACTCGCCCAGCCAAATGCTTTGCTGGCGCAAGAATGTCAGGCATCTCTCAAAATGGATCAGCATCTTGTCTGTGGCGAGATTCATGGACCCCTTGCCATCGTCTGACCGAATCTCGAATGTGATTTGATTTTCTGTTCGGTCCTGCTTATCGCCCAAAGGACAAGACTGCACCACATAATAGATCCGCTGGTCAGCCTGTTCCTCCGAAACAGGATCTCTCTCCATGAAGCAGCCCGTTAAACCTAAAAAGTGACGTGATTGGATAAAGGTGACACGCGGCGGACTCTTGAACACGTTCAGAATCGCGCTGTCTGTCAGCATGTCGGCGACAGCCTTCCGACTCGTCCTCATGTCGGCATCGAAATCCTGCCCGCTGGGCTTCCATTTGTTCCCCAGTGCCGCTGGTGGATACACGACTGTGATCTCCTTCCAGACGCACTTGCTCTCTCCGGGCTCGGGGATTTTATCCAGGGACTTTTTCAAATGCTCGACCAAATGATAATGCGAAATGCCGATAAAACAGACATTCTCGTAATGTGGCAGGTGTTCATGCATGTGCTCCTCCGCCTCATCGCGGGTCCTATACCACGTCATATCGGGAGAGAACGGGGATTTGCACTCCTTCGCGGGCTGTTGAAGAGAGTCGACAATGTTGGGCCATTGATCGGGCTCAATCTTGCATCCTTCAGGAAAGAGAATCCTGACTTCGAACGGGTTCCAGAAGGACCTCAGCTTGACAAAGCGCCCGCCGGCTCTTCCGCTCCAATAGAAGAGCGTAGACCTTTGAAACTGGCTGTTGTCCGGTTTGATACCGAACATGATATCCAGCCATGTTGGCTTGCTGCCGGATTTGCGGAGGGCATCATACAGAGTCTCGGGGAGCCTGAATTCGTCGGTTTGAATGAACGCCTGCCAAGTTGGCTTGCAAGTCGTCTTATCCAGCAATCGTAAGAACATTACAGCAAGCGCCCGAACTCCGGCGGTGAGCGGAAGGTAAGTCGCACTGCCAGCATGCCGGCCCACCCCGAATTCGACGTCCACCGCTCGCACGCCTTTCCGAGCGAATCGCGAGGATGTCAACTCCCACCGGCCCGGTTCGCCCTTTTGGAACCGCATGATGAATTCATTTGGGGGCCGCTTGGAAGGGGTCATAATTAGAAAATCGTATCTTCTTCATCTTCGAAATCAAGTGGAAAAAATGCGCGTCGGTTGGAATTGGACAGATGAGATCAGGAAAACAGAAAGGGAAACGCCGGGAGCGGTGGAACTCGTGTGGAGCAGGCATGCGAATGATCGTGCGCTACGCTATGAAAACAATAGTACGATCCGGTTCGCTGATCATCAAGAGCCCTCTCGGCACTGTCGGCGCGTTCGATAGCACGTACTTCCGCTACACGTTGGATCGCGCCACAAAACCATCCCCCAGCCGCATGTGCTGGCGCACGGCGCTGACCAGCGGCGCGTCACGGAAAGCCGCTGCGGGTCGATGTTCCAGACTCGGTTCCAGGTGGACCAAACTCTGGCACGATCTCGGACGGCTGATCCACCGGGTTCCGGACCGGCCTTGCCACTGACCATCGCGGCCGGATTTGGGCTTTGCGGCGGGGGTGCGTTGGGGGTAGTGTGGGCGGGTGAGGCACAAGGGCAAAGCGGGGCAGGCAGCCGGCCGGATCGTACTATGGACGCTGGTGGGCATGCTGGTGCTGCTGGGGGCGGGCGTGACGGCGGTGGTGATCGGATCGGCGATCACGCTGGCCGCGTCGGTGCTGTTTGCCCTGTGGATCGTGCTGGCCGGGTTCACGCTCTTCTTCTTCCGGGACCCGGATCCGGCGGTGCCGGGGGCGCCGGGGGCGATCCTCTCGCCGGCCCACGGGCGGGTGGATGTCGTGGACGAGATCGATGAGACCGAGTTTCTGGGGGGCCGCTGCCGGCGCATCTCGATGTTCATGTCGCCGCTGGATGTCCATGTGCAGAAGGCGCCGCTGTCGGCCCGGGTGGTGTATGTGCGGCATCATCCGGGCGTGTTCCTGGCGGCGACCCAGCTGGAATCGGCGGCCCGGAACGAGAACGTGATGATCGGCCTGGAGTCGGTCGAGCATCCGGGCTTGCGGATCGGGGTGCGGCTGGTGGCGGGCGTCCTGGCGCGCCGGATCGTCCCGTGGATCCAGGAGGGCGAGACCGTGGCGCGCGGCGAGCGGATCAGCCTGATCCAGTTCGGCTCGAGGTGCGAGGTGTATCTCCCGTTGAACCTGCCGCTCGAAGTCAAGCTCGGCGACCGCGTTCGAGGCGGCGAGAGCATATTGGCGCATCGGATTTGACCCTTATGTACAGCCCGGAACCCTCCCCAACCCAGACGCCCGAACAAGAAGCGCGGCTGCGGATCTACTGCCTGCCGAACCTGCTGACGGCCGGGAACCTGTTCTGCGGTTTCCTGGCGCTGACCAAGATCGTCGAGGCCGATCCGTCCGCGGCCGATTTCAACTCTGCGATTCGCCACGCGATGCTTTACATCCTGCTGGCGTGCATCTTCGATCTGCTGGACGGGCGTGTGGCGCGGCTGGGCGGCTATGAAAGCCCGTTCGGGCGCGAGTTCGACTCGCTGGCGGATCTGGTGTCGTTCGGGGTGGCGCCGGCGTTTCTGGTGCACCGGATCGTGCTGCGGGACGTGTTTGTGGAGCATCCGGAGGTGGGCTGGTTCCTGGCGTCGATTTACCTGATCTGCGGCGCGCTGCGCCTGGCGCGGTTCAACTGCCTGGCGGCGATGAGCCCCGGGGTGGGCAGCAAGCAGTTCCTGGGATTCCCGATCCCGGCGGCGGCCGGCCTGGTGGCGTCGCTGACCCTGTTCCTGCTCTGGTGGGACGAGCGGAATTTTCAGGCCGGCTTCTGGCGGTACGCGCTGCCGGTCCTGATGATCTTCCTCTCGTTCATGATGGTGAGCCACGTGCGGTACCCGTCGTTCAAGGCGTTCGACTGGCGCACCAGCCCGACGTTCACCCGCATGGTGATCATCATCATGACGATCGGGTTCTTCATCATCCTGCGGAACCGGGTGCTCCCCATCGTGCTCCCCTTCGTGTTCGGGGCCTACCTGGTCTACGGGTTCGCGCGGCCGTTCATCTCGAGCCGGATCCGGCACGGGATCGAGGATGACGACGAGCCGCCCGCCCCGGGCAACGGATCTCCATGATCGCGCATCGCCACATCTGGATGTTCGCCCTGCTGGCCTGGGCGGGGGCGCCCTCGCTGGCGGACGAGGGGATGTGGCTGTTCAACCAGCCCCCGTGGCGGCTGCTGCGGGAGCGCCACGGGTTCGAGGCCGGCGATTCCTGGCTCGAGCGCCTCCAGCGATCGTGCGTCCGTTTCAACAGCGGCGGCTCGGGCGCGTTCGTTTCGGAGGACGGCCTGGTGATGTCCAACCATCACGTCGGCGCCGACGCGCTGGCCAAGTTTGGCGATGCGGCGCACGATTATCTCCGGGATGGCTTCCACGCGCGGACGAGGGACGAGGAGAAACGCTGTCACGACCTCGAGCTCAACGTGCTGATGAGCATCGAGGACGTGACCGATCGGGTCAATGCGGCTGTCGGCCCGGGCGATTCGGCGGCGGCGGCTTTCCGGGCCCGCAGCGAGGCGATCGCGGCCATCGAGAAGGAGTCGCCGGACCGGACGGGCCTGCGGAGCGACGTGGTGACGCTCTACCAGGGCGGCCAGTACCACCTCTCCCGGTCCAAGCGCTACACGGACGTGCGCCTGGTGTTCGCGCCCGAGCAGCAGAT
>CAYWIM010000108.1:0-13019 GCA_964458325.1 uncultured Verrucomicrobiota bacterium
CGGTTTCCGTGCAAAATCCCCGCCGCCTGCCCCTCAGTTTTCTAGCCCGCGCTCAATTGACGCCTGTCGCTACGACCAAGAACTCCAGCGCGAGCACGAGCGGATCCTTTGCCAGGGCCATCGGGTTCTCTGGCGGGTGGGCCAGCAGTTGCGGAACGAAGCCCTCGAATCGGTCAAATGGACCCTCCTGGGTGGCGCGGTGGGCAGCACGTTGAAGGCGGGCTGCAGGGTGGCGCGATATTCCGAAAAGGCGGTGCAGGTCACAGGTTCGACAGTGAAGGTTGAACCGGGGGGTTTAAACCTGTTCAAATGGAATCATCCCACTTCTGTCAAGGCGACCGGCTGGAAAAGTGGCGATTACTTCCTCCACCTGCCAGACCGAGGGTCGCCAAAAGCGAATTGGATCCAAAACGCAAGCCGACTGCGAGCAGAAATGCGAAAGGGCAAGCTCATTTTCGACTCGTATCGGGAGGCAAACGGACAACTCATTCCTGCAAGGGGCTTCCTCAAGGCCGAACGAGATTTGCTTCAAAACCACGGATGGGAGTATAGTCCATTCACAGGCGCCTGGCATCCACCAGGGGCAGGGTGAAGAATGAAAGATGTTGGGCTCCAAGCATTAGTCGATCGACACTTCGGTTATCTGGTGTCGGATATGGGATTCACGAAAACCGAACGCACTCCCTGCCGGGTTCGTTTTGAATCGCCGGCTGTGTTCGTGGAGATGGTCTTCGATGGGCATCGATCCTACGAGCTGTGCCTATGGATCGGTCAACTCGGCTCCCCAACACATCCTTTCTCGATTGACGAAATCTTGCGCCTTCGCGGCGCACCCGATGCATCGTCATTTTCGCTGGTGCAGGTCAAAACCGAGGCAGTGGCAGCGGCTTGGCTGGAGAAGCTGGCTGGAGCTTTGCGATTGTATGGAAGGGAGTTTCTTGCGGGAAATACGAAGTGTTTTGAGGAAATCAGCGAAATGCGGCGTCGAGAGGTTCAAGGATATGCGCTGGACCGTGAACTGCGATCTGCGCGCGCCAAGGCCGAGGCCGCATGGCTCAGGAAGGATTATGCCGGAGTTGTCCAGGCGCTCCAACCGCTTCGCGGTGTATTGACGCCAGCCGAAATGGCAAAAGTCAAATATGCCCAAAAGCACGCAAAATGAATGAAAAGGTCAGTCACCCTGGAGCCGGCTTCGGGCCGCGTTTGATCCAGACCATGACGAGGCTGAGGTCGGCGGGCGAGACGCCGGAGATGCGGGAGGCCTGACCGATCGTGCGGGGTTGGATTTGACGCAACTTATGGCGCGCCTCGATGCGGAGTCCGCGGATGGAATCGTAATCGATCCAATCAGGTATAATCTTGTTTTCCAACGACTTATAACTGTTTACCTCCGCGATCTGGCGTTCGATGTAGCCCGCATATTTCACCTCGATCTCGACTTGGCGGACGACTTCAGCGGGCAGTTGATCGTTCCGAGATGGAAGGTCGCGATATGTCAGTTCCGGTCTTCGCAAGATTTGGGCGAGAGTCGACGAGCCATGTCGAACGGACTCGAGTCGATGGATCTCATCCTGGATCGCCTGGCGCTTGCTCTTGAACCGTTCATAGTGGACGGTTGGCAGCAATCCATATTGAAACGCATAATCGCACAACCGCATATCGGCATTGTCGTGACGCAGGAGGAGTCGGAACTCGGCTCGGGACGTGAACATCCGATACGGTTCCGTGGTGCCTTTAGTGACGAGATCGTCAATGAGAACGCCGGTATAAGCCTGATCGCGTCCCAGGACGAATGGCTGAAGCCCGCGGATTTTCAGGACAGCGTTGATACCGGCCAAGACTCCTTGGGCAGCAGCCTCTTCATAACCTGAAGTCCCATTGATCTGGCCGGCGTGAAAGAGGTTCCGACACATCTTGGTTTCGAGCCACGGATGCAACTGTGTGGGGGGGACGAAATCGTATTCAACGGCATACGCAGGCCGTAGGATCTCGGCATTCTCGCATCCAATAATCGTCCGAACCAGTGAATACTGGACATTGATCGGCAGGCTGGTCGAGAATCCGTTTACATAAACCTCCTCAGTCTGGGCACCTTCGGGCTCGAGGAAGATCTGATGCCGCTCTTTTTCGGGGAACTTGACGATTTTATCTTCAATGGATGGGCAATAGCGCGGGCCGATACCTTTGATGGATCCGCCATAGAGAGGCGACAGATGCAGGTTATCTCGGATCAAGCTTGCGGTACGATCCGTCGTATAAGTGACGTAACAAGGCAATTGGCCGCCGATTTGATCAAGGACAGAACCGGACGGGTAATTGGCGGATCGGTCGATGGAAACTCCGGATCGTCTTTTGAAATGTTCCACGTGGAACAAATCCTCAGGCCAATAGGTGAAGTATGGCGGCGGATCATCGCCTGGCTGCGCCTCGGTTTTCGAAAAATCGATCGATTTCCGCAGAAGCCGCGGTGGCGTCCCCGTTTTCAATCGACCCAGCTCGAACCCGATATCCTTGAGCGACTCGGATAATCCATCTGCAGTTGACTCCCCGCCCCTCCCGCCGGGGATCTGGACCGATCCGATATGCATCAGGCCGCGCAGGAATGTGCCGGTCGTCAATATGACGGTCTGCCCCTTGAATTGAATCCCAAGTTCGGTCTCAACTCCATGCGCGACATGGTCACTAACTATTAAGCGCGTCACCTGGGCTTGTTTGAGATCGAGATTGGCTTGGCGTTCACAAACCCATTTCATTCGAAACTGGTAGGCCTTCTTGTCGCATTGAGCCCTTGGCGCCCAAACCGAAGGCCCTTTCTTCGTGTTGAGCATCCGGAACTGCAGGCCGGTCATGTCGGTTGTCTTCCCCATCTCGCCGCCCAATGCGTCGATCTCTCGCGCTAAATGTCCCTTCGCAAGCCCGCCTATGGCAGGATTGCATGACATCTGACCGATGGTGTCCGGATTCGCCGTCAGCAATAAGGTTTGGCATCCCATCCGAGCCGATACCAATGCGGCCTCGATTCCGGCGTGACCGCCGCCAACGACGATAACCTCGTATTCCTTGGGATAGGTGAACATCAACCCTTGCCGACAAAGCCGTATCTGGATGCGTATGGCATCACGTTTTTCTCCTTGTTGATCCCGCGATCCTTGTTCGCGGCTAAATGCTCACAGACCTTGAAGATTGCCTCCGGTTCATCCAGTCGTTCAATTCCATTCGCAATAGCTTCGGCAGTAAAGAATTGTCCGCGATGCTTTTTAAGAAATTCGATGATCTTCCCGTTGAGTTCGAGCACTGACTTTGCAGCCTTCTTGCCTGCCTCGACTCCAGGTTGGTGATACGCATTGATATGGATCAGCGACGCGTAATACCCGACGGCGCGCTCATACAGAGCGATCAGGACCCCAACATGGAACGGTGTGACTTCATCGATCGTTATCGTTATCGACTCGCGTCCGTTTTCAAACAATGCATCTCGTGTCCCAAGGTACAATCCCTCGAGATAATCCCCCGATGTTGTGGATGGTTCAATCTCGATTGAAGGTCCATTCCGATCTTTCAAGACTTCGATGAAGGTCGCGAAGAAATTGTTTAGTCCTTCTCTAAGTTGTTGCACATAAGCATGTTGATCCGTAGATCCCTTGTTGCCATACACAACAATCCCTTGATTCAGAATCTTTCCATCGACGTAAACCTCTTTTCCGAGAGATTCCATGACGAGCTGTTGGAGGTATCGAGAGAATAGTTCCAGGCGATCTTTGTAAGGTAAAATGACCATATCCTTGTCGCCTTTACCGTTACCGGCGTAATACCACATCAGGGCCAGGCGTGCCGCTGGATTGCATTTAATATCGTGCACTCGGGTGGCTTGGTCGCACATTCTGGCGCCATCGAGCATTTTATCGATGTTAATCCCTTGCAGTTTAGCTGGTAACAACCCAACCACCGACAGCTCGCTTGTCCGTCCGCCTACCCATTCCCACATTGGAAAGATTTTTTTCCACTTATCATCGGTTGCGCGTGTGCCCAGAGTGCTGCCCTTCATCGTGATGGCAACGGCATGTTCTTCAAATCGGAGGCCGGCCTTTTCAAAGGCTGCCTTGGCCTCGATCATGCCGTTATGGGTTTCGGGTGTGGTTCCGGACTTCGAGATCACCAGGCAGAGGGTCCGCTCGAGGTTGGGAATCGACCGCAAGACCTTATCGAAGCCATCAGGATCGGTGTTATCGAAGAAGAACGGTTTGAGGAGATCGTTGGGGGTTCCGCCCAGGGCATGGCTGACGAATTGGGGTCCGAGGGCGGATCCGCCAATGCCAATCAATAACAGGTAGGCATATTTGGGCTGGCCATTCGGGAGCCGTTCCTTGGTGACCTCGTCGGCGAAGGAATCGATCTGTTGCCGGACCTCGAGGATATCCTTTTGGATCGTCTCATCCTCGATGGCGGTCGCATTTCTGAGCCAGTAATGGCCGACTTGGCGTCCTTCGTCCGGATTGGCGATCGCGCCGCCTTCGAGGGCGTCCATGGCGCGGAAGGCCCGCTGCATTGCCGGCTCCATTCGGTCGAAGAAATCGTCGCCGAATCCCATCCGGCTCAGGTCAAGAGCCAGCCCGAGGTCCGGATACGCCGTGTAGTACTTCTTGAATCGCTGCCAGAGCTGTTTTCGGGTCCATTTCATAGACATGCAGCCATCATAGCGCCAAACGGCCTCTTCGTAAAAGGGCGATGTTGAAATCGGTTGAAAAACCGACTCTTGATCGCCACAAGAAACGCAAAAAGACGCAAAATTTCGGCGTACCGACGCACCGATTCACCAACGCGCCGTCCAACGCAGCTTGCAGGATTGCCATCGGCCATCGAGGGGGCTAGGTTCGGGGAGGTGACGCACGAGCCCGACATTCATCCTCGACCGATCCGCGCGGGATTGATCTCGCTGGGTTGCGCCAAGAACCTGGTGGATGCGGAGCACATGCTGGGGATCCTGACGCGGGCGGGAATCGAGATCACGGGGGATGTTTCGCTGGCGGACGTGGTGGTCGTGAACACGTGCGCATTCATCGACCCGGCGAAGGAGGAGAGCATCGATGCGATCCTCGAGTCGGATGCCTACCGCGATGGGCGTCGGCGCGGGCAGGCGCTGGTCGTGGCCGGCTGCCTGCCGCAGCGGTTCCGGGACGCCCTCCCGGAGCTGCTGCCAGAGGTGGATGCCTTCATGGGGATCGACCAGGTGCCGGACATCGAGCGGATCGTGCGGCAGGCGATCCAGAGGCGGTCCTTGCGGCCCCGCAAAACCCCACCAACGGTCGCCGTCCATCGCAGGCCTGTCTACATCGCCAGCGGTCAGACCCCGCGGTTTCGGCTGACGCCGCCCCATTTTGCCTACGTGAAGATCGCCGAGGGCTGCAATCATCCCTGCAGCTTCTGCGTCATCCCCCGCATCCGCGGAACGCATCGGAGCCGGCCTCTGGAAGACATTGTGCGGCAGGCGCGGGATCTCCTTGCCCAAGGGGTCAGGGAGATCAACTTGATATCCCAGGACACGACCTGCTACGGGCTGGATCCAGGCGCAGCCGGGCGCGGGGCGGCGTCATCGCGGAAGGCCGGCGCGCCGGCGCTCGGGAGCCTTCTGCGGGCATTGAACGCGCTGCCCGGGGAGTTCTGGATCCGCCTTTTATACACACACCCGGCGCACTGGACGGACGGGCTCATCCGGTGTATGGCCGAATGCCGCAAGGTGGCGCGCTACGTCGACATGCCTCTCCAGCATATTCACCCGGCCATGCTCGACCGAATGCGGCGCGAGACGTCGCGCGAATACCTGATGGACCTGATCGCGCGGCTGCGGGCGGGGTGTCCCGGGCTGACCTTGCGGACGACGTTTCTGGTCGGGTTTCCCGGGGAGACCCGGGAGCATTTCGCGGCCCTGCTCGAGTTCATTCGGACGACCCGATTCGATCGGCTGGGGGTGTTTGCGTACTCGCGGGAGGAGGGCACGCGGGCGGCCCGGATGCGCCCTCAGGTCCCGGAAGCCGAGAGGCAGCGGCGGCTGCGCGAGGCGATGGCGGTGCAGCGCGAGGTCGCTCGAGAGATCAGTGCGGCCCAGGTCGGCCGAACCTTGCGGGTGCTGGTCGAGGGCCATCGGAGCGCGGCTGCGGCTCGAGCCGAGGCCCTCGGGCCGCGCGAATCCGGTCCGGCGCGGCGCCGGGGCCTGGCGGCATGGGGTGGCAAGACGGTCTCGGTCGCGCGGAGCGCGGGCGATGCGCCCGAGATCGATGGCCGAGTCTATGTCCAAGGCGATCTGCCCGTGGGCGAGTTTGTCCGGGTCCGCGTGGTGGACCACACGGATTACGATCTGTTCGCGGTAACCTGTTAACCTGTGCCGAACCATGAATCTGCCGAATCAACTGACCTTGTCGCGGATGGGGCTGACGGTGGCGTTTGTGGCGGTGATGTTTTCCGGGCTGCCGCTGGCCGAGACCATCGCTCTGGCGCTGTTCATCGTGGCGAGCCTGACGGATCTGTATGACGGGCGCATCGCGCGGCGGCGCAAGATCATCACCAACTTCGGCATCCTCATGGATCCGCTGGCGGACAAGATCCTGGTCTGCTCGGCGTTCATCGTGTTTGTGGGGCGGGATCTGTTTCCGGCGTGGATGACGATCGTGATCGTTGCGCGCGAGCTGGCCATCACGGGCCTGCGTCTCCTGGCGGCGTCGAAGCAGGTGGTGTTGGCGGCCGAAGGCTATGGCAAGCACAAGACCACGTCGCAGATCGTCGCGATCATCTCGGTGCTCACCCTGGTGAGCTATCCCGAATGGGGCGGATGGGCGGTCGCGGTGTTTGATTTCTGGGTGCCGTGGTTCACCGAGGCGGCGAAATGGGTGGCGGTCATCCTGACCATTGTCTCGGGCGGCCTCTACCTGTGGCGGAACCGGCAGATCTACCTCACGGATCTGTA
Organism: uncultured Verrucomicrobiota bacterium; assembly: GCA_964458325.1. Classification (GTDB taxonomy): domain Bacteria; phylum Verrucomicrobiota; class Verrucomicrobiia; order Limisphaerales; family UBA1319; genus JAGMXM01. Next base: position 6,959 of record CAYWIM010000108.1, read on the forward strand.
GCCGTCCGTCCGGGCCCGGCTTCGATGCGGTTCCATTCGGGGCGGAGGTATTTGTCCTGGACGAGCGCGCCGATGCGCTGCGCGGGAATGGGAACATTGCCGGGCTGGGCCGCCCAGCCAGCGGACAGGCAAGCCGTGAGCCACGGAGCAGGCGCGTCGATGTTCGCCAGGAAATCGCGGTGCGAGCGGCTCTGGCGATACTCGGGGGCCTGCGGGGGCGGCCGGAGGACCCTGCCGATGAGCTCGAGGCAGGCCGACACCAGAAACGTTCCGTGAAACAGCAGCCAGCGGCGGCGCCGGCGCTGGGAGTTGCCCGAGCATTTCCGGCCGTCGATGGTCAGGTCGGTGATCCCCTGGACGGCGATGCGGCCGGGGAAGCGCGACTCGAGCGCCTGGCGGTGACGTTCCATCACCCATCGATTCGTGGCGTGGATGCTGGCCGTCGGGCCGCGGAGATCGATGGGCAGCAGCAGCGCGTAGCTGATACACCCCGGCCCTTGCACCACCGTGCCTCCCCCGCTGATCCGGCGCAACACGGGAACCTGCAGGGCCGCAGCCGCCTCGAGGTCGACATCGACGGCCGCCCGCGACGCGTAGCCCAGCACGACGAATGGCGTCGGAGATTCCCAAAACCGGAGGATCGGATCCTGCCCGCCGGAGTCGCACTCGTCCAAAAGGGCCTCCTCGAGCGCGAGGTTCTCCTCCGGCGTGGGCAGGGTCAGATCGATGCGGCGCACCCGAGCCACCTCGAACGCTGGCGGCTCAGCGCGATTTCCGGCCGACATGGGCGCCTTCGCCGACGGAGACGCTGATCGTCTGGCCGGCGGCGTTCTTCTGGAAGTCGCACTGGACGTCGGTGGTTTTGGCGAAGAAATGGGTGGGCGATTCGGCGAAAAGGAGGAACGAGACTCCATGGAATCGCATCTGGAGCTGATCCCCAGCGCGGGCGACATCGATCAGGTTGTTGCGGGTCACCTCGTAGGTTCCGGCGTAGCTATCGAGGAGCGAGCGGGCGAGCATGAACTCCCTCCGGGCGGGCTTGCCGAGCTCGCGCACCCAGATGTTGCGGTAGCGGACCGGGTTGCCATGGTCCTGGAGCGAGATGGGGGTCTTTTCGGGGTGCGGAGAGTAGGGGGCGCGCTCGAGCCAGCTCGTCGGGCCGGTCAGCTCGACGTTGTTTTGCACCAGCACGCCGTTGTGGAACACCGTCATCCGGGCCGGCGAAATCAGCTGGCCGCCCGCCTGGAAGCGCGGCGCGGTGTAGAGGATGTCGAAGCTCTGCCACTGGCCGGGCGGCCTCGAGGCGTTGACCAGGGGCGGATACTGGCCGTAAACCGATCCGGCCGAGCCGTCGGAATAGGTGCGGTTCCCGAAGGAATCGAGCACCTGCACCTCGTATCGGTCCAGCCCGAAGAACACGCCGCTGTTGCCGCGCCCCTGGCCGTCGCCCGATGCCGGCACGGGGGACGCGTATTCGACGTGGAGCTGGCAGTCGCCAAAACACTCGAGCGTCCGGATGTAGCCGCTGCCCTGCACGCATTCCATGTAACCGTCGCGCGCGATCCATCGGGTCGGGCTGCCATCCATGCTGGCCCATGCGGAGAGATCCTTGCCGTCAAACAGCACCACGGCGTCCGACGGGGCGCGCCCGGCCCGGTCGGGCGTGCTGACGGTGCCGGCATCGACGACGGCGGGCGCCGGGCGGCTGCGATCGTGTCCTAACCATTGGGGGTCGGGCTGTGCCAGGACGGCGAGGGGCGCGAGCCAGCAGGCTGCACCAACCATTCCCGCAACCCCGGCGCGCAAGGCTTCGAGACCAAACATCGAGTTGTTCATAGTGTTCCTATCCATTTGTTGCCGCCGCCCAGTAAAGCATGCGAGCCCGCCGAATTCAACGGGGAAACCCTTGGCTGCAGCAGTCGGAGGAACCACAACGGGCCGAAGTTTCGCGAAGGTCTTGACCGATCCTCCGGGTTCCGAATCGACTTCGTCCATAGCCAGGAGGGGTGCGCCATGGTGGCGATCAGGGGCGCGCCGGCTTATCAGCTTGCGGCCATCAATGCGGCGTCCACGGAGTGGCCGCCCTACCTTTCGGCTTTCGGCTTGCCAGGTAGGGCGCGCACTCCGCTGCGCGCCGAGTTGTGAGCTTGCAGCCATCAACGCGGCGTCCACGGAGTGGCCGCCCTACCTTTCGGCTTTCGGCTTGCAAGGTAGGGCGGGCAGCCGCTTTCACGCTTGCCAGGGCGGCAGGCACCGGCCACGATGCCCAGCATGAAGATCCGCACAGTGAGCCGGCGGCGTTTTATCCGCGCCTCGGCGATGATCGGGGGGGCTGCGCTGGTGGGGCCCGCGTTTCCAGTGGCGCAAGGGGCGTCGGCGGGGCGGTGGCCGGTGTCCTGCCGCGACCCGCTGCTGAAGATCGCTGGCCAGCGGGATTGGGGGGAGGCGATGACGGCTCTGGGCGTCCGCGCGCTCGAGGTCGACGTCAACGAGAAGCTGGAATGCCCCGGCCTGATGACCTCGGCCGGCCCGCACCGGCTGGACACCGACGATGCCGTTCGCCGGCTGCAGGCGGATCTGAAGAAAAGGGAGGCGGGCATCACGGCCTTTTGCCTCCACAACCGGCTGGATGAGCGCCTCGAGGAGGAGATTGCGTGGACCCGGCGGGTGGCCGAGGCGTCGCAGCAGCTGGGCATCGAGGTGATCCGGATCGACGTGGTGCCGCGCAAGGTGGCGGTCGATGAGTTTTTGCCGTTTGCCATCCAGGCATGCCGAAAGCTATGCGAGGCGGTCGCCTCGACGGGCGTGCGCCTCGGCCTCGAAAACCACGGGCGGATCACGAACGACCCGGCCTTTCTGGACCGGCTTTTCGACGGCGTAGGATCGAGCCGGCTGGGGCTGACGCTCGATGCCGCCAACTTCTACTGGTTCGGGCATCCCCTGGATGAAGTCTATCGGATCATCGAGAAGTTCGCGTCGCGGGCGTTTCACACCCACTGCAAGAACATCGCCTATCCGGAAGACCGCCGGCAGACGCGGCGTCCGATGGGGTGGGAATACGGGAAATACTCGGCCCCGGTTCCGGACGGGGACATCGATTTCGGGCGGGTGGTCCGGCTGCTGCGGCAGGCGGGCTACCGAGCCGACCTGTGCCTGGAGAACGAATGCGTCGGGCGATTCCCCGCGGGCGAGCAAGCCGGGCTGCTGCGCCGGGAGATTGAAGCCCTGCGGCGGCTGGCCTGAGGCTGGGGGGGCGATTGGCCGGGTCGTGTTTGCCGGGCGCCTGGGGAAGGCGAGCCTTCGCGCTTCCGTGGATGCATTGATTGCACATTGTGTCGAGATCGAGCGCTGCAACCAGCGCGGAGGGCGGATGCTGTCTGTGGTCGACCTCGTCGAGGCCGGAACGCTGGCGCCCGAGCTGGCGGTCTATCTGCTGGCGGCCATTGGCCGGGGCGCATCGTTCCTGGTGGGCGCCGTTCCGGGCGGGGCTGGCAAGACCACCGTCATGGGCGCATTGCTGAATTTCACGGCGCCGGCCCGGGTGCTCACGGCGGTGCCCGACTCGGAGTCCATCGGGCAAATGCGGCAATCCGCGCTTTCCCACTGTTTGATCGCGCACGAGATCGGGCCGGGCCATCACTACGCGTATCTGTGGGGCGCCGCCCTTCGGTCCTATTTCAAGCTGGCCGCCCTGGGCCACCAGCTGGCAACCAACCTCCATGCCGATACGCTCGAAGACGCGCGCGCGCAGATCTGCGGCCGGAACGGGGTCTCCGAGGAGGCATTTCGCAAAATGAACCTGCTGCTGTTTCTGCAGGTCGCCGGCGGCTGGCCGACCCGCCGGCGGATCGCGTCGGTCTGGGAATCCGACGGGGCCAATCCGCATCGCGAGATCTACGGCGAAGATCCGTTCGATCCGCGAAATGGGCGGCTGGCGGATGCGTCCGCCTGCGCCCGGGCGGACCGCATGCTGCGGCAAGTCCGCCGCGCCAACATCCGGACGATCGAGGAAGTGCGGGAATGCCTGGTCAAACATTGGGACCTGTGAAGCCAGCGGCGCAAAACGCCATGAACATCTCATGTTAAAAACGGAACTGATCCCGGCGCAGACGGCCGGCAGCCGGCGGCTGATGGTGGTGCTGCACGGCCTGGGAGACAGCCGCGAAGGCTATCGCTGGCTGCCTTCCGCCCTCCAGCTCCCATGGATGAACTACCTCCTGGCGGACGCCCCCGATCCCTACCATGGCGGCTATTCGTGGTTCGACTTCGAAGGGGACGCGCTCGGCGGGGTGCGCCGCAGCCAGCGGCTGCTGACCGAGCGGCTGGACGAATTGACCGCGCAGGGATGGCCGGCCGATCAGATCTCGCTCCTGGGTTTCTCCCAGGGCTGCCTCATGATCCTGGAAACCGGGCTGCGCTACCCTCATCGCCTGGCTGGGCTGATCGGGATCAGCGGGTTCCTCCTTCATCCGGACGGGCTGATCCGGGAGCTGTCGCCTGCGGCCGCCCGGCAGACCATTCTGATCACGCATGGCCTCTACGATCCCCTGCTGTCCATCGACCTGGTGCGCCCCCAGATCCGCCAGCTCCAGTCCGCCGGGCTCAATATCCAGTGGCATGAGCTGGCCAAAGAGCATACCATCGCCGGACAGCAGGAGATCGGGATCATCCGGGATTTCGTCGAGGCCTGCTATCCCGAGTGAGGAATCCGGCTGGATCGGATCCAACCAGCATGCCTATGGGACTGATGCTGACACCGGGGAGGATGCGGCGGTTTGGCGAATTTTATTGCCAGCTGTCGGGCCTGCTCAACGCCGGGGTGGCGCTGATCGAGGCGCTGCGCGTCGTCCAGCAGTCGCCGCCTCACCGGTCGCTGGTCCCGCCGCTCCGGCGGCTCGAGGCGGATCTCCGGACGGGATACACCCTGGGCGAGGCCGTTCAGCGGCAAGGGAGCTGGCTTCCCGCCTTCGACATCGCCCTCATCCAGACCGGCGAGCGGACCGGCCGGCTCGACGCCTCGCTGCGGCAGCTGGGGAATCACTACATCGAGCAAGCGCGGCTGATCCGCGCCGCGATGGCCAGCCTGGCTTACCCGGTATTCCTGGTGCACATGGCCATCCTGATTTTCCCGCCGGGCATGATCACCCGGATGTTTTGGCAGGGGGCGTATCGCGAGTATATCGCCGCCAAGCTCGCGATCCTGATCCCGCTCTACCTGGTGGCGCTCCTGCTGTTCTTGCTGGCCCAGGCGCGGCGGGGAGAGCGCATCCGAGCGGCCTTCGAGCGGCTTCTGAGCCCGGTGCCGATGCTGGGGAAAGCGCGGCGTTCGCTGGCGCTGGCGCGGTTCGCCGGCGCGCTCGAAGCATCGCTCATGACCGGCATGTCCGTGACCCAGGCCTGGGAGCAGGCGGGTGACGCCAGCGGCTCGCCCCGGCTGCGCCGGGCCGTCGCCATGGCCATCCCGCGCATTGCCGGAGGCCAGACCCCCGGCGAGGTCATGGCCGGCCTTCCGGTTTTTCCGCCCGCGTTCGCCAGCGTCTTTCGGACGGGCGAGCTCAGCGGCAAGCTCGATCAGAGCCTGGCCCAGTTGCGGCAGCTTTTCGAGGAGGACGCCGCGCGCAAGATCAGCGCCTTTGCCGAATGGCTGCCGCGGATCATCTACCTCGTGATCGCCGCCATCCTGGGCTATGCCATCGTGAGATTCTATATCCAGTATTTCTCGAACCTGTCCGAGCTGCCTGCGGGATTTTGATCGCCGGGCTGGCCTCGGCGGCGAGGTTCCATCGGTCAACGCCCAGCTCGGCGCCAGTGGGAAGTCTCGAGAAAGCCGGCTGCGGAAGGTTTGCGGATGGTGGAGCCGAGCGGGTTCGAACCGCCGACCTCCTCGTTGCGAACGAGGCGCTCTACCAACTGAGCTACGACCCCACTCTACCCGCGCATGGCGGGCCGCCGGACCGCCGCGGCGCCGCCTCACGACCTCGCCGAAAATTATGTCGCCTTTCCCGCCTAATGCAAGCGGAATTGACGGCAGGCGCGCCCTACCTTGCAAGCCGAAAGCCGA
>CAYWIM010000109.1:0-12737 GCA_964458325.1 uncultured Verrucomicrobiota bacterium
AAAAATCCAGGAGCGCGCCATGTTCGAGTCGCCGTCGCCGATGAAACAGACCACCTTCCCGCGAATCGGCCCGCGCTTCTCCTGGAACGTGAAGATATCCGCCAGGATCTGGCAGGGATGCTCGTCGTCGGTGAGGGCGTTGATCGTCGGCCGGCCGGAATCGCGCGCGAAATCCTCGACGTCCGATTGCTGGAAGGTGCGGATGACGGCTCCGTGGATCATGCGTCCGAGGACGCGCGCCGTGTCGCGGATTGGCTCGCCGCGGCCGAGCTGGATATCCTGGGCATTGAGGAAGATGACCTGGCCGCCGAGCTCGCGGATGCCGACCTCGAAGGAGACGCGGGTGCGGGTCGAGGACTTCGAGAAGATCAGGGCCCAGGTCTGTCCGGCGAGGGGCCGGGGGCCGGGCTCTCCCCGGGAGCGCTTCATCGCCGGCGCGGCAGCCAGGATCGCCTCGAGGCCGGCCAGAGGCAGCTTTTCGATGCTGAGCAGATGTTTCATGGATGGAGCTGGCTGAGGACCTTGTCGATCCGCTCGATGCCTTCCTGGGCTTCGGATGCCTGCAGGTTCAGGGGGGGCAGCAGCCGCACGACTTGAGAGCCGGCGGGAATGGTCAGCACCCCTTCGCGCTGAAGGGCCTGGACGACCACGGCGGCAGCGGGCTTGGCGGCGCGGACAAAGGCCGGGGCGCCGGGATCGAGCTCGATCCCCACCATCAGGCCCAGCCCGCGCACGGCTCGGATCAGGCCGGCATGTTTTCGGCGCAGGCCTTCGAGCTGTTCCTGGAGCCAGGCCCCGGTCTGCCGCGCGCGCTCGTCGAGCTTCTCGTGCTGGATCACTTCGAGCACGGTGAGAGCGACGCTGCAGGCCAGCGGCGTGCCGCCAAAAGTGCTGGCGTGTGTGCCCGGCCCCAGCCGGTCCGCATGGGGTTTCCGCACCCAGAACGCCCCCATCGGGAACCCGCCCGCTAACGATTTCGCCATCGAGATCCCGTCCGGACAAAACCCGTTTCCGCCTTCGACCGGCTCGAGAATCCGCTGGAAGCTCTGGAACCGGCCGGTGCGGTAATGGCCGCACTGCACGCCGTCCATGAGCAGCAGCAGGCGATGCTCGTCACAGAGCCGGCGCAGCCCCAGCAGGTATTCCGGTGTGGCGGGCGTGATGCCCCCCTCGCCTTGAACGCCCTCGATCATGACCGCCACCGTGGCCGGGCTCAGCGCGGCGCGCACGGCCTCGAGGTCGTTGAAGGGGACGTGCCGGAACCCGGGCGTCATCGGCTCGAATCCCTTCTTCACCTTGTCCTGGCCGGTGGCGGCGATGCCCGCCAGGGTTCGCCCATGGAACGACTGGATGGCCGTCAGGATCTCGAACCGGCCTTCGTCATGGCCGAACCGGCGGGCGAGCTTGAAGAGCCCTTCGTTGGCCTCGGCGCCGCTGTTGGAAAAAAAACACTTGCCAGGCTCGATCCGATGGACCAGCGCTTCGGCCAGGCGGCCCTGGAGCTCGTGGTAATACAGGTTCGAGACGTGGATGAGCCGGCTCGCCTGGCGGGCGAGGGTCTCGACGATGGCCGGATGCGAGTGCCCGAGGCAGCAGACCGCGATGCCGCTGCCCAGATCGAGGTAGCGCCGGCCATGAACGTCCCACAGATAGCTGCCCGCCCCGCGCGTGAACACGAGGTCGAACCGGCCGTAGGACGGGATCACGTATTCCTGAAACAGGTTCCGAATGGACTGGGCGGGATCGGGTCCCGCGCCCGCCTCCCCCAATGGCTCTTGCGTTTTCATGGATGAGACATCGTTGGGCCGCCGCGGATCATCGGACCAGCTCGGTGCCGACGCCGGCATCGGTGAATATTTCGAGCAGGACGGCGTGCGGCACCCGGCCGTCCACCAGCGACACCTTTTCGACTCCGGCCCGCAGCGCCGCCACGGCGCTGTCCATCTTGGGAATCATGCCCCGGTCGATGATCCCCCCGGCTTTGAGCTTCTCGACCTCGATCGTCTCGAGGTGGGCGATGACGGATTTCGGATCGCGCGGATCTCGAAGCACGCCGGGCACATCGCTCATGAACACCAGGCGCCGGGCTTCGAGCGCGATTGCCACCTGCGCCGCCGCCACGTCGGCGTTGCAATTGTAGACTTGCCCGTCCCGGCCGCGGGCCGTCGGGCTGATGACCGGCGTGATCCCCGCCTCGAGACAGTCGCGCAAGGGCGCGGTATTGACGGCGGTCACCTCGCCCACGAGCCCCAGCTCGAGCGGCTGGCCATCCGGACCTTTCAAGCGCAGCGGCTGGCACGTGAACACATCGGGCCCCGCTATGCCCCGGGCCCGGCCTCCCAGGCGATTGATCGCCTCCACAATCTCCGGGTTGATCTCGCGGGACAATACCCGGTCCACCACCGCCGCGGTGGCCGCGTCCGTGATCCGCTGGCCCTGGACAAATTGCGGCTTCAATCCCGCCTCCTCCATGGCCCGCGAGATCGCCTTGCCGCCGCCGTGAACCACCACGGGATCGATCTCGACCGCCTCGAGAAACACCAGGTCCCGCGCCACCGTCATCCGGACCTCCGGATCGGGTGAATCCATGAAGCTGCCGCCGTATTTGACGACGAACGTGGCGCCGCTGTACCGCTGGATATAGGGCAGCGCTTCGAGCAGCGTGCCGGCCTTTTCGATCAGGGTTTGCATCGATGCATCGCGGCCATGGCCGATCAGCCCCCGAGCGAGGCTGGATCGCGGACATCGCCCTGGTTGAACTCGACGTATTCGGCGGTCAGATCCGCCGCGTAGATCACGGCCGCGGAGGGTCCCACGTTCAGCCCGATGTGCAGATCGAACTCAGGGAGCGCCGCGATCCTGCAGAGCGCCGCGAAGGAGGTCTTGGTGGGCTGTCCCTGCTGGACCGCCCAGCAGACCTGGCTGCTGCCCGGCCGGCTATAGCCCAGATCGACCTTCTCCTCGACGATCCGCGCGCTCGAATAGCCCAGGGCATCCATGACCCGGCCCCAGTTGGGGTCGCCCCCCGACCAGCTCGTTTTCACCAGCGCGCTGTTGGCCACCGCCCGCGCCGCGGCATCCGCGTCCCGGTAATGCGCGGCGCCGGTGACGCGCACCGTGACCAGCCGCGAGACGCCCTCGCCATCCCGCACGATCATTTTTGCCAGCTCGAGGGTGACGTGGTTCAAGGCCGCCTGAAACGCGGCCAGGCTGGCCCGCGCGGCGCGCCCCCGGCCCGGCAGCTCGATGGGCCGGTTGCCCGCCAGGCCGTTGGCCAGCGCGATGATCGAATCGTTGGTGCTCATGTCGCCGTCCACGGTGATCCGGTTGAAGCTCTGGGCGGTGGCTTCCGCCAGGGCGGCCTTTAACGCGGCCGACTCGATGGCCGCATCCGTCGTGATCAACGCCAGCATCGTCGCATGGAGCGGGCGCGCCGCCGGCCGCTTGCCGCTGAGGCTCATGCCGGGCTGGATCATCCCGGCGCCCTTGCACACACCGGCGACGCGCACCGGCTTGCCGCCGAGCTTGAACTCGATCGCCACCTCTTTGGGCCGGGTGTCGCTGGTCATGATGGCCTCGGCCAGGCGATGGCCATGCGCGGCCGTCGGCCCCAGGTCGCGCACCGCCGATTCGATCCCTCGCCGCACGTTGAGCATCGGCATGGGCACCCCGATCCGGCCCGTCGAGCAGACCAGCACCTCGTCCGACCTGAGCGCCAGCGCGCGGGCGGCGAGCTCGGTCATGGCCTGCGCATCCCGCAGCCCACGCGATCCGGTGCAGGCATTGGCGTTGCCCGAGTTGGCCACGATGGCGCGCGCCTGGGCTTGCATGGCCCGCGGCAGGCTCACATGGACAGGCGCGGCGCAGACCTGGTTGGTGGTGAACAGTCCTGCCACGGCAGCCGGCACTTCCGAAACCAGCAGGGCCAGATCCCGCTTCTGCCCCTTCTCGGATCCCTTGCCCGTCCCCCGCCGCTTAATGTCGCAAAAGACGCCTCCGGCCAGGAAGCCCTGTGGCGCCGTGATCGCCCCGGCAATCTTTCGAAAAGAAACCTTCATAAAATTCAAATCTGCCATTTTCAATTCACTAAAGATCCAAGAAAAATTAAGTCGGTGGAACCTGCTCCGGAATGGCGCGCGATGGCAACCCGGCCGGACATCCTCCCCGGCCGGCGCCCCGCCCATCAGCGGCGACGCGGGCGGGGAATCCGGCGCCAAATCGGCCCGGCGGGAGAATGTTGCACTTGAACCCGCTTCATAGGCGCAAGAAGAAACCATTTTCCGGTCGTTTGTCAATAGCCGCTCGATGGCCTTGCGGCATCCAATGCCAGCTGGCGGGCGACGCGGCGAATCACGGCAGCGACAAAGAGACCCGAGCACTTCCCTCCTTCTACGGCATTCTTCTTCCAGTAATCCGGGCTGTTGAGCAATCCTGCTTCAACGCACACCTCCCAGAGGTGCGCATCGTCGCTCGCCGGTTGGATCGCCTTGGCGGACTGTTTCAGAAGGGCCGCAACCCGCTGGCCGTCGCAGGTTGCATCCGGGACCGCATGACGCAACCAGTAATCGGCAGAATCGATGACCTTGTGCGCGACAAGGATGCGAACATCGGCGGCCAATCCCTGGCCCGACGACAGATCCGCCGGATCGAGCGGCGTGGCGGCCCGCGGCGCCGGCCATGGCAAGGTCTGCTCGCGACCGGTCATCCGGACCTTGGCGCGCTTATCGAGGAAATCCGAGACAACGCAAGCTGCCTCCAGGCGTGTGACTGTCGCATCGGGTTGGGCGAGATCGACGGTGGTGAGGTTGACGCCTGAAGCGGCCATGGCTGGCTGGAGCAGGCCGACAACCGTGCGCCGAGACAGCGGTGTTTGGGCGACCTGGGCTTTATCGACCATACCGTCCCCGAACAAGCCCGTGAGTATTTTGATCAGAGCGTTTTTATCGAGCGGCCCTTCGGGGTGGAACCTGCCGTCTTCGAGCTCCATGAGTCCGCGCACGGTGACAAGCTGGATCGAGGGCCATTCCCAGCCGGATTTGGCGACATCCTTCAGGGGCGTGATCTGGAGGGTATCGCCTGTCTCCAGCAGCAATCGCTGGACCAGGACGGGGTCGAGTGTGCGGGGTTGCACGCCGTATTGTATGGACAAGGCCGCAATCGCGCCTGCGGCTTGGCCCATGAGCATCGTGCTCGGCTGCAGCCGCGTGGCGCCATTGGCAAGCCGCGACTGGGAGATGTTCTTCTCCGCCGCAAGAAAACCGTCGACTTTCTCGGGGATAAAACAGTCGAACGGGATGGCAAACGGGCCCACGCCCCGTTCGCCGAAAGTGTTCTGGGGAATATCATCGAGACGGTCCAGATCCAGCTCGAGCAGATCGGGCCGTTTGGACCCGTGCAGATCCACCGCGTAATCCCCGAGAGCCACGGTGTTTTCGAACATCCGAGGCGAGCGCGGTTTGCGTTCGATCTCGCGGGCCACCAAGGTGTGCAAGCCGATGATGCGCCGGCTTTCGCGCGCATAGGCGATCGTTGAAAAGTGATCGAGGATGGGGCGGAAAGGCTCGAGGTCGGGCTCGTCCCGGATCCACTGGTCGATTTGGGCGCGGTGGTATGGCGAGTCGAAGCCTTCATCGTTGGCCACGGACCAGTCGTTCTTCCCCACCGTGTGCTGGATATAATAGAGCAAGTGCAGGGTCTTGAGCATGGCCTGGCGGCCCGTCTCGAGCCTGCGGGCTGGATCCTCGACGTCGCCGATGTGAGCCGGATAATCGTTATTGTAATTCAGGTGGGTTCGGGTGACTCCCTTCCCCCGGGGCTGCTCGCTGTTCGGCATCCCGCGATAGCCGATGAACGTGGCAAAACTCCACGGCTTGGCCTGGGTATCCACCTTTTCGCCCGCAATCAGGCTCCTGGCGAAACCCGGATGCGCCTGGTCGTATCCGGGCGGCGGCCGGGTCATCAGCAGTTCGGCCGGAACCCCCTTCGGGTATTGTTTGATGACGGCGGTCCAGGTGATGTCCTGGATGGCGCGCCCGGGGTCAACCGCCTCGCCCGTGCAGTTGCCGACGCGATAGCGGGCGCCGGTCAACGGAATCACGTCCCCCCATTCCGTTGCGTCCACGAGCACCCGGCTCTGGATTCGCCGGGTCAGCTTGCCGTTCGGGGTTGTGATTTCGACGGCCACACCGGTGACGGCATCGCCGGTCTTGAACACCCGGACCACCTTCGAGCGGAGGGACACATGCAAGGCCGGTGTCCGGTCCCGGGCTCGCGCCAGCATCGCATAGAGAAGATCCTGCCCCACGCGCGGCTCCATGCAGACGCGGGCGTGCCAGTAGGCCGTTTCCGCCGAGATCCCCCGCTGCCGGTAATAGGCCATCACCTCGCCGGCGAACTCGCGGTAGAGCCCGCGCTCGCGCACCAGCACGCCGCGCTCGGGGTGGCTCGGCCCCTCGTCCATCGAGGTGACAGCCGCCGCGGTCATCTGTCCGCCGATCCAGTCGGTTTCCTCGAGCAGCAGCACGGTGGCGCCCAACCGGGCCGCCTGCACTGCCGCGCCGATGCCGCCGGTGCCGGCGCCGGCGATGACCACGTCATACTGCTCACGAAGCTGCGCGGCCGGCGTGTCCCGGGCGGCGGGCGGGCTCTCCGGCCAGCCTCGGAGAATCGAAGCGCCAAGCAGCAGCGTTAACGCGAGGGCGGCCCGCCCCCGCCCCAATGTCCCATTGATCCCGTTCATGCCTTTGCCAGACCGGCCATCCAGTTGCAGCCCATTCATTGTCCGCGGACGCGATAGAATCTGCTGTTCGCGCTATTGTTCAGGATCAGGTTGGTCACGGACATTGTCGATCCGTCCCCCGTCACCGGCACTCCGACGCGCACCCAGCGGGCGTCCGTCAGCGAGTCGCTCGAGAGAGCCTGATAGGTCTTTCCCGGCTGCGCCGGCCATGAAATCGCCATGCCCTCGGGATCGGGCGCGATGCCGGTGATGCGGAAGGCATCGGGCGCCGTGTAGGCCGTGTTCGGCGCAAACGCCTTGATCCCGTTCGCCGAATCCAGCACATAGATCGTGCCGTTCTTGCCGAAGGCCACCTCGCCGACCCCTCCGGAGGTTGGATTCGAGTAGTTCAGCGGGAAGATATCCTGGTCGAGCAACTCGGGGGCGCGCGCGAGATCGTTGAGGCTGTAATACCGGAAATTGTCCGGTGTTTCGACAGAGAGGGCGCCGAGCCGGGTTGCATCCGCGCTCATGGCCACGGCGCTCACGCATCCGGGAATGGCGTCGAGATCGTACTCGTATTTCACCCAGCCCAGCCCGGTGTTGGCGTCGAACTCGATCAGCCGGAGCGGGGCGTTGACGGTTTTGGCGAAGAAGGTGTTGGTGCCGGGCCCGAACGCCAGCCCGACGTTCGCGAGCGCGGTGGGACCGTTGGTGATCCAAATCACGGTGGGCGTGAAGTTCATGCCGTCGGTTGTGCGGAGCAGGGCGACGATATTGGTCTGCCAAGTGAGATAGCCGGGGATGTCCCCCGCCGGAGCGATGAGCACCTCCGTGCTCGCGCCCGAGCCGCGCACCGCCAGGGTGTCGCCCCACCGCAATCCAGGACAGCTCGGCGCGCCGGGATCGCCCACGAAAGCGATTGAAGGCTGCGCGAAGTAGCTGTCCGAATCGTACCGGTAGAGGTAGTATTCTCCGTTGACGTTGGTGGCGCTCGTGGTCAGGTTCCCCACAAAGATGGCGCCATCTTCGGCCGCCGCGACCTTGTTCACAAATCGGGTGCCGCTGGTCATGCTGAAGCCGATGCCGTCAGTCGGCAAAACATTGCCTAGTTCGAAGTTTCCGTTCTCGGCGTTCAGCACCGCAATGCCGAAGTCGGTCAGACTCGTGTAGTGCGCGACGAGCAGGGATCCGGCCGGGTAAAAGGTCGAGACGGGCGAGTAGGCCAGGCCGCGCTCCGCATTGTTGTTGGTCAGGTAGAAATAGATCGGGTCGAGCGTCCAGAGATTGGTGAGGACCTCGGTGCTGAAGATGGTGGTTGCATGGACGGCGATGGGCGCGCTGGTGGCGGATCCCGACATGTTGGTGACCAGCAGGCTAAAGGTCCCCTCATTGTCCGGGACCAGGTTGTCCAGCCCATAGCTGAGCGAGAGCAAGTTGGTGTCTGCCGCAACCACCCCGTCGGGCAGCGTGGTTCCGTTGCGCTGCCAGAAGGCCGTCAGGGGCGCCTGGCCCATCACGGTTGCGGTGAATGTCACGTCGGTTCCCGGGGCGAGATAGCCCGCCCGATCCGAACCAAAACTCAGCACGCTCGGAGTCGAGGGCGCGGTGCCGCCGCCTTCGATCCGGATCTGTTCGATTGCCGCCATCGGGAGAACAGCGTTGTAGACCCGGACATCGTCGAACCAGGCGGCCGGAGTGCGATCGGCGGAGGTGGCCGGGGTGCTGCCGACACGAAACGCGTTGGTCGTGTTATTGATCGGCCCGCGGTTGTAGGTCGCGAGGCTCGAGATCGAAACAGGGGACGTCTGCGATCCGATGAACCACTGCACATTCTGGCTGCTCTTCGATCCGTCATAGGTCACCGCGCAAAAAATCCAGGTGTTGAGGCTGCCGATAGCCGGCGAGGACGAAGCGCCGCTCGTCGTGTTCACGCCCAGCGCCATCGTCGTGGTCGTCGCCCCCGGCGAGCCGAAACGCACGCCGAACCCGGCTGAGCTGGACAGTTTTTCCATGACCCGATCCGACTGCGCCGGCAGGGCCTTGAGGTTCATCCACCAGGCCAATGTAATGCCGCTGACGAGGTCATTCAGCTTGTCCGGGTTGCCCGCGCTTACGTAGTTGTTGTTGGCGTTATTGCCGCCGACAACATCGAGCGCATGGCCGGTTCCGGACGGAGTGTCATTGATACGGACAGCCTCCCCGGCAAAGGCGCCGTTGGCCGCAGGCTCGACACCCGAGGAGTCCAGCGCATCGCCGCTTTCCTCATCGAAATTATAGCGCAAGACCAGGTCGGCGTTGACGGCGGCCATGCCGCAGCCAGTGACCGCCGCAGCGAGCAGAAGCTCGCAAATGAAACGGCGGCCGGGAAATGTTCGAGGTTTAGGGTTTTTCATAAAACATTCTTGTCAAGGGAGTTGATCGAGAATTTCTTTGCAAGGTTTGAGGTTCCAGCAGCGGGGCGACGCGATCGATAGACCCTCTGCGGGCGTTGAGAAGCGTCCGCAAGTCCCTCCCTGAGGTGCCATCGAGAGGCGCCGGGGTTGCCAGTGGGTGGCGGGGCGTGGTCTTCTTTGGCGCGCGGGCCCAGGATTTCTTCGAGGATCGGGATCAGGCCCTGAGCCCAGATCTCGTAGCCTGGTTCTTCGAGATGGAGCCCGTCGGATGAAACACCCGGCAGCAGACGACCGCTCGAGTCTGCGAGCCGATCGTTGGCGTCGACTTTCGGTGACACCCCATCGAGCTCTCCGTTCTGCATCCGCCACAGGATGTGGTGCGTGGTGTCTCCGCCCCAGGCGAAGTTGGCGGCGTTCCAGCCATGGAAGTGCTTGCGCCAATGAGCCAGCAGCTTCGGATAGTCTGTGGCGCCCCAACGCCGCGTGATCGAGTCGCCTTGGAAGTAAAGGTCGATTCGGCCTTGCCTGGCTTTCTGCAGGAGTTGTTGGTGCGCCCTCCGGGACGCTGGATCGCGCCGCTCGATCGGGGCGTGCGCGGGCGGGTTCGCTTGCAGCAGTGCATAGACCGCATCAAAGGCAGGCTTGGGCCGGCGATTGCGATCGAACAGCAGCGGGTAGTTGGTCCGGCGCCAGGGGAAGTCGTTGAGCCAGCTTTGGCCGTCGTGCAGGTTCCAAAACGAGACTCGCTCGATCAGGTCGCTGTATTCGTCGAACAGCTTGAACAATGCCACATACTGCTGGATCTGCTTTCGCTCGATCTCGCCCGGGAGGCCGTCCTTGTAAGGATCGTGCGCGGCCAATTCGTCCCGGTGCTTGCCGCCTTCGGCCCACCAGCGGCTCCGCGTGACCACATCGATGTCCAGCTCGGAGACCACGACCTTGAGGCCGAGCTTGCGCAATGCATCGAAGGTCTCGCGGAGTTGAGGGATCGAATCGTCGCCCAGCTCGAAGTGGCCCTGCATCCCGTAAGCGTCCACGGGCGCTTTCCGCTGCTTGAGTTGAGTGAGAAGCTCGATCAGTTTCTCGCGCTTGCCCGGTTTGTGGCCGTTGTAGTCGTTGTAGATC
This sequence comes from uncultured Verrucomicrobiota bacterium, assembly GCA_964458325.1. Lineage (GTDB taxonomy): Bacteria > Verrucomicrobiota > Verrucomicrobiia > Limisphaerales > UBA1319 > JAGMXM01. Next base: position 10,240 of record CAYWIM010000109.1, read on the forward strand.
AACAGCGCGTCCGGATCCTTCGCCCGCGCGGCTTCGAAGGCCGCGACGATGAAATCCAGGCCGGCAGCGCGCGAGTAGACCGAGTCGCGCAGCAGACCTTCGCTGCCATCGCTGAGCGCTTCGTTGACCACATCCCACATGGCGGCGACGTCGGCGTATCGCCCGACAACGGTCTGGATGTGCGTTTCGAGCCGGCGCAGCAGGGTCTCGCGGGAGACGGGCTGGCCGTTCTCCTGCTTCATCCAATCGTCGGTTCGGTCGTCTTTGGCCCACACCAGGCAGTGGCCAACGATTTCCAGGTTGTTGGACCGTGCAAAGGCGGCGAAGCCATCCGCAGCCTCAAAATTCCATCGATCTTCAGCCGGATGAACGGCCTGAGGTTTCATGCAGTTCTCGGGGGTGAGAATCTGAAAATGCTGCCGGATCAAGGCGGCGTCCTCCGCGTTGCGGAGCGCGACGTGGCTGACGCCAACGCCGAGCTTGAAGCGATCGCCGGCGGCCTCTTTCAAGGAGCGCAGTTCACGCTGCGGGTTGGGCCCGGCAGCCTTCGCGGTCGTTTCGGCTCCCTCTCCGGCGAGAGCCTGGAACGTGCTGATCAGGACTACGGCGAGGGCCAAGGCGCCTGAGATAGATGGTTTCGTCATGGGATCATTGCAGGGGCGGCACTCGCGATAGGGGTCGCTCCGACGGCAGGTGGATCGATATTCACTGCCATTTCAGGGCGCGGCCTTTCTGGCGAGCAGGGCGCTGCGTTTGGACGAGGACTTTGCCATGCTGACGGCCGCCAGTAAGCGATGATGGCGTCGAAAAGTCAACCCGCCGCCGGTGCTCGCCCCGCGCGCAGCTCGATGCATGGTTTCCCTCGGCCTCGGCCGAAGGCCTCAGTCCCGGTGCGCAGGGCAGGCGGACCGCAACCCGGAAGAAAATCTCCCGCAGCCTGCCGCAAATCAGGCCATCCGCCGGGTCTGCCGCACCTGGCCTTCGAGGCTCAGGGTGACCTCCTCCAATTCCAGGTCGGTCCGGCCGCTCTGCTGGACCGCCTGCGCGGCGATCATGCTGAGCCCGCCGCAGCAGGGCACCTCCATCCGCACCACGATCGCCTTGGGAATCGTGAGATCGCTCAGAATGGCCGCCAGCTTCGAGGTGTATGGCTCCGTGCGGTCCAGCTTGGGGCAGGCGACCACGACTGAGCGTCCGCGCAGAAACCGCCAATGGACATCGGCGCTGGCCAGCGGCCCGCAGGTGTTCATGATCACCAGCTCCTTGCCTGCGAAGAACGGCGCCCCGGGCTGGACGAGATGAAGCTGGATCGGCCACTGGCGCAGCTCGGACGGGTTCACCTGCGCGGGCAACCCGCTGCCGGACACCGCTGTGGCGGCCGGCTGGGCCTGGCGGTCGGCTTCCGGGCGCATGCGCATCCGGGTTCCCGGACATCCGCCGGCGCCGTGCGCGGCATGGGCCGGCGCCGCTGGCCTGGGTCCGGGGGCCTGCGCATGGCGCGCAACCGCCTCGTCCAACACCCGCAGAGCGGCGGCGCCGCCCGTTTGGGCGACATGATCGCGCGTGGCAGCATGATCGTATTCCGGCGCCTCGCGCTCGACGATCTTCAGGGCGCCCGTCGGGCATTGGCCGAGGCAATCGCCGAATCCATCGCAAAAATGAGCCTTCACGAGCCGCGCCTTGCCGTCCACCATCCGCAACGCGCCCTCGGCACATGCCGTGATGCAGTCTCCGCATCCGTTGCAGAGCGCTTCATTGATTTCGATAATTTTTCGCTTGGCCATGACCCGATCTCCCGTGCGCGCAATCGAGCGCTCCGCTACCATACCCCCTCCGGCGCCCCGTACATTGACGCAGGTCAAGGGATGCTGGAGGAGATCGAGGAAACAGAGCTTGGCAGCGGCCGAGCAGGTGCTACCGTCACCGCTTGGCGATCAGGTCTGCTAACGGGGGCTGTCTCCGCATGCTAGTGGCAAGAGGATGCAATGCAGACGAGCCAGAGAAAGGGTGGCGATGAGCCAACTGCAGGAACTGCGCGACGCTCACGAGCAGGCCGGCGAGAGCGCCAGGTTCCGGGAAAAGCTGGCCGCCTTCCGCAAGCGTTACGCGCATCGCCCGGCGATGATGCGCAGGATTGAGAATCTCTGAATTGCGGGCACAATCGAGAGCAGATGACATCAAAACGCCACAGAGCCAGCCGGGATCTGGCCAATGCCAAACTCGATGAGACGATCCAGGAAGCCTAAAGGCTGAACACTAAAGGATGCAATACACCCTTTACGCTGTAGCAGAGAGTGCAACTTGAAATGCAGATGGACCAGCCAATGCCAGAAAAGGAACGACCAATCACTCGCAAGCGCCTTGCTCAGGCCGACCCCATCGAGCACGAAATCGAGCTGGCACTGAACCCCGGCGCGTTCATTCACGACCGCGCATGCTTCTCACTGACATTTTGGCGATAATTGAGGGAGGATAAAGCGCCTTGGACAGTGGTTTTT
>CAYWIM010000110.1:0-12458 GCA_964458325.1 uncultured Verrucomicrobiota bacterium
TCCACGGAGTGGCCGCCCTACCTTTCGGCTTAGGGCTTGCAAGGTAGGGCGCGCACTCCGCTGCGAGCCACCCCCAAGAACTTGCTTGAACGCGGAGCCGGCGGTTATAGAGTGACATTGCGAATACGCCCGCAACACCCGATGAATCTGATCGGATGGCTCATTCAACTTCAATCGAACAAGCCCGATGAAACCGAAAACGAACTGGACCCGAATCATCCTCTCGGTGGTGGCGGCTCTGGCTGGCGCCGGCGCCCTCGATGCGCAAGTCATCGGCTACTGGCGGTTCGACGAAAAGGCGCCGGGCAACACGGCCGACACGACGCCGGGAGCGATCCTCGACTCGAGCGGCAACGCATACCATGGCAGCGCGGATACGGGCATGGTTTACGTGGCCGCCAGCCCCGCTCACGGCGGCACGTCCGGCCTGACGTTCTCGTCGGGCAACGCTGACAAGATCGTCGTGCCCGATCCATGGGGCGTTTACAATTTCACGCCGGCGCAGAGCGTCACGCTCGAGGCGGTGGTGCGCACCGTCACGATTGGCCAGAACAGCGTAGGGGCGATCATGGCCAAGCAGGTCGCCAGCCCCGGCGAATGGTGGTGGCGGATCAACGCCACGGGAAAACAGCAATTCTGGGTCAACGACGGCGAAGGCGGTTCGAAAAACGCGAGCGGGGCCAAAGTCCTCAACGACGGCCAGTGGCATCATCTGGCTGCGGTGTTCGATGGCGCGGCGCAGGAGGTTCGTGTCTATGCGGATTACGTTCTCGACGGCACGGGTGCGGCCGTCTACACGACATCGGGAACGATCGGCAACACAAACAACCTGTGGATCGGCGCGTTTCAAGCGGGCGCGCGCCAGTTCGATGGCGAGATGGATTTTGTGCGAATGTCGATGGGCGCGATCGAGCCGAGCCAGTTCGTCCTCCCGTTCACTTACCTGGCGGACTTCATGCCTGCGAACAACGCCAGTTTTGTCCCGGCCGGCGCTACAGCGAGCTTCGCGGTCCAATCACCCGTGATCGGCGTCGCGTCGTCGAACATTGTCGTTGCGGTCAATGGGGCGGATGTAAGCAGCCAGCTGGTTATGGCGGGCGACAACTACGATCGGACCGTCACGCTGCCTTCACTCGAGCCGGGCCTGCTTTACCGCGTGAGCCTTGCAATCACCGATCTCGCCCACAACACGATTCGCCAGGAGTGGACATTCAACACCATCGGCGCGGACTCGCTGTTCATCGAGGGCGAGGATTACAATTTCGATGGCGGGCAGTTCATCGACGATCCGCAGCTGTCGTCCGTGCCGGCGGCGGACAATTACCTCGATCGGCTGGGCGTGGAGGGGATTGATTATCATCAGACGAACATTCCGCCCGCGCTCGCTCAATATCGCATCTACGATGTCGCGGGCACGGCGGTCAGCCAGGATATCCTGCGCCAGGCCTATCTCGATGCGCAAGCGTTGGATCCGGGTGTGGCGGATTACGTGCTGCGCGAAAATGCCAACAGCGAGTGGCTCAATTACACCCGCGCGTTCCCGTCGGACACGTATCGCGTCTACGCTCGGCTGGCAAAGCCGGGGACGGTGCCCGTGGTGATTCAGGTGGACGAAGTCACCGGCGGCAGCACCGGCATCGCCCAAACGCTGGCGCCCATCGGCACGCTCCGCCGCGCGCCCACGGGGGGTGATTCCCTATATGAATTCGTTCCCCTGACGGACGCGCTCGGCAACGAGGTGGGCGTCCGGCTAAGCGGAGTGAAGACCCTGCGGCTCACGTTCGTTTCCGGCGGCGCCAATGTGAACTTGAATTATTTTGTCTGCGCTCCGATCGCCAGCGTGCAGGCCCCATTCCTCGCATCCGTGTCTCCGGCGGCGGGCGCGGGCAATGAGGCCTCCAACGCCACCATTCAGGCAACGATTCGCAACGCGGACACGACGGTCGACACGGGCCAGATCCGACTCGAATTGGACGGGAATCCCGTGTCGCCCTCGATCGCGGCCACCAGCATCGGGGCGGACATCGCTTACACCCCATCGGCGATGGCGACCGGGCTGCACACGGCGGCGTTGATCTTCACCGACAGCGCGTCTGTGCGGATCACGAACTCCTGGCAGTTCTACGTGGCGAACCGCGCCGTGCGCGGCCATTGGAGATTCGATGAAAAGGCGGCGGGCGGCTGGACGAGCACGAACGCGGGCGCGATCCTGGATTCGAGCGGGAACGCCCGCCACGGCGCCGTGAGCGGCGCCGCCCTGGAGTACATCACGGGCAGTTTCCATTATGGCAACACGACTGCGCTGAGGTTTACGAGCGGCGACGATCGCGTGGTCGTGCCCGATCCGAGCGGCAACTTCAATTTCACGGGCTCCTTCACCTTCGAGGCATTGGTCCGCACCACGAGCAGCGCAACCGCGGCGGCGATTCTGGCGAAGAACGGCACCGGGGACGGGGAAGGGGAGTTCTGGTGGCGCGCGCCGGGGACCGCGGGCGGCGTGCAGCGGGCGGGCATGAACGGTTTCTTCCTGACGGGCACGATTCCCTTGAACGATGGCGCCTGGCATCATGTGGCGATGGTGTACGATCAGGCCGCCGCGCAGATTCGGCTTTATGCGGACTATCTGCCGGACGCAGTCTTGGATGGAGTTGTCACGGACCGGATCATCGGGCGGGCCGCCGACTTGCAGATCGGCGGCTTCATCGGGACTGCGACGAGCGAGTTCGAGGGGGACATCGATTTCATCCGGATGAGCGATGGCGCGCTCGATCCACCGCAGTTTGTCCAGACCGCCATCGCCCTCGAGCCCATCGTCAAAGTGTTGCGGCCGGCAGACGGGGCGAAGAATGTCTCGCCCACCGCAGCAATCGAGGTCGAGCTCCAGAACCGCGACACGTCGGTGGCGCTGAACACGCTGAGGCTGTTCGTCGACGGCGCCGACGTCACGGCGGCCTCGACCCGGGAAGCGGCCGAGAAGGGGGCGAGGATCCGCTATGTTCCGACCGCTCCGCTGGCCGATGGATTGCGCACAGCCACCGCGGTCTTCGACGACACCGCCTCGCCGGCGAATTCGTGGACGAACTCGTGGGGCTTCCGCGTCGTCTCCTCGATCCCGGTGGCCGGCTTCTATCCGTTCAACGAAAAAGCCTCAGGGATCGCGGATGGCGCGCTGGGGGCGATCCTGGATGCGAGCGGTTTCGGGCGGCACGGCACTGCATCGAGCGTTTCGGGCATTCCGTATGTCCCGGGGAGCCCGAACCACGGCAATACGTATGCGCTGGGCTTTACGGTGCTCAACACCAACCACGTCGCCGTGCCGGATCCGGACGGCGTGTTCAATTGGAATCCGAGCCAGAGCGTCACGCTGGAAGCCGTGGTGCGCACCGCGAACATCGGCCTGGCCTCGGTCGGATCGATTCTGGCCAAGCAGTGGGTGTCGCACTCCGAGTGGTGGTGGCGGATCAACGCGACTGGATTCCAGCAATTCAACGTCACCGACGGCAGCGGCGGCAAGAGTGTCACGGGCGCCAAGGCCCTCAACGACGGCGAATGGCATCATTTGGCGGTGATCTACGACGGCGAGGCCAAGCAGTTGCGCGCCTACGTGGATTACGTTCAGGATGGAATGACCGTGGCGACCACCTACACGTCGACGACCAGCATGATCGGCAACACCAACGACCTCTTCATCGGCCAGTTCCAAAACGGCGGGCGGATCTTCGAGGGCGACATCGACATGGTGCGGTTCACCGCGGCGGCGCTGGATCCGAGCTGGTTCATCCCGATCGGCGGCGTCGCGCCCTCCGTGCGGCTGACCTCCGCCGCCCGAGAGGGCTCGAGCATCGTGTTTGGATTCGAAACCGAGGCGGGCCGATCCTATGTTGTGGAGTCCGCCCTCGCGGTGGACGCCGCCTGGAGCGATGCGGAGACGATCCCGGGTGACGGTGCGGCGAAGACCGTTTCATACCCGATCGCCGGCGACCGGAGGTTTTTCCGTGTCCGGATCCAATGAGAAGGAGGCGGCCATGATGATCCGGTTGAGGCCATCCATCCGCTCCGGCATCGAGTCCTGCCGCGCGCCGTCTCGAGGGATCGGCGAGGCGGGGCGGCGTCGGCCGCCAGGTGCGTTCACGCTGATCGAGCTGCTGGTGGTCATTGCGATCATCGCGATTCTGGCGGGGATGCTGCTGCCGGCATTGGGCAAGGCCAAGGCCAAGGCCCAAGGGATCGCATGCATGGGCAACATCAAGCAGATCGGTCTGGCGTGGTACATGTATGCGCTGGACCAGAACGACAAGCTCGCGCTCAACAAGCAGAGCCAGTCGGGGATCTCGGGCATCGGCAAGACCTGGGTGTCCGGCGTCCTGAACATGAACAACAGCACCGATAACACGAATACCTACCTGTTGGAGCAGAGCCTGCTCTATTCGTATTTCAAGACCAAGAACGCCAAGTTCTGGCGATGCCCAGCCGACCTGTCCGTCTCGGTGCACGGAGGTGTCAGCTACCCGCGTGTGCGGACGTATGCGATGAACTGCTGGCTGGCGGAGGGGCGGCTGTCGCAATCGCCCGGGTTTCGCGTGTTCAAAAAGATGTCGGACCTGACGGTGCCGGGTCCGGTGAAGACCTTCGTGCTGATCGACGAGCGGGAGGACAGCATCGACGACGGCTACTTCGCCGTGAACATGACCGGGTATCCGGACCAGCCGCGAACGATCATCTGGGTGAATTACCCGGCCGCATACCATGGCGGCTCGGCAGGGCTGGTGTTTGCCGATGGGCATGCCGAAACCCGCCGCTGGCTCGATCCGCGGACCATGCCGCCGCTGGTGCGCGGCCAGGATCTCAAGCTGAACGTCTCCTCGCCTAACAATCCGGATCTGGTCTGGATCCAGGAGCGGGCCACGGCCAGGGAATGACGCGCAAACGCCCTCGAGGATCGCCCCGGAAGACAGGAGTCAGCGGCGGCCGGGCGATCCCTGGCGCGATTCGAGGAACGCCTTGAGCTCCGCGGCCACCTTGCCTCCGAAGCCGGGCACTTGCGCAATTTCATCGGCTGTCGCCAGACGCAGGCGCCTCACGGATCCGAATCTCTTGAGCAGCGCCCGCTTCCGCTGGCCGCCGATCCCCGGGAATTCGTCGAGCACGCTCTCCGAGATCCGCCGGAGGCGCAACTGGGCGTTGTAGGTGTTGGCGAACCGATGCGATTCGTCCCGAACGCGCTGCAGCAGCTTGAGCGCGGGCGAGCCCGGTTCGAGGCGGAGTGGGGTGGCGGCGCCGGGCCGGTGGATTTCCTCGTGTTCCTTGGCCAGGCCGATCACCGGCGTGCGCTCGAGGCCCAGCCGCCGCAGTTCGGCCATTGCGGCGCCGAGCTGATTCGGGCCGCCGTCGATCAGGATCAGGTCGGGCGCCGGGGCTCCCTCGCGCACCTGGCGGGTGTAGCGTCTCCGGATGGTCTCGCCCATGCAGGCGACATCATCCTGGCCGCTGACCGATCGGATTCGGTAGCGGCGATAATTCTGCCGGTCGGCGCGCCCGTTCCGGAAGCTGACCATCGAGGCCACCAGAAAGGTGTCGCTGATGTTCGAGATATCGAAACCTTCGATCCGCCGGGGCGGCCCGGGCAGGTCCAGCACGCGGGCCAGCTCGGCCAGGTCCTGCTCCGGATCGAGCGCGTGGGGCAGGTTGGGCGGCAGGCGGGAGAAACGATGCATCTTGCGGGTGGTGCTGCGCAAGTCTTCGAGCAGGTCTCGCCACTGGGCCGCCTGCTCGAAGTCCTGCGCGGCGGCCGCCCGGCGCATTTCGGTCTCGAGCTGCTGCTCCATCTCGGCGCACTGGCCGGCCAGGAAGTCGCACGCGGCCCGGACCTGGGCCATGTATTCGTCGCGGGTCACGTTGCCAATGCACGGCGCCGTGCAGTACCGGAGGTTTGCGTACATGCAATGGCGGTAGTCGGCCTCGCCCGGCGTGAGAACCCGGCAGCCCCGCAGGCGAAACTGCCGGCGCACCAGCGCCAGCGTCCGGCGCGCCGCTGCCGAATGCGCGAACGGGCCGAAATACTGGGCGCCGTCCTCGGTTCGCAGCCGTGTCAGGGCAAACCCCGGGATCGGGTCCTGCCAGTTGATCTTGATCGAGAGAAAGCGCTTGTCGTCCCGGAAGCTGACATTGTATCGGGGGTGCCATTCCTTGATCAGCCGCCCCTCGAGCAGGAGGGCTTCCGGCTCGCTCCGAACCGCATGCACCTCGAAGTCGCAAATGGCGTCCACCAACGCCCTCAGCTTCAAATCCCATCCATGCCGCCGGCCTGGATGGAAATACTGGCTCACCCGGCGCCGCAGGTCGCGGGCCTTGCCCACGTAGATGACGCGCCCGAGCCGATCCTTCATCAGGTAGATCCCGGGCTGGTGCGGCAATTCGGTGAGCTTGGCCCGCAGCCGCTCGATTACCGGTCCGCCCTTGCTGTTCATGGCCGGCTCGGGCCCGGGCTATTGGGCCAGCGCGGGGATCTCCATGAACGCGTAGCAGAGCAGATGGCAGACGACCATCTGCGCGTCCTCGACCCGCCCGTAATGCTCGGACTCGATCGCGATCACATCCTGGGCGTACTCAGCCACCTTCCCGCGTTTGCCTCCCACGAGGGCGATCGTGTGCAAGCCGTTGTTGGCGGCCCAATGGATGGCTTTGACCACGTTGGGCGAGCTGCCGCTCACACTCAGCGCCATGGCCAGGTCGCCGGGCCGCGCGTAGTTCACCAGCTGGCGCAGGAAGATATCCTCGTACGAATAATCGTTTCCGATGGCCGTCAGCCAGCTGACGTTGTCGTTCAGCGTCAAACAGCGGAACCGCCGCCCGACCTTATCGGAGGCGCCCTTGCCCAGATCAGTGACGAAGTGGGAGGCATTGGCCGCGCTGCCGCCGTTGCCGAAAACGAAGATTTGGCGGTCGTCCTGGACCGCCCGCCGGAGCCGCTCGATCAAGCCGGCCACGGCATCCATCGGAATCGCCTGCAAGGCGGATTGTTGATCTCGAATGTAATTCTCGAGCCACGTTTTCATCATGCGGGAAAGTAACCGATTTTTGCCCGTTGAAAAGAGGCATTTATGCGCGGGGGGCTATGATCAATGGCAGAGTCCATTCGGAACCAACGGGATGGGCCGCCTGAAACGCAGGAAGGCATGATGCTACGCCTGGCCAACCGCCTCCGATGCCAGCGCCAGCGCGCCCGCCGGCACGGCGTCTTCGCCCAGCCTGGCCAACTCGATCCGCGGTCCCGGCCGGAGCACATCCATGACATAGCCCTGCAATCTCTCGGCCACGCCCTGGCGCAACGGCTCGCCGATGAGCGCCAATCCGCCCCCGAGCACCACCGCTTCCGGGTGCGCCAGATGCACCGCGTGCGACAAGCCAAATGCCAGGTCGTCCACCAGTTGGGCCCAGATCTCGATGGCGGCCCTGTCACCTGCCGCCAGCGCCGCCGGCAGAAGCCGCGCCTCGCCCCCTTGCGCACCCGCCGTTTGCCGGGCCAGGGCGCTCTCCGGGTGCGCCTGCCGTGCCGCCCGCACCCGCGCATCCACCGCCCATCCGGAGCAGCGCGACTCGACGGTCGCCCCATTTCGATCGAGCCGGACGTGGCCGATTTCCATTTCGCCGGGCTTGGCGCCGTGGTAGATGCGGCCGTCCACCGTCAATCCGCCGCCCACGCCGCTGCCCAAGGTGACATAGAGCACGGGGCTCCGGCCTTGCCCCGCCCCGGACCGGCTTTCTCCGAGGGCGGCCACATTGGCATCGTTATCGACGCGGACCGGCCCGCCGCCCTGCTGGGCGATCCATTGGCCCAAAGGGAATCCGGACCATCCTTCGACCTGATGAGACCGGGCCACCACGCCGGTCGACCAATCCACCGGCCCGCCAAACCCGATCCCGACTCCGGCCACCGTGCCCGCGGACCTGATCTCATCGAGGCAGGTTTCGAGCCGCTCGCAGATCGGTCCGCGGCCGCGGGCCGCATCCACCGGGAACCGCCAGCGCCGGCCGATCCGCAGCGAGGCGTCGCCCATCACGACCTGGAGCTTGGTGCCCCCGATCTCGATTCCGACCAGCGAGGATTTCATGACCGATTCGAGCGTATCGCGAAAAAGCGCCTTGACCAATCGAAAACCGCCGCCCAACATGCGCGGAGCATTGATCCAAAAGCAACCATATCGCTTGACTGACGACTCCATGAAACCATTGCTCATCCTGACTCTGGCCGCCGGCATTGCGGCCGGCCTGCCGGCCTCGACCCTTGCTGCGGATGCGCCTGCCAAGATCAAGGTGCTTCTCATCTCCGGCGACGATGTCATGCCGTCGCATGACTGGCGGCAAATCGCCGACGCCACCCGCGAGGTGCTGGACAAATCCGGCAAGTTCGACGTCAAGGTCTGCGAGGACATGTTCATCCTCGAGTCCTCGACCGCGCTCGCCCGCTACGACCTGATATTCCTGACCCGTTACAACCGCGTTGGCACGCTCACGGACGATGCCAAGAAGAACCTCCTCGAGTTTGTCTCCAGCGGGAAAGGCTTCGCGGTGTCCCATCTCGCCAGCGCCTCGTTTCCGGAATGGAACGAGTTCCGCGATCTCTGCGGCCGTTATTGGGTGATGCGGACCTCCGGACATGGCCCCCGCGGCACGTTCAAGGCGAAGATCGTCGATCCCGATCACCCGATCACCCGCGGCCTCGCCGACTTCGAAACCGATGACGAGCTGTATGCCAAACTCCAGGGCGACGCTCCCATCCAGGTCCTCGCCCAGGCCGACTCGGATTGGAGCAAGAAAACCGAGCCGCTGGTCTGGGTCAAGTCCTTCGGCAAAGGGCGCGTCTTCCACGAAACGTTCGGGCACGACCGTGCCGCCATCCAACACCCCTCAGTCGCCCAGATCATCGTTCGCGGCTGTGAATGGGCCGCCACCGGCAAAACCCAGTAATCCGCCACTCTCAAATCCGCTGGGCCTTGCGCATGCGCGGCGCGCTGCCGCCCGGAGCCGGGTCCGGCAACAACCTGCCTGATCTATGGGAAAGATCCATCTGGGCGTGAACATGGAGTTCGTGCGCCACGACGACAAGCCATTCGAATGGGGGGTCGCCAAGGCGGCGGAGCTGGGATACACCCACGTCGAGCCCATGGTCCACTGGGGCCGTGAGCTCCTGAGCGAGGCCGGCTACTTCCACAGCGTGTCGATGCTGGACGATCCGCTCCGTGTCCGCCGGGCCAGCGAGCAGGCGCACATCCAGCTCTCGGGGCTCTCGGCCCACACCCCTCTCCTGAAGCCGGAGATCGGGGTCGAATACCTCAAGCAAGCCATTCGCTTCGCCCGCGAATGCGGCGCCCCCGTCGTGAATACCGACGAGGGTCCCAAGCAGGCGTGGACGACCGAGGCGGAGGATTTCACGCTCATGCGCTACACGCTGCGCGAGGCGGCCAGCGTCGCCGAGCCCCGGGGCATCCTGATCGGCCTGGAGCCGCACCAGCAGTACAGCGGCGCCCCGGCCGGCCTGGATCGGATCTACCACCTGGTCTCGAGCCCCTCGATCGGCATCAATTTCGACACGGGCAACAGCTATCTCTGCGGGCACGACCCTTACGCGTGGCTCGAGCGGGTCGTGGACCGCCTGGTCCACCTGCATGCCAAAGACATCTCCGTGACGCAGTCCGATACGGAGCGCGGGCGCGTGACGGGAACGGCCGTCGGCTGCGCGTGCGGCGACGGCGTCATCGATTGGGAGCGAGTCATCGGCATCTGCCGCCGCTGCCGGCGCGACCTGGTGTTCAGCGTGGAGTGCGGAACGATCGACCAGGCGGCCCGCTCGATCGAACACCTTCGCAAGCTCCTGTAGATCGGCGCTCCGCCCGGGGTTTCATCGTTGCGAACTTTTTGGCGATGGAGTTAACTGATCGCATGAACGATCGCCAGGCATTGCCGGGATCTCCCCGCCTGCTGACCACGACCGTCGGATCCTATCCGGTGCCCGAGTGGCTGATCGCCGCTCCCAGCGAGCAAGCCCGTCTCGACGCCACCCGCGTCGTCATCGGTGTTCAGCGCCAATTAGGCGTTGATTTGCCCACCGACGGCGAGCTGTATCGCTTCGATCTCAACCATCCCGAAACGAATGGGATGATCGATTATTTCGTGGGCGCGATGTCGGGTGTTCGAAAGGGTGTTGGGCGCAAGGACTGGGAGGAATTCGCCGGTCTGGAGCGGATGGCCTTCCGCCGCAAACCGGCTGGCGTCGTGACCGGCCCCCTCGCGGAGGGCTCGCTCAACCTCCTGGCCGACTGCTGGATCGCCGCCTCCGCCAGCCCCGGCCCGCTCAAGTTCACCGTCACGAGCCCGTACATGCTGGCTCGCACACTGGTCGACCACCACTACGCCAACTTCGAGGCCCTCACCCTGGCCATCGCGGATGTCCTGGCCGATCAGGTGCGCAACCTCCCTTGTGCATGCGTCCAGATCGACGAAGCCAACATCACCGGCAATCCCCAGTCCGGCCCCCTCTGCGCTCGCGCCATCAACCGCGTGCTTGACGAGGTCCAGGTCGAGCGCGCCGTGCACCTCTGCTTCGGCAATTATGGCGGCCAGACCATCCAGAAAGGGCACTGGCGTCTTCTCATCGATTTCATCAATTCCCTCCATGCCCACCACGTCATCCTCGAGATGGCTCGGCGCCCTGCCGATGAGATCGATACCTTGCGCGGCATCGACAAGCGGATCCAGCTCGGCATCGGAGTGATCGACGTCAAGGCCAACCCCATCGAATCCCCCGAGGACGTCGCCCGCCACATCGAGCACGCCGAGAAGAAGATCGGGCCGGACCGGATTCGCTGGATCCATCCCGACTGCGGCTTCTGGATGCTTCAGCGGTCGGTGGCGGACCGCAAACTGGAAGCCATGGTCTGCGGCCGCAATCTCTACCTGGGCCTGTAGGTTGGGCGTTTTGCCGCGGCGGAGCGCCGCGTTCGGCATCCCGATTTCCCATGCGCATCATTGGAGGCCAAGCCGCCAACCGCACGCTGCGGGCGCCGCCCGGCGCCGCCGTTCGGCCCACTCCCGACCGCGTCAAGCTGGCCGTCTTCAACAGCCTCGGCGCGCGCGTCATCGGCGCCCGAGTGCTCGACCTCTTTGCCGGCTCCGGCGCGCTCGGCCTCGAATGCCTCAGCCGCGCCGCCTCTCATCTGACCGCCGTCGAGAAGAACGCGCGCCATGCCGCCATGATTCGACGCAACTGCGTCGGCGTGGGCCTTCCTTCATCCGGCCTGGATCTGCGGATCCAGGACGCGTTCGCCGCGATCGCCCAGCTCGATGCTGCCTCCGCGCGATTCGACCTGATCTTCGCCGATCCTCCTTTTGGCGAAAAAAACGTGGGAAGACCCTCGATGTCCTTTGCCCAGCAGCTCCTGGATGACCTTCAGCTTCCCTGCCTTCTCTCTCCGGCCGGGCTGTTCATCCTGGGCCATGCCCGGCGGGACCAGCTCGCCGTGCCGTCGGTCTGGCGGGAGCTGAAGATCCTCCGGCATGGCGATTCGTGGATGCGTTTCCTGCAGGCGGCCGACCCGCCGGCCATCCCGGCATCGCCCGACGGTTTCCCTGGCGCCCCTTGATGGGGAAGCTAAAACTCCATCTGATACGACAGCGCCATCAGGTGGACGCACATTTCGTAATGCCCGTTGTAGGCGGGATTCACGATGTTGTCACGGATGTCCCGGTCGTCGTAGAGTATTCCGCCGTAGGCGGCCTCGACTGCATGCCGGCCCCGCCGGTACTGGATCCCCACCGTGAACGCATGCTGGTTTGCATCCGGTATGGTCGGGCTGAACGTGGCATCGGGAACGGGGCTTTCATAGAACTGATAGCCGCAGCGCAAGGTCCACCCCAGCGCAAATCGCCAATCCCCCCCGATGCCGGCCGTCCAGGTGTCTTTCCAGTTCTGGGCGATCTCGAGCCGAGTGGCGCCCGGAGCGAGCGCCCCCGGCGGGGCGTTCAAGAAATCCACCGCGAGCTGCCGAAACAGCGAGAACTGCAGCCACTCGAAGCTCGCCTCGAGCCGCACCTTGTCGCTGAGCTCGATCCCGTATCCGGCCCCCAGTATCAGCGGGAATCGAATCGAGCTTTCCGAGTCAGCGCGCGCCGGGAGAGGAAAGCCGGCCGGCACGTTCTCGAGCTCGGTCTGGCCCTCGTACTCGACCTGGATCGGCGACCGCACGGTCAGCGCGATCCGCTGGCGGTCGTCGATCCGCCAAGTCACCGCGCCGTTGGCGCCCACGCCGATCCCATCCCCGCTAAACCCCAGCTTGCCTTCCGTCGCCCCGCCAAAACCCGGGATCATGAACCAGGGATAATACTGCCGCAGGCTCAGCTTGGACCACATCGCATCCACACCCAGACCGAGGGACAGCGACTCGGAGAGGCTCAGCGCCATG
>CAYWIM010000111.1:0-12220 GCA_964458325.1 uncultured Verrucomicrobiota bacterium
AGCGGAATCGCGCTCTGGACCGTCGCCGTGCGCCGCTCGATCTCGAGCCGCAGCCGGCGCCGAAAATGCGTCAGCACCGCCAGATAGCCCCGCGGCTTTTTCCCCAGCAGCAGGGCGACCACGCGCCGGACGCGGCCCTCGTCGAGGCGGCCGTCGGCCAAACAGCCGCGCAGCAGCTTCTTGGCGTCGGCCTGGGCGCGCTTGGAGATCTTCATGGGACCGGTGCCTGGGGGTGGATCATGTGGCCAGCTCGCGGCTGGCCTCCTCGATCAATCGCCGCTCGTCTTCGACCGTCAGGACCTTCCCCGTCACCCGGGCGGTCGTCTGAACCACCAGCCGGCCAACTTCGTTCCGGAGATCGGCCAGCATGCGGCCGTAGTCGGCCTCGGCGGCCTCGCGCGCCCGGGCGACGATCTGTTCGGCAGCGGCGACCGCCTTTTGGGTTTCGGTCTCTTGAACGCGGCTGGCGGCGGCTCGAGCCTCGGCGATCAGGGTTTCGGCCTGCGCATGCGCCTGGGACAGGATCCCCTCCCGGGCCGCCTCGGTCTTCTCGAGCTCGGCCCGGATCTTCTCCGCATGCGCCAGGCTCTCGGCGATGCGCCTGCGGCGCTCCTCGAGCGCCTGGAGGATCGGTCGGTAGGCGAAGCGGTGCAGGAGGAAAGCCACAATGCCGAAGCTGATCATCTGCGCCACCAGGTGGGGCACATCGACGCCAAAGGCCTTGGCCGTGCTTTCGATCATCTCGCCGGCCCCAGCCAGCAAAGGCACCAGATTCATGGCTGAATCATCCGGGTTGGAATCCGGGCGTCATCCGTCCGCCGAACGGCGCCCCACGGGTTATCGGACCAGGAAGATGGCGAAGAAGACGATCCCCTCGGCAAAGGCCGTGCTCAGGATGGCCTGGACCAGGATCTTGGTCGCGGCGCCCGGGTTCCGGCCCACCGCCTCCGACGCTCGCATGCCGATCATTCCAACCCCGATCGCCGCCGCCGCCGCGGCGGCCGCCACATGGAGGTTCCCCTGCAATTCAGCCAGTATAGGCATTAACATACGTTGTTCCTCGGTTGTCTGGACCGCGCTCGCGATCCCTTCGCGATCGCGCGGCCAAAATGATTCGATCGGCCCCGGTGGGGGCGCCTCCGCGCCCTGCCCAGGCCGGTTTAATGAGCGGCCGCCTCATGCCCCTCCTCTCCTTCCTCGCAAATCAGCAGCGTGAACACGGACGTCAAGAGGAAGAAGACCAGCGCCTGCACAATCCCCACCATGATCTCCAGAAAATAAAACGGGATCGGGATCAGCCAGCTCGCCACCCCGGGCGCCAGCCCGATCATCGTCTCGAGCATGTTCTCGCCCGCAAAGATGTTCCCGAACAGCCGGAAGCTCAGCGATACCGGCCGGAAGAGGATCGACACCACCTCGAGCACCCCGACCAGCACGAACACGAATATCATCAGAAACTTCAGCAGCCCGGCGGTCTCTCCCTTCGGGCCGAACAGATGAAGAAAGAACCCCCGCACCCCGTTGACTTGCAGCGCCCACACCGTCCACAGAATGAAAAAAATCAGGGCCATCGCCAGCGTCATGTTCATGTCCGCATCCGCGCCCCGCAGGATCGGATCGGTCACCCGGAACCCCTGCTCGCTGCGAATGCCCCATCCGACGGTGCCCACGCCGGGGATCAGGCCAAACCAGTTGGCCGACACGATGAAGAGAAAAATCGTGGCGAAGAACCAGAAGGTCTTCCGGGCCAGCTTCGGGCCGACGATGCCTTCGAGAAAGTTGTGCAGGCCCTCCACGATCCATTCCCAGAAATTCTGGAGGCCGGCCGGGACTTCCCGCGCCCGCCGGGTGGCCAGCCACGAAAACAGGATCAGTATCCCCCCCACGATCCACGTCACCACCATCGAGTTGGTGATCGGCAGCGGGCCGATCCGCCCGATGTCCACCGCGTGCAAAGACAGACCATGCCCTTCCGCCGTCCCATGGGCTTCGGAGGCCAGGGCCAGCGCAGGAGATCCGATGATGGTTCCCATGACCATCCAGTGCGCGATTCGCATCATGCTCGACGGTGGCTTTTCCCCCCCCATCGGCTAGGGGGGCGACAGCCGATCCCCCGCCGTGTGGCAAGAAAAACCGGGCAGAAATATAATGACCGCCGCCGGGAGTGCGAGCACTTTTTCAGGCCAATGACGATCAGGGCGCGGTCCCAAAAAGTTCGAGTTTGGTTCATGCCAGCGGAGGGCATTGCGTCCGGTGGCCGTCCGCACTCCTCCCTCTCCGACCATGGGAACCAACGGGGGCGTCCGAACAGGAGGGTGCGGGGGCTTGGATCTTGCACCGACGAATGCTGTCCTGCACCCCGCGCGGCGCGCCCCTGATTTTTGCGCAGACCTCGAGCCGGTTTTCCATTATACTGTGCGGCATGTCATCGGATCCGATCCTGCTCGAAATGCGCGACGTCGAGAAGACCTACGTCGCCGGCGCGGACACTCCGCCCGTCGCGGTCTTGCGCGAGTTGAATTTTTCGATCGGCCGCGGGGAATCCGTGGCCATCGTGGGGCCGTCGGGCTCGGGCAAGAGCACGCTGCTGAACCTGGCGGGCACGCTGGACCGGCCCACCCGGGGCGTCGTGCTGATCGAAGGCCAGGATGTGGGCAAGCTGGACGAATTCGCTCTGGCCCGGCTGCGCAACCGCCGGATCGGGTTCGTGTTTCAATCGCATTATCTCCTGCCCCAGTGCAGCGCCCTGGAGAATGTGCTGATCCCCACGCTGCCGCATCCGGGCGGCGAGCGCGGCCAGGACGCCATCGATCGCGCCCGGCGCCTGCTCGGCCGAGTCGGTCTGGCCGACCGGCTCGACCACCGGCCCGGCCAGCTCTCCGGCGGGGAGCGCCAGCGCGTGGCCGTCGTGCGCGCCTTGATCAATTCGCCCGCCCTGCTTTTGGCCGACGAGCCCACCGGCGCGCTGGATCAGGCCTCCGCCCGGAACCTGGTCGAGCTGCTGGCCGCGTTGAACCGCGAGGAGGGGATTGCGATGATCCTGGTCACCCACGCGATCGACTTGGCACGCCAGACCCAGCGCGTGCTCGAGCTGCACGACAGCCGCCTGCGGCCTGCCCCCGGCGAGCCTCCTCCCCATACACCCGGAGCATCCGCATGACCCTCTGGAAGCTAATCCAGCGCAGTCTCCGTTTTCACCGCCGGGCCCACTTCGGCGTCTGGCTCAGCACCGTGGCGGGCAGCGCGGTCCTCATCGGCGCCCTGGCGGTGGGCGATTCGGTCCGCGGTAGCCTGCGCCATCTGGCGCATGCCCGGCTGGGCCGGATCGACCTGGCGCTGGCCGGCGGCGACCGCTTCTTCCGAGCCGCCTTGGCGGATGATCTCGAGTCGGCCTTGAAGGTCCCCGTCGCGGCCGCGATCCAGCTCTCCGCCACCGTCCGCCGCAGCGATGGCGCCGCCCAAGCCAACCAGGTGCAGCTCCTCGGCGTCGACGATCGGTTCTGGGAGCTGGCCGATCCGCCCGTCCACCCCCCCCGGCTGGACGCCGGCCAGGCCTGCATCAATGCTCGCCTGGCCGCTCAGCTCGGCGTCGCGCCCGGCGACGCCATCCTCCTGCGCCTGCCCAAACCGAGCCGGCTCTCGCGCGACGCGCCGATCGCCCCTCAGGAGGATTCCTCGCTTGCCATCCGCCTCGAGGTCCATCGCGTCCTCTCGGACGCCGAGTTCGGCCGGTTCGGCCTCTCCGCCAATCAGGTCGCCCCCATGAGCGCGTGGCTCTCCCGATCCTTCCTGGCCCGGCAGCTCGAACTCGACCAGCGCGCCAACCTCCTCCTGGTCGCTCGGGACCAGAATCTTCCGGTCGGAATCGATCGCGCGACAGCGGCGCTGCGCCAGGCCTGGGCGCTCGATGACGCCCAGCTCGAACTCCGATCCGTGCCGGCCCAGGAAACCGAGCTCCGCACCGCCCGGGTGTTCCTCGATGCGCCCGTCGCCGATGCCGTCCTCCAGCTCGAGCCCGAGGGGCGCGGGATTCTCACCTACCTGGTCAACGAGCTGCGCCTGGCCGGCCGCGCCACCCCCTACTCGATGGTGGCCGCCATGAATGCGCCGTTCATGCCGCCGGACATGCGCCCCGACGAGATCCTGATCAACGACTGGCTGGCGGAGGATCTCGGCGCGCAGCCGGGCGACACGATCGCTCTGCGCTATTACATCGTCGGCCCTCGGCGCCAGCTCCAGGAGGAGCAGCGCGCGTTCCGAGTCCGCAGCGTGCTCCCGCTGGCCGGCCCGGCCGCCGATCCCGATCTCATGCCCGAGTTTCCCGGCTTGAGTGCGGCGCAGAACTGCCGGGATTGGGACGCCGGTTTCCCCATCGACATCGAGCGGATCCGGCCCAAGGACGAGAAGTACTGGGATGACTACCGCGGAGCGCCGAAAGGATTCGTCACCCTGGCCGCCGGGCAGCAGATGTGGGCCAATCGCTTCGGCAATCTCACCGCCATCCGGTTCCCGAAATCGGCGGGCGCGCCCGCCGCGCTCGAGGAGAAGCTGCGAGCCGCCTTGGATCCAACCGCCGCCGGCCTCTTCTGGCTGCCGGTCGGGGATCAGGCAGCGGCGGCCAGCGGCCAATCGCTCGATTTCGGGCTCCTGTTCCTCGCCTTGAGCTTTTTCCTCCAGGCATCCGCCGTCCTGTTGATGGCGATGCTTTTCCAGTTCGGCCTCGAGCAGCGGTGGACGGAGATCGGCACGTTGCGGGCCCTGGGGTTCACCCCCTCCCAGGTTCGTCGGCTGTTTCTGGCCGAAGGGGCCCTAATCGCCGTCCTGGGCACACTCGTTGGCATCGTCGGCGGAATCGCTTACGCCCGGCTCATGATCCACGCCCTGAGCACGGTCTGGAGCGACGCCGTCGCGGCCGCTGCCCTCGGATTCCATCTCGAGCCATGGACGGTTCTGAAAGGCGCGCTGGCCGCCGTGGGCGTCGCGCTGGCTGCGCTGGCGTGGTCCCTGCGGCGTCAGGCCCAGCAGCCCATCCACGAGCTCCTGACCGCCAGCGCCGAGCCCGAATCGGCGAAGGTCGCTGCCGCCCGCCGGCCTCAGCGCGGACTCTACCTGGCGACGGGGGCGGGAGCGGCGGGATTCCTGCTCATGGGATTGGGCGGGATGAACCCCGACGCCCTTGTGCCGGCATTTTTCGGGGCCGGAACGCTATTCCTGGTTGCCGGCCTGGGCGTCGCCCACACCTGGCTGCAGGCGTTCCGCCACCGCGCCAGCATGGCGAGCGCAACATGGAGGCAGGTCGCCCTCAGCCAGGCCGCCCGGCGCCCGCGCCGGTGCCTGACCACCGTCGCGCTGCTCGCTTCAGGAGCGTTCCTGATCGTTTCGGTCGGCGCCAACCGCATTGCCCCGCCGCGCGACTGGTGGAATCGCCAGTCGGGCACTGGCGGGTTCGCGCTGATCGCCGAGTCCGCCCTCCCGGTCATCCTCGACCTCAACACCGCCGAGGGCCGCGATTTCTTCGGCCTCGACGACGCCGAGATGGACGGGGTCGCCGTTGTGCCGTTCCGGGTTCGCGACGGCGACGACGCCAGCTGCCTGAACCTCAATCGCGCCCAGCAGCCTCGTCTCCTGGGCGTGCCGCCCCGATTGCTCGCCCAGCGCGGCGCCTTTTCTTTCGCGCAAACCGCCGGAGAGCCGAATCTCACCAACCAGTGGATCCGGCTCGAGCACCAGGACGCCGCCGTGCCCGCCATGGTCGATCAGGCATCGATGCAATGGGCGCTGGGCCGGAAGATTGGCGATGCGCTCGATTATCGAGACGAGCACGGGCAGCCGTTCCAGGTCCGGCTCGTCGGCGCGCTCGCCCCTTCGATCTTCCAGGGCAGCCTGATCGTCGCTGAAGACGAGTTCGTTCGCCGGTTCCCTTCGGAAACCGGCTATCGGCTGTTCCTGATCGACGTGCCACGGGATCGAGTCGAGGCCGTCTCCCGGACGCTGTCTCGCGCATTGGCCGACGTCGGGCTCGAGGTCACGCCCACGCCGCGGCGCCTGGCGGACTTCAGCGCGGTTCAGAACACCTACTTGTCGACCTTCCAAGCCCTGGGGGGGCTCGGCCTCCTGCTGGGCAGCGTCGGCCTGGCCGTCGTGGTGCTGCGCAACGTGAGCGAGCGGCGGGGCGAGCTCGCCCTGCTGACCGCCCTTGGCTTCCGTCGCCTCCTGGTCCGGCGGATGGTCCGGTTCGAGCACCTGGCGCTGCTGGCGGCCGGCCTCGCGCTCGGAGTGGGCGCCGCCCTGTTCGCCGTCCTGCCCGCGTGGCTGGCTTCGGGCAGCCCGCCTCCCCTCGGCCTGCTCTCCCTCCTCCTGGCCGGCGTGGTCGCCAACGGGCTCGCCTGGACCTCCCTGGCCACCCGGTGGGCGATCCGCGGCGATCTCCTCGCCGCACTCAGAAATGAATAACCAGTGTTGCCACCCACGCCGGCACTCAGGTTAAATGCGCATCATGAATCGCCTCGCCCTCGCTTTGGTGCTCCTCGGGAGCCATGCCGCCTGGTCCGCCGATCTCTTCGTTTCGCCCTCCGGCGACGACTCCCACCCCGGAACGCAGTCCCAGCCCCTGGCAACGCTCGCCGGCGCCCGGGATGCCATCCGCTCGCTCCACCCATCCGAGGCGCTCCCCCCGCCAGTCACCGTCCACTTCGCCCCCGGTACGTATCCCATCGACCGCCCCGTCGAGTTCGTTGCCTCCGACTCCGGCTCCGCCGCCGCTCCCATCGTGTACAAAGCCGATCCTGGCGCAACCGTCCGGCTCACCGGCGGGCGCAGCGTGACCGGGTGGCGCCCGGTCACGGACCCCGCCATCCTCCAGCGCCTCCCCATCGAGGCGCGCACAGCCGTGCGGGTGGCCGACCTCCGCGCGCTCGGCATCGCCGAGGTGGGACGCCTTCAGGTCCGCGGGTTCGGCGCCGGCAACCCGCCCGCCGAGGCGGAGCTTTTCTACAACGATGAGCCCATGACCCTCGCCCGCTGGCCCAACCAAGGATACCGCGGCGCCCGGGCCAAGCAGGACGACCGCGTCGTCATCGTCGATACCGATCGCGTCGCGCGCTGGACCGCGGAAAAAGATCCCTGGGTTCTTGCCTATTGGCATCATGACTGGGCCGAGCTCTACGAGCCGCTGGCAGGGGTCGATCCCGCCCGGACCGCCCTGGTCCGCACCGCTCACATCAAGCCAGTCTACGGCGTGACGCCCGATCGCGCGCGGTGGTACGCTTTCAACCTCCTGGCCGAGCTCGACTCCCCCGGCGAGTATTACCTCGACCGCGAGAATGGCCGGCTCTACTTCTGGCCGCCGCACCCAGGCGGGAGCGCTGTCCTCTCCATGACCGAGGGATTGATCCGCGCTAGCCGCCTCTCCCACGTCACCTTCCGCGGCTTGACTCTCGAAGCCTGCCGCGGCACAGCGGCCACGTTCACGGACGGCGCCGATTGCCGCATCGTCGGCTGCACGATCCGCAATGTCGGCGGCGGAGCCGTCCGCGTCGCCGGAGGCAGCCGGCATGAGGTGTACGGATGCGATGTCTGTTTCACGGGCCACGGGGGGATCACCCTGAACGGCGGCCAGCGCGCCACGCTCGTCCCCTCCCGCCATAACGCCGAAAACAACCATGTCCACCATTACGCGCGCCGAGCTCGCACCTACCAGCCCGCCATCTCCGTCGGCGGCGTCGGCAATCGTATCGCTCACAACCTCATCCACGACGGCCCCCATATGGCCCTTTCCGCCGAAGGCAACGACCACGTCGTCGAATTCAACGAGATCCATAACGTCGTCGAGGAAAGCGGCGACGCCGGCGCCTACTACGTGGGACGCGACTGGACCCAGCGTGGCAATATCCTCCGTTACAATTACTGGCACGATATCCTGGGATCGACCGGCTATGGCGGCATGACCATCTACCTCGACGACCAGCACTGCGGCCACACGATCCACGGCAATCTGTTCGTGCGCTGCATGCAGGCCGTGTTCATCGGAGGCGGCGATGACAACGTGGTCACCAATAATGTCTTCCTCGGCTGCTGGAAAGCCGCTCATCTCGACAACCGCGGCATGGGCTGGCAGAAAGCCGCCACCGACAATCCCCAGGATACTCTCCGCTCGCGCCTCCGCGCCGTCCCCTACACCAACAGCCTCTGGCGCGCCCGCTACCCCACCCTGCCCAATATCCTCGACGACGACCCCGGCGTCCCTAAACGCAATCTCTTCGCCCGCAATATCAGCGCCGGCGCCAAGTGGGATGACATCACCCCATCCATCCGCCACCTCCAGACGATCACCAACAACCTCGTCTTCGACGCCGACCCCGACTGGGCTCGCCTGATCCAGGATCCGGCCGGCCAGCCGGCCCAGATCGAATTCCGCGATCCCGCCGCCGTCGAAGCGATCGGGTTCGCCCCCCTGCCCCTGTCCCGCATGGGCCTCTACGCCGATGAACGCCGCGCCCGCTGGCCGGTCCAGCATGAGTCGCGCCCCGTCCGCCTTCCCACCCTTCCCAACCGTTCCCGCTGAAGTTCGTCTCATCAACATGATCGACATCCACAGGAATCCCATCCATCCGCTCATGAAAACTCCACTGACCATTCACCTGGCCACGCTCCTGGCTTTGGCTTTCCTCCCCGCTTGCTCGACTGCCCCCAATCCGCCGGACCCCGCGGTGGGCCCGCTCGCCGCCGGCGGCCATGTCGTTCCGACCTTCCAGTTGCTCCATCCCGCCGGCCAATCCCTCGAGTTCGGCGGACGGCCGGTCGATCTGGTCCTTTCACCCGACGGCCAAAGGCTCTTCGTCAAGGACAACCGCGGCCTGGTCGTGATCGATGCCGCCACCTGGACCGTGCGCCAGGAACTCAAGCTCAGCGGCGGCGGCGGATCCACCCATGGCCTCGCCATCACCCGCGACGGGGCTCGGCTCTACTATTCGACGGCCGAAAATGCCCTCTGGGAAGCCTCCGTCGCTCTCGAGGGCAAGGCCGCCTGGAAACGGAAGATCACGCTCAACGGCCCCGGCGGGAAAGGCAACTCGCACGCCGGCGGCATCGCCCTGGCACCCGATGAAACCGTTGCCTACGTCTGCCTCTCTCGTAACAACAGCCTGGCCGTGGTCGACCTCGCTGGAGGCAAGCTGTTGCGGGAAATCCCGGTCGGCATCGCTCCCTACGACGTCGTCCTGGCCGCAGGCGGCAAGCGCGCCTACGTCTCGAACTGGGGCGGACGTCATGCGCGCGAAACGGACCGCACCGCCCTTTCGTCCGGGACGCCCGCCGTCGTGGACGAGCGCGGCGTCGCCGCCTCGGGAACCGTCTCGGTCGTCGACCTCGAGGCCGGCCGTGAGATCGCCTCGATCGCCGTCGGGCTGCACCCGTCCGATCTGCTCCTGAGCGCCGACCAGCGCACGCTCTTTGTCGCCAACGCTAACTCGGATACGGTCAGCGTCATCGACACCGCCTCGAATGCGGTGGCGGAGACAGTCCTGGTGCGGCCGGATCCGACGCTGCCCTTTGGCAGCGCGCCCAACGCGCTGGCGCTGGATCCGTCGGGCTCGACGCTCCTGGTGGCCAACGGCGGCAACAACGCCGTGGCCGTCCTGGCGAAGGCGCCCGGCGCCTCCTGGCAGCTGACCGGCTTCGTGCCCACCGCCTGGTATCCCGGCGCACTGGCCGTCGATGCCGCGCACATCTACGTCGCCAATGTCAAGGGCCTCGGCTCCCGCAACCCCGCTGCGCGCAAGACCGGTTGGAATAGCCATTACCACCTCGGATCCGTCAGCAAGGTCCCCATCCCCGCCGCTCCCTCGCTCGAGAGTTACACCGCCCAGGTCCGGAAAGATGGGCGCGTCCCCGAGATCCTCCGCTCCTACGAGAGGACGACGCGCCCCCAACGTCCCGTTCCCGTGCCTCGACACCTCGGCGATCCTTCGGTCTTCGAGCACGTGATCTACATCATCAAGGAGAACCGGACCTACGACCAGGTGCTCGGCGACCTGCCCCAAGGCAACGGCGATCCGTCCCTCTGCATCTTCGGCCGGGAGGTGACTCCCAATCATCACGCCCTCGCTGAACAATTCGTCCTGCTGGACAACTACTACTGCAACGGGGTCCTCTCGGCCGACGGCCATGCCTGGGCCACGGAAGGTTATGTGACCGATTATCTCGAGAAATCGTTCGGCGGATTCACCCGCAGCTACCCGTTCTCGGGCGACGATCCACTGAGCTTCGCCTCGACGGGGTTCATCTGGGATGCCGTCCTGCTGGGCGGCCTGTCGTTCCGCAATTACGGCGAGATGAGCAAGACCGCCACCACCCCCTCCAGCGCCGCGTTCCTCGACATCTGGAAGGATTATCAAGACCGCACCGGGCGCATCGAGTTCCGTCATGACATCCAGATCGACACGCTCCGGCGCTACAGCTGCCCGAAGTCGCCCGGCTGGAACATGCGAATCCCAGACCAGATCCGCGCCGACGTTTTCCTGGCCGAGCTGCAGGACGCCGAGCGGCAAGGCTCCTGGCCCAGCCTCACGATTGTGTTCCTTCCCAGCGATCACACCTCGGGCACGCGCCCCGGCAGCCCCACCCCCCGCGCCCAGGTCGCCGACAACGACCTCGCCGTGGGCCGGATCGTCGAGGCCGTCTCCCGCAGCCGGTTCTGGCCCAAAACCTGCCTCTTCGTGATCGAGGACGATCCCCAGGCCGGATTCGACCACGTCGATGGCCATCGCTCGCTCTGCCTCGTCGCCAGCCCCTATACCCGGCGCGGCGCTGTCATCAGCGATTTCTTCAATCAGACATCGGTCCTCCACACCATCGAGCGGATCCTGGGTATCCCGCCCATGAACCAGATGGACGCCCTCGCTCCCCTGATGACATCTTGTTTCACCCCGAAGCCCGATTTCTCGGCATACACCTGCCTGCCCAGCCGGATCGCGCTCGACGAGATGAATCCGCCCGCCAGCGCCCTGGGTTCGCTCGACCGGCAGTGGGCGCTCGCCAGCCTCGATCAGCCGTTCGACGATGTCGATCAGGCCGACGAAGACACGCTCAACCGGATTCTCTGGCATTCGGCCAAAGGCGCCGACACTCCCTATCCCGCCCAGTGGGCCGGAGCCCATGGCAGGGGGCTCAAGGCGCTCGGTTTGACATTCGCCCCTCAGACCGAAGACGATTGATCTCTTGCTCCTGCATCGCGAAAACGAGCCCACACGAAAGGAATGTTCCATGGCTGACGACTTCTGCTGCAGCGGCGGCCGGTGCCGGCCCCCTTTGCCCCCCGAACTCACGCGGCGCAACTTCATCCGCTCGATGGCGGTGGGCGCCGCCGGGATCGCCGTGAGCCCGGAACTGCTCGGCGCCGCACCCCCGACCGCTCTCACCCTGCCCCGGCCGGCGAATCGGCCGGCGTATCCCATCACCCCGCCACGCGTCTACCGCGGCGCCAATCTCGAAGCCGTCGCCATGCCCATCGGCGGCATCGGCACTGGCACAGTCTGGCTCGATGGCCAGGGCCGCCTCGGCGTCTGGCAGATCTTCAATAACCTCAACGAAACCCGCATCCCGAACGGATTCTTCGCCGTCCGCGTCCGGTCCGGGAACACCGCTCCCATCCTGCGCGTCCTTCAGACGGTTCCCGAGGAGCCCATTCAGCCAGTGGAATCGATCGTGTTCGAGGGCGGCTACCCCATCGCGCGACTCGATTTCAGCGATCCCGCCCTGCCGGTCGAGCTGCGCCTCGAAGCCTTCAATCCGTTCATCCCCACCGATGCCGCCCATTCGTCCCTGCCGTGCGCGCTATTCCGGTTTACCGCCCGCAATCCGGGCGCTGCGCCCGTGGACCTGACGCTCATCGCGACCTGCCAGAACGCCATTGGCAGCGGCGGCGATCCTGGCGTTCGGGAGAACCGGTTCCC
Organism: uncultured Verrucomicrobiota bacterium; assembly: GCA_964458325.1. GTDB lineage: Bacteria > Verrucomicrobiota > Verrucomicrobiia > Limisphaerales > UBA1319 > JAGMXM01. Next base: position 11,952 of record CAYWIM010000111.1, read on the forward strand.
GGGTTACGGGCGCAACCGCAATCGAGTCGTGCGCGATCCCGGCCTCGTGGCGGTGGCGATGGAAAAGGCCATCGATCCTTTGCCATCCTGCCCCGTCAAGGTCCGCGCTCGAACGGGCGAAATCGTCGCCAGCCCCGAGCGCCGCTGGTTCGCCGCATTGCCTAACCTGACTCAATCCGCCGCCGAAGCCTGGGTCCGGATCGCTGACCAGGGCGGCGCCGTGGTCGTCGGGTCCGCTCCGCCGTCGTTCTTCGAATCGCCGGCCCTCC
>CAYWIM010000112.1:0-12032 GCA_964458325.1 uncultured Verrucomicrobiota bacterium
AGGAGGCCCGCGCTCCGAATCCTTCCGGACCGCGGACGTCCACGTCCGCAGCAGCGTGCAGCTAGGGCTTGCTGGTCTCCTCGACCACCACGTAGCGGGTGGTGCCCCGGCTCCAGACCCGGAGCAGGGCGCGGTTGGAGCGAAGGCGCTCGCTTAGCTCGACCGCTTCGTCAGCGCTGGCCACCGCTCGACGGTTGATCTCGATGATCACGTCGCCGACGCGCAGACCCGCATTGTAAGCCGGGCTCTCCGGATCGACCTCGATCACCAGCGCGCCCTCGATCGACGACGGGATCTCGAACTGCCGGCGCGTCCGGTTGTCGAGGTCAGCGACCGTGATGCCATCGAGGACATCCTCGCCTTTGCTGTCGGGCGACTCGACCGATGCGAGCCCGTCGGCGGGCAGCTCCGCCAGCGTGGCGCTCACCTGCCGTTCCTTGCCTTCGCGCACCACCTGGAACCGGACTTGGGCGCCGGGCGGCGTCTGCGCCACCATCAGCCGCAGCTGGCGGCTGTCCTCGACCTTCTTGCCCTCGAACTCCACCACCACGTCCCCTTCCTTGAGCCCGGCCTTCTCCGCGGGCGTCCCCGGCGATACCGCCGCAATCAAGGCGCCCGAGCGGTTCTTGAGCCCGAACTCCTCCGCCAGATCGGGCGTCAGCGGCTGAATCGACACCCCCAGATAGCCGCGGACCACCTTGCCGTCTTTCAAAATCCGGTCCATCACCGCCCGCGCCATGTTGATCGGCACCGCGAATCCGATCCCCTGGTTGCCGCCGCTTCGGCTCAGGATGGCGGTGTTGATCCCCACCAGCCGGCCCTCGGCGTCCACCAGCGCGCCCCCCGAGTTGCCCGGATTGATCGACGCATCGGTCTGGATGAAATCCTCGTAATCCACGATCCCGAATCCGCCGCGCCCCGTCGCGCTCACGATCCCCATCGTCACCGTCTGCCCCACGCCGAAGGGGTTCCCGATGGCGAACACCACATCGCCGACCTCGAGATTGTCGCTGTCGGTGATCGACAAGGCGGGCAGCCGGCGGGCATCGACCTTGATGATCGCCACCTCCGTTTGCGGGTCCGTGCCCACGATCTTGGCGACCATCTCCCGGCGGTCCGCAAAGACCACCCGGATCTCATCCGCCCCTTCGACCACGTGATGGTTGGTTAGTATGTAGCCGTCTTCGGTCACGATGACCCCGGATCCCAGGCTCTGCTCGCGGCGCGTTCGAGGCCGGCGCGCGCGGTCCGAATCCGAGTCCTCGCCGAAAAATCGCCGGAAAAATGGATCGCTGAAAAACGGGTTCAGGTTGGGATCCATCTTGATGGTCTTGGAGCTGTAGATGTTCACCACGCTGCTGGCGGCCTTCTTCACCACCGCCGCAAAGCTGGTGCGCGCCTTGGTCGCTTCGCTGATCGCTGACGGCTGCAAATTCAGGTCCGCCGCCCCGGCGCCCAGCGCCCACCCCATGCCCAGCGCCGCCGCCATAACCCATTCCACCGCCTTCATTCGTTTCATAGTCTGATTCATCGCTTTCACGTTGGCTTCCTTTCGATCCCGGGCCGCCGCCGCTCCCAGTGGCACCGCACGCTCATCGCAGCCGGCCGGCTCTCGATATCCCCAATGTATCCATCCGCCGATCCCCGTCAAAATACCTTGCGCAGATGCGATGGCAGGATGTTCAGCTCCGCCCGATACTTGGCGATCGTCCGGCGCGCGATCTTGATCCCTTGTTCCGACAGATATTTCACGATCTGGTCGTCCGAATGCGGGCTCGACGGATCCTCCTTGCGGACCAGCTCCGCCACGGCATCCTTCACGCTGGCATTGGATACGACCGCGCCGTCCGACATCGGGATCCCGGACGTGAAGAAATACTTCATCTCGAACACGCCGCGCGGCGTCTGCATGTATTTCCCGGACACCGCCCGGCTCACCGTGGTCTCGTGCACGCCCACCGCTTCGGCCACAGTCATCATCGTCAGCGGCTTCAGGCGCCCCACACCCTGCTCGAAAAAATCGCGCTGCCGCTTCACAATCTCCCGCGCGATGCCCAAGATCGTCTGCTGCCGCTGGTGAAGGCTCTTGATGAGAAACTTCCCGGCGCGGATCCGTTCCCGGATGTAATCCCGCACTTCCGCCGAGCTGTCCGTTTGGGCCATGATATCCTTGTAGGTGTTGCTGATTCTCAGATGCGGCAGATAATGCTCGTTGGCGGTCACAACATACTCATCCCCCACCTTCTCGACAAACACCTCGGGCATCACATACTGCTGGACCTCATCGAGCATCTCGCGCCCCGGGAAAGGCTCGAGCCGCCCAATCCGCTCCGCCGCCGCCTGGACCGCCGAGACCGGGCAGCCCATCGCCCGCGCAATCTCCGGCAGGCGCCGCCGCCCCAACGCCTCCAGATGCTGGTCCACCAGCGCATACTCGAGCGTGTCGCGCCGGCCCGCCCGCTCCAGCTGCAGCATCAGACACTCCCGCAAATCCCCCGCCCCAACACCCGGCGGATCGAATCCCTGCACCACCTCGAGCGCCGCCCGAATCTGGTCCGCGCTGATGTTCGTTGACACCGCCAGCTCGTCGACGGAAGCCCTCAGATACCCTTTCTCGTCGATGTTGCCGATAACGGCTTCGGCGGCGGGGTATTCGGACGCCGGCCAGTCCGACAACCGCAACTGCTGCAGCAGTTGCTCCTGCAACGAGCTGCGGTTCGCCAGAGACTCGAACATATACCGCCGCTTCTCGTCCTCTTCCGCGGACTGGCGCAGCGGTATGTTTCCACCATCTCCCGAGTCCCTCCATTCCTGATCCATCTGGCTTAATCGATCGAATTCAGCCTGGAAACCGTCCGCCGTTCCGTCGCCGCCCTTGTCATGGGCCGGCTCATCTGCGCTTTCAGCCGGCGGCGCCTCACCGTCCGCACCCCCGGGGATCCCGTCCGCTTCCGCGGTCTCCTCGTTTCCCGGCGGCTGCAGATCCGCCGCCGGCGCCTCCTCCAACACCGGATTCTGCTGCAACTCCTGCTCCACCAATGCCTTCAATTCCAGGACCGGAGCCTGCAGCAGCGCCAGCGACTGCTGCAGTTGCGGCGCCAGCACCTGCGACAGCGTCATCCGCTGCGCTAAATACAGGCCCTGACTCATGCCGCAATTTTCCCCTGATCAGATCGAAACTCAAGCCCAATCCGGCACGCAAATTGCTTCTTTAAAGAAAACCGTTGCCGCTCCGCCGCCGCAGCCCTTACCTTCACTGCAGCATGCCGGTCCAATTCACCATCCTGGGCAGCGGGTCGGGCGGCAACAGCGCGTATCTCGAGACCGCACAGACCCGGCTGTTGATCGACGCGGGATTCAGCGCCCGCCAGATCCGGCGCCGGCTCGAGGGACTGGGCCGCTCTCCCGAGACTCTCGACGCCCTGCTCATCACCCATGAGCACATGGATCATACCCGCGCCCTGGGCGTCCTCTGCCCTCGCCTCCAAATCCCCATCTACGCCAACCGCTTCACCCGGGAGGCCATCGCCGGCCAAGTCGATTCGGATCTCCCCTGCCGCGTCTTTGCCACCGGCAGCACGTTCGAGATCGGCGATATCGTCGTCGAGTCCTTCACGGTTCCTCATGACGCGCAGGATCCGGTCGGCTTTCTCCTCCACACGCCCGCCGGCAACATCGGCTACGTCACTGACCTTGGCCATGTCACCCGCCTCGTTCTCGAGCGCCTCCGATCCGCCCGCGTCTTGATCCTCGAGGCCAACCACGACGTTGTCCTCCTCCAAAACGACCTCCGCCGGCCCTGGAGCACCAAACAGCGGATCTTGAGCCGCCACGGCCATCTCTCGAATGAAACCGCCGCCGAGGCCGCCGCCCAGATCGCGTCCGCCGACCTCCAGCACCTCTACCTGGCTCACTTGAGCCGCGATTGCAACCGGCCCGAGCTGGCCTTCCGCGTGATTCAGGAGAAGCTGGCTGGGATCGGCGCCACCCATATCCACATCGAAGTCACCTGCCAGGATTCCCCCACCCCCACCCTCACGCTCGAGGATCGCCCTTGAACACACCCCCGGCATCGCATCGTCCATTGGACCCCCCAACTCGCTCTGCGGCCGGCGGCGATAGGCTGGCATCCCGCGGCTCTCTTCGGATTTCATGGAACTGATCAGCCCATACCTGACTGGCATTGCCATACTGGTGGCGGTGGTGTTCATCCTCTGGCTCCCAACCCGCATCGACTACCGCGTCACTGCCCGGGATTTTCGGATCACCCTGCTGGGCATCCCCCTGCGCCGCATTCCCATTGGCGATATCGATCACATCACCACCCACCACGAGCGATGGGCTGAGCAGTGGTGGAACACCTGCCAGCCTCTCCGGCGGCGGCTCATGATTGTCCGCCGCCGGGGCTGGATCCGGAACCTGGTCGTCACTCCCCGCTACCGATACGAGCTCAAGGCCGCTCTCGAAAAGGCGATGGATCTTCATTCCCGGCCGTGATACCTTGGCCCCATCGTGGAATCTGAACATGTCGGATAACAGCCAAAACGATCGCGGGCCCGAGCGGCGCGGTGGCGACCAGCGCATGGCGCCGCGCGGCTGGCTGCTGCTCATGGCCGTCATCGGCCTGATCCCCCTCATGCTCTGGCTCCGCGACGGCGCCTCCGACCCCCGCCAGCGCCCGATCACCTACCCCGAATTCGTCAGCCTCATCGAATCCAACCTCGTCGTCGAAGGCGCGATCGCCGTCAGCCCCCAAACCCCTGACATCAAGGAGATCACCGGCAAATACCGATCTCCGGCCGCAGGCGCCTCCCCCATCCCATTCCAGATCGAGACTATCCTCACCCCTTCGATGCTCGAGAAAGTGCTCAGCACCGGCGCCTTCCGGATCAACCAGCCCAACACCTTCCTCCTGGGATTCATCTACACCGTCGCGCCCATCCTCCTGGTGGCCGCTCTGGTTTACTTCTTCCTCATCCGCCAGATCCGCATGGCCGGCAAAGGCGCGCTCAGCTTCGGCAAAAGCAAGGCCCGGCTCCTCAGCAAGGAGCGAAATAAGGTCACGTTCAAGGACGTCGCCGGCGTCGACGAAGCCCGCGAGGAAGTGTCCGAGCTGGTCGATTTCCTCAAAGATCCCAAGAAGTTCCAGAAGCTCGGCGGCCGGATCCCCAAGGGGATCCTCATGATCGGCCCGCCCGGCACCGGCAAGACCCTCCTCGCCAAGGCCATCGCCGGCGAAGCCGACGCCTCCTTCTTCAGCATCAGCGGATCCGATTTCGTCGAGATGTTCGTCGGCGTCGGCGCCAGCCGCGTTCGCGACATGTTCGAGCAGGCCCGCCGCAACACGCCTTGCCTGGTCTTTATCGACGAGATCGACGCCGTGGGCCGCAGCCGTGGCCACGGCCTGGGCGGCGGCAACGACGAACGCGAGCAAACCCTCAACGCGCTCCTCGTCGAGATGGACGGGTTCGACACCCAGGAGGGCATCATCATCATCGCCGCCACCAACCGGCCCGATGTCCTGGATCCCGCCCTCCTGCGGCCCGGCCGGTTCGACCGGCAGATCGTCGTCAATCTCCCCGATGTCCGCGGCCGCGAGGCCATCCTCAAAGTCCATGCCCGCAAGGTCAAGCTCGACCCCGCCCTCGACCTGGCCGTCATCGCCCGCGCCACGCCCGGCTACTCCGGCGCCGAGCTGGCCAACCTCCTCAACGAGGCCGCCCTCCAGGCCGCCCGCCAAAATAACAAGTCCATCGGCATGGCCGAGCTCGAGGAAGCCCGCATCAAGGTCCGCTGGGGGCGCGAGCGCCGCAGCCTCGCCATGAGCGAGGAGGATAAGCGCCGCACCGCTTGGCACGAGGCCGGCCATGCCATCCTCAACGTCCTCCTCCTCCACGCCCACCCCCTTCACAAGGTCACCATCATCCCTCGAGGTCAGTCGCTCGGCTCGACCATGTCCCTCCCCAAGGAGGAGGTCTGGAACCGCCAGCGCAAGGAGATGATGGACATGATCGCCATCACCATGGCCGGACGCATCGCCGAGGAAATCCACTCCGGCGACGTCTCCACCGGCGCCAGCAGCGACATCCAGCAGGCCACCCAGCTCGCCCGCGCCATGGTCTGCCATTACGGCATGAGCGATAAGCTCGGCATGGTCCAATACGGCGAGGACAACGAATACATCTTCCTCGGCCGCGACATGGTCCGCACCAAGCAATACAGCGAGCGGACCGCCGAGGAGATCGACGCCGAGGTCAAGCGCATCATCGACGATGCCTGCCGCCGCGCCCGCGAGATGATCGACACCCATCGGCCCCAGCTCGAGATGATCGTCAACGCCCTCCTCGAGTTCGAAACGCTCGATGGCGCCCAGGTCGACGAGATCGTCCGGACCGGCCGGTTCACCCCAACCGCGCTCCAGGACGCCCGCTCCCACCCAGCCGCTCCTCCCGCCCCATCCGCCGACACCGCCCAGCCCGTCCCGCCCAAGATCGAGCCCGGCCTCGGCGCACCCGCACCCGCCCCCGCCTGATACGATCTCGATACCCCCAACATGATCATCGCCCCCTCTCTCCTCGCCGCCCGCTCCGAACGGCTCGGCGATGAGGTCCGGCGTGCCGACCGCGCCGGAGCCGACTGGCTCCACTGGGACGTCATGGATGGCCATTTCGTCCCCAACCTGACGTTCGGCCCCCACATCGTCCAGCGGCTCCGCCCCCTCACCCGCAAACCGTTCGATGTCCACCTGATGTGCTCCCGGCCGGAGATCCTGCTCGAGCCGTTCGCCCAGGCCGGAGCCAGCTCGATCACCGTCCATGTCGAGCTCGGTAGCCGCGTCCCTCAGCTCCTTTGGAAGATCAAATCCCTCCATTGCCAGGTCGGCCTCGCTATCAACCCGCCCACCGCCATCAGCACCGTCGTGCCGTTCCTGGACCAGATCGATCTCCTCCTGGTCATGACCGTCAATCCCGGCTTTGGCGGGCAGTCGTTCATCCCCGAGACCACGCCCAAAATCCAGCAGGCAGCCTCGATGCGCCGCCACCGCTCCTTTCGCATCGAGGTCGACGGCGGCATCGGCCCCAATACCATCGCCGAGTGCGCCCGGGCTGGCGCCGATACCTTCGTCTGCGGCACCGCCCTGTTCGGCCAGCGCCAGATGGGCCGCGCCGTCCATCGCCTCCGCCGCATGGCCATGGCCGAAGCTCGAGCTGCCAAGCCGGCTGGATCCGACCGTAACGCCCGTCCTTGACAAATCGACGTTCTGTCGGAAAAGTGTCTCCTGTAGCCGCCGCGCTGATCGATGGTGGCTTTTGCGCTCAACCGACAAGGATTTGCCATGGAAACAAATTTTGAGACGTTCAAAGTCGGCGAGGACGACGTCACCAAGGACAAGCTGATGCAGGACCTCAAGGCCGTGGCCCACGACACCGAGGAGCTCATTAAGGCCACTGCCGGCCAGATGGGCGACAAGGCCAAGGAAGCTCGCGCGCGCCTCTCGACCTCGCTCGATGAGTTCAAGAAAACGTGCCATGATTACCAGGAAAAGGCCTGCGCCGGCGCCAAAGCCACCGACCAGATGATCCGCGAGCACCCCTATCAATCCATGTTCGTCACTTTCAGCGCCGGGCTGGTGATCGGCCTGCTCGTCAACCGCCGGTAACCCCATGAGCCCCCCCGCTCCCGGCACGCCCGGCCCGCCCGGACTCCTGCGGGGATTGGGCCGCGCCTTGCTCGGCCTCTTCCAGAACCGCCTCGAGCTCGCCACCGTCGAGCTGAGCCAGGAGCGAGATCGGCTCCTCAAGACCCTCTTCCTCGGCGCGCTCCTGTTCTTCACCGGCATTCTCGCCGCCGGCACGCTGACCGCCGCCGCGGTCGCTCTCTGCTGGGATTCGATCGGCCGCTGGCTCCTGCTCGGCTTCGGCCTCTTCTACGCCGGCTTGGCGATCGCCGCCGCCCTCGTCCTGCGCCGGCGCCTGGCCCAATGGCCCCCGTTTCTTGCTACCACCATCGCCGAAATCCAGCAGGACCGCCAGTCACTGCCTCCTCCCTTTTCATGAATCCCTCATCCCAGGCCGGAACACCGCTTCGCATCCAAGCGGAGGCTGAAGGCTGGGCGGCCAGCCCCCTGGCCACCGCCTGCCCCCACAGGACTGCCCACCCTGCCGATTTTCGGGGCAACCGCCTTGCGGCTCGAAAAGCCCAGCTCGTCGAGGAAGGCCAGCGCCAGCGCGCCGCAGCCGCCGAATCGCTCCGCCAGCTCCGCGACCCATCCACCTGGCTCAGCTCCGGCCAGCGCGCCCTCGGCGCCTGCGGACCTTGGATCTACTGGGCTGCCCCCATCGCCGGCTTCTTCCTGGCTCGCCACTGGCGCTCTGCCGCCGGATGGATCGCGAAACCCATGATCGTCTGGAGGCTGATCCGCCGCATCCGACCCTTCTGGCGTCTGTTCTGCCGATTGTAGCCGTCCCTGCCAGATATCGGATCCGGCGGCGACGGCCGGATTCACTGGCCTCAGACTAACAACGAACTGTCCTATGAAATCAGCCCAAGAAATCCTGGACGTCGTTCACGCCCGCGCCGGTCGTGCCCGCCCGCCGATGTCGCATGATGGCCGGGCATTCACACTCATCGAGCTCCTGGTTGTGATCGGCATTATCGCCATCCTGGCCGGCCTCCTGCTGCCGGCGCTTTCGAGCGCCAAAGCCCGGGCGATCGATATGCGGTGCCGAAGCAACTTGCGCCAGCTGGGCCTGGGCCTTCATCTCTACTCGGACACCCACCAGGTGCTCCCGCCTCACCAGATCGTCTATCCAGACGGCACCCGGATCCGCTGGTTCAATCGCCTCGCCGCCGAGGTCACCAGCGGCTACGCCGTCATCCGCGATCCCGCCGTGCCCCACTGGCTCCCCGGCCGCAACGCCCCCTACGGATACAATTACAAATTCCTCGGCAGCGCTCGTAAGATGTTCTCCGGCGAATACGAGCGATTCCCGGTCAAGCTCACCGACATTCATGTGCCCACATCGACCATCGGGTTCGGCTGCGCCGCCGGCACCGGAACCAACCAGCCTCACGAGGTCCTCCCGCCCGATGCCGCCGCAAGCGCCCTCCCACCCGAGGAGAACGTGCATCGGATCGGCAACCACGGTTACGTGATCGATCCCGCGTTCCTGCCCGCCGGCAGCCGCAACCAGACCGAGGCCTGGGCCTATTACGAATATGCCTCCTACCTCGCATCCCGCCACTCCGGCCGAGCCAATATCACTTTCATGGATGGCCATGTCGATCCCATGCGCCCCGCCGATGCCACGGTCAATAACCGCCTCTGGAACGGCTACAACGACCCCGCCGCCCTCCCGGTTCTCCCGGACATCCCCGTGAATTGGCCGCCCGGATGGCGGCGCCAATCCCTCTGATATAGCCTCACCATGAAACGCATCGGGCTGACCGGCGGCCCCGGCATGGGCAAGACAACCGCAGGCGACTGGTTTCGGCGCCGCGCCTTCCTCGTCATCGAAACCGACCGCATCGCGCGCGATCTCGTCGAGCCCGGCCAGCCCGCCCTCGCCGAGATCCGAGACGCCTTCGGGCCGGATGTCATCGACGGCCCCGGCCGGCTCCGTCGCAGCGCCCTCGCACGGATCGTCTTCGAGGACGAGCCCGCTCGCCGCCGCCTCGAGGCGATCCTCCACCCTCGAATCCGCCAGGCCTGGATCGATCAGGTCAAACAGGCTCGCCACCAGGGCATTCCTGGCGCCGTGGTCGACATCCCGCTCCTGTTCGAAACGGGCGCCCAGAACGAGTTCGACATCACGATCTGCGTCGCATGCTCCGAGACCGTCCAGCAGAGCCGCCTCTTCGCCCGGGGCTGGAGCCTCGAGGAAATCCAGCGCCGCCGCGCCGCCCAATGGCCGATCGAAACCAAGATGAGCCTCGCCGCATGCGTCGTCTGGAACAACGCATCGATCGATGTGCTCGCCGCCCAGCTCGAACGCGCTCTTTCCATCTTGACTTCATCCGCCTGAATCTTTGGAATCAACCCCCGCAGATAATACACCAAACTCGACTCCGGCAAACCGGTAACAGGAACGCAGCTATGGCATCGTACTTCAAGAATATCGGCCCGATCCGATACGAAGGGCTCTCATCGAAAAATCCGCTGGCCTTCAAGCATTACAATCCGGACGAGCGGGTCGAAGGCAAGACGATGAAGGAGCATCTCCGGTTCTCGGTCGTCTATTGGCACACGTTCCGGAACCAGCTCAGCGACCCGTTCGGCGCCGGCACCGCCCTGCGCCCCTGGGACGACGGCACCGAGTCGCTCGCCAACGCCAAACGCCGCGTCCACGCCGCCTTCGAGTTCATGCAGAAGCTCGGCGCGCCGTTCTACGCCTTCCACGACCGCGATGTCGCCCCCGAAGGCCCCACGCTCCAGGCCACCAACCGCAACCTCGACGCCGTCGTTACCGTCCTCAAAGAGGAGCAAGAGCGCACCGGCATCCGCCTCCTCTGGGGCACCGCCTGCCTCTTTGCCCATCCCCGCTACGCCCATGGCGCCGCCACCAGCTGCAATGCCGACGCCTTCGCCTACGGCGCCGCCCAGGTCAAGAAGGCCATCGAGGTCACCCATGAGCTCGGCGGCTCCGGCTACGTCTTCTGGGGCGGCCGCGAAGGCTACTCGACCCTCCTCAACACCGACCTCAAACGCGAGCTCGATCACCTGGCCCGGTTCCTCCACATGGCCGTCGACCACAAGAAGAAGATCGGGTTCAAAGGCCAGTTCTACATCGAGCCCAAACCCAAGGAGCCCACCAAGCATCAATACGACTCGGATGCGGCCGCCTGCCTGAATTTCCTCCGCCAATACGATCTCCTGGGCGATTTCCAGCTCAACGTCGAGACCAACCATGCCACGCTGGCCGGCCACACCATGCAGCACGAGCTCGAGACCGCTATCGCCGCCGGCGCCCTCGGATCGATCGACGCCAATACCGGCGACCTCCTCCTGGGCTGGGACACCGACCAGTTCCCCACGAATGTCTACCTCACCACCGAGGTCATGCTCTCCATCCTCAAGATGGGCGGCTTCACCACCGGCGGCGTCAATTTCGACGCCAAGGTCCGCCGCGAAAGCTTCGAGCCCGAGGACCTGTTCCACGCCCACATCGGGGGCATGGACACCTTCGCCCGCGGCCTCAAGATCGCCGCCGCCATCCGTGCCGATGGGCGCCTAGCCGAGTTCGTCCGCCAGCGCTACTCCTCATGGGACGGCGGCATCGGCGCCCGGATCGAGGCCGGCAAAGCCAGCTTCCAGGATCTCGAGGCCTATATCCTCAAAAAAGGCGAAGCCGCCCCCAACGCCAGCGGCCGCCAGGAATTCCTCGAGAACCTCATCAACGAGTTCATCGCCTGATCCGCAGGCCGCGCGCATCCCGCGCGCGTTCGTGGCCCACGGGACGCCCGCCTCCTGAAAAGAGCCGCAGGGTGTCCTCAGAGTTTGTGCAAAATCGGAAGTAATTTTTGCACAGACCCTCAGCCCGCGTACCCCCCCACAACCTCGATCTCGACCCGGGCCCCCCGGGGCAATGCCGCCACTTGAACGGTTGATCGGGCCGGGTGATCCGCCGTGAAATACCGGCCATACACCTCGTTCATCGCTCCGAAATCTGCCATGTCCGCCAGGTAAACGGTCGTCTTCAGCACATCCGCGAACGTCAATCCCTCCTCGGCCAGGATCACCTTCACGTTCTCGAGGGCGCGCTCGGTCTGGGGCACGATCCCTCCGGCAGCCAGGTTCCCTGTCGCCGGATCGATGGGGATCTGCCCCGCGCAGAACAGGAGCTGTCCAAACCGGATCGCGTGGTTGTACGGCCCGACCGCCGGAGGCGATTGCCGGGGACGAATGACCTTCTTCTCAGGCATAGTTCCGTTATGTTGGCAGACCCTCCATCCCCGTCAATCGTGAACCGGAGACGCCCAGCAATTCCGCAAGGCAGGTTAGGCTTTTGGCGTATTTCTCGGGGCACCGGATT
>CAYWIM010000113.1:0-11915 GCA_964458325.1 uncultured Verrucomicrobiota bacterium
CAGGCGAGCAAGCCCATTCCCGCGGCGATCATCGCGTTGAAGTAGAACTTGGCGCCCCAGTCGTGAAAGAGGGTCACCCCCAGCAACGCAAGGTTGGCCACCAGCGCGCCCCCGACGTTGTGAGCCACGTTCCAGACCGACACCGTGAGCCCGCGTTCGCGCAGGCTGAACCAGTGGACCATCGTTTTGCCGCAAGGCGGCCAGCCCATCCCCTGCGCCCATCCATTGAGCGTCTGGAGGATGAAGAGGACGAACAGCGAGGCGTAGATCTCCTTGACCAGGCCGCAGATGGCCATGATCAAACACGACAGCCAGAGGCCCAAGGGGAGAAAATATCGGGCGTTGCTTCGGTCGGAGACCGATCCCATCAGAAACTTCGAGAAACCATAGGCCACCGACAGGCCGGTCAACGCCGAGCCCACCATGGCCTTGGTATGCTCCGGATGCTCCTCGAGAATATCGGGAATCGCCAGCGCCAAGTTTTTGCGCACGAGATAGTAGGCGGCGTACCCGATAAAAATGCCCGCAAACACCTGGCGTCGGAGCTTGCGGTAAGCGGGATCGATTTGGTCGGCGGGCAATGGCTTAGCTGCGGGGGCGGGGCGCAACAGAGCGAGGATGGGATCGAGAATCATCACGGATGGAAGGAGCGCAAGTAATTGTCCCGGTATGATCGAGCGGCCTCGGGATTGGTGAGCCACGCGTCCCAGTCCGGCGGCGGCCGTTTCAGGGCGGGCGGGGGCGGGATGCCCTTGCCATTCCAGCGCGCGCCCAGCTCCTGAAAGGCGCGTCCCCAGGCCTTGGTTTGGCCGGCGACATCGAGAAGGCCGGTGAGCTGAGTGACATCGCGCGCTTCGGGGTGATCGTAGAGGCCCCAGTTGAGCCAGCCGCAGGCCAGGCCGGCGGTGGCCTCGACCGCGCGCCGGCACCACCGGGCCTGATCTTCCTCGGTGGCGGGCCGATGGCGGCCCTGATCGATCGTCAGCCGCCCGCCCCCGTACCAGCCGAACTCGGCCAGCACCACCGGCTTGCCGAACTGGGCGCACTCGCGAACGACCGACTCGAGGTAAGCCAGGTTCCGGACCTCGCCCGCGGGATCGTATTCGTAGAATCCATCGGCCAGCGGATAGAAGTGGATCTCCAGAAAGTCGACGAGCGGAGCGATTCGCTCGGGTCGGAAGCCGGAATAGTGTTGCAGGCCAGGCAACAAGACCGGCACCGACCACTGAATCAAGCCCACGGTGACCAGCGCATCGGGATCCGCGCGCCGGATGGCCTCGGCCTGGCGGCGGACCCAGGTTTCGGCCACGGCTTCACGAACGCGCTGGTAATCCAGCAGACGGGCGCGCGAGCTTGCAGCCTGCGGCAACGGCACGTCAGGATCTTCCCAGCGGACGGAATCGGGGTCCATCCCCCAGGCGCGCGCGGCGCGCTCGGGAGCTTCATAATGGCGATGGATCCACTCTTTCCAGCGGGCCCGAATGCCGGGCGATTCCCAAGGAACGGAGGGTTCATTCAGCAGATCGTAAGCGAATAGGGCCGTCCGCCCCCGATATCGCGCCGCCAGCAGCCGCCAGAACTCCTCCTGCGCGCGCAGCAGCGTCTCGTCGGTGAACCGGTCGCCCCGGGCCCAGGCGGGAGTGCCTTCCCAATGATCGGGCCCCGTCGGGTGGACGTAGATGCCGTGGGATTCGGCCAGGTCGAGGAACTGATCGAACCGCTGCAAGCCTTTCTGGCTGAGAACACCCGGCTGCTCGAAGAACGAGCCCCACGTCAGAAAGACCCGCACGCAGTTGATCCCCAGGGCCTGCATCCGTTCGAAATCGAGACGAGCCAGGTCCGGATCGAACTTCTTCCACAGCTGCGGCGCCCAGCCGGTGCCGGGGCGGAAATAGTTGACGCCCCAGGGAACCCAGGGTTTGCGCTCGGCAGTGACAAAGCCGCGTTTCTGGGAATCCACCCGGATTGAGGGAAGGGGCTCTGCCGCCCGGGCCTCGAGACATGCAAGCCCGGCGAGCGCAACGGCCGACGCCCAGCAACCCATGGTCCGGATGATCATGATTGATGTATGCGTAAACGGATCGATTCTGCCAAGGATCAAGTTAGCGCCGGCCGTTCCGGCTGCGCGGGTCACTCCTGATCCAGGTCCTCCTCGCGGGCGCCGTCGGCCAGGATCAGCTCCTTGCCGTCTTGGGGGACGATGTTGATGCCGGGATGGATCTGGCGGTTGTCGGGGCCGCTGACGCGCAACAGCCCGCCGGGCGTTGCCCAGCAGCCATTGACCCAGGCGGAGCGGACCGCCTCGAATTCGAGGAGCGGCCCCCGCGCATTTTGGCCGGCGGTCTTGACGCCGTCGACCTGGAGATCCGCAACATCCTCGGCCATCACCGCGGGCCGGGCATCGGGCTGGAGGCAGGCCAGCTGGATCTGGCTGAGATGCAGGCCGCGGACATGGCGGCAGTAGAGGCCGAATGCCGGCAAGGGCCCGAACATGGTGGCTTCGGGATACTTTTCTGGGGCTTCGGGGACGATCTGGCGCGCGTCTTCGATCGTGCCGCCCCCGGCGAACTCGAGGCGGACGTGGTCGATGCTGACGTCCTCGGCGAGGCAGCCGGGCAGTCCGGTGATCGAGCATCCGATCCGGTCGGCGCCCGTGGCCTGGACGTGGCTGATCGACACGTGGCGGAGGCGGCCTTGGCCGGGGCGAGGCATGCCTGCCTCGAACGGGCGGCCCCGATCCCCCAGCCGCACAAACAGAGGGACGCGGACATTGCGCATGGTCAGGTGGGATGCCGTGATCCCTTCGAGCAGGCCGCCGTCGACCATCTCGATGGCGAGGCCGGCCAGGCGCGTGTCGTAGATCGCGCAGTTCGAGATCGCGATGTTCTCGAACCCGCCGTTGGATTCGGTGCCGAGCTTCAGGGCGTTGCAGAGGCTGCGGAGCACGCAGTTCGTGATGGCAATGTCGCGGCAGGGGCGGTCGAGGGTGCTCTTGAGCACAATGGCGTCGTCCCCCGAATCGATCCGGCAGTCGCTGATGGTGACCCGCTGGCAGCCGTCGATGTCGATGCCGTCGTTGTTCTGGTTGCACCGGCTGTCGACCTGGATGCCGCGGATGGCGACGTCATCGCACGCCAGGTAATGCTGGACCCACATGGGCGAGTCTCGAAAGGTGACATCGCGGACCTGGACGCCCCGGCAGCGGATCGCGCGCAGCAGGTAGGGCCTGACCAAGTACGGCCCCTTGAAGCCTCCGCCCTGGCCGTCGATCGTGCCTGAGCCCTCGATGGCAAACCCGTCGGCGTCCTCGGCATAGAGCAGGCTGCGCTCGGTGTAGGTGTCCGTGTACGATCGGATCGAGGGCCGGGTGGGTGGATAATCCTCGAGCTGCGGGCTTCCCTGGAGGACGGCGCCTGGCTCGAGATGCAGCCGAACCCGGCTTCGCAGAAACAGGGTTCCGGACCGGAACACGCCTGCGGGAAAAAGGACGGCTCCGCCGCCGGCCTCGGCACAGTCGTTGATGGCTTGCTGGATGGCTTGGGTGTTCAACCTTCGGCCGTCGCCCACGGCGCCATAGGACGTGATGTCCAGAGGCGGTGTGGCGGGGGCGGGCTCGGGGTCGGCAGCGCCGGCGGCAGATGCCAGGCTTGCGCCGCCGATCCCCGCGGCCGCCCCAAGCCACTGGCGGCGTGTCAGCGCGCGCGAATCGGATCGATGATTAAGGTTCATGGTTTTCCCGAAGGGTTGGGGCTGGCGCCTTCAAACTGGATGGTCCGGCTCGAGATCTTGCCCGATTGGATCTCCCGGACCACCGCGGTGGCGGAGTGCGGTCCGGGCGCCGGCGCTGCAAGATGGTAGGCGTGGTAGTAATCGGTGTAGGCAGCGGCTCGCGGGGATTTGGGCGCGACGATCGTTGGGGCCGCTTCGGCCCCATCGACCGTGAGCCGGACCAGCTCGGCAATGGGGATCTTCGGCAGGCCTTGCGTCGTGTTTTGCCAGGCGCAGCGGACCCGGAGCGTCACGCCCGATTCCGGCCGTGCCGCCTCGAACGAATCCTCCGGGCGGACGGCGACGATCGACACCATCGGGCGCTGGATCGCCGGATGATTCCACCAGCGCCACTCGGACTGGCGTTCGAGGACGAACTCCCGCACCGAGCTCGAGCTCGAGTGGATCCATGTCTCGAAACCGCTGGCGGCGTCGTGCCGGACGGCGGCGACCCATTGATGACGGAGCGCGTTGAGCCAGCCTTCCCACGTGGGCGCCTCCGCCAGGAACAGCGTGCGAAACCCGGCCGTCATGTCGGCAAACCACCATGGCTCGACGCCGTGGGCGTCCTGGAGCGCGACAAAGGGGATGCGCCCGCGGTAGCACGCGAGAAACGGCTCGCTGTTGCAGAAATCGGGGTTCCCGAAATGGTACGTGCTGATCGCGGCGTAGCCGCCGCGTTCGATCGAATCCTCGAGGAACAGCCGGACGAGCTCCTCGTTCTCCCCGAACTGCCAGATCAGGCGTCCGCCGGCCGCCTCGAGAGGCGAGAGCCGGCGGCGGCGGAATTCGGGCCACGCGATGGTCTCGGGGCCGGCGAGCGACGGCCCGAAGCCGGCCCCGGGAGGGGCGACGATATCGCTGATGTGGCTGTAGGCGCCGAGGCCGGGAACGTCGATCCAGGTGCCGTATTCCTCGTTTGCGATGAAGAACCGTGTGGGGATGTTCTGGCGATCGGCGAGGGACTGGGCGCGGGCCAGCCAGTCGGGCCGGGCGTTCTTGGCGCCCCACAAGTGGATCCGAAGAGCGCGGGCCAGGTCGACCGCCTCAGCCGGGCTGCCCTGGCCGTGGGCTTCGATCTGGATAGAGTAGACCTTGAGGGTGGGGGGCAGGGCGGACTTTTGCGGAAGGGGGCGGGGAGGATGGTCGCGCAGGGACGCCAGTCCGTCGAGTGCATGGAGCGCCTCGAGGGCGTATCGGGTGGCCATCGGATTGCTGGGGCAGCCGGGGCGGTCGCCAAATCCGCCGTCGTCATTCCAGAGCGACTGGAGGTATTCGAGGCAAGCGGCGCGGTGGCCGGGCTCCGCGCCGAGCAGGCGCAGCGCCATCACTGCGGCCCAGGTGCAAGCGGCGCTGTCGACGCCGGCGAACTGCGGCTGCGGCTGCCAGGTGAAGCCGCCATTGGGCATCTGGCAAGCCTGAAGCCAGGCAACCGTCTCGGTGCGCTTCTCTCCGGCGCGGTGCAGCAGATCCATCGCTTGGAGCCCCCACAGCGTGTTGAGCACATGCCCATCCCCGCCATCGGCCGCAGGGGTATTGTTGAAGCTGCCGTTGGTGCGCCGCCGTTTTTCGAGATAGGGGACAAAATCGGCGGCGAGATCGTCGAGCGGCAATCCGAGCAGCGCCCGGCATGCGAAGGCGGCCAGCTGGTGGCGCAGGACGGGGTACCCGTGGCGCTCATACTGTCGGAGATAGGGGGTGGGTTTGGTCCAGAGGCGGATCGGCTCGCGGAGCTCCGCGGCGTCCTCGCCGAGCCAGAGGAGGCTCTGGATCTGCTGGAATTCGAACTCCGGATGCTCCTGCTCGAGCTTCTTGAGCCGGGCGGGATGGTGGGTGCGGATGAACTGGGTCAGCTCGATGGGCTTGGGGGGCGGCTGATTCAGAACGCGATAACAGGCGACAACGGAGAATGCGGGAGTCAGATGCGAGTTGGATTGTCCTTCCCATGCATAGCCTCCATCCGGGCGCGACAAGCGTTCGAGATAGGCACGAATCCGGGATTGCCAAGCGGCCGCCGGGGCGGGCGGGTCTGCGACGGCGGCTTTGGGCGGGCCGACGGGTGGATCGATGGCGAGTGCAGCAAGCGCATTCGCGCCGCCCGGTTCAACCAGCCGAAGGGGGGCATCCGCGGCCTGAAGGCCGAGGCACGCCAGGCTCAAAGCCAGGATTTCGATTCTCGCGGTTTTCATTGGTTGGGCGCCGAAGTTGTAGCAAGCGCGATTCCCGGTTGCCAGTGCCGAATGGCTCCCTCATGCTGGGGTGCGGATGGCGGCCCTGGATTATCCATTATTGCGGCACATGCCGGCCGAGCGCCCGTGCGGGAACGAGGCGGTGCTGTTTCGTTTTCTGGACTACCTGGCGGAGCGGGGGCTCGAGCTCTATCCGGCGCAAGAGGAGGCCCTGCTGGCGCTGTTCGACGAGCGGAACGTGATCCTGAACACGCCGACCGGCTCCGGCAAATCGCTGGTGGCGGCCGCGCTTCATTTCAAGGGGCTGGCGCAGGGGAAGCGGTCCGTTTACACCTGCCCGATCAAGGCCCTGGTGAACGAGAAGTTCCTGGCGCTCTGCCGCGATTTCGGGCCGGAGCAGGTGGGGATGAGCACCGGAGACGCCACGGTGAACCGCGATGCGCCGATCCTCTGCTGCACGGCCGAGATCCTGGCCAACATCGCCCTGCGCGAGGGCGAGAGCGCCCGCGTGGACGAAGTGATCATGGACGAGTTCCATTATTATTCGGACCGCGAGCGCGGGGTGGCGTGGCAGGTGCCACTTCTCACACTCCCTCAGGCGCGGTTTCTGCTCATGTCCGCGACGCTGGGGGATCCAGCCTTTTTCGAGGAGGAGCTGACCCGCAGGAACGGCCGTCCGACGAGCGTGGTGCGCTCGCGGGTGCGGCCGGTGCCGCTGGAGTTCAGCTATTCGGAAGTGCCTTTCGAGCGCGCGATCGAGGATCTGGCCGCCCGGGGGCGGGCGCCGATCTACATCGTCCATTTCACGCAGCTCGATGCCGCGGAGAGCGCGCAGAGCCTGCTGAGCCTGAACTTCTGCTCGCGCGAGGAGAAGGAGGCAATCGCCCGGGCACTCGAGGATTTCCGGTTCGACAGCCCGTATGGGGCGGATCTGAAGAAATATCTGCGGCACGGGATTGGCCTGCACCATGCCGGCCTGCTGCCGAAATACCGGGTCCGGGTCGAGCAATTGGCGCAGCAAGGGCTCCTGAAGATCATCTGCGGCACGGACACCTTGGGGCTGGGGATCAACGTGCCGATCCGGACCGTGCTGCTGACGCGCCTGTGCAAATTCGACGGAGAGAAGACCGGGATCGTGAGCGTGCGGGATTTCCATCAGATCTGCGGGCGGGCGGGCCGGAAAGGATTTGACGACCGGGGGTGGGTGGTGGTGCAGGCGCCGGAGCACGTGATCGAGAATCTCCGGCTGGCGAACAAGGGCGCGGCGGATTCGGGCAAGGCGCGGAAGTACGTGAAGCGGAAGCCGCCGGAGAGGAACTTCGTGTCGTGGGATCGGCGGACGTTTGACCGGCTGGTGGCTTCGGCGCCGGAGCGGCTGGCTTCACGGTTCCAGGTGACCCATGGGATGCTGCTGAACGTGCTGAGCCGGGCCGGGGATGGCTGCGAGGCCATGCGCGAGATGGTTCGGCAGTCGCACGAGACGCCGGCGGCCAAGCGTCAGCACATGCGGCGGGCCTGGGCGCTGTTCCGCTCTCTGCTCGATCGCAAGATCATCGAGTTCGTTCCGAGGACGGATTCGGGCGCCTACCTGCGGATCAACGTGGCTCTGCAGGAGGATTTCTCGCTGGATCAAACCCTGTCGCTGTACCTGCTCGACACGCTGCAGCTGCTGGACCCTGAATCGCCCGCGCACGCCCTCGACCTGCTGACGCTGGTCGAGTCGATTCTCGAGGATCCGGATGTCGTCCTGCACAAGCAATTGAGCCGGCTCAAGGGCGAGAAGATCGCCGAGATGAAGATGCAGGGGCTGGACTTCGCGGAGCGCGAGGCCGAGCTCGAGAAGCTCGAATACCCAAAGCCCAACCGGGATTTCGTCTACTCGACGTTCAACGAGTTCGCCGCGCGGCATCCGTGGGTTGGCCAGGAGAACATCCGGCCCAAGTCCGTCGCGCGGGAGATCTACGAGAGCCTGCACACGTTCGCGGATTACATACGCCACTACGACCTGGAGAAGGCCGAGGGGGTCGTGCTCCGGTATCTTTCCTACGTGTACAAAACCCTGGCGCAAACGGTCCCGGACGCCGCGAAAACGGATCCGGTCCGCGAGATCGAGCTCTACTTCGGGCAGATGATCCGGGATGTGGACTCGAGCCTGCTGGACGAGTGGGAGAAGCTGCGGCAGCCGGGCCAGGCGCCCCTCGGGGATCGGCAGGAGCCGGCTGGTCGCGCTGAGGCGGCAAAGGCCGCCGAGGAGGCCGACATCACGCACGATCGAAGGCAATTGACCTTGCTGGCGCGCCAGTCGATCTTCGGCGTTCTTCGTCTGCTGGCGACCGCCCGGCTCGATCAGGTCCCGGCCCTGCTCGAGCCGCCCGCAGATGCCGAAGGACGGGAATGGAACGTGGCGGCGCTCGAAGCCCGGCTCGCCGCGTACGGGGTTGAGCACTCGCGGATCTGCTTGGATCCGGACGCTCGCAATGCGCGGCATACGTATGTCGAGCCGTCCGAGGACGGAAAAACGTGGAGGATCGACCAGGTGCTGGTGGATCCGGAGGGGCACAACGACTGGCGGCTCGAGTTTCATCTCGACCTCGAGCGCGCGCGCGGGGCAGGGCGGCCGGTGCTTCAACTGATGCAGATCGGCCCGGTCGGCATTTCAGGGTAGCCCCCGAGGTCAGGCGGAGGGTCGGATGATCTGGACAACGAGCTGCCGGAGGACGAGGTCCTCGGGGAGGCCGCTTCCGACGAGCTTCCGGTTGGAATCGAGGAGCAGATCCATGATCCGGATCAGCTCGGGGGTCTGGTAGCGGCGGAGCTGGGGCAGGGCCTTGAACAGAACAAAGGGATGCTGGAGGAGAGGGTTCCACCGTTTGTCCGACGGCAGGTCAGCGGCGGGCAGTTGTGTGAGCTGGCTCTTGAAGCGCTGGTAATCGGTGTCGGGTCTGATCCAGCCGATCCGCACCGCCTCTCGAAGGAACAACAGGACGCGGATCTTTGTGATCAGGCCGTAGAGGATGCCGATGGCCGATTTTTGGTTGTCGCGGGCGAGGTCCGACAGCTCGGAATCGAGATGCCGCAATGCCCGGGCCAGGTCCCGATCGCCCACGGCTTCCGCCAGGGCGAATGCCTCGGTCTGCCTTTGGCGGGCGACGACGGCTTCGACGTCGGATTCCTCGATCGGCCGGCCGGCTTCGGCGTAGAGATCGAGCTTGTCGATTTCGGCTCGCAGGAGGCGGGGGTTGGGGCCGGCGGCGGTGACGAGGGCGGCGAGGGCGGCGGGGGTGATGGATCGATGGAGTTCGGCGAGCTCGCGCTCGGCCCAGGCCTCGGCCCGGCCGGCCCAATCGCGGTCATCGGCCGACCAGCCGTCCAGCAGGTCGGTTCGGCCGATCTTCTCGATCGTTTTGTAGAAAACGCGCCGCTTGTCGACCTTGCCGGCGGAGATGAGCAGCCGAACCTTGCCCCAGGCGAAGGACTTCAGCTCTTCGGCGAGATCGGCCAGCGCATCGGTGACCGCGGCGGAGGTCGAGGTGCGGTCCTCGCCGAGGAAGGAGCAATTCTGCCACCAGACGGTCTTGCCCTGGCCGAAAAAGGGCAGGGTCTGGATGGATTCGCGCAGGCGGTTGATGGACCGGAGGGCTTCGCCGCTGTTGGAGACGGCGCCGTCGATGATCTCCCGGTCGAAATCGCCGGTCGGTGCGCCCCATTGCTCGAAAAGCTGCCGGGCGCGGCGTTTGACCAGGAAATCGTCCTCGCCGCAAACCAGGATGACGGGTGAATCGGAGGCGGCGGCCGGCGGCATGGGCTGGATTACTCGGGTTCAGTGCCGCCCTGGTTGATCCGCTCCAGCCACTCCGACATGTCTTCGACCTGCTCGAAGAGCGAGGTGGTGACGTATACGGGCCGTTTCTGGCAGGCGGCGAGCGCCAGGCAATCGCTGGGACGGGCGTCGACCTCGACGATCTTGCGTCCGAGCTCGTTCTGTTGCTGGAGGATGAGACGAGCGTAATAGGTCGTGCCGCGCAGCTCGGTGATCACCACCCGCTCGACGGTGATGCCAAAGCCCTTGAGGACGCTCGCGATCAGGTCGTGCGTCAGAGGGCGCTCCTTGGCAGTCTCCTGAATGAACATGTTGATGATCGCCCCCATATTGTGCTCGACCTGGATGACGAACACCTTCTGGGCATTGCCGATGAAAATGGCGCAGCCGGAATTCGCGGGCAGGATCCCGCGGATTTGCACCGGCACCACATCGCGTTTCATGGGAGTACTCTAGACAACCCTGGCGAAAAAACAAGTCCGCTGGGGAGGGCAGGCGACGGGAGATGCATTTTATTATGGCCCCGCGGCCTCGAGGCGGCTTTACTATCGCCGTGAACATAGGATCGATCGACAGACGGGGATTTCGGGGTGCAGGCGGCTTCACGCTGATCGAGCTGCTGGTGGTGATCGCGATCATCGCGATCCTGGCGGGGATGCTCCTGCCGGCCCTGGCGGCGGCGAAGGCCAAAGCCCATCGCATCGCCTGCGTCAACAACCTCAAACAGCTGACCTTGATCTGGACGATGTATGCCAACGACCAGAACGACCGCCTGGTGAACAATGGCGCGGGGATTACGGCGGTGCCGACCTGGGTGGCGGGCAGCTTCCGGGGCACCCCCAAGGATGCGACCAACGAGACGCTCCTCTTCGATCCCCAGCGATCGCTCTTCAGCCCCTATCTCAAGACGGCCGCCATCTACAAGTGCCCTGCCGACCGCACCCTGGGGACCTCCGGCACCATCAAGGACCCGCGCGTCCGCAGCTACGGAATGAACGCTCACGTCGGGTGGGAAGGAGACCTGTACCGGAACCTGCCCAACGCACAATACCGCTCATTCAGCAAGATGACCCAGATCACCCAGCCGTCCCCTGCGAGCCTGTTCGTGATCGGCGAGATCCATCCCGACAGCATCTGCCGGCCCTTTTTCGGGGTGTACATGGAGCCTACCCCGACCCGGTGGTATCACATTCCGGCCAGCTACCACAGCCGGGGCGGGGATTTCTCCTTTGCGGATGGCCACGTCGAGGGGCACCGCTGGCAGGACAGCCGCACCTTGAAACCGCAGGTCTCCAACTACCACTCGCACGACTACGTGGTGGCTGGCAGCCAGGATGTCCCCTGGGTTCAGTCGCGGACCAGCGCGCGCAAGTAATCCCGATTGTTGTGCTTTCTATGAGGATGGGATTCCGCCGCCTGTGGCTGCTTCCGTGACGCTGTGAACAGCGGCTGCGATCTCAGTCAGCCCCGACTCCGGCGCACCTCTGAAGCAAATGCGTGCGTTGAATGGGATCGTGGCGCTCATTGTTCATTCTCACGGTCTCGGAACGATCGGCACATCCCGGATTACCGCCGTGATGTAGCGATGCAAGCCTTGCAGGATGAACAGCTCTGGCGCGCTGTTCCGCCTAACAACGTGCCCTGATAAACCGCCAGAGCACCCGATGCCCTTCGCACAGGATAAGATCGTGCTCGCGCTGGAGCTCCCTGTCATAACGGCAGGCGTCGATCACCCGATGCTGACCGTCAGCGCCCACAGCCGGCCACAAATCCTCATCGGGCTCCCCCCCATGGACTCGTCGCCCCCCGCCCAGTCCGGATCGCCAGCGGTTTCGCATCCTCGATAGGAGCAGATCCCGTTCCAGCCAAACGCACGCGGCATCAGGTAGCATCCGGGTGGCACGCCGCTCTCCAGGCAGCAACTCTCTTTGCGTCTTTTTGCGTTTCCGGCCATCCAAGATCAACTCCTGAGCTTGTTGCCGCAAAAGATCGCAAAAACGCGCAAAGAGAATTGCCGGTGATTCGTTGTTTCGAGCGCGCCGAGGTCGCGAGGCGGGCCTTGACTGCCGCCAGACGATCCTCTCCCTTAGGGTCTGTGCAAAAATGAATTCCGATTTTGCTGGAGGGGATTGGGCGGG
>CAYWIM010000114.1:0-11169 GCA_964458325.1 uncultured Verrucomicrobiota bacterium
GGCGGACGTTGGAACAATCCCCTCTCCCTCCGCTCTCCCCCCGCTCGATCCTCGCGGGGGGAGGGAATGGCCTCCGGTGGCCGTCTGCAGTGCTCCCTGTTGGCCCTTGGCTCAGGGCGCGGGGAGGGCCAGGATGCGCGCGTAGCAGGCATCCGCGCCGGCGATGGGCGTCGGGAGGACGGCCTCCACCGTCTCGGATGACTCGTCGCTTTCGAGCACTCTCTGGACGGTATTGGCCTCGCTCCAGCCGCTGTCCAATCCCGCGGCGATCTCGATTCGATAGGCGACGTCGCTCGGATTTTTCAGCCGGCGGAACACAATTTTGAGCCGACCCTCTTCCATGTGCGCCCGGGGCAGGACCTCGCTCCCCGCGCGCCGCGGGTCCGTGACAAAGGCGTATTCGGCGAAGTTGGGCCAGGGATCGCCGTCCGGATTGGCGTCCGGGCTGCTCACGGCGGGATCTTCCTGCTCCGCTGCCGAGAAATGAAACCGCCTCCAGGCCTGGAAACCCGCGGCGGGGGCGGGATCATCCGCGCCCGGCGAGCCGCCCGGATGGGCGCTGGCCCGCCAGCTGGACGCCATCGAGGGGTCGGGCGGGGGCCAAGCCAGGCCGACAGGCACGAGCGAATGCCCGACTCCATCGGTGGCGGTCTGCCAGTGATCTTCGTAGCGAAAGCTCAGGGCCACGAGGCCGGCGGCATCGCGAATCCGAAGGGTTTCGCCGCCATTATCGAGCGCGCCGTCGAAGACACCCCCGACCGGCAGCCCGGTCCCGTAGCGCGCCTCGAAGCCCGGCCGATTCCGAACCAGCAACACGATGCCGCCGGCTGGCAGCACGCCACCACCGAATTCAAATTCAATCCCCTCCGTGAATCGGAGTCCGGCCAGGGAGAGAGCGCCGGCGCCGGTGTTCTTCAGCTCGAGAAACTCGAAGTCGTTGTCATTGGTGAAGCCGGAGGCCCACTCGACGGGCGTGGGATTCGACGGGTGATACATGATCTCCGCGACTTGCAGCGTGATGCTCCCGGGGACGCCGTAGGCCGCCTTGTTCAACGCGCTCCACTGGCTGCCCTTCAAGAAGCGGGCCTGAATCCGCGTGCTCTGGAGGACGGAGACCGCCCCGCCGTACCGGACCGCGGCGGGATTCACGGCGCCGCCGGGCAGCCTCGGATCGCCGCCGTCCAAGGTGTAGTAAGCGTCTCCAGAGCCGTTGGTATGCGAAAGCGTCCACGCGAAGGGCGGCGCCACCGTGCCGTCGGGATGGCTGAACCGCGGCGGAGCGATGGGGGGATAGTATCCGTGACTCCGCATCGAATTGAGGAGCGCCTCGCCGTTGCCGGCCAGCAGGCTGCCGATGAGCGCCTGTTCGTTGTGCCAGTCGGCGTCTCGGGTGCGGACCGTGCTGGGATCGATCGAGTCGCCCCAGCGGGCCGACTCGGCGATCACGGGGGCGCGGAGCGCGTTGCTCAGCGTGAGCCAGCGCTCGATGGCTTGGGCGTCGGAGAGCGCGCCATGGGTTCGGGTATGGCGGAAAGCGCGGTCGGCGACGGCCATCATGAAATCGGGATTCGCGCGGGCGCTGCGCCAGAGCTTGGGGATGACGGCGCTGCTGCTCGAGGAGGGCGTGAACTCCGATTTCACCGAGGCGCGCAACGAAGACGCTCGGGCGGTGCCGAAGCTCCATTCGCCATCCCAGGCGAAGAAGCGGACCGGGCCGGGCGGGCTGGTTCGGCAGGCCGCCCACCAGTTGTTGTCGGGCCAATCGCCCAGGCCGATGTACCAGGAGGCGAGGAGGTAATCGATGAAGGGGTCGACATCGAGATACTCCCGCAGCTCGGCATAATTCGAGGCCTGGGACATGTCTTTGGCGGCCAGCGGCCCCACCAGGTAATCCCACCGGGTGCGGAGGCCGTTGGCGCTGCCGCCGTGGTTGATGCTGAACCACTGGTCGTCGTCGCCCCCCAGGTATGCGGCGGCGAATGCGTTGTCGGGGCGCTCGACGGGGTTGTAGAGGCCCCAATAGATGCCGTTGATGAAGAGGTGGACGAAGCTGCCATGCGGGCCGACGCCCGACATGGCGATCTGGGTGGAGCGATAGAATTCGTCCTCGGTATAGGTCGTCTTGGCCGGATTCCACCCGCGCGCCCAGCAGCGGTTGTTGCCGCCCCGCAGCACGATGCTGTTGGCTTGGGGGGCAGCGGTCTCTCCGAACAGGGGCGCGTCCTGGAACAAGGGCGACTCGAAACGGGGGGCGCCGCTGCTGGCCCGGAAGGTCAGCCTCAGCGTGCGCTTGAGCCGGTCGTGGCTGTGGCCTTCGATCCAGGCATCGGCGTGCGCGTTGTGGGCGGGCTGATCCGGATCGATCAGCTCGACGGAGACCGGCGCCTCGAGGCCGGCAGTCGAGCGATAGAACCCGCCATTCCCGCTGACGTTCCACATGTCCGGCTGCCGCACGGCGAGGGACATTGTGGGAATGGCCATCATGGCGCCGCGAATGGAATTCGAGTAGGCCGGGGCGTCCACCACGCGAGGGTCCATTTCATAGTCATGCTGGCGCGTGCTCGAACCATCGACGCTGGACCCGATGCTCAGCATGGGCTGGGGCCAGCCCTCGAGGCTCGAAGGCTGGCGCAGCACCTGCTCGAGGAACAGGTAGCTCATGGTGGCGACGTTGGTGCTGAGGTAGCCCGGCTTGAAGGCCGCGGCGCGGATGACGGTGGTATGGGCGATCCGCAGCGGGGCGGTGTACACCGATCCGCTCGAGGCGGCCGGCGGCGCGCCGTTGGTCGTGTACCGGATCTCGGCGTCGGCCAGCGCGTTGCCGAGCGTGAGGACGAAGTCGTTGGTCACGTAGCCGCGGTCGCAGCTGAAGACGACGGGGGGGACGAAGCCGAGGTTGCCCGGGAGGTTAGCGGCGCCCGGCGTGGGTGTCGTGTAGTAGTGGAGGAGGCCTGTCGCATCGCCGCCGGCGGAGAGCTCGGCCTCGATGAAGAAATCCGGATCGGCCGCGCTGGCGTTCAGCCCCTGGATGGCCAGCACATTGTCGCCGGCGGCGAGCAGCCCGCGATGGCCGCTGACGTCAAATATTTCCGGGACGATCGCCGCGGTGTTGGCGCGGGAATCGGTTGCGGCGGAGTTCCAGGCCATGGCGCCCGCGGCGTTGCGCCGGGCGATTTCGACGCCGTTGAGCCACGCGACGAATCCATCGTCATAGCGCATGCGCAAGACCATCGAGCTCGGGCGGAGCCCCTCGGGCAGCGCAAACGGCAGGCAGGCAAGCAATGTGCTGCTTCGATCCAGCATGGCGGCTCGAGTATCCGTGGCGATTTGGGGCGCGAACACGGGAGCGGAGCTGCGGCCGGACAGCGCGTAAGCGACAGCTCCATCGAACAGCGCCAGCCCTGTGGCGCTAACGCCCTCGAGGCCGGTGTCACCCCAAGGCATGTGGATTCGGGGAGCGGGCGCCGTCTGGCCGTTCAGGAGAAGATGCCCTTGTTCGACCAGAATCAAGGCCGGCCAATTGTTGGCGGTGGCGAGCACCTGCGCGCCCGGCGCAAGGCCCGAGGTGCTGGCGACGCCCAGGGCGGCGGGGCTGGCGCGGATCACGTGGACGCCGGCCGGGAGACCGCCGGCCGCCGGGTGCCCCGCCCCTGCGGGGGTCACCACCACGTGAGAGCCGCTGGTCGTCGAGGATGGAGTGGCGCCGATCCGGAAATCGTCCACCAGGGAGCGTTCCCAGTTGATCACCGGCACCGCCACATCGCGGAATTTGCTGGTGATGGCGCTGGAGCTGACGGTCGAGGAGACGATCACCAGGTCTCGCCCGGCGGCGTCGGCGGTTCGAGCAGCGTTGTCATCGGCGACGGTGACGACATGGCCGAGGGAGGCGGTGAGGCGGTCGAGCACGGCGGCATCCCCGGGCGCCAGGCCGGCGCTCGCGTTGGTGTCGACGACGAACAGGATGTTGGCGGCGATCGGCTGGCCGATCGTCTCGTAGCCGGCCGGCAAGGGGGTCACTGCCCAGGCGGCATCGGGCTCGAATCCCTCGAGCCGCCAGGCATCGTCGATCGGACCGGGTGGAACCAGGGTCCTTGCGGAGCTGCTGGGCGGGACGAGAACGGCGGGAGGATTGGTGGATGGCGTGAGGCCGCAGGAGACGTCCGCCGCCTGGGGCGCAAACAAGGGCGCATACTCGCTGGCCACCGTCACCCCATCCGGCATCACCAGCCCCAGGTATTCGCCCGCACCGCTCAGCTTGAAATTGGAATGCAGCGGGGCGCCGGCGTTCGTGCGGTTCTTGTCGGAGGCGAACACGACCAGGTACGCTCCGGCCAGCAGGTTGGTGGCGGGGAACCGCCACTGCGTCTTGTTCGCGGCGTCATCCGTCAGGAACCACCCATCGAGGTCGACCGCGGCGGACGTCGGATTATGGATCTCGATCCAGTCGGAACGATCGCCCTCGGCGTCCTGGAGCCCGCTTTGGTTGACCGCCATGAACTCCGAGATGCGCAAGGACTGGGGGTAATGCTCGACATCGGCCCAAAGCCCAGCGGCTCCCGCCAGCCAACCCCATAGAATGATGCAACGTCGGATCACCGGACCGCTTTTCTTACACTGCATCCGTATCGTTGGCAACCGTTGCGAAGAGAGGCCATTGTCAATCGGCTTGCGATCCACTAGAGTGCTTGGATATGGCAGAACCGGTGCAAGCATCGTCGGAACGCAAGTCGCTGGAAGATCGCGAGAAGATGACGGACCTCGAGCGGCTCCGGCATTCGGCGGCGCACGTGATGGCGGCGGCAGTGTTGCGGCTGTGGCCGGCGGCACGGCTGGATATCGGCCCCGCCACCGAGGAGGGGTTCTATTACGATTTCGACCTGCCCGATCACCGGTTCACCCCCGAGGATTTTCCGGCCATCGAGGCGGAGATGAAGAAGATTGTGCGGGAGAACCATCGTTTCGAGAAAGCGGTTCGGACGCGGGACGAAGCGCGCGAGTTTTTCGCGGCCCGGGGTCAGACCTTCAAGGTCGAGCGGCTCAACGACATCCCCGAGGGCGAGCCGATCTCGACGTATCAGAGCGGCGAGTTTGTGGATTTGTGCGCCGGCCCGCACGTGATGCGCACGGGCAACGCGAAGGCGTTCAAGCTGCTGCGGGTGGCGGCGGCGTATTACCGTGGAGACGAGAGGAACCCTCAGCTCCAGCGGCTGTATGGGACGGCGTTTCCGAACCAGGGCGAGCTCGAGGCATGGCTGAAACTGCAGGAGGAGGCCAAGCGGCGCGACCATCGGAAGCTGGGCGCCGAGATGAGCCTGTTCGTCTTCGACGCCGAATACACGGGGCCGGGCCTTCCGCTCTGGCTGCCAGCGGGGACGGTTCTCATCGAGGAGCTCGAGAAACTGGCCAAGGAGAGCGAGTTCGAGGCCGGGTATCTGCGCGTGCGGACGCCGCATCTGGCCCGGGAGAAGATGTATCGGACCTCGGGCCACCTGCCCTACTATGCAGAGAGCATGTATCCGCCGATGGAGCTGGCGGATGCATCGAAGCCGGCGGGCGATGGCCGAGGCGATCCGGCATCGCAAGCGGGCGGGATCGTCTCCGACCGGTATTATCTCAAGGCGATGAACTGTCCGCATCACCATCGCATATTCGCCGCGGAGCCTCGCAGCTACCGGGACATGCCGATGCGGCTGGCCGAATACGGCACGTGCTACCGTTTCGAGCAATCGGGCGAGCTCTTCGGCCTGATGCGGGTGCGGTCGATGCAGATGAACGACGCGCACATCTATTGTTCGCCCGGGCAGTTCCCGCAGGAGTTCCAGGCGGTGAACGCCATGTATCTCAAGTACTTCAAGATTTTCGGCCTGGGGAAGTACGTGATGCGATTCAGCACACACGATCCCTCCCGGCTGGGCCAGAAATTCGTGGACCAGGCGGAGCTGTGGAAGCAGACGGAGGAGATGGTTCGCCAGGTGCTGCAGGAGAGCGGCATCCATTATGTCGAGGTGCCGAACGAGGCGGCCTTCTACGGGCCGAAGATCGACGTCCAGGTCTGGAGCGCCATCGGCCGCGAGTTTACCATCGCTACCAACCAGGTTGACTTCGCGGTGCCGGCGCGGTTCGGGCTGGTGTATCGCGACCGGGATAATACCGACAAGACGCCGATGTGCATCCACCGCGCGCCGCTGGGCACCCACGAGCGGTTCATCGGATTTCTGATCGAGCATTACGCGG
Organism: uncultured Verrucomicrobiota bacterium; assembly: GCA_964458325.1. Classification (GTDB taxonomy): domain Bacteria; phylum Verrucomicrobiota; class Verrucomicrobiia; order Limisphaerales; family UBA1319; genus JAGMXM01. The sequence goes on from CAYWIM010000114.1 coordinate 6,235, forward strand.
GCAACTTCCCGCTCTGGCTGGCGCCCGAGCAGGTGCGCGTGCTGCCGGTGACCTCCGACCAGGTGGGGTATGCGGAGGAGATCGTCCGCGAGCTTCGGGCGCAGTTCGTGCGGGCGGGGCTCGAGTTCAGCCACGACAAGCTGCCGGGCCGCATCCAGCGCGCCGAGGAAGCTAAGGTCCACACCATGCTGATTGTCGGCGCGCGCGAACAGAGCGAGGGGATGGTCGCCGTCCGCCGACACGGCCAGGGAAACCAAGGCGTCCGGCCCAAGACGGAGGCCGTCGCCGAGATCCTGCGGGCCATCCGCGAACGGCGCGATTAGCGATACAGAGCGTCAGAAGTGCACAACGCCGGGTCAGGGGACCCGGCCAGAATCGTGCCGCGTGTCCTCACGCCGCGCGACTTATGACGCTGCATATATCGTCTCTTATCTCGAGCGCTCGGCGGGGGGCGGGGCGCTGCGGAGGCGCAGGTGTTTGCGAGCGCCGCGCTTGGGAGGGGGCGGGGCGGCGGCGGCGGCCCGGGCCCGCATCATCAGCTCGAGCTGGCTGCGGACCGGCTTTTCGCCGGCAGGGACGATTGGCCGGACATACCGGCCGCTGGAAAGGAGCATGCGCGCTTTGACGTTATCGGCGAGCGGGATCCCCAGGCATTCGTCGATCAGCCGTTCCCGCAAGACGCCATTTTCGACCGGGAATACCGTCTCGATGCGGCTGAAGAAATTGCGGGACATCCAGTCGGCGCTCCCGATGAACACCTGGGGTTGGCACGCATTTTCGAAATAGTAGATCCGGCTGTGTTCGAGGAAGCGGTCGAGGATGCTGCGGACGGTGATATTCTGGCTCAAGCCGCGGACCTGGGGCCGAAGGCAACAGATGCCGCGGACCAGGAGGTCGATCTTCACGCCGGCTTGGGAGGCGGAGTACAAGGCCTCGATGATGCCGCGATCCACGAGGGCGTTCATTTTGGCGATGATCCGGGCCGGCAGCCCCTGGCGGGCATTGTCGGCCTCACGCCGGATGAGCTCGAGGAATCGCTCCTGGAGGTTGAAGGGGGCGACGAGGAGCTTGCGCATGCCGGGGAACTGGCAGATGCCGGTCAGAAGGTTGAACAGGCTGGTGACGTCCTCGCCGAAATCGGGGTGGCAGGTGAACAGGCTCAGATCCGTGTAGATCCGGGCAGTGGTGGGATTATAGTTGCCGGTGCTGAGGTGGACATAGCGGCAGAGGCCGGACTCTTCGCGCCGGACGACCAGGCAGGCCTTGGCGTGGATCTTATAGCCCACCAGCCCGTAGACGACATGCACGCCCGCCTCTTCGAGCTTGCGCGCCCAGAGGATGTTGTTGGCTTCGTCGAACCGGGCTTTCAGCTCGACAGTGGCGGTGACTTGCTTGCCATGAGTCACCGCTTTCATCAGGGCGCCAACGATCCGGGTGTCGCCGCCGGTGCGATAGAGGGTCTGCTTGATGGCAAGCACCTGAGGATCCTCGGCGGCCCGCTCGAGAAAATCGACCACCGCCTCGTAGGTCTCGAAGGGATGATGGATGAGCACATCGCTTTGGCGGATGGCGGCAAACGGATCCGCCGGCTCGCGAAACGCGGCCGGATAAGGCGCATGATAGGGGGCGTCGCGCAACTCGACTACGGAGGCATCCTCGTGGATTCTCATCAGCCGAACGGGATCGAGAGGCCCGTCAATCTCATACAGGTCGACCTCGGAAAGCTGAAGGTTCTGCAGCAAGATGGCCCGGATGGGAAGGGGGCAGCCGGATTCGATCTCGAGGCGGACGGCATCGCCGCGGCGGCGTTTGTGCAGCTCTTTCTCGACCGCCTGGAGCAGATTGCCGGTGTCGGTCTCCTCCTCCTCGTCGATATACAGCTCGCTGTTGCGCGTGACCCGGAACGCCCAGCAACCCTGGATCCGGGTGCCGGGCAAAAGGTCGGAGAGGTAATCGCCGATCAGCTGCCCGAGGAAGAGATAATCCAGCCGGTCATCGGTACGAGGGAGGCGGACCAGGCGGGGCAGGACCCGGGGGACCTGAACGATGAGCAGGCGGTGCTGGGCGCTGCCAGAGCCCGCCGGCCAATCGAGCTGGACGATCAGGTTGAGCGATTTGTTCAGCAGCAGCGGGAACGGATGGGTCGGATCCAGAGCCAGGGGCGTGAGGACGGGGCGGACCTCGGCTCGGTAGCAGGCATCGACCCATGCTCGATCCTTCGAGTCGACCCAGCCCGGCTCTAGAAACCGGATCCGGTTGCGGGCGAGGGCGGGCACGAGTTCCCGGCGCCAGCATGCGTATTGCTGGTCGACCAGGCGCCGCACCCGGCGGGAAACGAGCTGGAACGTCTCGCTGGGCGTCAGCCCGTCCAGGCTCCGCTCAGCCACCCCGCTTTCGATCTGCTGCTTGATGCCCGCCACCCGCACCTCGAAGAACTCGTCCAGGTTCGAGCTGAAGATCGCAAAAAACTTGAGCCGCTCGAGGAGCGGATGGGTGGCGTCCATGGCCTCTTCGAGGACGCGCCCGTTGAATTCGAGCCAGCTCAGCTCGCGGTTGATGAAATGGGATGGGCGGATGGCCTTCATGCGTCGGACATGGGAAAGATAGCCGCCCGGGATCCGGCTGTCATGAGGATAATCGGCAGGCCATAAATCCTTTGCGGGCGCTTGCGGGGAGGCGGTAAGCTAGCCGGATGGCGCCAGCCAGCGACACGCAGCGCACCTACCACCACGAGAAGTGGCGATCGGTATCGGCCGGCGTTCTCGAGACGGCCAGCTCGACGTTCCTGTTGCTGATCGCAGTGCGATGGTTTCAGGCGGGCGCGATGGCCAAGGCGCTGGTGGCAGGCGGCGGGAGCATCGGGCTTCTGATCACGCCCTGGCTGGTCATGGCGGTCGCGCGGTCCCGCTGGGCGGCTGCGCGCGCCGCGGCCCTCCTCTCCTGGCTCGGGGCGGCGAGCCTGGTGGGCATGGCGCTGGCGCCGTCCTTGCCGGTTTTTGTGGCGGGCAGCGTGCTGGCCATGGCCGCGGCGGCAGCGGGAGTCCCCCTGTTGACCCAGATCTACCACGACAACTACCCGGCCACCGCGCGCGGCCGGCTCTTTGCGCGGACGATCATGATCCGCATCGCCAGCGCGGCCCTGTTCAGCTATGTGGCGGGACGCCTTTTTTCCGGGCGGCTCGACCAGTTCCCGTGGCTGCTGCTGATCTTCGCCTTGGCCTTCGCCGCGGCTGCGATCCTGCTCGGACGATACCCGTCGCGTCCGCTCAAGGTCCTCGAAGGGACCCATCCGCTGCGAGCCTGGCGGAGCCTCAAGGAGGACCGGCTGTTCCGGCTGACGCTGGCAGCCTGGATGCTGATGGGTTTCGGCAATCTCATGATGTATCCGCTGAGGGTCGAGTATCTGGCCAACCCCCGCTATGGCCTGGCGCTGAGCGTCAGCCTGATCGCGCTCTACACCGGAGTGATCCCGAACCTGGCGCGCCTGGTGTTGAGCCCGCTCTGGGGCTGGCTCTTCGACCACATGAACTTCTTCGCCTTGCGGGTGACATTGAACATCGGGTTCGCGGCGGGGATTTTGACTTTTTTCCTGAGCGACAGCCCGGCGGGGCTGACGGCGGGTGCGATCATCTTTGGGATCGCCAACGCCGGGGGCGACGTGGCCTGGAGCCTGTGGGTCACCAAGCTGGCGGCGCCGGACCGGGTGGCCGATTACATGGCGGTGCACACCTTCTTCACGGGTGTCCGGGGCGTCCTTGCGCCGGTGGTGTCCTTCCAGCTCCTGACTCGATTGGACATGCTCACCATGGGCTGGATCGCGACCGGATTGATCCTGGCCGCCAGCCTGCTGCTGGTGCCTGAGATCCGCGCGGGCCGGACGCTCAGCCCTGGCGCCCCATCCGCTCCGGAACCCACCCCATGAGCGCCGAGCGACGAGCGGTCATCGACATCGGCACCAACTCGGTCAAGCTGCTGGTGGGCGATGTCACCGGCCCGCGGGTCGACCCGGTGTTCGAGACGGGCATCCAGACCCGGCTGGGCCGCGGGCTTTACGAATCCGGCCGACTGGGTTCCGAGAGCATCCGGGCGACGCTGGCCGCCGTGCGCCGATTGCTCGAGCTTGCCGCCAGCCACGGGGCGTCCTCCATCCATCTGCTCGCCACGAGCGCGGTCCGCGAGGCCGCCAACGGCCCCCAGCTGGTGGCGGACATCGAAACCATGGCGGGCCATCCTGTCCAGGTGATCTCGGGCGAGACCGAAGCCGCCCTGGCTTTCCAGGGGGTGCAGACCGACGCGCGTCTCAACCGCTGTCCGCAGTTGATCCTCGAGGTGGGAGGCGGCAGCACGCAGTGGATCCTGCGCCGGACCGCAGACGAACAGACGCATGGAAGCCTGGCGCTGGGCGCGGTGCGGCTGTTCGAGGCCCTCCGGCCGGGCGACCCCCCTTCGGAGACGGACCGGCGCCGGTGCGAGGCGTGGCTCGAGGAATGCCTCCGGACGTGTCTGGAGCCGATCCTGGCCCCGGCGCTGACCGGAGGGGCCGTCCGCGGTGTCGATTTGGTTGGCACGGGAGGCACTTCGAGCGTCCTGGCCATGATCCAGCTCGAGACCGACGTGTTCGACCGCGAGCGGATCGAGTCCACACCGCTTCCGCAGGTCGCTGTGCGCCAGATTCATGAACGGCTCTGGGCGCTGCCGATCGAGGCGCGCCGCCGGCTCGCGGGCATCCCGGCCGACCGCGCCGACATCGTCCTGACGGGTGTAGCCATTTACGAATCGGTGATGAGGGTGTTCGGCTTTGGCCAGATGCACTGCAGCACCCGGGGGGTGCGCTTCGGCGCGCTGCTTGTGGATCCGCGCAACGATTTCGACCGGGGGGAAAAAGACTGAACCACTAATCTGCACTAATTTACACTAATGATGACCTGTAAATAA
>CAYWIM010000115.1:0-9456 GCA_964458325.1 uncultured Verrucomicrobiota bacterium
CGCGCTCCGCCGCGCGCCGGGCGGTGAGCTCGCAGCCATCAATGCGGCGTCCACGGAGTGGCCGCCCTACCTTTCAGCCATTGGCCTGGGAGGCAAGAGCGATTGGCAGGGCAGGCGGCCATTTCCGGATTGGCAGGCCGGAGGAAACCGCAGTAGTATAGGCGGAAGTTCGGATGCGGTCTGGATGCGAAGCGGCATGAAAAAATGGATTGTCATCATACTGGTTTTGGCGGTGGCATGCGCGGCTGGATGGACATGGCGTGTCTGGTGGCCCGGGAATCCAGAGGCCCAGGCAGGGGATCGGGCGGCGACGGGGTTGGTCGAGAGGCGCGACATTCGATTCACGGTGAGCGTGGCGGGGGAGATCGGACCGGCGGAGCAGGTGAGCGTGCGGCCGGAGGTGAACGGGCGGATTGCGGAGCTCCCGGTGGATGTCGGGGACAAGGTGAAGAAGGGGGATCTGCTTTTCGCGCTGGATGACAAGGATTTGCAGATCGAAGTGGGATCGAGGGACACCGAGATCAGCAGCGCCAAGCTGCAGCTCGAGCGTGCGCAGCGGGATTACGAGCGGGACCGGCTGCTGTTCGAGCAGAACCTGGTATCGAGGGAAATGTTCGAGAATTCGAAGACCGAGTATGAGCTGGCACGCAACAGCATCCAGAAGGCGGACAAGGCGCTCGAACTGGCCAAGGACCGGCTTTCGAAGACGCGGATCATGGCGCCGTTCGACTGCACCGTTTTAACACGGCCGGTGTCGGCGGGGCAGGCGGTGTCCGGCTCGGGAGGGTTCAACAGCGGGACCGAGGTTCTCACGATCGCCGACCTGCACGAGATGATCATCAACGCGCACGTGAACCAGGTGGATGTGACGCGGCTGAAACCGGACATGGAGGTGGACGTGCAGGTGGAGGCGGTGGCGGACCTGAAGGTCAAGGGCCGGGTCGAGCGGATTGCCCCGCAGGCGACCATTCGCAACAGCATCAAAGGGTTTGCGGCTCGGATCCGGCTGCGCGATGTCGATGCCCGGGTGCAGCCGGGGATGACGGCGAGCATATCGATCCCGGTCGAATCGGCGGACGACGTGCTGGCGGTCCCGCTGGCGGGTGTGTTCACCGAGATCGATCCGGAAACGGGAGCGAAGGACCAGCATGCCTTTGTCCGGAAGAACGGGAAATTCGAGCGGCGTCCGATCCGAATCGGGATTTCGGACTATTTTTATGCCGAGGTGCTGGCGGGGCTGAACGCGGGCGAGGAGGTGTCGCTCGAGCAACCCGCGGAAGGGCTGATCCTCGAAGCGGCCTCGGGTTCGGAATCCCCGGCGCGCGAGGCGCGTCCCGAGCCGGCCGGGCGGCGGGCGGGCTCGACGTGATTTATGGCCCTGGTTGAACTGCGGAACATCAGCAAGGTGTATCGGCTGGGCGAGGAGGAGATCCGGGCGCTGGACGACGTGACCCTGGATATCGCGAAGGGCGAGTTCCTGTCGATCATCGGGCCTTCAGGCAGCGGGAAGTCGACGCTGATGCACATCCTGGGATGCCTGGACACGCCGACTCGAGGAACGATCCAACTGGACGGGCTGATGATCCACAACGCCTCGCCGCGCGAGCTGGCCCGGATCCGGAACGAGAAGATCGGCTTCGTCTTTCAGTTCTTCAACCTGCTGCCCAAGCTCAACGTGGTCCAGAACGTGGAGCTGCCCATGATCTATGGCGGATGGAAGGCGCGGGAGCGTCGGGATCGAGCGATGGAGGCGCTGCGCCGGGTGCAGCTCGAGAACCGGTCCAAGCACCGCCCCTCGCAGCTCTCGGGAGGGCAGCAGCAGCGAGTGGCCATCGCCCGCGCGCTCGTCAACGATCCGCGGATCGTGTTCGCGGACGAGCCGACGGGCAACCTGGACTCGCACACGGGCGAGATTATTCTCGAGATGTTTCGGGATCTGCACGCGGAAGGGCGGACGATCATCCTGGTGACGCACGACGCGGAGATCGCGGCCATCAGCCCGAGGCGGATCGAGATCCGGGATGGCAAGGTGGCCTCGGGCGGAGAGACATGAACGTCTGGAACACCATCGGCACCGGATTCAAGGAGATCTGGGCGCACAAGTTCCGCTCGCTGCTGACGATGCTGGGGATCATTCTGGGGGTGTCGAGCCTGGTGGCCATGTCGGCGCTGGTCAAGGGGATGGAGCACGGATTGAAGGAGGCGCTGGTGGCCATGGGTGGCCTCGAGAAGATCCGGATCGAGCAGCAGTCGGAGCTGCCGTTGTACCAGCGGCATCTGGCCGACCAGGCGGCGGGCGTCACGATGGCGGACGTGCACGCCCTGCGGTGCAGCGCGCCGCTGGTCGAGCAGGTGACCCCGGCGGTGGATCTGTTCGGGTGGGGCGGCGGGACCGTGCTGACCTACCGGGGAGAGAGCACGCGGCCGTTCATGTTTTCGGGGACGTGGCCGGACGCGCTGCGGATCCACGAGCACGTGGTGGCGCACGGGCGGATGTTCAACGAGGTGGACGATCAGCAGGCGCGCAGCGTGTGCGTGATCGGCACGGAGATTCGGGATGAGCTGTTCGGGCAGCCCGAGGAGACGGGCCGGACCGTCGTTCCGGTGGGCGAGACGATCCTGATCAACGGCCAGCCGTTCACGATCGTCGGCATGTTCGAGCACTACGAGAGCGAGCAGGAGCGGGAGCGCCGGCTGGCGGGGACGAACCCGCCGCCGCGCTCGGCCGCAAGCCCCGCCGGCCCCACCCGGAACCGGGGCCACAGCCACAGCGGAGGGAACTTCGTGTTTCGGCTCAAGAACAATACCGTGCTGATCCCGCTCAACACCATGCTGATCAAGTTCCGATCCGCAGTGGGCGTGAGCGCCAGCCCGGACGCGCGCCTGACGACGATCAACATGAAGATCGTGGACATCGAGCGGCTCGAGGAGGCGCTCCAGCAGGTGCGCAACGTCCTGATGGTCACGCACAAGGGGATCGAGGATTTCGCCTTTCGCACCCAGGAGGATTGGGCCGAGCAGATCACCACCGTGATTCGGAACGCGCGGGTGAGCGGGACCATGATCGCGGCTATCAGCTTGCTGGTGGGCGGCATCGGCATCATGAACATCATGCTGGCGAGCATATCGGAGCGGGTTCGGGAGATCGGGATCCGGAAGGCGGTGGGGGCGACGACGGGGGGGATCTTTCTGCAGATCCTGGTCGAGAGCGTGGTGATCGCGATGGTCGGGGGCGCGGTGGGGGTGGGGGCATCGTTCCTGCTCGTGAAAGTGATCGCATCCTTCACGCCGGCGGACAATGCGCCGATGGTGACGTGGCTGTCGCTGACGCTGGCGTTTGTGTGCAGCGCGAGCGTGGGGGTGATCGCGGGCCTCTTTCCGGCCTTCAAGGCATCGCGGCTGGATCCGATCCAGGCGCTGCGCTACGAGTGAAAGGCGGCGCGCGATGCGACTGATCGATCGATACCTGCTGCGGGAGATGCTCGTGCCGCTGGCGTATTGCGTGAGCGGGTTTCTGGTTCTCTGGATCACGAGCGAGCTGCTTTCGGATCTGGACATGTTTCAACGGCAGCAGCTGGGGGCGCGCGACATCGCGGAGTATTACCTGGTGCTGCTGCCGGAGCTGCTGGTCACGGTGATGCCGGTGGGGCTTCTGCTGGCGCTCCTGTACGCGCTGACGCAGCTGGCGCGGAACCACGAGCTGGTGGCGATGCGGACGGCGGGGCTGAGCTTGTGGCGGCTGGGCCTGCCCTACCTGGGCGCTGCCGGGCTCTTCAGCCTGGGCATTCTCCACCTGAACGAAACGTGGGTGCCGGTCAGCGTGAGCCGCTCCGAGGCCATCCTCCGCCGCCACGAGCCGTCCGCGCAGCCGGGCCACGAGGCCGGGTGGCGGCCGCTGAACTTCCGCTACGAGCCGGCCCGCCGGCTCTGGACCGTCGAAGCCTACCAAGAGGCCACGCACGCCATGCGGAATCCCAAGGTGGATTGGGAAGCGGAGGACGGCACGCGGTATCAGCTCGTGGCTCGCCAGGCGGAATGGAACGGCAGCCGCTGGCGGTTCTTCGATGCGGTCGAATACGAATTTCCGCCCGCGCAGGAGACGCCCCGGCTGCGCCGCCAGGCGGCCGAGCTCGAGATGGCCGAGTTCGAGGAGACGCCGGAGATGATCCAGAGCGAGATCAAGATCACCAGCTTGAGCAATGTCAGCGCGGTGTCCGGGGCGCAGCTCTCGCTGCGGGATATTCGAAACTACCTGCGCCTTCATCAGGAGCTGAGCCCGCTCGAGACGGCCAAGCTGAAGACGCAGTGGCACGGGCGGCTGGCGGAGCCGTGGATGTGCCTGGTGGTGGCGTTGATCGCGCTGCCCCTGGGGGGGGCTTCGGGCCGGCGGGACGTCCTGGTGAGCGTGTCCGTGAGCATCTTCTTCTGCTTCGCCTACATCATCCTGCTACGGTTCGGCCTGGCGCTCGGAACGGCGGGATACTGTCCGCCCTGGCTGGCCGCCTGGTACCCGAACGTCTTGTTCGGCGGGCTGGGCCTCTGGCTGACCTGGCGGGCGGCCTAGCGGGCGAGCGCAGCCATTTCAGCCCGGGAATCCGCGCGCCCCAGGCGGCGCAGGCACGCCTCGACGGCGTCGATGATCTCGTCGGGGGTGGATGTGCCCGCGGTGAGGCCGACGGTCGAGGCGCCTTCAAGCCAGGCCGGATCCAGGTCATCGGCGGTTTGGACGGTATGGACGCGGGGGCAGCAGCGGCGGCAGGCGCCGGCCAGCTCGCGCGTGTTGTTGCTGTGCCGGCCGCCAATCACGATGACGACATCGGATCGGCGGGCGAGCTCCACGGCGGCCGACTGCCGCTGCCGGGTCGGGCGGCACACCGTGTCGATCCACCGCACTTCGGACCGTGGGAACCGCTGGCGCAGACGTTCGATCCTGTCCACGACGCGATCGATGGGCTGGGTGGTTTGGGCGATGACACCCCAGCGCGGGTGCTCCTCCAGGCGCTCCACGTCTTCGGCGTCCAGGATCACGTCGCAATCCTCGAGGTCTTCGGTGATGCCGCGGACCTCGACGTGGGCGGCCTGGCCCACGATGAGGAGGCGGAAGCCTTGGCGGACAAGCTCCTGGGCGGCGCGATGGGCGAAGCGGACCAGGGGGCAGGTTGCCTCGAAAACCTCGAAGCCCCCCTGGCGGGCCTGGCGAAGGACACGCTCCGATGCGCCGTGTGCGGTGATCATGACGGCGGGAGTCGTGACGGCATCGAGGGTCGAGGCCGACCGGATGCCATGTTGGCGGAGCCGGTCGAGGACGAACTCGTTATGGACGAGGTCGCCGAGGATGGTGACAGGTGGATGGGAGGGGAGCTGCAGGGCGAGTCGGATGGCATCACGAACGCCGAAGCACATGCCGAGGTAACGTGCGCGGATGACGTTCATAAATTACTTTGTATCGTAAAGTATTGACCTTGTCGATGGGGATTTGTTCAAAGATCGAGGGGTGGGCGATCAGGATGGGCGCGGGGTTTGGCGGACGAACTGTTCGAGCAGATCGAGGTATTGGGTGAAGGCGATTTTGCCGGCAGGGGTGAGGGCGCAGGTGGTGAGGGGTTTTCGCTGGCGGAAGGATTTGGTGACGGCGAGATAGCCGGCTTCCTGGAGCGTCCGGATATGGACGCTCAGGTTTCCGTCGGTCATCCCGAGGAGGTTGCGCAATTCGGTGAACGAGAGCTCGGGGGAGGCGGCGAGGACGGAGAGGATGGCCAGGCGGCCTTTCTCGTGGATCAGGCGATCCAGCTGGCGGACAGGATCGGGGTTCACGCCGTCGGTTTCCTGGATTCGGTCAGGTAGAGGTACGCGCCGTAGGCGGCATGGAAGCCGCCGAACACGGCGCCCATCAGCCAGTGGGCGGTGCGGATCGGAGGCAGAGATGAGCATGCGCCGAGCGCGATGAGAGTGGCGGATCCGGCGGCGACGAAGATCCATCCGAACAGCTTGATGCCGCGGGGCATGAAGAAGCCGGCGGCATGGACAGAGGCGCCGTAGAGAACCATCCAGATCGGGGGCATCCACCAGGCCGGCAGCGGATCCGATCCGCGCGGCATGCACAGCAGGAGGACGGTGACGAGGCCGGCCGCCATGGCCGGAAGCATGGCCTGCGTGACCCGGCGGGTCGGCGGGGACCAGAAGGGTTCGGATTCCTGTCCTGCCTGGCGCCGGATCAGGCGGAAAGCGACGCCCAGGCCGGCCAGGGCCACGCCGCCCCAGAACAAGCCGAAGGACCGGCTGGAATCGATGCGGAGGAGCCAGGCGGCCAGGGCGGCGGCCAGGCCAAGAAACCCGATGGCCAGCATGATCGGAGCCAGAGCGCGGCGGTAGAGCGCAGCCCGTTCCATCAAGGTTCGGATGACCTGGAGATGCTCGACCGCCCAATGGGATTCCATGGGGCAGACTTTACCATGCAAAGCCCATGAGCGTCAAGAAGAGGATCGGGGTGCGCCGGCGGGACTCCAGCACCCGGGCCGGAAAAGCGGGTCAGGAATGGAGGTTGGGATCTCCGTGCCGGGTCTCGAAAACCTGGGGATGGGCGTGCGATTTTCGCCAGGCCCATTGCCACAGGAAGGCTGCCCCGGCCGCCAGCACGGCGAGGACAATGAGCATGACCCACATGATATCGTTCATAGCGCCGGTGATGTTACTTGCTCGATTGTCGGACCGTACATGAGGCAGCCTGGAATGTCAAGCTTGTCAAAAGAAATATTCATGCATTGGCAAACATATGTCATATCATAAGTTACCTTAATGGAGCTGGTGGGCGCTTGACTCCGGGCGGGCGGCTTCTAAGATGCGGCGCGGTTCATCTGCAACAGGCAATCTGATTATGACAAAAATTCAAGAAATACAGGCGCGCGAGATCCTGGATTCGCGCGGCAATCCAACGGTGGAAGTGGATTTGATATTGACCGGGGGCGCGGTCGGGCGCGCGGCGGTGCCATCGGGGGCGAGCACGGGCGAGCACGAGGCATTAGAGCTTCGGGATGGGGACAAGAAACGCTATCTGGGCAAGGGGGTGAGGAAGGCGGTCCAGAACGTGGTCAAGAGCCTGTTGCCGGCGCTGAAGGGGATGGACGCGCTGGACCAGGTGGGCGTGGACCGGGCCATGCTCGACCTGGACGGGACCGAGACGAAGTCGAAGCTGGGCGCCAACGCGATCCTGGCGGTATCGCTGGCGAACGCAAAGGCGGCGGCCGATGCGCTGGGGCAGCCGTTGTTCCGGTACCTGGGCGGCACCAACGCGAAGACGCTGCCGGTTCCGATGGCCAACGTGATCAATGGCGGCGCGCACTCGGACGCCCCGATCGATTTCCAGGAGTTCATGGTGATGCCGAAGGGATTCGACACCTTCTCGGAGGCGCTGCGGTCGATCACGGAGGTCTTTCACGCCCTGAAGGCAGTCCTGAAAGGCTTGGGAATATCGACTGCGGTCGGGGACGAGGGCGGCTTTGCCCCGAAGCTCGAGAGCACAGAGGCGGCGATCGAGGCCATCCTCAAGGCCATCAAGAACGCGGGCTACAAGGCGGGCAAGGAGATCTATCTGGCCCTGGACGTCGCATCCTCTGAGTTTTATGACGCGAAGGCCGGGCAGTATGTTTTCAAGAAGAGCGATGGCCGGAAGCTTTCCGGGGCGGACCTGGTCTCTTTCTACGAGGAGCTGGCGGCCCGTTACCCGATTGTCAGCATCGAGGATGGCTGCGCCGAAAACGATTGGAAGTCGTGGAAGCTCCTGACCGAGCGGATGGGGGCCGGCATGCAGCTGGTCGGGGACGACCTGTTCGTGACCAACGTGAAATTCCTGCGCAAGGGGATCGCGGAGGGCGTTGCCAACTCGATCCTGGTGAAGGTGAACCAGATCGGATCGTTGACGGAAACGCTGGATGCGGTCGAGCTGGCGCACAAGAGCGGCTACACCGCGGTGATCAGCCATCGCTCGGGCGAGACGGAAGACGCGACGATTGCCGACATTGCCGTGGCCACCAATGCGGGCCAGATCAAGACCGGTTCGCTGAGCCGGACGGATCGGGTGGCGAAATACAACCAGCTGCTGCGGATCGAGCAGATGCTGGGCCGCCATGCGGTGTATGGCGGCGCGCGGTGATCGAGGCGCGGTTTTTCAGAGGAAACGAGAACGCGGCGCTCCCTCCCCTGGGCGCCGTTCTTGTTGGGAGCCTTCGAGGATCCCATGACCGGCCACTCTGAAGGTTGGACATCGAACCATGAAACCCTCAAGGGTGGACGCCAGACAATCCAGCGTGCGCGCGGGGGATTGCAAATAGCCGGAAGCCCTTACGGGCGGCCGGAAGGGAACTCATTCGAGTCCGTCGCCGGAGGAGACGGTGGCGGATCGGTGCTGAGGGTTGGGGTCTCGACGTGCGCAGGGTGCGCGGGGGCATCCGCGGCAGCCAAACCGACGAGGACCTTGCGAACGATCCGTCCCTGGTATCGATAGCCGGTGGCGGCGACCTGCCGGACGATCGAGTCCGGGGCGGGCGGGGGATCGGCGTTCAGGGGCTGGTGGAGCTCAGGATTGAACGGGTCGCCCGGCCCCGCTTCGAACGGGACAAGGCCGACCCAGCGGGCGGCATCGCGGCAGGCCTTCTGGAACTGGTCCAGCTGCTGGATGAGGCCGGGCTGTTCGGATCGGACCGCGGCCTGGAAGAGGGCATGGATGTGGTCCAGGATGGTTGTGCATACGCGGAGCCAATCGGTCTCGAGGCGATGGAGCTTATCGACTTCGACCCGCAGGTGCTGTCGCTCGGCGGTATTGGCCTTATCGATGAACTCGCCGAGGGCGCGCGCTTCGGCGGCGACGCGGTCGGCGGATTGCTGGGCGGTCTGGCTGGTCTGGCGGGCCAGCTCGTGAGCGGACTGCCACTGGGCGGTGGCGCCGGTGATCTGCCGGCTGAGCTTCTCGAGGTCCACGAGAGTTGCGGTTGTGGAGAGCAGCCGCGTGGTTTCCAGGTTTTTCACCAGGGCTTTGTATTCGAGAACGTAGGGCATGACCGCCAGGATCGCGCCGGCCAGCGTCGCCACCCCGCTGATCAGCAGCAGCCACAGGTCGATGGGCGGCTCGCCCAGCCATACGACCACCGCCGCGAACACCACCAGAATCAGGTCTCCCGCCAGGAAAGGCCATTTCGCCAATCGAGGCGGCTGCTCGTTATCCATAGGCCGGGATCTTAGGAGAAGGAAGGCGCGGCAGGCGAATGAAAACTTTCCTTTGTGCCAGGAGGAACCATGTGTCGCAGGCTTTCAGCGGCGGGGCTGCGAGATCCGAATCGGCTTTGTCGATGGCCCCGGGCGCCGGCTCGTGCAGCCCGAGCGCGCCAGGCCCTTGCAAGCCGCAAGCCGATAGGTAGGGCGGCCACTCCTTGGACGCCGCCTTGATGGCTGCAAGCTTACCGC
>CAYWIM010000115.1:9466-11157 GCA_964458325.1 uncultured Verrucomicrobiota bacterium
GGCGGAGCGCGCCAGGCCCTTGGGCCGGCATTGAGTTTCGACCCAAAGCGCGATAGTGTCGTCCATATGAGCGGGTTGAAACCATCGCTGGTCGAGCTGATCCGCCGGACCTCGGCGGAGATGCCGAGGGATGTCCAGGAGGCGATCCTGGGGGCCTTGGAACAGGAGGCGCGGGGGACGATCGCGCGGTCGGCGATGGAGATCATCGAGCGGAACATCCAGATGGCTCGCCAGCGCTCCCAGCCGATCTGCCAGGACACGGGCTCGATTCATTTCTACGTGGATGCACCGATCGGGATGGATGGGCCGGGATTCGAGGAGGCGGCGCGGGATGCGGTGATGGAGGCGACGCGGAAGGGGCATCTGCGGCAGAATTCGGTGGACCCGATCACCGGGACGAACGACGGGACCAACGTGGGCCCAGGATCGCCGGCGGTTCATTTCCACGCCTGGCGATCACCGGAGACTGAAGTCCGCCTGCTTCTCAAGGGGGGCGGATGCGAGAACGTGGGCGCCCAATACTCGCTGCCGATCGAGGGCCTGAAGGCCAGCCGGGACCTCGAGGGTTGCCGGCGAGCGATCCTGGACGCGGTGGTCCAGGCGCAAGGCAAGGGCTGCGGTCCCGGGGTGCTAGGGGTCTGCATCGGAGGCGACCGCGCCACCGGATACGAGCACTCGAAGCGCCAGTTCCTGCGCCTGCTGTCGGATCGGAACCCCCTGCCTGAATTGGACCGGCTCGAGCAGGATATCCTGCGGACGGCGAACCAGCTCGGCATCGGCCCGATGGGTTTTGGGGGCAGAACGACCCTGTTGGGGGTCAAGATCGGGGCGATCAATCGCGTGCCTGCCTCCTATTTTGTCAGCGTCAGCTACATGTGCTGGGCGTTTCGACGCCAGGGCGTTGTCTTGGACCCTGCCGGAGACATTCAAAAGTGGATCTACTGATGAACCCGATACATTTGGAGGCTCCATTTTCGGAAGACAAGATCCGCGCGTTGAGGGTCGGCGATGCGGTCGAGATCACGGGAGTGGTTTTTACGGGGCGCGACGCGGTTCACAAGCATCTCCATGAGGGCGGCGACCTGCCGCCCGGAATTCGATTGACCGAAGGGATGCTCTACCATTGCGGCCCGGTGGTTCTGACGGATGGGCCGGGCCAGTGGAGAGTCGTGGCGGCAGGCCCGACAACCTCCGCTCGGGAGGAGCCTTACCAGGCCGATATCATTCGGCGGTTCCGGCTCCGAGGCATTATTGGCAAGGGAGGGATGGGGGCTCGAACGCTGGCTGCATGCAAGGAGGTCGGGTGCGCCTATTTCCACGCGGTCGGTGGGGCGGCCCAGGTCCTGGCTGAGCGGATCCGCAAAGTCCGAAACGTCTATTTCGAACGCGAGTTCGGCTCGCCGGAAGCGATCTGGGAGATCGAGATCGAACGGTTTCCCGTTGTGGTGACAATGGATGCGCACGGGGATTCGCTGCACCAGCGGGTGCTCGATTCGAGCAAGGCGCTTCTAGCCAAGTATTTATAGATACCTCGCCGGCGTGGATCGTTGATCGGCAGCAAGTGAGCCAGGCGGCGTCCACGGAGTGGCCGCCCTGCCCTTCGGCTTGCGAGGTAGGGCGCGCACTCCGCCGCGCGCCGGGCCGAGACCTTGCAGCTGTAGGCTTGCCAGGTAGGGCGCCCGCTCCGGAGC
>CAYWIM010000116.1:0-11022 GCA_964458325.1 uncultured Verrucomicrobiota bacterium
TCTGGCCCGGCGGCGCTCCCGCCAAAATCGGAAGTAATTTTTGCACAGACCCTAACAGGCAGGGAGCGCGCTCCGCCGCGCGGCGGGCGGCAAGCTTGCAGCCATCAAAACGCCGTTCAGGCGTCCGCCTCCTGGCGTCGGCGGCTGCGGTGGGACGGTTCAAGGCGATGCATCGCCGCGATAGACGCACCGGGCGGAGCAGGTTTCAGCGACGACGATTTCCGCAATCTGGGGGAGTGCGGGTTGGAGGCGCGTCCAGATCCAGAGGGCGATGTTCTCGCTGGTGGGATTTTCGAGGCCCTCGATTTCGTTGAGGAAGTTGTGATCGAGCTGCTCCCAAATGGGCTTGAAGGCCGCGGCAAGGTCGGCGTAATCGAGAAGCCAGCCCAGCCGCGGATCCATTTCACCCCGAACGGCAATTTCGACCTGAAAGCTGTGGCCATGGATGCGCCGGCATTTGTGGGCGGGGGGGAGATGGGGCAGGAAATGGGCTGCCTCGAATTGAAAGGACTTGCGGAGTTCAATGCGCATAGGTGGAAGGGGCTTCCCAATCAGACCATGTGAGGAGATCGGCGAGCGCGGGCCGGCCGTCATGGCGCCAGGAGACGGGTGGATTCTGCATTTGGCCGATCGGGCAGATCCGGTTGGCGCCCCATCGGGCAATCGATGTGGCCAATGAAACCTGGCGCGCCGCGGGCGCGGCGAGGCCGACGGCCGAGGTGCAAGTGCGGACCGAATCGGCGGCGTGCAGGGCCTCCGTGAGGTCGGAGACGCCTTTCACGTAGACGAACCGGTTCAGGCAGGAGGGCTGGAATCGCGGGTCGGCCTCGTAAACCACGGTCCATGCGGTGGACCCCGGGCTGAACCAGAGGATGGTGTCAGGGGATGCCGCGGCTCGGACTTCGTAAAACGCGCGGCGGGACGCGATCGCGGCGGCGGCGGACAGGGAGAGCGGCGCGCGGGGCTCGACTTGTTCCCGGCACGCCAATGCATCCGCGAGACGCGCGGCGAAATCCTCGGACAGCCGGCGGCCGCCATTCTCGACGTAGATGACATGCGGTGAGAGACAGCCCTGCTGGTCCCAGGCCGCGATGTCGCACGCCGCCTCGCAGGCCGTCTGAGCTGCGGCTTCCGGATCGCGCGCGATTTCCTGGGCGACAAACGCGAAGCTGATCCGGTGCCCATAGCCCAGAAACCGGATCCGCGCGGGCAATCGCCGGCGGATGGACGCCAGCGCATCGTCGGAGCCCGTGGCGGTGACGCAATCCGCCTCCGCAAAAAGGGCGGACTCGAGCGGTTCATCGCCGCCAGGCCATGCGGCCAGCTCGAGACAAGCCCCCAGTTTCGGGGAGACCTCGTAGATCGAATGAGCAAACAACCGGGGCAGCGCGACCGCATGAGACGCGCATTTCACGAACTGGGCGGCGCGGGCCAGCAGGCCCAGGAGAATGCTCTGAAAAGCCGGAATCGGCAGGTTGCCTGCGGTGATGTGCACCAGGAGCTCGGGGCCGTTCGCCAGGCTCATCCGCGCCCCCGATCGCTCGGCGTCCCCGGCCGAGAAGCCATCCAGCCGCTGGGAATGGCCGAGCTCCTGGCGGATCAGGGCGTCCAGGCTGGCTGGATTGATCTGCTGGAACCAGCCATCGAGGCCGCGCTCGATCGTCGGGCGCGAGAACCCGGTCTTCGCCGCGCCCAGATCCAGCGCCTCCTGCCGCAACGGGTAGGAAGGATCCAGCCATCGGCTCGCCACCTCGCAGAAATCCGCGATCGTGCGCCGGGTTGGGCGGTCTCGCAGATACAGCTCGCGGTTCCGTTTCAGGGTCTGCGCGGCGGCGCTGACGAGCTCCGGCTTGCACTCGGCTTCGGGCGGCAGGTCCACGAGAAAATAATCGGGCCGTTCCATGGGATCAGACGGGCTCAACCATCAGCCTCGAACAGCCGCGAGGCTCGGCGTCGCGGGCGCGGCCGATGAGCTCGATCCCTTCGAGGTCGAGCCGGCCCAAGTCGAGGGTCTGGAGCGCCAGGACCGAAGCGACATTGGCCAGGTCGACGACCTCGATCAGGCCTGGATCCCCAGGGACGGCGAGCTGGCCGGTCTCGGGTGATCGGACCCGCACCCGCGCCCATGGCGGGAAGCGAAAGAGAGGCAGGGCAGGGGAATCGGACGAGACGGGCGAATCTGCCGACGGGGGAGCAGAACGGTCGCCGCTCGAGGAGGCGGCCATCGGAACCGGCTGGGTATAGCCTTGCGAGCTGAGCTCGCACATGCCGTATTCACCGACGACATGCGTGTGCGGGACGCCGAACACGCGCTCGAGCCGCCGCACAAGGGCGGGCCGCGAGAAGGTCCGGGCTCGGCTTTTGTAGCCGCCGGTTTCCATGAGTCGAGTGCCGGGTGGCAGGCGATAGAGGATTCCCGCCGATTCGATCGTCTCGAGGAGCTGGACGAATCCGATCGCGGTGCCGAGGATCACGAGCGGTCGAGCCTCGGATTGGCAGGCATCGAGAGCCGCCGTCGCGGATGCGATATCGAGCGTCCAGGCGCCCGCCGGGTCGATCCGGCCGGCCCGGACGGCATCCTGAGCCCGAAGCCGCTCGAGGATCGAATCGATCATGCAGGCCAGCGAAGAATGCGGGGCGTCGGCAAAAGACGGGACAAGGGACAAAACTCGAGGTGGACAGGCCATGTCGGGGACAAGTCCCGGGCAGACATGTTGCTGGAACCAAGGCCAGATCGATTCCCGGTAGAGCGCCAGGGACTCAGGGCAATGATAATGGCGGGCCGGGGATGCGTCGGTCGTCCCGCTCGAGCGAAACTCGACCGTCCAATCTCCGGGGTCCAGACAAGTGATCGCGCATGCGCGAAAGGCGCTCGAGGGCAGAGCGGGAATCTGCCGCCAATCCCCCAGCCGCCCAGGTTCCACCCCGCGGTTCCTGCAAAACCGGCGGTAGACTGGGTTGAGCTCGAAATGGCAGTCGAACAGGTCGTGCGCCAGCTCGTTGAACCGATCTTCTTCTCCCGTGCCGCCGGCCGATTCGAAAGAGGGGTTCAAGCTCGCGCTCTCGCCGATCATCGAACGCAATCGGCCGGCGAATTGGATCAAACGGTTGTGCATGCGGTTTTGGTTGCATCGCCACAGCTGGTTTGCCGCTACAGCTCCCGTCGAGATTAGCGGAACCAAGGATGGAGGCAACCGAAACCTTCCGTGCAGTATCGTTTTGACGCCCGGTGGGCCGCGGCGCAAACTTGGATCAACGCGATGGAGATGTGCTATGCCCAGCGTGATTTGGCGGAGGCCGCCGAGACGATCTGCCGGATGGCGCGCGAGGCCGGCGGACGCGCCTTGCTGGTGGGCGGCGGGGTGCGGGACGCAGCGCTGGGTTTGGGCGCCAAGGACCTCGACTTCGAAGTGTATGGGATCGAGCCCGGACGGCTGCGGCGATTGATCGGCGCGCGTTTTCCGCTGGACTTGGTCGGCCACTCCTTCGGCGTGCTGAAACTGCGTCATTTGCCGGTCGACATCTCGGTGCCGCGCCGCGAATCCAAGGCTGGCCTGGGCCACCGCGGGTTCGAGGTGATGGCGGATCCATCGATGACGCCCGTCGAAGCCGCTCGCCGGCGGGATTTCACCATGAACGCCATCGCTTGGGATCCGCTGACCGGCGAGGTCATCGATCCGTTTGGTGGGATGGCCGATCTCGAGGCGAGGCGGCTGCGGCATGTGTCGGACCAATTCGGGGAGGATCCGCTCCGGGTGTTGCGCGGCATGCAGATGGCCGCCCGGTTCGAGCTCGAAGCCGATCCTGCGACCGTGGCATTGTGCCGCTCGATCGGTTTCGAGGATCTGGTCCCCGAACGGGTCTTCGAGGAGTGGCGCAAGCTGTTGCTGCTCGGGCGGCGTCCCTCCCTGGGGCTGTCATTCCTGCGTGACACCCGCTGGGTGCGCTATTTCCCCGAGCTCGAGGCGCTGATCGAATGTCCCCAGGATCCCGCCTGGCATCCGGAAGGGACGGTCTGGATTCACACGGGGCACTGCCTGGATGCGTTTGCGGCCGAGCGGGCAGGGCAGGATGCCGAAGATCTGATCGTCGGGCTCGCCATCCTCTGCCACGACTTGGGCAAGCCGGCCGCCACCCGGTTCGAGGAGGGCCGGATTCGCTCGCCCGGTCATGAGGCGGCGGGCGAAGCGCCCACGCGTGCTTTCCTGGGCCGCATGACTCGGCAGCGGGATTTGATCGAAGCGGTGATCCCCCTCGTGCTGGCCCACCTGCGTCCCCAGGAGCTCTTCGACGCTCAGGCCGGAGATAGCGCCGTGCGGCGGCTGGCGCGCAGGGTGGGGCGGATCGACCGGTTGGTGCGCGTCGCGCGCGCGGATCAGCAGGGGCGCCCCCCGCGGCCTTTCGACGGATTTCCCGCTGGCGTCTGGCTGATCGAACGCGCCACGGCATTGAACATTCGGGACAGCGCGCCCAAGCCAATCGTCATGGGCCGCCATCTCGAGCAACTGGGGCTGGTTCCTGGCCCGGCCTTCCGGCCCATATTGGACGCATGTTACGAAGCCCAGCTCGACGGACAGTTCCACACCCTCGAGCAAGGGATGGCCCTGGCCCGCCGGCGAATTCAGGAGATCGAATCCCCCGGGCAATAGCTTGCGCTTCCGCGCTCTGCTCGATCTCCTCGATCCCATCGAGGCCCGGGAAATGATCTTCCGTTCCTAGTATGTCAACAAGTCCAGCAGCCGGGTTCCTGCCGAGGTGAGGACCCAGCGGGAGCCGCTCCGGGAGACCAGCCGGCGGCAGGGATTCTTGGCCTGCTCGGCCGCGTTGACCGACAGCAGGCGGTATTTGGCCGCTGACGGAAACTCGCTGGACGCGCGGGGAATGATGCGGATCGGGACGCCGCAGTAATTGAGCGCGATTTCATATCCGGCCACGCCCAGCCGGGCCGCCGTTGGATTCGGTTCAATCAGGACGGCGTAGCGTCGAACGAACGAAAAATCGGGATCCCGCACCAGAACTCGGCACAGTGCTGTCTGGTCCTGGATAAATTCGCGCAGGTGAAACGACTTTCCGCGGGCGTGCTGGAAAAGGAAGATCAGCCGTGGATCGAGCCCGAGGAGGTTCTGTCCGTTCCACACTCCATGATCGTCGCGCTGGGTGGGATAGTTTGCCTTGTACCAGGCACGAAACCGGTCGTTGACCAGAAGGCCGATCTCGAAATGGAGATGGGCGAGGTCGCGGGAGATGCCCTGGCTGGTATTCGATGTCCGGCCCATCACGGCGATCTTTTCGCCCTGCGCGATCGCGTCGCCCGGGCCGAGACCGGAGCGGATCTCCCTCAGATGGGCATAGAGCGTGTAGACCTCGATGTCATCGATCTGGTGTTTCAGGATGAGGTATTGGCCGTAGTTCGAGAGGGATGACTTGCGGTTGACATAGGCGACTGTGCCGCCGGCGGCGGCGAGGACCGGATCCGCGGGCTCCTTCTGGCGATCGCGCTGGATGCATCGGATATCGATCCCTTCGTGAAGCTGCTGGCCGCCAGTTCGGACGCAGCCGAACAAACCGCCTTCCCACGTGCGCCCGGCTGGCCCGGCGAAAAAGCGGCTTTCCCCGCCTTTCTCCCAGATCGCGTGGTTGGCGGTGGGGAGCTGGAACGGTTGGGCGAGCGCGGGCATTGCGGCGGCAGCGAGGCCGACGGCCAGCCAGCGTGCCCAGGCGCCTCGGATGCGGCGGGCGCGGCACGGCCATCCCGGCCGCAATGCGAGCGGGATGGTGTTCGCGAGCGACTCGACGACAACATGGCCAGTGAGCCGGGGAACCAAGCGGGATCGTTTCCGGTCAGGGAGGGGATCGACGGCGTCCATTCAATGATCGTCGGTTGGATCGGTTACTCCCGCTTCTTGCGCAGTTTATCGGCGACCAGGTTGAGGCCGCTGACGATGCGATCGGCTTCCTCGCGAGTGGCGTCCGGGGTGAAGGTCAACATGCCGTCCGAGACGCGGCGGGTGATGACGGGCGCGGCCAGCCAGCGCATCTGCCCGAAGTCGGCGTAAATGGCGACGCGCTGGCCTTTGTAGGCGGTGGTTGTCATGTCGAGAACGCGGGCGCCGTGCTTCTCCTCGAACTGAATTCGGATGGCGAAGCTGCCGGGCTCATCGATGACCCAGGCCCGGTCGATGTCCACCTCGCTCAGAAACGGCTGCGTGAAAACGCAGATCTCCACCGGAGATGCCCGATAGACGGGGACGACCTGAGTACGATGGGTGCCATCGGGGAAGGTCTCCAGGTGCAGGCGCAAGTAGGTGGGTTCCTTTGCCTTCTCCCGGTCTTGCGAGGTGCTTTGGCATCCCAGCAGCGGCAGGACCAGAAGCGCCATAATTAGGTTGAATCGCCGAGTGCCACGCTTCATATTTCGACCTCGATCGAATGCAGTGGCGAAGTTAAATTCATATGAGCAAACAATACAACAAAAACCAGAAACGCCGGCGCCGCGAAGCTTACATCAAACGCAAGAAACACGCTCCTGCCCCCTCGAAGACCGCGTCCCCGCGCGCTGAAAAGGCTCCGTCGCCTGCCCCAGCCGCTCCTACGACCCCATCTTCCGCCGCCCAGCCGGCCGTTGTCAATCCCGAGCCCGCTGCGGTTGCGCCTCCGCCCGCCCAAGCCGCTCCCGCAGAACCGCCCCAGGCATAGGGCCGGGGTTCCGACTGCGGCCGTTCGATCGTCTCGAGGCCACTGGCGGGATCGCCGCCGGATCGAAAGGGGCTTGCGGTCCCTCGATTTTCATGTCACATATTTGCTGTTGCGGCACGGGGCCTGCAGCCCGTAAGATTTGCCCCGTCGCTGTGGCGGTTCCCCGGTTCGCCGGGGTCCTGAGGTGCATCCGTAGCTCAATTGGATAGAGCATCTGACTACGGATCAGAAGGTTTCAGGTTCAACTCCTGACGGATGCGCCACTTCAGCAGCAAGGAGTTACGAAGAATTCAGGGTGCCCAGCGAAAACAGCCCTTTGGCAATCCTTTGGCAATTCTGCCGAGCTACGACGTTGCAGCGGATCGCCCGGATCTCCGGCGGCGGCGCTCGGGTTGGGCAGGATTCCAGGGGGGGTAAGCGGGGGGCCAGGGCCTCGCGCTCCCTCTTTCCGGCGGGATCCGGTGGGGGGCAGGTTGGCGCTCCCGGCTCCGGGGCCTCGCCTTCGGGGCCTCTCACTCGGGGGCCTGCTGGCCTTCAGCCCTAGCCCGGCTGGCCAGGGTTCCCGGCGGCGGGGGCCTGCCCGGCGGCGGGCCATCGAGGGGGATGGTGCCTGGTTCCCGGCGGCGGGGCGGCGGCTCGGGGTCGATGGCCAGGAGAATGGCGGCGCTCGCTTTGGGGCCTCGTTGGGCCTCTGGGCGATTTTTGCAGGGGGGGCGCTGTCCTGATACTCGGCGCGTCCGTTCCGCGCCTACACGGGCCAGGGTGGCGGCGCTCGGGGTGCGCAGGGCTATCGGGTCCGGTCTGGCAGGTCGAATCCCCGGCTCTCCAGAATCCGAAGGGCGGCTTCGGTTCGGTAGAGCACAACGCGAGCGTTGCAGTCCACTCGGGCCTTGTCGAGTCCCCAATGCCTCTCGTTCTTGCGGATCTGCTCGGTGGACACGCGCGGACCGAGCATCGCGGCTATGTCATCGCGATTCAGGTGCAAGGGCAGCGCCATTGGCTCGGTTCTGCCTCGCGGGGGGTTCTGGCGTCAATGCGAAACGGCCTGCTTTCGGGCTTGTGCGGCTTCGGCAGACTCGCTACACAGGCGGCGCAATGAGAATCAAAGCCTTCAGCCCCCTGCTCGACGGATTCACCACAAGCGCCAGCCTGACCACGGATCACTCAGCCAGCAGCTACGGTCAGCCCGTCCTTGTCCTCGAAAATGGCGAGGCGCTCGGTCCAGGGGACGCGGCGCTTGCCGATTACCGGCTTCTGGAAGCGACGGCGGACGAAGTCGAAGCCTTGCGCGAAGCAGGGTTCACGCTCCCGAAGGAAGCCTGATTCGCTCCGGCTCCCGGCGCGGTTAACTGCGTGCGTCCAGCTCGGGCGCTCGGTGGATCTCGGGATGCCTGGTTCCCCGGGGGCAGGGCGGCGCGTCCTGGTCGTCAGCCAGCAGAAGCCAGGGTCCGGCGCTCCAGGGCGGCCAGGGCGTGCGGATCTCCCCGGCTCCCTTCTCGGGACACTGCCCAGCCCCGTCCGGCTCGTTGTGGGGCATTCTGGGCGGCCTTTCCTGGCGGGGGCCTCCCACGGCGGCCAGCTCGGCGTCCAGGGGGCACTCGGGGGCGGCGGCTCGGGAGCGGGATGCTTGGCGCTTTCCGCCCGGCGGTCAGGGCATCGAGGGGGCGGCGCTTGGTTCCCCGCGGCCAGGGCAAGCCCGAATTACCACAAGCCTGGCTAATGGTGAGCATTAACCGCCGTTAACCGGGTTGACGCTCGCACGGGAAGCGCGCTGTCGCGGACCCAGCCCGGTTTCGATGCAAAAGGAGACTCCCTACCGGCTGGGGGGGTGGGGTGCCGGGTTTGGGTTGTCTACTTCTGGCGGTCATGCTGCGGCTGTCCAAGCCGGAAGCGGCAGTAAGCGCCTTGGAAGAAAAGGTCAACTCTCCCGGTCCGGCCAGTGCGGTTCTTCTTCAGGCTCAGCTCAACCGTGTAAGAGTCGTGATCGACTTCATCCAGCCGTTTCAGGAGTCCAACCAAGTCGGCATCCTGTTCGATGCTGCCGGAGTCGCGCAGGTCTGCAAGTTCAGGGGTTCTGCTTTGGCGCTCGGAGTCGCGGTTAAGCTGAGCAAGCGCCAAGACGGGTATCCCAAGCCCTTTTGCCATGCCCTTGAGTGCTCCGCTGATAAGCGTGATCTCCTCGTAGCGGTTGGCGTGCTTCTCCCCGCATCGGAGCAATCCCAAGTAATCGACAATGCCCAGCTTGATCTTGTGCTTGTGCAGCATTCTCCGGCCTGATGCGGCCAGTTGCCCAACGGTCAGCCCGGAGCGGTCCACGATACGCAGCGGGGCTTTGCGGATCGCGGCTTGGGCCGCGTTCAACCTCTCGATTTCTCCGGGGGCAGTCCGTCCGGCCAATAGGTCTGCGGAATTCACCTCTGCCAGCGAACAGGTGAGGCGATGCAGCAACTCTTTCTTGGTCATCTCCAGCGACCAGAATCCAACCGGCAAGCCATTCTTGACGGCCAGATTCTCGGCGATGTTCAAGGCCAGGGATGTTTTCCCGACGGATGGGCGTGCGGCCAACACGAACAGTTGTCCAGGGCGCAGCCCTCCGGTGAGGCGGTCCAGGTCAGAGAATCCGGTGGGGATTCCAATCCGTTCCCCGTTGGCGGCAGCCTCGTAGTCGTCCACCAGCTCGGCAAGGGCGGCTCGATTGTCGTCGTCGGTGGCCTCTCCCGCGTTCATCCCGATTTGCAGGGCGTCGGTTTGATAGCGGCTCAGAATCTCGGCGAGGTCCTGGTTGTTGTCGTGCGCGCAGGCGGCGGCATACTCGGCGGTTCTGATGATGGCTCTGCGGGTTGCCAGATCTTCGAGAATCCCGCTCCAATAGGTGAAGTTATATTTCGTCGGGGCCTGCTCAACGGCTGAGAACACGAGAGCGGCGGCCTCTTGAACGCCAGCGGCCTTGAGGCGCTCGGCAACGGTCAATTCGTTGACCAGCGCGCCAGTCTTACCGGCAAGATCGGTCAGGGCCTCGAACAGCTTTTGGCCTGGAGCGGTGTCAAACCAGATTTCCCGGAGGTCTGGGATAAGGTTCGGGTCGAGTATCGTGCAGCCGCATATCCCAAGCTCGGCCTCTGGATTGCGGGGCGGCAGGCGGTCTGATGGGGGTTCGCGGCTCATTGGTTGGCTAGAAGTTGGTCCTCCAGGGCTTTCCTCTGTGCCTTCAGGGCCTTGAGTTCTTGAACCTTCTCCGGGTGTTCTCGCTGGTCGAGATGGTCTGGGATCTCGGATGCCAAGTCCTCCTCCCTCCGGCGCAGGATCTCCAATTTCTTTTCCAGCCCGATCCGGTCCGGGGTGGAGAGTTTTTGCGGTTTTTGCGGTTGGGGAGGTTGGGGAGGGGTTGATTCCTTGTTTCTATCCTTAGTGCTGTGATCCAGATCGGAAGATTTGGTGCGTATCGTTCTGCAACCATTTCCGAACGTTGCGCAACCATTGCTTATCGGGTGTAGGGTGTATTTGCATGGCGCTTTCAGTGCTGGCGTCTCGATCTTGATCGCTCCGCAGCGCTCCAGGTCTTTAAGCCTCTGCAACACGGTGCGCACACTGAATGCAGCCCGCAGGGAAATGCCTTTGTGCGAAACCTCGACGACACCAGTTGAACCATTGTCGGAGTCGATCTCGGTGAGCGCATGATATACCGACAGCGCGGTTGCCGGGTTCTTGCAGTTGTCGCGGATCAGTTGGAGGGCGCGCTTGCTCGCCCAACACCACGGATCGCTCATGGTGATTCCTTTCCCAAGATGCGGCGGGCGCTTTGGATGGACCGCAGCAGCAATTCCCAATGTTCTGGGCCAAGCCAGACTTCAGGATTCGCGGCCACACGGCGAAGCAACGCGCGCAACGCAACGATGGCAGCGGGCATGCGCCATTCCGGTCCGGGCGGCGGCTGGGGGTCGGCTGCTGTCATGCCTCCCCCCGGGTGCTGGGCAAGCCATTGGCCATGATGCGCGCAACTTCGGCAGGTGGGATGCGCCATTTACTCCCGAACCGCCGCGCTTCGATTCTGCCTTGGCGGATCGCGCGTCTGACGGATTCAGGGTGAAACGAAATCAGCCCGGCAAACTCTCCAACATCCAAGAGCCTGCCAGCGTTGAATAAGGCTTCTGATACAGTCTGCTTCATAATCGGTTCTCCGTTTTATCTACTCGGCGCATGTCTTTGCGCCCAGGGAACGATAGCAGACGCACTTCAACCCTCTCGGGGTGAAGCCAGAAACCAAAAACGGGTGCGTATTTCGGAGTTATTCGGACAGGGATTTCGGAGTTATTCGGACAGTGAATT
>CAYWIM010000117.1:0-10666 GCA_964458325.1 uncultured Verrucomicrobiota bacterium
CGGTTGGACCTGGCTTAATTGGAATCAGAACGCCCCCCACCTTACGGAATTGCTGTTGGAGCGGTCTTGGGTCCAAAGAGCAGCTGAGGATTGGGCTTGCCAGGGCGATCCGGCCTGCGCACATTGATCCGAGCCACGGTGGTCCCGCGCGGGGCGGAGCCGTGAGCGGGTGTCACGCATGAAAAAAACAGCGTTCTTCGCCGCCGTCTATATGCTGGCGGTCATCTCCCTTGTCGACGCCGCTGCCGGCCAAATCGCGATACCGATCTGGAAACACCTGTCGAGCAAGACGGGCGCCCTGCCCGCGCCCAATGGCGGCAAGCAGCAAACTGCCTGCGTGGTCTTCGACATCGACCGGGATGGCGCTGTTGACATCGTGATCGCCGAGCGCACCCAGGCGCCAGCCATCATCTGGCTGCGCCGTACGGGAGCTGGTTGGGACAAGTATGTCATGGACGACACCAAACAGGCGCCTGAGGCGGGCGGATTCCCCTGGGATGTGGACCGGGATGGCGATCTGGACCTGATCATCGGCGGCGATGCGTCCAGCGACCAGCTCTGGTGGTATGAAAACCCCGCGCCTAACTTCAACCCCCAGACACCTTGGAAACAGCACCTGATCAAGAAGGGCGGCGGTCGAGCGCACCACGACCATGTCGTCGGCGATTTCAAAGGCAACGGCAAGCCGCAGCTCATGTTCTGGAACCAGGGCGCCCGCAAACTCTTCATGGCCGAGATCCCGGAAAATCCGCGTGCCGCCGAGTCATGGCCGCTGATCGAGATCCTCAACACCTCGACGGTCAAGACCGCCATCAAGCAGGAAGGAATGGCCGCGTTCGATGTCGACGGCGACGGCCGGCTGGACTTGCTGGCCGGCCTTTACTGGTTCAAGCACGTGGGCGGCAACGATTTCAAGCCGGTGCAGATCGCCGACCATCCGGGCCGGATCGCGGCAGGACATTTCAAGCCCGGCAAAGTGGCGCAGATCGTCCTGGCGCCCGGTGACGGCAATGGCCCGCTTTGGTTCATGGAATGCCAGGGCGACCCCGTTGATCCAAAAGCATGGACCCGCCGCCGGCTGCTCGAGCGCGATGTCCTCTCCGGCCATACGCTGGCGGTGGCCGACATCAATGGCGATAGGCATCTCGACATCTTCTGCGCCGAGATGCACACGCCGGGCCCGAAGGAGAAGTGCACTGCGTGGATCCTGTACGGGGACGGCCAGGGCAATTTCCAGACGCAGGAGCTGTCCGTGGGTATCGGCAACCACGATAGCCGCGTGGCCGACTTGAATGGCGATGGCAAGCTCGATATCGTGACCAAGCCTTACACCTGGGACACGCCGCGCCTGGACGTATGGCTGAACCAGGGCAACCGGCCGTGAACGCTCCATCCCATCCCGGACCCTGGCGCCCTCCGATCCGGGAGCGCGGCTTCACCCTCATCGAGCTGCTGGTCGTCATCGCCATCATCGCCATCCTCGCCGGCATCATGCTCCCGGCGCTGGCCAAGTCCAAGACCAAGGCCCAGGGCATCATGTGCCTCAACAACGGACGCCAGATGCTGGTGGCGTGGAGAATGTATGTCGACGATAACTCGGACAAGGTACCCCAGTCCTACGGCCCGAACGAATGGGTGCATGGCTCGCTGGATTTCAACGGCGGCAACCGCAGCAACTGGGATGTCGAGCAGGACATCAAGAAGAGCATCCTCTGGCAATACTGCGGCAATAACACCGCCATCTGGAAGTGCCCCGCGGATCGAAGCTCCGTCCGGTATCAAAACACCACCTATCCCCGCGTGCGAAGCATCGCCATGAACGCGTGGTTCGACTCGACCGACGTCGCCGGGTTCGCGCCGAGCGCCTTCCGAATCTACAAGAAGCTCAGCGACGTGACCCATCCCGGCCAGAGCAAGACCTGGCTGTTCATGGACGAGCGCGAGGACAGCATCAACGACGGCGAGATGGTCGTCGGCATGACGGGATATCCCGACCAGCCCTCGCTGTGGAAGATCGTGGATTACCCGGCCAGCTACCACAACGGAGCGGGCGGCCTGGCCTTCGTCGACGGCCACTCCGAGATCAAGAAATGGCAGGACCCGCGCACCATGCCCCTCCTCCGGAAAGGCCAGGAGATCCAGCTCAACGTCCCGTCGCCGAACAATCCCGACTGCCTATGGCTCATGGAGCGCACGACGCGCAAGACGAACTGATCGCTATCGCGAGGCGGAGGCAGTCGTGGACGTTGTGCGGGCTGGGCAGTGAAGATTCGGCTTGGGCCGGGAGACGGGCAATTGTTCGGCGCCGTTGATCGACTCTTCGCCTCGGTTCGGGTGGGGTGGATGTATGCGGATATGACAAGTGAAACCGCTTTGACACCGCCCGAATCCTGGTGAAGTGTCGTCGCCGAACCCAAGCATGTCGATGCCCCAACCGAGCCCGACTCGAAGGCGAGGTGAGAAGATGAAAGCACGCAATGCAACGAGCCCAGGATGGATCGCGCTGGCCGCATTATGCGCCGTCTGCGCCCATGCGGGCGTGATCTACACGGACACGTTTCAAGAGTATCCGGTGCAGAGCCCGGCGCCCAACCCGCTGACGAACGGCCCGGCGGGCGGCCAGTGGTATTACGTGGATCCCACGCCGCCGACGATCGGCGCCAACGAGCATCGGATCTTCAATGCCACGACGGGCGGGTCGGGTTTGAACAGCCGGTGCTGGGTTAGCAGCCATAACGACGCGAAGATCACCAATGCGATCGCGATCCCGGCCTTGCCCGCCTTTTCGCCCTACACGTTCACGCTCTCGTTTGTCGCTGCTGCGGAGACGTCCGACGCTGGCCGCGCGGTGACGTTCGAGTACGAGATCGGCAGCTCGGCTGGGGCGCTGCAATTTGTCTCGGGCGGGAACATGGATTTTTCCCAGGCCCTGACGGCCCTGTCGGGATTCGCAGTGGCATCGGGGGGAAGCAAGGGGAAAGCAGACGATCGCAAGTTCCAGGTCGTTTTCACCGGCACGGGCCTGACGACGGCGGATCGAATCTTCGTGAGCTTGAAGCGGATCACGAATGCGGGCGCCGCAGGGGCGTTTCTGGCGATCGACGATGTATCGCTGGCTCTGGACATGGGAGCGCCTGCGGTGGTCGAAAACCCGGTTTCCGTGACGGCCAACGCGGGCGAATCGGTCACCTTCACGGGCGTGTTTCGCAACTTCCCCGACACGTATCAATGGTACAAGAACGATGCCCCGATCGACGGGGCCACGTCGGCCAGCTACACCATTCCGTTCGCGACCAAGCCGGACGAGGGCGCCTATGTCCTGGTTGCCTCGAACAACGAGGGAATGGGCAGCACATTGCCGGCCCTGTTGACCGTGAACGACTCGGTCGCGCCGGCGCTTGCCAGCGCCAAAGGATTGCTCACCCTCGAGCACGCGCGGATCCGGTTTTCCGAGCCGGTCGATGAGGCGTCGGCCGCCAATCCGGCTCATTACACCGTCAGCGGCGGGATCACGGTCTCGAACGCGATCCTGGTCGATCGGTTCACGGTCGAGCTGCACACGTCGGTTTTGAGCCCGGGCGCGACGCATACGGTGACGGTGTCGGGGGTTGAGGATCTTGCGGCGAACCCGATCGTTCCGGGATCGACGATCAATTTCCAGACGCCGGCGCTGGTGATTTCGGCGGCGGGCTACAATGCGGGAACGCCCGGGACGCATCCGCAAGGGCCGTCTGATCCGACGAGCGCCGCGGGCGGCTACTGGATGATGACGACCAATCCGAATCAGTCGATGGTCGTGGGCGGCGTCGCAGACGATATGGGCACGGGGCTCCACGCATGGGCGGTGTCGGACCAGAACGCCGGGACCACGAGCGGCATTTTGGATTACCGGCTGGCGATCGATTCGGCCTCCGACGACCTGGCGCGCGCCAGCGGCTGGCGGCTGTTGTGCGTGAGCCGGATGCTGCCCAATGGGGCGGGCGCGTGTCCGGTGGTTCTCTACAGCCATCCGGGAGTGCAGCGGCGCTACGGGATCGCTTTTTCCGTCAATGCGAACCTCGAGCTCACCGCACAACTGCTCGAAGGGCAGACGTATGTGCTGCCAGGCGATCCCTTCGCCTATCGCGCCCACGTGATCGTGTTCGATCCCGCGACCACGAATGCATCGTATTACTGCGACGGCCAGCTGATTGCGGCCGAGTACGCCGGCGGCGCCAACACGAACTATAACGGGCTGGTATTCGGCGTCGGATCGAGCGCCAACACGGGCGACATGAATTTCCACCGCGTGCAGCTCGATGTGGCGGGCGGCGTGCAACCGGCCGTCATCGCGCACCCGCAAAGCAGCACGAACGGGGTGGGCCAGCGGGTCACGTTCGCCGCCAGCTTCACGCCCTTTGTGGCGGCCTACCAGTGGCTGTCGAACAACGTGCCGATCCCGGGCGCGGTCAGCAACTCGTTCACCACCGACTACATCACCCTGGGCATGGACGGCACGCAATACCGCTGTCGGGCGCTCCATGCGCTGGGCAGCGTCGAGACCGATGCCGCCGTTCTGTCCGTGACCTCCGACAGCACTCCGCCCGAGGTGGTGAGCGTCCGGGGCTCCTGGCTTCTGGATCGGGTGCTGATCGGGTATTCGGAGCCGGTGCTCGAGGCCCAGGCGACAAATATCCTGAACTATGTCTGGGCTTCATCCGGGGTGGCCAACCTGTCGGCGCGGCGGGTGGACCCATTCACCGTCGAGCTGCGTACCACGCCGCAGCAGGCTGGCGCCAGTTACACCGTTCGAGTCAGCAATGTTCGGGACACCTCGAACCTGCCGATCGCCAGCAACACCCCTGCGTCGTTCAAGACCGCCCAACTGACGGTGCTGGCCCGGTACGACGCGGGCACCACCGCGACTCACCCGTCCGGCCCGCCCGATCCTGCCACCCCCGAGGGCGGTTCCTGGACCGCCAGCATCGGCACGGATCTGGGGCTGATCACAGGGCCGGTCTACGACGATTTCGGCACCGGGCTGCATGCGTGGCAGGTGACAGACCAGACAACCGCTGCGAGCCAGTTCATCCAGTACAACATGCCGCTCACCGCCGAGCAGCAGCAGGCGGCGTGGACCAACGGCTGGGTGATGACGGTCCGCGGCCGGTTCGCGGATGATTTCTCGAGCAGTTACTCGGTCCTTTCGCAACTGGGCATTGCCTCGGGCAGCCGATTGCTGCTGTGGTACGATCTCGATGCGACGGGCGCGCTGGTGGTCACCCCACAGGGCTCGTCGGGGATCACTCTGACCGAGCCCGGCTTTGGCGCCGCCGAGTATCACCTGCACCAAGTGGTGTTCGATCCGGCGACGGCACGCGCAACCTACTACTTCGATGGGCGGGAGGTTCTGGCCGGCTGGGCGGGCGACGTATCGGCCTACGCGTATCACGGCGTGCAGTGGGGCACTGGATCGAGCGCCAACCAGGGCGGCATGCATTTCAATCAGGTCGAGTTCAAGGTGGTCGAGCCGCCTCTCCGTCCGCATCTCTCCGTGCTATCGCGCGGCGCCGAGGTGGATGTCTACTACACGGGGATTCTCGAGGCGACCTCGAGCATGGGCAACAGCATCACATGGTCCGCGATCGCCACCAACCAGACGGCGCAGACCAACGTGTTCTCGATTCCCGCGGTCGGCCAGCAGTTCTACCGCGCCAAGTCCGTGGACTAATCGAGGGCTCTCCAGAACCGTAGCCGCCGACGTGCCGAGGCGGACGCCATCGGCCCAAGGCGAGATCCGCCTCGTTACCTCGGCGGCTACCCGGCACGGCTCGCGGAGTCATGGGTATTGATTTGTCTTGAACGGTTCCTGGCGTTGCAGTATGGACCAAGCACCATAAGCCCATGAACACGACGAATTGCAGGGAGAACCGTTTCTCATACTGGAATATTGCGTTATGCATCGCGTTGTTTGGAGCCGCGGGCTCCATAGCGGCGCGAGGCGCCGAACCGGAGGGGCTGCGGCTGAGCCTCGATGCTACGAGTCCGGACGTCGATGTTCTATTCTGGCCGGATAGCTCGGAGCCGTTTTATTTAGAGGAAGTCCCGAGCTTGCGATCACCGGTGATCTGGATGCCGGTGATGGCGGCGGAGGAGACGGCCGGGGGTATTCGCCAGGTCGCGTTGCTCAAGGAAGCCGGCATCCGGTTTTTCCAGTTGCGACGGGATCCCGATCCGGACCAGCTGATGCTGGACTACGCCGTGAGTCTGGCCGGCGACCTGCCGCTGATGGGCACGCCCGGAGATCAATGTCCGGACGTGCCATTTCTGGACCGGTTCAACCCAGCGCGATGGTCTCCGCTGATTGCGGCGCCGCGAACCTTGGAGGGCGGTTTTGTGCTGGCGCCGGGGCTGTGGGAGGTCGAGCTCGAGAGCTATTGCCTCAAAATGGGCACGCCGACGCCTCGCGAGGGGGATGGATATATTGCCGAGGTGATGAACGGTCCGCGCGCGGATATCGTGGGCAAGGTGATCCGCGGGGTGACGCTCGATCCGTCGATCGATCAGGAATCGGCGCAGATCCTTTTTTGGGCGATCTTGTTGCGGACGCCGTTGAGCGGCATGCCCGATCCGCTGCAGTCGCTGGCGGCTGAGCTGCTGTCGTCCGACGATCTGCTGCGCCTGGATGCAGCGGCGGAATTGAAGGTTCGGCTGCAGGAAGCTTACACACGGCGCTTCATCCGCGCCTGGGGAGCGCCCTATGAGAATCTTCCGCTTGAAGTGCGCCAGTCGTTGGGATGGGACGATGCGGCCGAGCAGGCATTGGCGCAATCATTGGAGCTGTCGTACGAAGACATCCAGACGATGGCGTTTGCGGCCGCGCCGCCCGCGGCGCCGACAGAGCCGTCGCGGTTCATTCCTTATGGGCGCTGGGGCTGGATCCCCGCCGAGGGCGAGCCTCCTGGCGGATTCATGATTCGTTATCTGGTGGGCGGCTACACCGATACGCTGGTCCAGGTTTGCGTTCCGGAGACGATCACCGTGGAAACCGATGCTTGGGGCCGCATCACACGGATCGCCGATCTCGAAGGGGCCGAGATCCGGACGACCTACGATGACAGTGTGCCGCCGCTCGAGATGGCCGGTGAATCCGGCCTCAAGGGCTATGCGTTTGGTCAGATCGCAATCGTCGGTCCCCGGGATGAAACCGATCCTCGCCAGCTGCTGACGGCGTTGTATTCGGGGATCGGCTGGACGCTGGCAGGCCCGATTCAGGGGGGTGGGACGACGGAGAACCAGGGGCGGTTTGCGGATGCGACCAATCGCTATGCATGGGCGCTGCAGGAAAAGACCGAGCTCGAGCGGCTGGATGCCGAGCTGACAAGGGTGCATCCGGGCCGGCCGCCGGGGCCGGCGTCGAGCGCGGCGCGTCTGATGAATCTGGCCAGCTATTGTGAGGGCTTGCGGCTGGCGCTGACAGCCCCGATTCCGGAGGAAGATCCCGAATACCCCTATCTGGCGGATCGGCTGGGCTTGGCGTATCGGGCATGGATTTCGGAGTGGGCGGCATTCTGCCGGGGGCAGACCGCGGCGGGCGCATCGGGCGCAGCAAGCGGCTCGATCATTGGGCGGCCGACGGTGGCTGCCGCTGGGGCGCCGCCCAAGCCTGATATCCTGGATCGCACGGTCTTCCGGCTGATGGATTTTATCTTTAGCACGCGACAGTATGCGGCTCAACCGGCCAACTCCAGCAGTCAGAACATTGGCCTATCCGGGCGTGTGACCCAGGCGGTGCAGAACTGGTGGAACGCGCACTTCGGCGGCTACAAAAGGAACAACACCATCGTATCGACCACATTCAAGGTGGCGAAGATGCCCAGTTTTCTTGCCATTCCGCAAAAGGTGATCGAGAAGCTCATCGACATCAACATGCAGCTCTACAAATATGCGGGGGAGACAATTCGAGATGCCGGGGGAGACCCGCCGCGTCCGTTCCGGCCCATGCCAGCGGCGGCGGGTGGGACGCTTGCGCGAGCGGATTACGATGTCCCCACCATCGAGCAGGTTTGGGCGCCGGGCCCGCTCGAGGCCGGGGCGGGCATCAGCGCGCAGCGGCTGGCGGCGGCCCAATTGCTCCAGGACCGCATGCTGCGGCTGGCGGCGCATCTTCATGCCGCGGTGGTGGCCATCCAACGCCAGGAAGGGGCTTATCGCGCCGGCAATGAATACTGGTATCTGCGGCAAGGCGCGTATGCGGTGCACCATGAGCGCCGGGCAGGGGCATGCATGTGGGACACGGCGGACGCCATCGAGAGCTGGGTGAGCCTTCTCGATCAGGAAGGCGTCGAGGAGATCTGGGTGAACCCGCAGGAGTACCAGGAAGTCATCGATCGGCTCCGAACCGAGGGGTACACCGCCGAGGAACGAAGTATCTTTCAGAACCTGGGATTGAATGACAACGAAATCGCGGCATGCCTCGATCGGGCGCGCGAGGCGGAGCTCGAGACGGACGACGTGGGTGTGCTGAGCGGATTGAACGCGGCCGCAACGACCCTCCGCGAGGCTGGATCGGTTCTGATGCAACTGCCGGTGTCGTTTGGACTGCGCTCGGACTAGCGGTTCGTGCGCGATCTCGGCGGCTGGGCGCAAGCCCGCATTTCCGACTCGCGCCGGGTGGATGCGCCCTGAGATCTTGCGATAACAGCGGGTGCGGCAATTCGATTGAGAGATCATGAAACTCGAGAAGATCCTCAAAGCTGCCGGTCAGCTGGCGCGGCCCCATTGCGTGAGGGACGGCGACCGGTTCCGATTGAAAGACGTGGATCCGGGGGATACCGGGGGGTTCGGGGCGGACGACAAACCGCGAGCCCAGGAAGCGCTGAAGATGGGAATCGATGCGATGGTGACGATGCAGGACATGCTGTATGCCCAGGACCGGCGGGCGGTGCTCCTGATCTTTCAGGCGATGGATGCGGCCGGCAAGGACAGCGCCATCAAGCATGTGATGTCGGGCGTCAATCCTCAGGGCTGCCAGGTGGCCTCGTTCAAGGCGCCATCCGACGAGGAGCTGGATCACGACTACCTCTGGCGCTGCATCCGGCATCTGCCCGAGCGGGGCCGGATCGGCATCTTCAATCGCTCCTATTACGAGGAGGTCCTCGTCGTCCGGGTGCACCCGGAAATCCTGGCCCGGGAGAAGCTGCCGCCAGCCCTGATCACCCGCGATATCTGGAAGCAGCGGTTCCAGGACATCCGCGCCTTCGAGCGCTACCTGAGCCGCAACGGAGTGGTCGTGCGAAAGTTTTTCCTGCACGTGTCGCGCCAGGAGCAGAAGAAGCGGTTTCTCGAGCGCATCGAGGATCCGGCTAAGAACTGGAAGTTCTCGGCGGCCGATGTCCGGGAGCGCGGCCACTGGAAGGAGTACATGGCGGCGTATGAGGAGATGATCCGGCACACGGCGACGGAGGAGGCGCCCTGGTATGTGGTGCCGGCCAACCACAAGTGGTATACGCGGATCGTCGTGGCGGCCGCCGTCATCGACGCGTTGGGATCGCTGGATTTAAAGTATCCCCGGATCAGCCCCGCGCAGCAGCGGGAGCTGGCGGCTGCAGCAAAGGCGCTGCAGGCGGAATAGACCAGAAAGAAAACGCACCATGATTCAAATTGGACTCCACACGGACAATTGGCGGCCGCTGAGCACGAGCTTCGAGGCGGCCTGCCACAAGGTCGCAGCCTTCGGGCTGCGGCACATCGAGTTTTGCGTGATTCACGGGCAGTATTTCGTGGCCGCGTTGGGATACGATCCGGCGGTCTCGCTCGAATCGAATCCGCGCGCTCTCCGGCGATTTCTGGACGAGCTGGGGCTGCGGGTGTCCCAGATCGACGGCTCCTACCCGATGATGGGGCCGAACGGATCGGCGTTCGGGGTGGCCTATGTGCAGCAGTCCATCCGATTCGCGGCCGAGCTGGGCTGCCCGATGGTGGACACCGTGGACGGCGCGTTCGAGACGCCCGGCCTGACGCGCAAGGAGGTGTTCCGCGTCACGTGCGACAACTATCGCCAATGCCTGTCCTGGGCCGAAGACTACAAGGTCATTGTCAACGTCGAGCCCCACGGGCCCTACACGAACGACATCGGATTCATGCAGAAGCTGTTCCAGCATTTCGAGTCGGAGTGGCTGCGGTGCAACTTCGACACCGGCAACACCTTCATCGCCGGCCATGATCCCCTGGTCTACTTGCAGGCCATGCGTCCCTACGTGACGCATTGCCATATCAAGGACGTGAGCGCCGATCTGGCCGCCGCGGTTCGCGGCGAGGAGACCGGCATCGGCAGCAGCGTCGTGCCCGTGGGGGGCGGCGTCAATGCCGACAATATCCGGCGCTGCCTCGAGTACCTGCAGGCCACCGGCTGGGATGGCGCAGTGTCCATCGAATGCCATGGTTCCGACGAGAACACAATGGCCAGCGTCGAGTGGATGAAGAAGACGCTGAAAGCCACCCGTAAGAAGGCCGCCCGGCCGTAACCCATCGCGCGATACGCATCCGTGGCAGCCAATGTGCAAGCGGAGGGCCTGCAAGGCCCGCCTTGTTAGGGTTTGTGCAAAAATGAATTCCGATTTTGCTGTAGGGCATTGGGCGGGCTGGCAAGGCGCGACGAGCGAGCATACCCGCGCGGTCTGTGAGC
>CAYWIM010000118.1:0-10656 GCA_964458325.1 uncultured Verrucomicrobiota bacterium
GTGACTCGGCATGCCGTGTGGAAGCGGCTGCCCAGCACGTCCTCTGAAACCGATTCCTGAGTGTGTTACTTGGCTACCCGGCACGCCGCCGCTGCCTTGTCTCTCGCAAGCCCGCTCTGGTTTCCCTCCCCCCGCGAGGGACGAGCGGGGGGAGGGCCGAGTTAACGAGGCGGATAGCTGACAGCATCCGCGGGTGATGGTAGGATGATGGCATGAAACTGACTTTGATATTCCTGGGGATCATGCTTAGCCTGGCCTGGATCGTTGACGCGGCCGGACCCGATGCTCCCGCGCTCGAGGGCGACCGAATCCCGACGCAAGCCGGCGACATTGTCCTGCGCCCCATCCAGCACGCGACCATGGCGCTCGGTTGGAACGATACCGTCATCTATATCGATCCGGTGGGGGGCGAGTCCCGTTTCGCGGGTTTGCCGCGGCCGAGTCTGATTTTGCTGACCCATATCCACGGCGATCACCTCGATGCGAAAACCCTGTCGTCGGTCATTCAACCGAAAACGCGGCTGGTGGCGCCGCCGGCGGTGGCCGAACAATTGCCCTCCCAATGGCGCGAAAGGACTGTAGTGCTCACCAACGGCGCCAAAGCCGAAGTCGGAGGCATTGCCATCCAGGCGGTCGCCGCCTACAACCTCGATCCCGCCCGCACCCAATTCCACCCTCGAGGCCGCGGCAACGGGTATGTCCTGACTCTGGGCGGCAAGAAGATCTACCTGAGCGGCGACACCGAAGATGTGCCGGAAATGCGCGCGCTCGAGGGGATCGACGTGGCGGTGGTGTGCATGAACCTGCCGTACACCATGGACGTCGAGCAGGCCGCCCGCGCCGTCCGGGCATTCCGGCCGCGAATCGTCTATCCGTATCACTGCCGGGGCACCAATCTCGAACGCTTCCGCCAGCTGCTCGATGGCGAAAAGGAGATCGAGGTCCGGATCCGAGATTGGTACGCGAAATAGTCAGATCGGGCCGTCGAGAGGAGCGATCTCGACCGGGTTTTCGAGAATCCCGATCGGGGGGCATTCGATCCGAACCCGGTCGCCGGATTCGAGGCTGAAATCGTCTGGCGGGACGATGCCGGTGCCGGTCAACAGGATCGCGCCCTGGGGAAACCGCTGGCACCGGAACAGCCAGCTCACCAGATCCTCGAAGGATCGAGTCATCCGGCTCAGGGGCGTTTCCCCCGCGAAAACGAGGCGGCCCTGGCGGTGGATCTCGAGCCGGATGATCCAGCTGCGGACCTCGGATTCGGCGGCGCCGGCAAGAACGGCCGGACCCAGCGCGCACGAGCGATCGTAGATTTTGGCCTGAGGAAGGTAGAGCAGGTTCTCGCCCTCGATGTCGCGCGCGCTGACGTCGTTGCCGAGCGTGCATCCCACGATCCGGCGGTCCGGCGCGATGACGAGGGCCAGCTCGGGCTCGGGCACCGACCACTTCGAATCGGCGCGGATGGCGATGGCGTCCCCGGGACCGACGACCTTTTCAGGGAGCGCCTTGAAAAACAGCTCCGGGCGGGGCGCGGCGTAAACGCGGTCGTATGCGGTGGCGCTGGTGGCGGACTCGGCCATGCGCGCGGTGCGGCTTCGGGCATAAGTGACGCCCGCCGCCCACACCTCCTGCCGATCGACGGGGGCGATCAGCCGGGGCTCGAGAACCGGCTTGCCGGGCATGAACTTGCCGAGCCGAGCCGCCCAATCGGGATCCTCGAGCCAGGCATCGAGCGTCGAGGCCCCCACGCTTCCCAGGTCGGCCAGCCGCCCTTCATCGCAATACCATCCGACCCGAACCCGGGGGTCGGCGGCAGTGGTGAATCGGCAGAATCGCGCGATCATTAACGGCCCTCCGGGACCGAATAATCCAGATAGACGGTCTTCAGCCGGCTGTAGAACTCGATCGCGCCCTGGCCCTGCTCGCGGAACGTGTCGGTGCTCGATTGCTTGACGCCCCCGAACGGCGCCTGCAGGGCAAGACCGGTCGAGATCTGGTTGATCTTGACCACGCCGGCCTCGATCCGCTCGGCATACAGCATGGCCTTTCGAAGGTTGCGCGTGACAATGGACGCGGACAATCCCGTGTCCACGCCGTTGGCGATGGCCAGCGCCTCGTCGAAATCGCCTGCCGCGATGACCGCGATCACCGGACCGAACACTTCCTCCCGAGCGATGCGCTGCGCCGGCGTCACATCGCCGAGCACGGTCGGCGCCATGAAACAGCCGTGCTGGAGAGGGTCCTGGTCAAGCCGCTGGCCGCCTTGCAGGAGTCTGGCGCCCTGGGCCAAGGCATCCTCGACATGACTCAGATCGCTGGCGAGCTGGGCGGGGCTGGCCGCGGGTCCCATCTGGACACCCGGCTCGATGCCCGGCCCAACCTTCAAAGCCCGGGCTCGGGCGACCAGCCTCTCGGTGAACGGTTCGAGGACAGCGCGCTCGACGATCACGCGGCTCGTGGCGGTGCAGGCCTGCCCGGTCAGCCCGAACCCCGCCCGAGCCGCAAGGTCCGCAGCCAAGTCCAGGTCGGCATCCGCCAGCACGATCGTTGGATTCTTGCTGCCCATCTCGAGCTGGGATCGAGCCATGCGCGGCGCCAGATCGAGGTGGATCTGGCGGCCGACAT
This sequence comes from uncultured Verrucomicrobiota bacterium, assembly GCA_964458325.1. GTDB lineage: Bacteria > Verrucomicrobiota > Verrucomicrobiia > Limisphaerales > UBA1319 > JAGMXM01. The sequence goes on from CAYWIM010000118.1 coordinate 2,626, forward strand.
CGTAGGAGCCGGTAAACGAAAGCGCCTGGACCGCCGAATGGCGGACGAGAGCGCCGCCAGCCGATCGACCGTCGCCGATCACCACGTTGAGGACGCCGCGGGGCAGGCCCGCCTCCTCGAGGCACCGGGCCAGCTCGATCACGGGGCCCGGCACGGACGACGCCGGCTTGATCACCACGCTGTTGCCGCAGACCAGAGCGGGCGCCATCTTCCAGGCGGGGATGGCGATCGGGAAGTTCCACGGCGTGATGAGGCCGGCCACCCCCAGCGGCTGGCGGATGGTGTAGAGCAGGTTTTGCGGGAGGTCGTGCGGGATCGTCTGGCCGCCCAGCGTGTAGCTCAAACCGCCAAAGAACCGGAAGATGTCAATGGCGCGCTGGACCTCGCCGAGGCTTTCGGCCAGGGTTTTGCCTTCCTCGAGCGTGATGGCCTCCGCGACAGCCTGCTTGCGCTGCGCCAGGATGTTCGATGCCTGGCTCAAGAATCGCCCTCGAGCGACGGCGGTCAGGTCGCGCCAGCCCGGGAATGCCTCGGAGGCAGCCGCGATCGCCGCCTGTGCGTCGGCTTCACCGCTGCGCGGGTATTCTCCGATTTCCTGGCGGAGATCCGCCGGGTTTCGAGTGACATAAGTCGCTCGAGAAATGGCTGGCTGCCAGACCCCCGAAATGAAGTTGCATCCTGTTTTCATGCCGTGACTGGCATCCAGTACGTCAGCCGGGCACGCGGATGTCAACCTCGGGATAAGGGTCTGTGCATGGATAAGCTGTGGCATTTCCTCTTTCGCGACCGGCGCCAGCCAACGGGCCGATCCTGCGCGAATTCCTCGGCCCGCCTCAAGACGGGCAGTCGGAGATCCTATCAATTCGCCATGAGTGTTCGATAGAAGCGCGCGGGATGGTTGCTGGCCGCGGTATCCGCGATTTCGTGGGAGACCGCCGGCAGGCTGTTGGTCGCGAGCGCCGTCCAGTCGGCGAGGTTCGTCGAAGCCTCGACGATGAAATCCACTCCCGGATCACCTGAGATCATCATCCGGAACTGGCCGTTGTCGCCGAAGCCCGCTGCGCTCATGGACGGCGGGGCGGGCGTGTTCACAGCCACCCAAAAGCTTCGAGCCGCGCTTAACATGGGACCGATGGATGTGACGGACAGCCGGGGCGCGTTTTCGGCAGCGCCTTCCCTGGCGCCGTAATAGACGAGGCCATCGGCGGTCGCATGGGTTGCATGCAGCCGCAGCGATAGCAGGCCGTCCGTCCAGAGGGCGTCCTCGGCGGGGCCTGGGACGGAGATCTGAATGGCGGCACCCTCTTCTGGCAGCCAGGTCGCCAGCACATCGGTGGATGGAGGCTTGTTCGCCCAGGAGAGCGCCGATTCCTGCCAGGCATCGTTCGCCACCAGACTCAAGGAGTGATGGGGATGTCGGCAGGGGCGGCGAAGCGGGTATCATCGGTGGGGCTAATGATCTGGATGGCGGGCAACTGGTCTAAAAAAAAACGGGATCGCAGGTAGTTCTCGACATCGATGCGTTCGAGCGGCGACAGCGCGCGCGCATAGACCAGCACCTCGGCGATGTCGCCCGGGAAATAGGTGCCCGATGCGCCGCAGCCCAGGCAGGGGGCATCGACCGTCGCGGCGATCGGCCCGAGCTTGCCCCCGGCGCTCAGGACGAGCTGGCCATTCACATACAGCGAATCCGTCGCGCCATCATGGACGCCCGCCGTGATGCTGAATGCGTTGCCGATCGAAGATGGACGGGTGTATTTGAAAAGGTTGCCCGCTTGCGTGGTTCCGAATCGCATCACAACGCTGGTTTGGAACGGGCTGAGGTATGTCCAGCCCCACGACGCCGTCTCATTCCAGAAGATCGCGGCATGATTGCCCTGGTTGACGCCCGGATCGCGGCCGATCGAATTCGCCGAAACGAGCACGATGGTCAGCCCGGTCGATCCGTTGATCGGCAGGTTGAACTCGAGAGAGTCGTTGAGGCCATCGAAGCGGAGCGCCGGCTGGCCATTCAAGGCATTGGGCACAAGAGCCGGCTGGCTGGCGGCCGCCGGCTGGACAGCGTGACGGCCATAGCCGGATTGATCGGCCCATTCGGAGACTCCGGACCCATCGAGCGTGATCCCGGCATCGGCTTTCACCCAAAACGCCAGCCCGTGCGTAGGCACGGCGCCGCCAACGCCAGCCGTCAGCGTGTTCGTCGTCAGGACCGCGCTCAGCCCCGATGAGTTGGACGCCGCATCGTAGGCGCGCACGGAGTAGGCATAGGCGGCGCCCGCGGACAGCCCGGCATCCGTAAAGCTCGAAGACACCGACGTGCCGGCCTCGATGCCATTGCGATACACACGGTAGCCGGCAACCCCATTGTTGTCGGCCGAAGCGGACCATCGGAACGAGATGCTGCTCGGCGTCACGGCGGTCGCCTCGAGATTCGTCGGGACCGTTGGCGGCTGGGTGTCGAGCGTCGACTGATTTCCGCTGAGATCCTTGATCCGGATGTTCCGGAAGCGGGCGACGGCGCCTTGGGGCCACTCGGATGCCGCCTCATGCACCTGCAGCGCGATCATCCCCGTCGCCGGAAGCCGGAGCTGGGTGTCCTGATAATCCTGAATCCGAGTTCCGTTGATCCAGGTGATGATGCGTGGCGGATTGTTCGTCACCTGGACGCGGAAGGTGTTCCATCCGGCCGGATTCCAGATGCTCGGCCATTCGGCGGCGCTGAAGAACTGCGGCGCGCCCTGGATCGAGTTGGTTCCCGTCAGCGTAAAATCCCACGCGCCGGTGTTGCCGATGCCCGAGAGGTAAATGCCGCCCATCGGATTGCCGATTTGATAGTCGATCGTGACCTGGTAGGCTTTGCCATCAGGGGTGGTTCGAGTGTAGAAGCCGGTATCCACACCCCAATCCGGCCACGCCTCGAACGTCGCTTCGAAATCGCCGAAGGATCGGTCGCTGAGGAGAAGGCCGCCGTTGCCGCTGCCAGGCGGGTTCTGCTGGGCGACAATGGCGCCGTCGACGACCTGCCAAAGCCCTCCCGCGCTGCGCCAGCCCGCAAGATCGGCGCCGCTGTCGAGACGAACGATCGTGTCGTTCCGCCAATAATCCGCGTGATAGGTGGCGCCATCCTTGTTCCAGATCTTGCTGACGATGTCGATGTCGCCGTCGCCATCCACGTCGCCGATGGCTGCGTCATGCCACCCCGGATTGTTCTCGTGAATCACCTGCGGCGTGAAGACGAGCGGTTCGGGGCCCGAGTTGATCCACACAACGCCGCGCTCCTTGAGCCCGGCGGGTTTCATCGGCAGCTTGCCGCCGCCCATGGGGGCCGGATCCTCCTGCTCGCCCGCAAAGATATCGAGATCGCCATCGAGATCGAAATCCGCGACGCCCAGCGAATGAAACGAGCCGGTGCCGGGAACGCTCCCCGGCGAGGTCGGCGGATCGGGAAGCGCAAATCGTGTCCAGCGGGCTCCGGCGCCTTCGTTTCGCACCCAGAAAACGTGGCCGTAACCCGTGTCGCAGTCGCTGTAGACAATGTCCTGGTCCCCGTCTCGGTCCAGGTCCACCACCCAGCTCCGGATGCTGGCGCCGTAAGAGGCGTTCGGGATGGCCAGATGCGGCCACGAATGGCGAGCCCATGTCCCGACGCCATGGCCCGGATTGGCATACCAATCGCCGGCCAGCACCAGGTCGAGATCGCCGTCGTCGTCGATGTCCCCCGCCCCCCGAGGTGTCACGCCGCCGTGATGCCCGACATTCTGCGCGATAGTGACCGCCGCCAGCCCGAGAGCCGGATTGAACCAGCGCAGGGTGTTCCCATCGAACGTGACGATGTCCGGACGGCCATCGCCACTGATGTCGGCGTCGAGGATGTCGTGGCCGCTGCCCCCGAACGAGTTGGTCTTCCATTCGCCGTCGGGCTGCTGCCGGAGTGTGCCCGGGTTCTTGAACCACACGCCGCTGAACACCAGGTCGACCCAGCCGTCCTGATCCACATCGAGCGCTGCGCCGCCCAGCGCCTGCGGTAGGCTCGCCGAATCGCTGACCAGATGCTGCACCCACGTCGAGTCCGTCCGCCGCTCATACCACCAGAAGCCGTGCACGTCCCGCCTCGATAATGCACAATCGAGATCGCCATCGCCATCCAGGTCCACCAGCGGCAGACCGCCCGTGCCCCACGAACTCCCAGGAAGCGGATTGCGGATCGTGAAATGCTGGAAGCGAACCCCTCCGCCGATGCCGCTCGCCGCGAGAGTTGTTGGCTCCGTCCTCGAAGCGTCCTGGGAAACCGGGACCGCCGGCTCGGCGCCGCCCGACGACCCAACAAGACCGGCCAAGATCAAGGCGAGACTCCCTGCCGAGAGAAAAGTGTCCTTCGTCATGAACTATATCTTAATCGCAACCTCGCCGCGCCGACAATGGTGGGTGCGATAAAAAAACAGGAGGATCGGTCTCGCCGGATGAGTCGTATCAATCCCCCGAGATGGCAGGCATCTTCTTGTTCGGAAGGACGATCTGTTTGAGAGTTTTGGCCGGGATCGCTGAGAAATGCGGATCGCGATGGACGAGCGTGGCCCCTTGCACCTTTGCGGTGGCGGCAATCAGGGCATCGGCATTGGGAAGCCGGCGGCCAGTTCCGCGGCGGAGGTCACAGGCAGCGATCGCCATTTCCTTGGTGACAGGCAGTGGCGTGTCCAGAAGCGCAGCATAGCAAGCAAGGATTTCCTGTCGGTCCTTGGCATCGGGATGGACTTCCTCGAGCCTGACCTGGAACTCAAACCAAGTCATGACGCTGATCCGAACCTCGCCGGGGAATTGTTCCAGGATGCTTTCGACCGTCTCACAGCCTGGCTCTTCCAAGCAGTGAGCGAAAAGCGCGGAGGTATCGAGCAGGAACGGAGGTGTCATTGAAGCGCGCCCCGCCGCGCTTGATCATCCTCTTCACGCCACTGAACGAACTCGGCAACATCATCCACGCCCGGACGTTGGGCCTTGCGCCCCAGCTCGCGGATGCGTTCGAGCATCTGCTTGCGCGTGGGCTTGATGGTGATCGTGATCCGATTCGGCCGATCGCCCACCGCCCACTCGAACCGCGCCCCTGGCGCCAAGCCCAGCTTCTTGGTGATTTCGGCTGGGACGGTGATTTGGTTCTTGCCGGTCAAGGTTGTGATCATATTCCTTGAATATCATCGATCAAGGGCATGTCAATGTCAAGTATCCGGCCCTGTCCTGCACGTGGCCGTTGTCCCCGGCGCACCTCGCCACGGAAGGATCAAGGTGGCAACAGCCCCGGCGCTCGAGCGGGAGCAACGACGATGGCGCGGCGGTCGAGCCAGCCTTGCTGGCGGCAGACGGTCGCATGACAGCGGTATTCGCACAGGCCGCATCCGACGCAGGCATCTTCGACAACGAAAGGCGCCTGGATCGATCTCATGGCTTCGAGGTCGTCGGGCCCGATCGCACCGGGGGGCACGTCGCCCAAATCGAGCTCGATGCGCCGCATCTCGATGGCCCGGTAACCCGCCGCCTGGCATTCGTCGTAGCAGAGCTGGCATTCGCGTTCGCCCCGATGCGGCAGGCAGAGGCTGACATCGAGACGAGCCACGCCCAGCTGCCACCGGCGCTTGGCTTCGAGCGTGAGCGGTTGGATGGCGCCCGTGGGGCAGACCCGCGTGCAGAAGTTGCAGTCTGGATGGCATCCGGCCTGGGTCGGAGTGACCACGGGCGTCCACCAGGAATCGATTCCCGCGGCCAGATCGGCCGGCTGCAGAACCGAGCCCGGGCAGACCTTGAAACATTCGCCGCAGCGCACGCATAACGCCAGAAACTGGTCTTCGGGGACGGTGCCGGGCGGACGGAGCGGCGGATCGGCTGGCCTTCCGCTTGTTCGAATGGCGACCGCGGATGCTGCGCCGCCCGCCACCGACACGACCCAGGCTCGCCTCGAAAACGATGGAGATCCCGCTGTCGATGCCTGGAGGCCATCGGGATCGGTTTTGGGGCGGGACATTCCGAATTCGATCGATCCGGTGGGACAAGCGCGCGCGCAGGCCTGGCAACAGGCGCAATCGAGGAGCCGCGCGGCCGCATCTTGCCGGATGGCGTCGAATGGGCAATGCGCGGCGCACTGGCCGCACTGGCGGCAGGTATCGCGCACGCGGCGCCGCTCGAGCCGGAAAAAGGAGGCCAGCGAGATCAGGGCGCCTGACGGGCATGCGTATCGGCACCAGAACCGCGGAGCCGCCATTCCCAGCAGCAGAATCGCCAGCAGCAGAGCTGCGGCGGCGCCGGCTGCCACGGTGAACGGCCCCGCCAATTCCCAGCTCTTCACCACCCCCACCTGCGCCCGCCCGGCCGAGAACATGAGTCCTCGAGTCAATATCGAGAGCGGCGCAACCCAGCCGGCCAGCATCACCCCCAGAGCGGCAGCGGCCAGGACCGCAGCCAGCAGATAGAACCGCAGATGCCGCCAGCCGCCTGCCCCGCGCAGACGCCTACCCGGAATCCACCGTCCGATGCAAACATCGAAGCCATCCTGCAGCGTTCCCAGAGGGCACACGTAGCCGCAAAAGGCCCGCGGCAGGACCACGCCCGCCGCCAATACCAGAACCGCAATCGGCAAGGCCGGATTCAGGTCGCGGGCGGCCAGGGCGGCAGCAACCCCGATCAATGGATCCAGCCAAAGAAACAGCTCGAATGGCAGCCATTCTCGAGCGGCTTGGGCGGATGCATGAATCGGATCGGTGTACGGCCATGCAAATCCGAAAAACAGCAGGACAAACAGCGACAGGCTCAGGACTTGAATCCCGCGACGGATCCGGATGCGCCGCGCGGCGCGCGCCGATTGCGTGGTCATTGCCAGCCGGCTATGGCGAGCGCGCGATACGTGGCCTCGATGATTCCCTGGCATGTCACCGTGGCGCCGGTCACGCCGTCCACGGAAAGGCTCTGACGCTCGAGTATCCGCTCGGGGATGATCCGAGTCGCGCCGAGCTCGATCTTTTCCTGATGATCGACGTCGATCGATGCGATCCGGCCGCCCAGGACGCGGATTCGGACCTGGATGTCCCCCTGATCGCTATAGCCGATCGACCGGCCGGAATACGCGCCGTCGCGGAGCCGCGCGGCGCCCAGAGATGCCATCGTCATCAGGCGCAGCTTCGCATGCACCTGGGCCGCCTTGCGCGGCAAGAGATGCCGGCCATACGGCTGGTCCGAGATCCCATAGAGCCGGGCGGCCTCGAGATAATGCTCGCGGGCTCGCGATGCCTGGCCCATCTGCCCGTAGAGATCGCCGAGCTGATTGTGGATGTTGGCCTGGTTGGTGATACGCCACGGCGCGGGCGGCAGATCGCGGGATGCCTGTTCGAGCGCCGCCTGAGCCGCTGCATAATCCCCGAAGTGGGCCAGGCAGGATGCGTAGCAGAGGTAGGCATGCGTGGAACCCTGGCCCCGCTGGCGCTCGAGGTAGGGCGGATACTCGCGCAATGCCCAGCCGTAGTTGCCGCTCATGAACAGGTACATCGGCAGCTCATGGCCGTCCCCGATGTCACCCTTTCGAGCGTAAAGCCATGTCAGCTTCACGCCCTGCCGGACCTGCGATTCATCGAGCGCCAGCAAACGCCGGATCTCGATCCGCGCCTCTTTCCATGGCCGGTTCAAATCCCACTCGACGGGTGTGGACTCGATCCAGTCCGGCGGCAGCTTCAGGCTGGCTACGACTTCCGCGGCCGACCGCTGCACCGACGCATCCGCAACAGCAGCGGCTTCGCAATCGATCACCGCACATGCGCACAACACCCCCAACAGTCGCACCCCCGCCGCCATCTCCGCTCGAACTGATTTCATTTCATCATGATGCAAAGAAAGCACCGGTGGTTCAAGGGCGCGATTCAGACTGGCAGCCAGCAAAGCGGATTGAAATCCGCGCTCCGAACAGTCGGCTTTCGGCTTGCAAGGTAGGGCGCGCGCTCCGCCGCGCGCCGGACGGTTAATCCCCTGCTCACCAATCGAGCTATTGGCATCTTGTTC
>CAYWIM010000119.1:0-10487 GCA_964458325.1 uncultured Verrucomicrobiota bacterium
CCCTACCTTGCAAGCCGAAAGCCGAAAGGTAGGGCGGCCACTCCGTGGACGCCGCATTGCCGGCTGCAAGCTGACCGCCCGGCGCGCGACGGAGCGCACGCCCTACCTTGCTGCGTAAACGCGGGACACCAAACTTGGCCTGCGAGTTCAGCCCCGGATCCAGTCCCCGTAGAGCTGATCGAGGCCGGCCCCGGCGGGATCGCCCGCGAACATGGCCAAGCGGTAGCGAAGCCGCACGGATTTGCCGGCCGCCAGCCGCCACGGCTCCGTGACCCAGTTGAACGGCATCGGGGAGATGAAACCGTAATCCCGCGTGAACCACGGACACGGCGCCCACGGATTTCGAGGATGATCCATGAGCGCGATGCCCTCGACCGGTTGGTTGGCGGCCTGGACGCGCTTGCCGAAGAAGGCGCACCACTTGGCGGGCTGGCCGAAGGTGTCCTTCTCGCCCGCCTTGCCCTCGCTGGAGATCAGCTGCCCGCCGCCCCAGGGGGTGATGTCAGACGCCGCTCGAAGGGCGAACATGGCATGGTTGCTCTTCTGGATCGCGACATCGACCTCGGCCCGCCAATCGATCTCGGCGTCGAGCAGCCAAAGCCGCGGCCCCCGTATCGTGACGGTGAACCTGCGCCGGTCGGTCATTTGGACGGCTTGGCCAGGCTGACGCCAGTCGCACTCGTCCAGAATCGCGGCGGCGCGCTTAGCGGCCTCGGCGACACGCGGCCCCCGCGACAGGATCTGGCCGCGTTCGAGGGTCTCCTGCCAATAGTTGCCGCCGTTCACCCGGTCGCATCCGAGAAAGAGGGATCGGTGATGCGGCCAAGGCAGCGACGACTCGGAGGTGAGCGGCAGTCCGGACACCGGTCCGGCCACCGGATAGAAGTATGGATATTTCTGAGTGGGGTGGGCCCGGTAGCTGGTGAGGAGAGTGTTGTTCCAGCGCAGCCAGATGTGGGGGCCGATCTGATAGTCAGTGAGCTCGTCCGCTTCGGGCACGCTGCGGACCTGCGCGCGGGCGAGCCCGGGAGCGAGGGCAAGAGCGGCTGGCACGGCGGTGGATAGGCGGAGAAACGATCGGCGGTTGATGGAGGTTTTCATCCTGGGCATTGTCGAGTTCGTGGCAGCATCCAGAGCAATGGCGCGAGTGTAGAGGCGGGCTGGCCGGCCGACAACCCTTTCCTGGCTACGACTGCGATTCTGCGCTCGAGCCGGCGTGCGCGTTCGCTACCTCTTTTCACGAAGCGTGCCGCCGGTCAATCCGTGGCGGGGACGACGAGGTGGCTCATGATATAGGTTTTGCGTTCGGGGGTGTTCTTACCGAGGTAGAAGCCGAGGATGCCGGCGGCCTCGGGCTTGGGGGCGAACTCGACCTGGCTGAGGCGCATGTCGGGGCCGATGAACTGTTTGAACTCGGCGGGCGAGATCTCGCCCAAGCCCTTGAACCGGGTGATCTCCGGCGAGCCGCCGAGGGTCTGGATGGCTTGCTCGCGTTCGGCTTCGGAGTAGCAGTAGATGGTCTTGTTCTTGTTGCGGACGCGGAAGAGGGGGGTATCGAGGATAAAGAGATGGCCCTCGCGGACGAGGGCGTCGAAGAACCGGAAGAAGTAGGCGATCATCAGGTTGCGGATGTGGAGGCCATCGACATCGGCGTCGGTGGCGAGGATGACCTTTTCGTAGCGGAGCCCGGCGATGCTGGATTCGAGGTTGAGGCTCTGCATGAGGTGATAGAGCTCGTCGTTTTTGTACATGACGTCCCGGGGGAGGTCCCAGACGTTGAGGGGTTTTCCCTTGAGGATGAACACGGCCTGGCAATCGACGTCGCGGCAGCTGGTGATCGAGCCGGCGGCGGACTGGCCTTCGCAGATGAAGAGCATGGTGCCGCGGCCGCGGTCGCGTTTGGGGTCGAAGTGCTGTTTGCAGTCTTTGAGCTGGGGGATGCGGAGGGAGATGGCTTTGGCGCGCTCGCGGGCGAGCTTTTTGACCTGGAGGAGCTCCTTGCGGAGCTGCCGGGTATCCTCGACGCGGGCGACGATTTGGGCGGCGATGTCGCGGTGGGAATGGAGGAAGCGGAGGAGCTCGGTGCGGACCTGGCTGACGAGGTCGGTGCGGATCTCGGTGTTGCCGAGCTTGTTCTTGGTTTGGGACTCGAACACCGGCTCGCGGAGGCGGATGGCGACAGCGCCGACGAGTCCTTCGCGGACGTCGTCGCCTTCGAACTTGCCTTGGGAGTATTCGTTGACGGCCTTGAGGAGCCCTTCGCGGAAGGCGCTGAGGTGGGTGCCCCCGTCGGCCGTGAACTGGCCATTGACGAACGAGAAGCAGGTTTCGCCAGAGCGGCTGAGGCTGTGGGTGAAACAGAACTCGAGCGTGCGCGAGGTGTAGTGGAGGGGAGGATAGAGGGGGTCGCCGCCCTCAGTGGCGAGGTCCTCCATCACCAGATCCAGGAGGCCGAGCCGGGAAAGATAGGCCTTGCCGTTGCAGACCAGACGCAGGCCGGTGTTGAGGTAGGAGTAATGCCGGAGGCGCCTCTCCACCAGCTCGGGGCGGAACTCGAACTTCGGAAAGACCTCCGGGTCCGGCTCGAACCGGATGAGGGTGCCATCGGGTTCGGCGGGATCGGCCCCGCGCTTTTCGTGCCGGAGCCGGCCCTGGCGAAAGGCCGCTTCGACGAATTGGCCGCCGCGGTGGCTCCGGACCAGAAACTCGCGCGAGAGGGCGTTGACGGCCTTGGTGCCAACGCCGTTGAGGCCGACGCTGAACTGGAACACGGCGTCGTTATATTTGGCGCCGGTGTTGATCCGGGAAACGCAATCGACGACCTTGCCCAGGGGGATGCCGCGGCCGAAATCGCGGACCGTGACGCAGGAGCCGTCGATCTGGATCTGGATTTCCTTGCCGCAGCCCATGATGAATTCATCGACGGCATTGTCGATGATCTCCTTGAGGAGGATGTAGGCGCCGTCCTCGTAATGGGAGCCATCCCCGATCCGGCCGATGTACATGCCCGTGCGCAGGCGGATATGCTCGATCGAAGACAGGGTTTGGATCTGGCTTTCGTCGTACTGCTGTTTGCGTGGATCGCCCATAATCGAATGACGGCCCAACTATTCCGGGGAACCGCCGGTCTGCCAATCCGGAAATCGAGGGATTGGCGGTTGCATTTTCCGGGCGAAGTGGGCTACAAAGAGCCCGAACGCGGCGCACCCCTTTCGGGAATCATGTTTTCCGGGCGCCCAGGACAACCTGTGAGGCAGACGATGAAGACAACAATCCGACGAGCATCGATGTGGTCGACACTGGCGGCTTTCGGCCTGGCGGTCGGGCTGACGGGCTGCAAGGAGCAAACATCCGGTCCCGGCACGGCGCCCGGAGGCCAGACGGCTGCTCCAGCGGCCATCAAGCTCTCCTACAGCGTGTTTTTCCCGCCCACGCACATCCAGTGCAAGCTGGCGGATGAATGGGCCCGCGAGATCGAGAAGCGGACTCAGAACCGGGTGCAGATCACGATTCATCCGGGTGGCGCTCTGACCAAGGCGCCGCAATGTTACGAGGGCGTGGTCAACGGCATATCGGATTTGGGGATGAGCTGTTTTGCGTATACGCGGGGCCGGTTTCCTTTGCTCGAGGGATTGGATCTGCCGCTGGGCTATCCGAGCGGGGCGGTGGCGACGCGTGTGGCCAATGAGCTCACGCAAAAGTACAAGCCGGCGGAGGTGGGGGACGCGCAGGTGCTGTATGTGCACGCGCACGGGCCCGGCATCCTGGCGACGCGCAAGCCGGTGCGGACCCTCGATGATCTCAAGGGGCTCAAGGTTCGGACGACCGGATTGTCGACCAAGATCATCGAGAGCCTGGGCGGGCTGGCGGTGGCGATGAGCCAGCCCGAGACCTACGAGGCGCTGCAGAAGGGCGTGGTCGAGGGAACGTTGTGCCCGATGGAAACCCTCAAGGGCTGGAAACAGGGCGAGGTGATCACGCACGTGACGGACAGCACCGCCGTGGGGTACACGACGGCGATGTTTGTCGTGATGAACAAGGCGTCCTGGCAGCGGCTGCCGGCCGATATCCAGCAGGTGTTCACCGCGGTCAGCACCGAGTGGGTGCCCAAGCATGGCGAGGCCTGGGACCAGGCGGATGCGGAAGGATTGACCTTCATCCGGGAGCTGAAGCACGAGACGATCACGCTGCCGGCCGCCGAACAGGCGCGATGGAAAGAGAAGGTGAAGCCGGTCATCGACGAGTATCTGGCCGCCGCCAAGGGCAAGGGATTGCCGGGCGACGAGTTTCTCAAAGACATCCAGACGCGGGTGGCCGAGGCCCCCAAGCCAGCAGCCAAGCCATGAGCGATGGCATGGCGGCGGCGGGCGGATGGGCTCGAGTATCGAGGGCCTATCACCTGGGGCTGAAAGCATCGGTGATCGCGCTGGCGGTCGCGGCGGGATTTGCGGTTCTGGTCATGATCGGTGTCACGTGCCTGGACGTCGTGCTGCGGCTGTTCCGGTTCCCGTTGCGGGGCGCCTATGACGTGGTGAACATCGCGGGAACGTTGGCCCTGGTGTGCGCGCTGCCCTACACGACGGCAGTCAAGGGGCACGTGGCAGTCGAACTCCTGTTTCACAAGCTGGGGGGTCGGGGCCGGTGGGTGTTGGACACCGCGATTCGCTTGCTGATCATCGCCCTGTTTTCGGCGTTCACGTGGCAGGGGTGGCGCTATGCGGAGATGCTCAAGGCCAAGGGACAGGTGACGCCGACGCTGAAGGTGCCGGAGTTCTGGGTGGCGTATCCCGTGGCGGTGGCATGCGCGCTGGTGGTGCTGGTGACATGGCATCATCTGTGGAATCCGGGGCGGGAGATGATCAAGCCATGACCGAGCTCCAGGTGGGATTGGTGGGGTGCCTATTGCTGTGTGTGCTGCTGGCCAGCAGCATTCCGGTGGCGTTTGCGATGGCGATCGTGGGATTCGCCGGGTTCGCGCTGGTGGTGACGCCCGGCGCGGCGCTAAGCTTGATCACCATCGACCTGTATGACACCTTCTCGAACTACAGCCTGACCGTGATCCCGCTGTTCGTGCTGATGGGCCAGGTGTCGTTTCATGCCGGGATCAGCCGGAACCTGTTTCAGGCGGCCTATCACTGGCTGGGGCCGCTGCCGGGCGGATTGGCGATGGCCACCGTGGGCGCGTGCACCGCGTTCGGGGCGATCTGCGGATCCGGGCCGGCGACGGCGGCGACGATGGCCTCGGTGGCGCTGCCGGAGATGCGGCGGTATCGGTACCAGGCGGAGTTTAGCTGCGGCACCGTGGCGGCGGGAGGCAGCCTCGCGATGCTGATCCCGCCCAGCATCGTGTTCATCGTCTATGCGATCCTGACCGAGCAATCCATTGGCAAGCTGTTCATTTCGGGGATCGTGCCGGGGCTGATGATCGCGGTGCTGTTTTGTCTGACGATCTACTGGATGTGCTGGCGGGATCCGGAGCTGGGGCCGGCGGGGCCCGCCACGACCTGGAGCGACAAGTGGCAGTCGTTGGGGGGAGTGGCTGACACCGTGCTGTTGTTCGTGCTGGTGATGGGCGGGATGTTTTGGGGCGTGTTCACGCCGACCGAGGCGGCGGCGATCGGAGCCGCGGGCAGCCTGGCGATCGCCGGAGTCAAGGGCCGGCTGACCTGGAAGATGCTCCACCAGTCCCTGCTCGAGACAGTCCGGACGTCGTGCATGGTTATGGTCATCGTGGCGGGCGCGATCATCTTCGGTCATTTTCTAGCGGTGAGCCGGTTGCCAGCGGAGCTGGCGGCATGGCTGGCGGGCCTGCCGCTCCCGGCGGCATGCATCATGGGTTTGATGGTGCTGTTCTACCTGGCGGCCGGCTGCTTCGTGGACGCGCTGGCGCTGGTTTTTCTGACCGTGCCCATCTTCTATCCGGTCGTGCTCGAACTGGGCTACCATCCGATCTGGTTTGGCGTGATGATCGTGGTGGTGACGCAGATGGGAGTGATCACGCCGCCGGTGGGGGTGAACGTGTACGTGGTCAGCGGGATCGCGCGGGACGTGCCCCTGCAGGGAGTGTTCAAGGGGGCGCTGCCGTTCCTGTGGGCCCTGGCGGTGGCGATATCCCTGATGATTCTGTTTCCCGGCCTGGTCCTGTTCCTGCCGGGATTGCTGGATTGAAAGAAGAAAACGCTCTGGAGCGCGAGACGCATATGAACAGCAGCGAAACGCGAGTGGGCACCTACCAGCGCATCCTCTGCTGCACGGACTTCTCGGCGAACGCCGATTTTGCGTTCCATTTTGCCGTCGATGCTGCGGTGCGCCGTCCGGGCTGCCTGCTCTATCTGCTCCATGTCATCCCGGAGACCGACGCGCAGTTCTGGCGCACCTACATTTACGAGGTGGACAACGTCGACCAGCAGGCGCGCCAGGCGCTCGATGCCCGGGTCAACGAGGCGTATCGCCCGCAGGTGCCCACGGGCGTCGAGTTCCAGGTCGAGTTCCGGGTCGGGCGCGACTACCTCAAGATCCTCGAGTTCGCCCGGGAGAAGTCGGTGGATCTGATCGTCCTGGGGCGGCAGGGACGCGGCCGGCTGCGGAAGGCGCTGTTTGGGAACGTGGTCGAGCAGGTGGCGCGCGGGGCCGAGTGCGCGGTGCTGGTGATCCCGCTGAGCTACCAGCAGCGCAGCCTGGACCAGGCCAAGGCTTGAGGCGAGGGGTCGGCCTCCTTGCGCCCGGTGTCCGCTGTTTAGGGGTCAGTCAATGAGATTGTCACAATCTCCGCAGGCGTTGGTTTGATGAGGAGCCGCCGTTGGCGGGCTTGCGTTGGAGCAGCAAAGCCAAGTGTTCACGATTCCGGCACGCCTCGGCCAACGTCTTCAGGAACGGGCGCCGGTCCTGGTTATCCTCGAAGATGGCTTCCCGCCGGCCATCGCAATGCATGGCGCGACAGATCGCTCCGGGATATTGAATGCGCAGCTGCCGCGCCGTGCCCGGATTCGCCCACAGCGCCAACTCGGCGTCAAGGAAACAGCGCAACCTCATTAACTGACCCCTTTTACTTGTAACGCCTGGCTCAAGTTCCCCGGCCTGCCGCACGAAATCGGCATGCCGCCGCATGCATCCCAGGTTCTTCCCATCAGGCCAAGACCTCTCGACTCATTTCGGAGCGTGTGCTAGACTTTCTGCAGCATGAAGATCGTCGAGATTTCACCGCGAGAAGGACTGAAGCTTTTCCTTCGGTACGACGATGGCGTCGCGGGGGTGGTCGACCTCTCCTCGATCGCCGGTCGGGGCGTTTTCGCCTCTTGGCTCGTACCGGGCACCTTCGAAAAGGTGCGGCTTAGCGAGGCTGGAGCCCTGGAGTGGCCTGGGGAGGTCGATCTGTGCCCCGACGCACTTTACCTGGATCTCACTGGCAAGCCGAGGAGATCTTCCCCACCTTGCGCAGAATACCGACCCATGCCTGAGAAGGCGCGACGATCGAGCATACCCGCGCGGTCGGTCGAGTATCACAGGGGATACACCCTTGCGCCTCGCATCGGATCCGGCGGCGCTCCCGCCAAAATCGGAAGTAATTTTTGCACAGACCCTTAGCCGGGAAGTAAACCATCGAATATAGGTAAAGCGATTATGGGCGACAAATCTCCGAAATCCGTGCACAAGAAGGCTGCACAGAAGCAAGTCAAAACCAAGGCGACTGCTGATAAGAAGGAGCAAGCCATCGCAGCGAAGCAGGTGGCGGGCAGGAAGTAGCAGAAAGGGGCGTTATTCGGGGCGACATGCTGGGGTGCTGGAGGCTAACGCCATTCGCCTGGCGTCCTGGGCGCCTTGCCGCAGGCGGCGCGCTCTGCCCAGATTCAGTTTATGGAGATTCGGGCGGGTGCGTTGAGGGGTCAGTCAATGAGATTGTCATAGTTTCAGCAGGCGTTGGTTCGATGAGGAGCCGCCGTTGGCGGGCTTGCGTTGGAGCAGCCAACGCCAAGTGTTCCCGATTTCGGAACGCCTCGGTCAACGTCTCCAGGAACCGGCGCCGGTCCTGGTTATCCTCGAAGATGGCTACCTGCCGGCCACCGCAATTCATGGCGCGGCAGATCGCTCCGGGATATTGAATGCGCAGCTGCCGAGCCGTGCCCGGATTCGCCCACAGCGCCAACCCGGCGTCAAGGAAACAGCGCAACCTCATTAACGGACCCCGTTTAGGCCGCATGCCATGGCCGAATTTGCAGCTTTATGCCCATGGCGGATGAGACGGCGTGGACTTCCTTCAACTGATTTCCGTGAACTCCCTCACCAAGCTTTCCGAGTCTGGCGGGATGATGCGTTCAGGCTCGAACCGCCCAATGCGGCCATCGTCAACGCGAAAACTCTCGGGATAAGCACGGATGGTTTCAGCGAGTGGCTTGCCGCACTTCGCGCAAACTGTATTCGCAGCAATCTGCTCGGCAGTCTTTCCGGCGAAAACAGGATTCTCGAAGTCAATGACGAACAGCTCGCCACACTCGATGCAGGTGAACAGCCTGATGAGATACATCTCCGGTAGCGTGTAGAACACTTCGATGTTGGCTCGGCCAGGCAGCGACGCGAATCCTCGGTAACACCTGACCAGACGCGGCTTCATTGTACCCTCCCTGCCGGAATTGCACCTTCACGGATGAGCAAGTTGACTGTGCCATGTGCGCGCAATGAAGGAGCGATCAAGATGTTCGCGCCTTGCGTGAACGGCAACGGTTGATTGAAGTAGCCCGACGGCGGACTGATGCGCAGCGTCGGACTGACTGGATATTCGACTCTAAACACGGCCGGATTCACGCCCGGATTGTGATACTGAAACTCCGCAATCGCACCTTCGACAGTTGAGTTGGCGTAGATGCCGTCGTTGCCCAAACGACCAGCCGCCCCGGAACGGTAGAACTGTCCAGATTGGGCTGTGGTTTCGGCATATGCCGGATTAATGGCACGATAGGCGATGCCGGTTTCACTCTTGGCGACATTATGCCCTTGGCGGACAACCTGGCGAGCACTTTTCAGCGCGGTTCGGACCGTCCTTCCCACGATCCCGCCCGCCGCGCTCCACCGGACATAATCGATTGCCTCCTGACGCAACTGCTCGCCAAACCGCCAGAGGACCCGATGCCCCTCGCACAGGATGAGATCGTGCTCGTGCTGGAGCTCCTCGTCATACCGGCACGCATCGATCGCCCGATACTGGCCATCAGCGCCTACAGCCGGCCATAAGCCCGCGTCGGGCTCCGCCTCATTCGCTCGTCCATCCCCCGCCCATCCCGTCGATCCGACCACTGGCCGTTCCCGGCCACCGACAGCCCCCACACCGCCATGACCAGCATCCAGGTCCCATGCCATCTCCGAAATCTTTTCATAGTCCCCTCGATCACCCTTTCCGCGCCTGGCCATCAGCCGGACTGCATCACTGGCGGTTTCGCATTCTCGACAAGAGCAGATGCCGTGCCAGGCAAAAGCGGGCGGGCTCAGATCTTGGCGCGAAAGCCATCGCGGTAGAGGTGCGCGTGCACTCCCAAACGCCTTGTCGAGGCAAAGCCAGTGGAATCAGGTCCATATCGTTGAGATTGGAGTGAGGTATTGACGAGGCCACGGACATACATTACAGCATAAATATGAGAATGATCACAATCAATGTATCGGAGCCGGTGTATGAGGCCTTCCAACAGCACGCGAAAAAGTCGGACCGGAAAGCTTCTGAACTGATCCGCGAGGCGATGGAGCTCTACCGGCAACAGCACATGCAGCGTCGGACTTCGCTGCGCGACCGGCATCCAGCCAGCGTTGGCGGGCCCATCCGCCCCATCACGAGTCAAGACGACATTTTGGGGGATATGCTCGATGACGCACGGCGTTGACACGGATTTCCTGGTGGCGGTGGAGATTCGAGATCATCCGTTTCACCGGCAGGCCGATGCTTTGCTGCGCGCGCTGCTGGCTGATGGCCACGACCTGGCGGTGGCTCCGCAGACGCTGGTGGAGTTCATCCACATCTCGACCGATCCGAAGCGGATGCCGCAGCCGCTGGCCATGACCGATGCCATCGCCCGGGCGGAGCAGTGGTGGCAGGCAGCCGAGGTTGTGCGAGTGTTTCCTGACGGCCAGACAGTGACGGATTTTCTTTCCTGGATGGTTCAACATCAACTCGGGCGGAAACGTCTGCTGGACACCTTGCTGGCGGCGACGTTCCATCGGTCGGGCGTGCGGCGGATCATCACGAACTACGCAAAAGATCTCCGGATTCTCAGTGCATTTGAAATTGTCACCTACCGCGGTTAATGAGCAATTTGTATGGATCTGACCGCATTGCGTTCATAAGTTGTGTCAAGTCTTCATAAATGATAAATAGCCGCCATGAAATGGGAGTCGTTACTGGAACTGGTTGCTGACGAAGCGGTCTTTTCATCGGCGATCTTGCTGGCGGGCGACCAGTCTGTCAGGCAGGTCCGTCTGCAGTTGTCGCGCTGGACAAAGGCTGG
>CAYWIM010000120.1:0-10069 GCA_964458325.1 uncultured Verrucomicrobiota bacterium
AACCACTTCTACCCCAACCCAATCCCGATGTCAACTATGAACCTGTCACCCTATTCAACCGGAGCCCGAAGAGCGGCTGATGTTGGAGAAGCTGGGCTGGGAACTGCCGCCCCAGCCACCACCGCGCATCCGCTGCCCGCAGCCGGCTAGAGCTGAAAAACCGATCGAGACGAAGTCGGAAATGTAGTGGAGACCTTTGGGATCGTTGGCTTGCATACCAACGACTTACCCACCCGCCTAACCCGCATCCATGAAATTTCGGTTAGTCGACCCGGCGCTCTCAGTCACCACCGAGGTTTGGTGCAGACCTTTGAGAAGGCCGGCTTGATTTCCAGATACTTCCATCAGCCATCATCCACACACACACCCCAGTTGCGAAGGTCGGGCTAACCGAGCTTCTCGGGGATTTCCTTCATCGGCCCCATCCAGCGCAGCTCGCGCTCGATGTCTTTATGCATCTGGTATTTCCGAGACACGTCGCGCATCCGGGCGCCGCGGACATCGATTTTCGCCAGATCGCCCTGGCCCAGGCCGGCCTGGGCGCAAAAGCCCAGATACCCGATCCAGTCGGGCTGGATGCCCATGGCTTCGAGGCCCACGCGGTCGGCGGCGACATAGTCCGTGGAAGCGATCGCGATTCGGGAGGGAACAGCGGTGCCGCTGCCCGGCCCGTTGCCTTCCATCCCCTCCCAGCCATCGAGCACGGCCGCTCCCCAGCAGGGCTGGAGCCGCTGGGCCGTCAGGGCGATGTCCAGGTGCGTCTGGCGAACGCCACCGTGATACACGCGCTTGTCGTTCCAGCGCGGGTTCTCGCCGCGCGCGCTGTGCAAAGGCGCTCCCAGACACATGTTCTTGATCGAGAGGGTGGCAACCACGGTGTTGTGGGTTTTCAATATCGCGGAACAGATGATGTAAGCGTCGGGATCCAAGAGCCGCGCCGCCAGCCGGACCGGTACCATGTGGAGATCGCCATTGAGAATCGGATGCGTCAGGTATTTGCCTTCCTCGTTGAGATCGACGAGGCGGACGTCGATCGGCCGATGCTCGCTGGCGATCTTCCCATAGCCGAAGCGATCGAATCCGTCGGTCGTGTATCCGGCGGAGGACTCGGCAATGACGACGGGCCCCTGGAACCGCGGGCCGAGGAAATCGAGGATGCCGTGCAAGGCGTCGACGTGGGTGGAGGCAAGCTGGTTGGAGGTGCTGACCATGTTCGGCTTGATGACGACATGCTTCTTGGTCTTGAGGACCGGCAGGATCTGGTCTTCGATGGCCACGAGGGCCTCGCAGACGTTGGCGCGCCGGCTCGAGCCGTGGGATACCGAGACGACCGATCGGCGGCCGGAGGAACCGGCCGGCTGCGGGGCTTGCGCAGGCGGTTCCTGGGAGCGCAGCACGGCTGTCGAGGCGGCCAGGCCGGCCGCGGTCCAGAAAAAGTCCCTGCGCGAGAATCTCAGATTGTGCTTGTTCATCAGGCCGCAAGCATACGCCGTCGAATTCCGGCGTCAATTGCATGAGACCCATTTCGTGAACTTGAGTTTGGAGTGCGGTCTGATACCATGGCACGATCAAGTCGGGAAACGAACTATGAAAACCAGTATCCGCGGCGCTTTTGGCATCCTGATGTTGGGCGGCATCGGGGCGGTCCTTGGAACGTTCTCCATCGGCCTTGAGGCCCAGACGCCCGCACCCGGGCCCGTGCCGGCTGCGGGATCTCCCGCGGCCTCTCGGCCGCCTTCGAAGTTCCGCGACTTTGCCGAAGTGACGAAGGACACCCAGAAGTTCGAGGGGTTGTTCAACCTCTATCGCACCAACGAGATCCTGTACGCGGAACTCAAATCCAATCAGTTCGACCAGCCATTCCTGGCGCCGATCACGATCGCCCGCGGCATGGCCTCCGCCGGCCAGCCGCTGAACTTTGGCAACGAGTGGATCCTCGTGTTCCACCGGGATGGCGACAAGGTGCAGATCATCCGCCGCAACATCCATTATCAGGCCCCCGTGGGCACGCCGCTCGAGAAGGCGGTGAAACAGAACTATACCGACTCGGTCCTGATGGCGCTGCCGATTGTCAGCCTGGCCTCCAGCGGCGGGGTGGTGATCGATTTCTCGCAAGTGTTTCTGACCGACTTCGCCGATCTGCGGATCGGCCAGTTCGATCGGAACCGATCGACTTGGTTCAAGATCAAGGCGTTCCCGAACAACATTGAGCTTCAGGTCCAGGCGACCTTCGGGCGCGGCGGCGTGGCCGGCTCGATCGATTTGAGCGAGGACGGCGTCGCTGACGCCCGCGGCATCACCCTGGTGATCCATTACAGCCTCTCGAAACTGCCGGAGCCGGGCTACAAGCCGAGGCTGGCCGACGCGCGCGTCGGCCAGTTCGTGAGCGCGACCAAGGACTTCGGCTCGACGGATCCCGACAGCATGTTTGTCCGCCGGATCAACCGTTGGCGCATCGAGAAAGCGGACCCGAAAGCGAAGGTCTCTCCACCCAAGAAACAGCTTGTCTGGTGGGTCGAGGACACTGTTCCGCACGAATACCGCCCCTATGTCCAGGACGGCATCCTCGAGTGGAACAAGGCATTCGAGAAAATCGGGTTTCGCGACGCCATCGGCGTACGCTGGCAAAACGATCGGGACGAGTTCGATCCGGAGGACATCAACTACTGCACGTTCCGCTGGATCACGACCAGCTCGACGTTCGCCATGTCCGGCCTTCGCGCCGATCCAATTACAGGCGAGATGATCGACGGCGATGTGATCTTCGACGCGAGCTGGATTCGGGCGTTCAAGGTCCAGTATGCGTTCCTGGTCGGCCGGCCCTATCCCAACGCGATGGATGCGCAGGATGACGCGGCACCGTGGGCGATGGCGGAAGTCATCAGCCCCATCCTGGCGGCGAAGAAGGGCTTCGGCCTTCCCTATCCGCTCCCCGGAATCGGCGTGCCTTCGTCGTTGAGCCTCGATGACAATCCTCGGAACCTCCCGGTCCTGCTGCCGGCTGACGGGAATCCCTTGCGGCTGCTGCTCTCGCGACGGCTTGGCCCGAGCCATTTGACCGCCTGCCATTACATGGCGAGCAAACAGTACGAGCTGGGCCTGGCCGCGATCGCGCTGGCGCAGGCCAGCCCGGGCGCCGCCGAGCCGAAGCTCCCCGAGGAGTTCCTCGGCCAGGTGATCAAGGAGGTCGTCATGCACGAGGTCGGCCATTCGCTCGGCCTGCGCCATAACTTCCGCGCCAGCGCCATGCTGCCGCTCGACCAGGTCAATGACACGTCCATCACCCGGACCAAAGGCATGGTCGCCAGCGTCATGGACTACAACCCGATCAATATCGCCCCGCCCGGCCAGAAGCAGGGCGACTACGCCACCACGGTTCTCGGCCCTTACGATTACTGGGCCATCGAATACGCGTATCGGCCGTTCGAAGGGGACGAGATTCCGGAGCTGAAGAAGATCGCCGCGCGCTCGCCCGAGCCGGACCTGGCCTACGCCACGGACGAGGACATGTATCTGAACAACGATCCGTTCGTGAACACGTATGATTTGGGCCGCGATCCGCTCCAGTATGGCCGGGAGCGGCTCGCCATGGCCCGCGCCCTTCTTCAGAACCTCGATGAAAAAGTGGTGCGCGATGGCGAGTCATGGGTCCGCCTGCGCCGCGCCTTCTCGATCCTCTTCAGCCAGTATGCGAACGCGGCCGGGCTGGCTGCCGGCTATCTCGGCGGCCAGGAGGTCAGCCGCGACTTCAAAGGGGGCGAGGCCAGCCGCGACCCCGTAACGCCCATCTCCGGCGACCGGCAGCGCGAAGCCCTCCAGTTCCTCGCCACTCAAATCTTCGATGCGAGCACCTTCGAGTTCAATCCGCGCATCCTGCGCCGGCTCGCCGCCGAGCGCTGGTATCATTGGGGCAACCAGAGCCTCACCCGCGGCGACAGCGTCGATTACGACGTGTACGGCCGGGTCCTGGCGATCCAGCGAATCGTCCTGAGCCAGTGCTTCGATCCCGAAGTCCTGAACCGCCTCCAAAACCAGGCGCTCCAATCCGATCCTGACGCCCATCCGTTGCGTATCGACGAGGTCTTCCAAAGCCTCACCGACAGCATCTGGACCGAATACAAGCCCGATTCCGTTTCGTCATCGGAGCGCCTTGCGGTCTCGACGATTCGCCGGAATCTCCAGCGCGAGCATCTCCGCCGTCTCAGCGTGCTTGTGCTGGGCGGCCGGTCGAGCAGCCTGGCGGACAATTACAGCTACGTGGTGTTCCTCGGCGCGAGCGGGGCGCCGGCCGACGCCCGCAGCCTGGCGCGAACGCACCTGGTTTCGATTCAAGGCCGGCTCAAAAATGCGCAGAGATCCGGCGCGCGGCTCGATGCCACCACCCGGGCTCACGTCGATGAATGCCTGGTCCGGATCCAGAGGATTCTCGCCGCCAACGCGAGCGCGCTGGAACCATAGCCATAGCCAGGCGCGACTCAGCGCCATGGGTGCTTTGGATATTTGCGCTGGAGCTCCTGTTTGACGCGCGGGTAGTGCTCGCGCCAGAAGCTGCCCAGGTCCTGCGTGATCTGAACCGGCCGCATATTGGGCGCCAGGATGTGGATCAGGACTGGCACCTGGTTCCGGGCGATCCGCGGCGTGGCATCGACATCATAGAGCTCCTGGATCCGCAGCGCGATGTGCGGTGGGCCATCCGGCCCGTATGTGAGCCGGGGCTGGCGGCCGTTGGACAGCGTCAGCCGCTCGGGAGCATGCCGGTCGAGCAGCTCCTGCTGCGCTTGCGACAGCCACGACTTGACCACGAACTTGACCTCGCGGTCCTTGATTTCCTTGTACGAGGCTGCGCCCTGGCAGATCTGCTCGATCAGGTGCCGGCGATCGGTGTCAGCGATCGGGGGCAACCCCAGCTCCGGGCACCACTGCGCCAGCCGGTTCAACCGCAGGATCCATTGATCCACCGAGTGATCCCAATTCTTGAGCGTCAGCCGCCCCGCCAGGACTTCGCCGGCCAGCAGCGACGCCGCGCCTTCGGAAGGCGGATCGATCCGGCGCACCGATAGCGCCAGATCCCGGAATCGGACCTGTTCCTCGGCGCACACCCGGCGGGCGGTGGCATCGTAATAGAGGCGGGGCGCGGTGGTGAAATCTTCGGGGAACAGCTCGGCGAGCCATCGCGGATCGATCGCTGTCGCGAGCGACAGGATCGTTTGGGCGGATTGACCGGCGCCCTCGATTTCGCGGATTTCGGCCGCCACCAGCAGCGGGCTGTCGTGGACGACGCTTTCGCGCGCCAGCACGCCGCGCCGGCCGTGCACTAGCTCGCATCGGAGCGTGCCTTCATCGAGCCGCCGGGCCACCCGGTCGGAGAATCCCGCCAGAATACATTTCTGGATCGCCTCGTCGGGCACCGGCACGGGCTGGATCGGCAGCCCCTCCCGCTCGGCAATCCGCAGGAAATGTTCGAGCAACGGGCCGACCTGGCGGGCGGTCAGGGCATGGACGCCCGCCGCCCGGCATGCCTCGAGGCGAAATCCGTTCTTGGCGGCGTAATTCCACGCCCGCATCGAGCACCAGAAATCCGACGCTCCCTGGTCGCCCCACAGCTCCTGCCTCCGTTCGAGCGCCTCTCGGCCCGGCTTGTGGATCAGCAGGTTGCGGCCCTGGGTCAGCGCGGCGATCAACGCCGCCTGATAAACGCACCGGTAATCGCGCGCGGCCAGCAGCATGCGCGCGTAGCGCGGGTGCACGGGGAAGGCCAGCATTTTCCGGCCGATGTCCGTGATGCAGCCAGCCGGATCCAGCGCGCCCAGATCCGTCAGCAGGATCTCCGCATCGCGCAGCCCTTGCTCGGAAGGCGGTTCGATCCAGCGGAACGCGCGCAGGTCGGCAATGCCGGCGGCCTTCAATGTGAGGACGACCTCCGACAGGTCGAGCCGCCGGATCTCGGGAATTTCGCGGGCCGGACGCTGCGAATGTTCGGACTCGGCCCAGAGGCGGAGGCATCGTCCGGGGGCAGTCCTTCCCGCGCGGCCGGCGCGCTGGTCCGCCGCCGACTGGCTGATCCGCTCGATCCAGAGCGTGTTGATCCCGCGGTGAGGATCGTAACGCGGAATGCGGGCCAGCCCGCTGTCGATCACGAGCCGGATCCCGTCGATGGTCAGCGAGGTCTCGGCGACGTTGGTGGCAACGACGACCTTGGGCTGGTCATACTGCGCGACGGCTGCGTCCTGATCCCGGGGCGGCAGCTCCCCATGCAGCGGCAGCAGGATGTGGCCCCGCGATTCGTGGCGCTGCCGGATGGCCTCGATGGTCTGCTGGATCTCGTAGCCGCCCGGCATGAACACCAGCGTGTCTCCGGTCTGGCCAGCTTGGACCTGCCGGGCCCACCCGTCGGCGGCCAGCTCCCAGACCGGGGGCCCCTGCGCCCCGATCCGATGCGGCAGGTACTGGATCTCGACCGGATGAACCCGGCCGCTCGAAAACAAGGTGACACACGGGCGCAGATACGTTTCCAGGACGTCCATGTCCAGAGTCGCCGACATCACCAGGATCAACAGGTCGGGCCGCCGGGCCTGCTGGAGGTCCAGCGCGCGCGCCAAAGTGATGTCCCCATACAAATGCCGCTCGTGGAACTCGTCAAAGATCAATGCCCGGACCCCGCTGAGATCCGGGTCCTGGATCATCTGGCGGAGCAGGATGCCCTCGGTGACGTATTTGATCCGGGTGCCCGGTCCAGACTGGTTCTCGAACCGGATCTGGAAGCCGACGGCAGCGCCGAGCTGGCTGTTGCGTTCGTGCGCCACGCGGGCCGCCAGCAGCCGGGCAGCCAGCCGGCGCGGCTGCAGGATGATCACCATGCCATCCCCCAGCAGGCCGCGATCGAGCAGCATCTGGGGCACCTGGGTCGATTTGCCCGAGCCGGTCGGCGCCTGCACGATCAGCCGCCGCTCGATCGGCAGCCGCGCCACCAAGTCCGCCTCGAGCTCGTAGATGGGCAGCCGTTCGTTCATCGTTGTCGCCGGCCGCCTATTTAACCCGGTTCGCCCAGTCCCCGCCATCGAATTGCGAGGGATCAGAAAGTCGAGGGCAGCAGAGGCCAGCATATAAGGTGACAGGTTCATAGTGCTCGCCTCCATGGCCAATGGGAGGGTCGGGGAGGTCAATCGGTTTGGATCACCCCTGCCCCCCCCTCCGCTCGTGCCTCGCGGGGAAAGGATAGGGGGTCAGCACAGGGTGACAGGTTCATAGTATCAGTTCGGGAACGGTCGAGTCCGAGCATCGGCATGCGTTGCAGGCGTGTTGGGTGATAGGGTGACAGGTTCATAGTATGGCTCCGGGAGAGTGGCCGCCAGCTCAGAAAGGTTGGGTTCGGGCATCCGCGCGTGTTGCAGGAACGATCGAGAAGGCAGCTCCGTGTCTTGATCCCTCATGCCAGCGCGGTCTCGAAAGGAAAAAAGGGTTGCCCGGCGGCGGCGGGACGGGGCATGATCGGCGGCAGCGCGTTTCCCGGGGCGCATGCCCGGTGTTTGTGCCGGCCGGGAAGCGCCCGAATCATTGCCAAAGCCAATAATTATGAAGGTTGAATTCTACGGCCACGTCCGCCAATACGACAATATCCGATCCGAAATTGACGCCAACATGCAGACCGTGCTGCGGAGCGGCAGCTACGTGCAGGGCCCGATGCTGAAGCGTTTCGAGGCCGAGCTGGCCGCCTATCACGGGACGAAACACGCCATTGGGGTTGGCAACGGGACGGACGCGATCTGGCTGGCGCTGATGGCCCTCGGGATCGGACCTGGGGACGAGGTCATCACGCATGCGAACACCTTTTTCGCGACGGCGGAGGCGATCTGGATTGCCGGGGCCACGGCGGTGTTCGTCGATTGCTGCCCGAAGACGAAGTGCATCTGCCCCGATCAGATCGAGGCGGCGATCACGCCCAAGACCAAGGCGATCATCCCGGTTCATCTCTATGGCCAATGCGCGGACATGCCGGCGATCAAGCGCATTGCCGACAAGCACAACCTCCGCCTGATCGAGGACAACGCGCAGGCGATCGGCGCCCACGGGCCCGGCTTCAAGATCGGCCATCTGAGCGATGCGGCCACGACCAGCTTCATCATCCAGAAGAACCTCGGGACCTTCGGCGACGGCGGGGCGGTGGTGACGAATTGCCCGAAAATGGACGCGGCGATTCGCAGGCTGCGAAACCACGGATCGACGGCCCGCAACGTCCACAGCTACGGGTTCAACAGCCGGCTGGACGATCTGCATGCCGGGGTTCTGAGCGCGAAGCTCAAGCACATTGATGCCTGGAACGACCTGCGCCGCCGCTGGGCGGCTCGGTATACCGCCGGCCTGCAGGCTTGCCGGACGATCGATCTGCCCGTCGAGCTGCCCGGCTACCGCCATATCTTCCATCTCTATGTGATCGAGACCAAGAGACCCGAGTGGCGGGACGAGCTGGTGGATTTCCTGGTCAAGAACGGGGTGGATGCCAAGACGCATTACTCGATCGCGATCCACAAGCAGGGGGGCTATCCGTGGGGCAAGGGCGCCCGGATCGCCGGCAGCCTCGCCAATGCCGAGGCCAACGCCGCCTGCTGCGTCAGCCTCCCGATGTTCCCCGAGCTGCGCGAGGACGAAGTGGATTACGTGATCGATCTGGTGAAGAAATGGGATGCCCAGCACGCGGCTCAAGCGCCGGCGGGCAAAGGTCCAGCCCAGAGCGGCGCACTCTGCCCCTGCTGCCGGTAGACAGCTTATGACCACCTACAGCGTTCTCGTTGTCGGAATGGGCAAGAGAGGCATGCATCATGCCGCCACCTTCAACGCCAATCCCCGGTTCCGGGTGACTGGCCTGTGCGACATCGACGCGGCGCGGCTCGAGGCGGCGGCCGCCAAGCTCGGGAATCCGCGGACGGGCTCCGACGCGGGGGCACTGGCGCGCGAGCTGCGGCCGGATGTATTCTGTTTCTGCACCTTGCCAGGCCTGCGGATGCCAATGATCCGGGCGGCCATCGAGGCGGGCGCGAAGCTCATCGCATTCGAGAAGCCCGTGGCGCTGACGAGCGCCGAGCTGTTCGAGATGCGCCGCCTGATCCAGTCGGCCGGCGCCAAGGCGGTAGTCAGCCACCAGCATCGCTACGGGGTCCATTACCGGAAGGTGAAGGAGATCATTGCCAGCGGCGCCTTGGGCCGGGTTCATACCGTTTACGGAACTGCGACCGGCTGGATGACCCACATGCTGTCGCACCTGATCGACTACACCCGTTGGTATAACGACAACGCGCCGGCCACGTGGGCGATGGCGCAGGCCGCCGGCCAGATCAAGCTCGCCGACAACCACCCGTCGCCCGATTACATCGCCGGATTTGTCCAGTTCGCCAACGGGGTGCGAGGCATCTACGAGTGCGGGGCCGGCGCGCCGGACCAGCCCGAGGTTGCCAAGTGGTGGGGCAAATGCCGGATGGGGGCCCAGGGGACGGAGGGATTTGCCGAGGTGCTGACCAACGGCGGCTGGCGGGCGGTGACCCGAGGCGGCGGCTTCCAGTCCGGCGAGGGCGCCATGAACTACGAGCTCGACATGCCCCCCTACATCCAGGACATGGCCGTCTGGCTCGATGACGACCGGCAGCCGCATCCCTGCAACCTTGAACAGGCGTGCCAGGGAGCGGAGATCATGTTCGCGTTGCAGCGCTCGGCCGCCGAGGGCGGACAGATCGACTTGCCGCTAACCGCTGGGGCGGATGAACAGTCGATGCTGAAGACAAAAGTGCCTGACCGGCCCGCGCGGGTCTCGTGCGAGTCGAATCGGAAGGAATTCGGTCTGTAGCTAATCCGGAATTCCTGGAAGAGATCAGAAGCAAGTCGCTGGATCCGAGTTGATTAGATCGTTTTAAGCCGGAGATATTGCCCCGTGCCACCATTACTCGGGGCGCAAGCCGATGATTCTGGCCTCGCATCTGGGTCAGATGCAGACCCTGCTGGGCCAGAAGCCGGATCTGACGTTGAAACGGAAGTTCCATGAGGTTTTGAGGTGGAAAAGCTGATTTGAGCCTTATTTTTT
>CAYWIM010000121.1:0-9886 GCA_964458325.1 uncultured Verrucomicrobiota bacterium
GCGGGCGATGGACCTGCTCCGGGCGCGCCCCGAAATCGCCGGCGCCGAGTGGAAGGACGGCCGGATCCGAGCGGTGCTGCGGGACCGCGAGGCCGATCCGGGCTGCGTGGCCGAGACCCTCGTGCGGGGGGGGCTGAAGCTGGTCGGGCTCGAAGAGGAGGAGCTGGGGCTCGAGGAAGTATTCCTGCGGGTGACTCGGGGGGAGACCCAATAGCGAGGCGCATGACCTGGTGGCCAGTGGTCGTTCGCGAGATGCGGGCCGAGGCCCGGCGCGCTGGCAATTACTGGCAGCGGGTGGCTGCGGCCGGCGGGCTGATCGCCATCTTCTGGATCGTGACGGCCCAGGCGTGGTTCGAGCCGGCACGATCCGGGGCCCTTCTTTTCGGCAACCTGAACTCGCTGCTGCTGGCCGTGCTGGCGTTGGGCGCCAACTTGATGGTGGCGGATTGCCTGAGCTGGGAGAAACGCGAGCGGACGCTGGGGCTGCTGTTTCTGACGCCGCTGACGGCGGAGGCCATTGTGCTCGGGAAGTGCATCGCGCACTTCGCGCGGGTGCTCGTCCTGTGGCTTGTGGCAGCACCGATCATGTTCCTGCCGCTGCTCATGGGCGGCGTCGCGCCATGGCAGGCGGCGATGGCCGTGGGATTCCATTTCAACGCGATCCTTTGGTCCTTGTCGGCAGGACTGGTCGCATCGGCGTGGTCCGAACGCATCCATCGCGCGCACATGGCGGCCTTGCTGGCCTGGGTGTTGGTGATCGCATTGGCCACAGGTTTGCTGGGATTCCATTTTTGCATGGGGTTCATGCCGGGCGTGATGCCGGGCATGGTGCTGGGCCGAGTCCCGTGGTGGGGATTTCCGCTCATCGGCTGTTGCATCCTGAGCAATGTCGGCGGGATATGGAGCGAGTTTGTGGCGCGAGCGCCGCCGGGCTTTGTGGGACAGTGGCTGGCGCACATGGCGATCATGACGGCGATGTCGGCTGGGGTGCTCTGGCTGGCGATCGGATGCGCGGCGCGGTCGCTGCGGCGCGGATGGCGCGTGCGGCCGCCGTCGGCGCGGCAGGAGCAGATCTGCTCGATTCTATGCGGCGTTCGTTTTGCGGCTAGCTGGTTCCGCTGCCGGCGCACGCGCTTGCTGGAGCGTAACCCGGTCGCCTGGCTTCATGGATACACCTGGAGCGCGCGGCTGGTGCCGGCCGGGTGGCTGGCCTTGGTCATGATCGTGCTCGGGGTGCCGCTGCTCGAGATCCAGGGATGGCGGATCAGCGACCTTCCGGAGGCGGTCCTGACCGCCGCGATCTTGCTCGTGCCCGGCCTGGCGTTCACGGCGGCATCGAGCTTTCGCCAGGAGATCCGCAGCGGCGTGCTGGCGCTGCTGGTGATCACACCGATCCATGAGTGGCGGATTCTCGGCGGCCGATTGCGGGGCATCGCACGCCAATACCTGCCGGCCGCCGGGCTGATCGTTTTCACGTCGGTCTGCGTCCCGTGGTGGGGGGTGTTCGGATCTTGGGCGAACGACTTGTACGAAGTCCTGGTCGCGGTCGGAGTCTCTTATGGCGCGGTGGTGCTGGTGGGGCTCTATTTCGCGCTGTGCGGCTGGCGGATTCTTACGGCCTGGCTTGCGACGTTGATTGCCAGCTATCTGCCCTATCTGCTGACCCTGATCGCGATCGGGGTGATCGAGTATTACAACTGGCACGGATCGGCTCTCAGCCGGTTCATTGACGACGAATCCGCCTACCTGACGGTCATGGGATTATGCCAATGGCTGATCGGGCTGCTGGCATTCCATGGCGCCCGGCGCCGGCTCCAGCGGCGCCAGTTCCCCTCCCCGGCGATCGCCGCCTGACGCTGCCCGAACGGCGCGGTGGGCGCCGCATTGGGATTGTGTTGGCCCCGGGTTGCGGCTGTAATCCGGTTTCGGATGCTGGCAGCAATCCTGACAACCTGCATGTTCGCCGTATCGGCCGTGTGCGCGCATCGCTCGGCCCGAATGCTGGGGGGCGCGACGGCGAATCTGGCGCGCCTGCTGTTGGCGGCCGTGCTGCTGGCCATTTGGGCGCATGGGTTCGGCGCGGGATTGACCGGTGTGGGGCTGCCGGTGTTCCTGCTCAGCGGTGTGGTGGGATTCGGGGTGGGCGACCTGGCCTTTTTTCAGGCGCTGCCGCGGCTGGGATCGAGGCTGACGGTTTTGATTGCGCAGTGCATGGCGGTGCCGATCGCGGCGATCACGGAGTGGATTTGGCTGGGGACGGGCCTGACCCTGGCCCAGGGATTCTGGTGCGGGTGGATCCTGGCGGGGGTGGGGATTGCGTTGACGCCAGTGAGGGATCTGGGCCGGAGCGGTTATCGGGTGTCAGGAATCCTCTACGCCGTGATGGCCGCCGGCGGGCAAGGCATGGGCGCGGTGATGAGCCGAAAGGCGTTTGCCATGGCGGCCGCGGCGTCGGAATCGGTCGACGGCATGTCGGCAGCCTATCAGCGTGTTCTGGGCGGGTTGTTGGTCGCGTTCCTGGGCTGGTGGGTGGCGCGATGGCGCTGTCGCGAACGAGGTTCAAGATGGCATGGGGGCGCCTGGGCATGGGTTGTGGGGAACAGCCTGGCGGGTCCGGTCCTGGGGGTGACCTGCTATCAATGGGCGCTGAAGACGACGCCGACGGGCCTGGTGCTTTCGATCGTGGCGATCACGCCGCTGCTGGTCATTCCGCTGGCCGCCTGGATCGAGCATGAGCGGCCCACACGGCGATCCCTGGTGGGCGGGGCGATGGCCGTGGCCGGCGCGGTCGGGTTGGCGCTCGGGAGGTAATCCGACTTCCTCTGCCATTTACCGATGGCGGATTACCCTGGAGGCGCGCTTTCCGGCCGATGGATGCCCCGCGAAATCTCGCAAAGCAGCGTTTCAGGCGTTCGGAGGCGGAGCTTGCCGCCGGCTGGATCCGCGGGGGCGCTCGCCGCGGCCTTGTTCGCGCCGCCCGTCGCCCTTGCGCCGATCGTCGCCTTCCTGGGGCGCAGGCGTCGGTTCGGGAGCGGGGGGTGGATTGGAGCTTTCCACGACGACCTTGAGCGTGGCGGTGACGTCCGCGTGAAGGCGCATTTCGACCTCGTGATCTCCGATGGTTCGGATCGGCTTTTCGAGGTGGATCTTGCGCTTGTCGAGAGTGATTTCGTATTGGGTCTTGAGCTCGTCGGAGATCGTGCCCCCGGTGACCGATCCGTACATCTTGCCGTCATCGCCGGTCTTCGCCAGGACCTTCAGCGTGAGCTTGGACAAGGCGCGGGCGAGCTCCTGCATCGAATTGAGCTCATGCGCCTCGCGTTCGCCGCGGCGCTGTCGGAGGACCTCCAGGCGCCTCTTGTTGGCGGCGGAGACGGGGATCGCCAGTTGATAGGGATACAGGTAGTTGCGGGCGTAGCCGGCGGCGACCTTGACGTGGTCGGACTCGGCACCCAGGCCGGTGATGTTTTTCGTCAGAATGACATCGATCTTGGGCATAATAGGAAATCGGGGTTGAGAAAGTGGAGGTTTCTGGATGAGCGTGGTCGAATGATCAGAACGGGACGTCGTCTTCCTCTCCGGGGGAGTTAGCCGCCGGGGTCTCGGGGGCGGCGCTATTCGGGGTCGGCTCGGCCGCGCGGCTGGAATTGGGCGGGGGCGGATTCGCGGCGCGGGCTGGCGGCGGCGGGCCGTCCTCGGTGGGCGCGTTCCGATTGCCGGAGTCGATGAACCGGAAATTCTCGCAAACCACGACCAGCTTGCTGCGCTTCTGGCCCTGTTTGTCTTCCCAGGAATCCTGGCGCAGGCGGCCTTCGATGAGAATCGGCCGCCCTTTCTTCATGTATTTGCTGATGTTTTCCGCCGACCGGCCGAAGCAGTCGACATCGACGAACGTGGTTTCCTCGTGGGTTGTGCCGCTGGCCTCGTCGCGCCAGGAGCGGTTGACCGCGATGCCGATCGTCGACACAGGGCTGCCCTTCGGGGTGTAGCGCAGCTCGGGATCGCGAGTGAGGTTGCCGATGAGGATGACTCTATTATAGCTGGCCATAATCAGGGAGCATCAAGCCTCGACCTTGGGCGCGGGGGCATCCGTAAACAGAACCCGGAACACATCCTCGCTCATGGCGAAGCGGGACCGGAGCTGGACCATGGTTTCCGGGCGGGTCTGGAAGATGATGTTGACGTAGAACCCAGCCGGAAAGTTTTTCTGGATGACACGGGCAAAGGGCCGCTTGTCCATTTTTTGGACCGTCTCGATCCGGCCGCCGACCATGTTGATTTCCGCGGAGATCTTGTCGATAATATCCTTGATGCCTTCCTCGCGGGCAGCGGTATTCAGGATGAACAAGCCTTCGTATCGTTTCACTTAATTGTCCTTTGTTCCAGTTGGTTCGTTCGAACTCACGGATCCGTTAAATCGGTTCATCGCCTCCAGAGCGCCATCGTGGCACCAGGAGATGGCCTGGTCCGCCGCGCGCTGGAGGACCTGCCGCCACAGCAGCTGTTCCTCGGCATGGAACCGGCTCAGCACATGAGCCGTGATTTCGCGCGCGCCGGGTTCGGACCTGCCAATGCCAAGCCGTTGCCGCGCGAAGGCCTGGCTGCCAAGCCGGGCCTCGATCGACTCGATCCCATGGTGCCCGCCGCTGCTGCCCCGGGGACGGAGGCGAACCGTGCCCAGCGGCAAATCGGCGTCATCCACAATGACCAGCAACCGATTTAACGGCACTCGGTAATAGGCTGTCAATGATCCAACCGCGTCGCCGCTCAGATTCATATACGTCTGCGGTTGGCAGAGCCAAACGGTTCCCACCGGCGGCCGGGCACGGGCCAGACGCGATTCAAATGCGCTGTCCAGCGCCCAATCGACCTGCCAGCGCCGAGCCAGTTCTTCAACCACCATGAATCCAGCATTGTGGCGAGTCTCGCGGTATTTCCGGCCAGGATTGCCTAGGCCCACAATGAGAAAACCCTGATCCATGGACGGGTCCTCCCAGGCGAGCCGCCCGCCCGCCGGGCCCCATCAGTCCTATTTCTTCTTCTCGGCTCCTTTGGCAGGCGCTTTCTCGGCTCCTTTGGCGCCCGCGGCAGGAGCTTTGGCATCGGCCGGAGCCGCACCTTTGGCGCCGGCGGCAGGCGCCTTGCCCGCGGCTGGCGCTTTGCCTGCGGCTGGCGCCTTGCCCGCAGCCTCGGCGCCTTCCTCCTCCTCGCCCTTCTTCTCGCGCAGGACCTCCGGCTCGGCCGGGGCTTCGCCCTCCGCGGCGGCCGCAGCGGCTTCTTCGGCCTCGGTGACGGGCGCGGCGATCGAAAGGACAACAAGCTTCTTGTCGCCCACCAGCTCGCACTTGGGGGGCGCCGGAATATCGCCCAGATGGAGCGACTGGTTGATATCCAGGTGGCTGACGCCGACCTCGATGATCTCCGGCAGGTCCCGGGGCAGAGCGCACACCTTGACCTTGAACATGATGTGCTCGAGGATGCCACCCGCCTTGACCCCCACCGATTCGCCGATCGCTTCCACCGGCACGCTGACAATGACCTTCTCGTTTTCGGCGACTTCGTGGAGGTCAACGTGGAGGATGTTGCCGCTCAGCGGGTGGTGTTGCGCCTCCTGCAGCAGCGCCAGCCGCCGCGGACGCGCATCCCCGCTCACCTCGAGGTCGATCAGAATGTTATCGGTCACGGAGTGGTGGATCATCCTCTTGAGATCCAATTCAAGGATCTCGAGGCATTGGGCCGGGGCCTGACGCCCGTAAATGACGGCCGGAATGCGCCCCTGAGCGCGCACCTGTTTCACACCGCGGCGTCGCACCTGACTCCGCGGAAAAGCGGTTAACGATACGGATTTCATGATTTAAACGGCCTCGCCGGCCCTGGAGCGGTCAATCAACTTGTGCGCCCGCCTTTGAAGGCAAACAGCGAATTCACCGATGAATTGCTGTGGATGCGCCGGATCGCCTCGCCCAACAGACCTGACACCGTCAAGGTGGTGATATTCACCCCGTCGATGACCGGACGCGGAACACTATCAGTCGTTATGAGTTCGTCAATATTCGATTTTCGGAGCCGATCGATCCCCAGGTCGTTGAGGATTGAATGGGAGACGCAGGCGTAAATGTTTCGAGCCCCCTTATGCTTCAGGAGGCTCGACGCGGCGGTCAGCGTCCCAGCCGTCTCCGTGAGATCGTCCACCAAAAGGACGTTCTTGCCGCGGATTTCTCCGATGACGGTCATGGACTCGATCTCGGTGGCGCTGCGGCGGCGTTTGGCGACGATGGCCAGGCCGGCCTCGAGGGTCTCGGAATAGGCGTGGGCCATCTTGAGGCCGCCCACATCCGGGCTCACGACCACGAAGTTGGTTAGCTTCTTTTTCTTGATGTACTTGTAAATGACCGGGGCCGCGTAGAGATGATCCACCGGAATATCGAAAAACCCCTGGATCTGCTGCGCATGCAGGTCCATGGTCAGAATCCGGTTGGCGCCGGCGGCGACCAGGAGGTTGGCGACAAGTTTGGCGGTGATGGGGACCCGGGGCTGGTCCTTCCGATCCTGCCGGGCATAGCCGTAGAAGGGGAGCACGGCCGTAATCCGCGATGCGCTGGCCCGGCGCAGGGCGTCCATCATGATGAACAGCTCCATCAGGTGATGGTTCGTCGGCGGACACGTCGACTGAACGACATAGACGTCCTGGCCGCGCACGTTCTCCTCGATCTTGACGAAGGTCTCGCCGTCCGGGAACGCGCTGACGGTGCAACGGCCGAGGGGAATCCCGATCGAATCGCAGATTGCCTTGGCCAGAGGCCGATTGGAGCTGCCAGAAAACAGTTTCACAATACCGCGGGTGGGTTCGGATCGGGCAACACGCCTGCCGTGCGGTTGGCCGATGGCAACCCAAGCGGGGGACACTCTAATATCACGCCCGTCCCCTGCAAGGGGATTTTTCAGCGCCGCATCGGAAAAGGATCGACGGCCAGGTCGTAGTCCCCGGAGCCAATTCGGACGCCTTCGGGCCCGCTTTCCAGGAAGCCGTCCGCCTGGGCGATCGGCTTGCCCTTCTCGAGAATTCGGCTCGCCGGCACGCCGGGAAGGGCCAGCAAAGCAGTGGTGTTGGGCGGCACCGAGACCTGCCAGCGCAGCCGCTCGTCTTCCAGCCTCCAGCGGCTCGCGATCCGGCCGTGGGGAGATTCGAAATCGCCCTCCGCCCATGTCAGGTTTGGATGGGACAGGATGGCCGGCCGGAGGACAAATTGCTCATACGCCGGGACGGCGGGATCGAGCTGGATGCCGGCCAATCCCTCGAGAAACCACGCGCCCACATAGAGGTAGGAGCTGTGCAGAAGCGACAGCGTGCCTTCCCACGACTCCCAGAATGTTGTCGCGCCTTGGCGGAGCATGTAGCCCCAGCCCGGATACTCCTCGGCGCTGACCATCGGCAGGATCAGATCGTGGCGCTGGTGAGCCTCGAGCGCCTTGAAAAGGAAGGCCCCGCCCGTGATTCCGGCGTGGATGTGGCCTTTCCGGTTGATCCGGATCTCGCGTTCGAGCGTCTCCCAGACTCGCGCCCGCTGGTCCGGCGGAGGAACCTGGGCCAGCAGGGCGGTTGCGAGATAGGCCGGGAAGCCATTCACATAGCTGGCTGACTCCGGATGGAAGAACTCGCGATGGACGGCCGCCCGGACCGCATCGGCGCGGCGGCGCCATGCGTTGGCATCGGCCGTGCGTCCGAGGACATCCGCGATCCGCGCCGCGGTGTCGAGGTTGTAGATCCAGTAGCAGTTGTTGAAGCAGAGCGTTTCGCGGGTGTCGCCATTGACGCCTTTGGCGCCCGGCCAAAGCCAATCGCCGAGGAAATCCCATTCGCCGCCCCAGCGGACCAGCAGGTCGTTCTTGGACTGGGTCTCGAGAAAGGCCATCCAGCGCTGGATCGTCGGGAAGTTCTCATCGAGGATGCGCGTGTCTCCGTAGCGCCGATAAATCTCCCAGGGTAGAGTGACGCAGAACCCGCTCCATCCGGGGCCGCCCCCGCCCCAATACGTCGGGGCCGTATAGGGCAGGTTGCCGTCGGGTTTCTGGACGTCGCGCCAGTCTTCAGCCCATTTGGTGTAAAACGCCCCCAATCCGTAGTGGGTGAGCCCCGTGTCGATGGTGGCATGGGCGTCGCCGCCGTAGCCCATCCGCTCGCGCTGGGGGCAGTCGACCACGTAGCCGCCCAGGCTCAGGTTCTCGAATGTCCAGAGCGCCGTTTCATGGATGCGATTGAACAGCGGGATCGAACAGGAGAAGCGGCCGATACGCGGGTAATCGGTCCGGACCAGCCAGCCCCGGATGCCTGCCGCTTCGGGCGGGGCGCGGAGCCCGCGGACCTGGACCCAGCGACCGACGCCGTAATTGAATCGGTTCTTGAAAATGCCCTTGCCGGAAGGGCCCAGGATATACGCGCTATGCAGCCGGTGGGTCATGGCCTGATCCGCACGCTCGGAAAACTCCAGGTCGATTCGGTCTCCGGGCTTTCCCTCGAGTTCGATCTCGAAATAGCCCGCGTAATTCCGGCCCATATCAATGCGATAGACGCCGGGGGCGGGCTCCGCAATGCCGACGGGACGCATCTCGGTGACACAGCGGTTAGGTTCGACCTTCTGGGCCGAGAGGATGAGTTTGGACGGAAACACTCGAACCGGTTCCCAGCCGGTGTCATCGGCGGATGGATCGCACCAGCCGGGAAGCTCGCGGGAGGCGTCGTGGAGCTCGCCCCCGAAATTCATGAAATCCCAGATGCCCAGCAGGGTGTTGGGGCTGGGGCGCGTTTTCCAGGTGCCGTCGGTGATCCAGCGGATCGTCCGGCCGTCCGCCCACTCGAGGTCGGCCTGGGCCGAGACGCGCGGCGCGGCTGGCAGGGAAGCGATCTGATACTGGGGAAAGATCGACCACGAGACTCCGAGCCAGAGGCCCAGCGTGTTCCGGCCGGCCCGGAGGTGAGGCCCCAGGTCATAGGTCAGATAGCGCGCGCGATGGGAATGGTCCGTGGCGGCAGGCTCGAGCGCCGTGCCGCCAATTTCTTCCCCATTCAGATAGACCTCGTGATAGCCGACCGACGCCACGTACAGGAACGCCTGCCGGGGAACACTCTCGAGCACGAACGTCTTCCGGAGCCAGGGATCGGGCAGGGTGTTGTCGGGTGGAGGAGATCCTTTCTGGCGGGTGAACGCGCCTTCGGCGCCGATCCACTGCGCAGTCCATTCGCGGGCCGGATCCAGGATGCCCATGGACCAGCGAGCCGGAGGATCGCTCCAAGCCGACCAGCGGCCGTCCTGGTCCCGGACGCGGACCTGCCAATAACAGACCTGGCCGGATCGGAGGGCTTTGCCCGCGTAGGGGATCAGGGTGGACCGCGAGCTGGCGATCTCGCCCGAGTCCCAAAGGTCGGCCGTCCGATCCGCAAGCAGCCCGGGGCGGGAGGCCACGCGGATCTCGTAGGCAGTCTGGCGCAGGCCTCGGGCGCCGGCCGAAGTGGCGTGGTCCTGCCAGCTCATGCGTGGTTGGGCAACGTCCAGGCCAAGCGGGTCCACGCGATATTCACAGCGCAAATGGGCCGGATCGAGCGTCGAGGTTTCGGCTGCAAAGAGCCCGGGGCCAAGTGCGGTCGTCAAGACGCATGCGATCTGGAGTCGGCGGATGAAGCTCGGGGGACGTGCCTGGCGTGCAGCCTGCTG
Source organism: uncultured Verrucomicrobiota bacterium (assembly GCA_964458325.1). Lineage (GTDB taxonomy): Bacteria > Verrucomicrobiota > Verrucomicrobiia > Limisphaerales > UBA1319 > JAGMXM01. The sequence continues at coordinate 9,711 of CAYWIM010000121.1, forward strand.
CCGCGAAGAAGATAAATGGCGCATAATTCGTTGTTGGGTGCAGCATCGACAAAGTCGGGACGCAAATCCAGCCGGAAAAATGGGTTTGGCCTCCTGGCCCGCAGCGCGAACGGATTGGCGTGCGGCGGCCGGTGGTTGAGGGAAAGCGAATGGCTGACGGCAGCTGCGGACGAGGA
>CAYWIM010000122.1:0-6561 GCA_964458325.1 uncultured Verrucomicrobiota bacterium
GTTTGTCTTCTCCCTCCCCTCCGCGGCAGTGGAGGGGAGGGCCGGGGAGAGGCGGGCGTTGGAACGATCCCCTCTCCCTCTGCCCTCCCGCCGCTCGATCCTCGCGGGGGGAGGGAAACCAGAGCAGGCTTCCGAGAGATAAGGCCGCATCTTGCCGGTGATTGGGAATTGCCCGCTTGCGAGCGGTGGCAATAAAGGCTATTCGAATGGCCAACATGGATGCCCGTGAAGCCCTCATTGCGCTCAACATGATCGAACATGTGGGGCCCATCCGCCTGCGGCAGCTTCTCGAAGCCTTTGGCGACGCGCCGTCGATCCTGGCCGCATCCAGGAGCGGCCTCGAGAGAGTGCCGGGCCTTGGTCCTCAGGCGGCCGAATCGATCGCCAGCTGGCGCCAGTCCGTCCCCCTCGAGGCCGAGCTCCGCCGCATTGCCGAGTATGGCTGCCAGATCGTCGTGGGCACCGATGAATGCTATCCGCCCTCGCTGCGGCAGATCTACGATCCTCCCATCGTGCTTTACGTCAAAGGGCAGCTCGTGGAACGGGATCGCCATGCGATTGCGCTGGTGGGTTCCCGTTTGACGACCCCGTATGGTCAGGACACCGCCCGCAAGCTCGCTGCCCAGCTTGTTCAGGCGGGGATCACCGTCGTGAGCGGGGGGGCCCGGGGCATCGACACGGCGGCCCACCGCGGGGCTCTCCAGGCCCAGGGCCGGACGATCGCCGTTCTGGGCACCGGCATCAATCGAGTCGTTCCCCCGGAAAACGCGGAGCTGTTCGCCCAGATTTCCGCCCAGGGCGCGCTTGTGACGCAGTTCCCGTTCAACCGCCCTCCCGACAAGCAATCGTTTCCCATCCGCAATCGGATCGTGGCTGGGATGACTCTGGCCACGGTGGTTGTCGAAGCCACACTGACCAGCGGCGCCCTCATCACCGCCAATCTCGCCCTGGATTACGGACGCCAGGTCATGGCTGTTCCCGGCCGGATCGATTCCCCCCGCAGCAAAGGATGCAATGACCTCATCAAGAAAGGCGCCAAGCTCTGCGAATCTGCCGAGGATATCCTCTCCGAGTTCGAGTACCTGTTTCCCCGCGTCCCCTCTGCGGCCTCGGCGGCCGATGCTTCTCCCGCGCTCCCTGGGGAGCCATCCGCATCCGGCCTCACCGACGCCGAGCAACGGATTCTCTCCGCCCTCAGCCACGAGGAGATCCACATCGACGAAATCATCCGGCACACTGGGCTGCCGACCTCGGTCGTCGCCGCCACCCTCCTCGGGCTGGAGATGAGAAATCTTGCGCGGCAGTCGCCCGGCAAACTGTTTCGCCGTCCCTAGCCAACCCGTGCTTGAGTTTTGCGCGTCCGAAGCCCAAAATTCCTTGCATGGATCAGCCCGATCACCAATGGCAAGACCGTCTCCTGGAGAAGTGGATGCAGGGCGGGAAATTGGGTTACTGGCTTTCGCAGTCGGGGCTGATCCGCTTCTTTCTGTATTCAACGGGCTTTCGCATTCTCCTGCTGGGCGGAGTGCTGGCCGCCGCTCTCGGTGCGCTCTCGATCTTGCGCTTGACGCGTGTTTCCCCGCGCGATTTCAATCCGGTGATCCGTGTCAGCGCGCTCGATCTGCTCCAGGCATGGTCGCTCTCGCGCGCTGCCCGGCAGGCGGAGCGGGAGAACCGAATGGAGGATGCGATCCACGCCTGGCGCTCGGCCATCGGCAACAACGCCGCCAACCCCGAGTACTCGAGGGGTCTGCTGCGATCGATTCGGCAAAGCGAGCGGCCCGTCGTCTTCGCCGCCACGGGATTACACCAATCCCAGTTCCTGCTCCGCCTGACGGGAACGAACCTGGCCGATCTGGAGCTCACGGTTGGGCTTCTCGATCGCCTGGGCCTGAACCTGGAGATCCTCCGCCTCCTCGATCCTCCCCCCCGGGATCTCAGCCCTGCGCTTCGATGCGCCTTCCTGAAAGCCCTTTTCCTGGCCGGCCAGATTGATCGATTCCGCGAGGAGAAGGAGTCGGGCGCCGCCCCTCTTCCCGCCGATCCCGATCTCGACCTCTTTCTCGCGGCTTATGATGCCGGGTGGGGCGCACCCGGAACCGTAGCCCACGCGCGCGCCCAGCTCGAAGCCGCCCAACATGATCCTCGATCCGAAGCCCTCGCCCACCGCCTTCAGCTGATCGTCTCGAAACGGCTCGAGGATCCCGACCGCTACCTGCGGTCCCTCGAGCGCCTCGAAGAGATCCCTGCCGACCGGCCGTCGGATCACTTTGCCTACTGGCAGTTGCTGGCCGACCTCGGCCGGAGAGGCGACGCCATCCGCCTGGCGCAGAACTACAGCCGCCCTCCGGAAACCGCCCACGATCTCTACGGCTTTGCCGCCGTCTGCCTGAGTCTCGACCAGCGCGATCCTGCCCGCCAGGCCCTCCGTCAATACACGCCTCGGTTCAGCGAGTTCGTCCCCCTGTGGCAGATCCACGCCGACATCCTCGCGCTCGAGAACGACTGGGATGCCCTCGGCGCTCTGGCCGTCCAGATCCGCCAGCAGAGCGCCGCGCGGGATGAGCTGATGGCCTTCACGTTCTTTCTCGATGGCCGGGCCGAGCTCGGCCGCCAAAACCGCGACGCCGCCCAGGCTGCCTTCGAAAAATCCCTCGACTACCCTTTCTCCGACGGCCCGCTCGCCTTCCGCCTCGCCCGCGAGCTGGCCCAATTTGGCTTCACCGATCTCGCCTTCCAGTTCGTCTCCCGCCACCAGGATATCCTCCAGCGCGTTCCCGATTACTGGACGCTCCATCTCCGGCTCGCCCAGGAATTGCGCCGGGCCGAAGACATCCTTCGCGCCACTCGAGCCCTCTACCTCGCCCGCACCAACGACATCGTGCTCATCAACAACTACGCCGCAGCGCTGATCATGAACCGGCAAAATCCGGACGAAGCGGTGCGATTGACGCTCGAAATTCTTGCCCGCGAGCCATCATCGCCCATCGCCAAAATCAACCATGGCCTGGCCCTCGTCCAGAACTTCCGGCCCAAGGATGCCCAGGCCATCCTCGATACCGTCCAGCCCGCTTCTCTGAACCCCGTCGAGTCCAGCTCCTATTACCTGGCCCGATACGAAATCTGCCTCCAGCTCGAGCAGTGGGACCAGGCCTTCGACGCCTACCAGCGCATTGTTCCGGAATACCATCTGCCTCCGGAAATCACCTGGATCGAAACCATGCGCCGGAAAATCCCGGTCCCGCAAACCTCCGCTCCTCCTGCCAAGGTGTTCGTCCCGCCGGGTGGGTAGCCCGCCCACCGTAGCCGCCGCCTAATGAGGCGGATTCATCCATTCCGGTGCGCTTGCCATGGCAGCGCCTCCAAATCCACGTTCCCGCCTGTGAGCACCAGCCCCGCGCGCCCTCCCTGAAACCGCTCCCTTCTTTTCAAGACCGCCGCCAGGGGCGTCGCCGACGACGGCTCGATCACCAGCTTCATCCGCTCCCACAGCAGCCGCATGGCATCGACGATCTCCGCCTCGCTGACGGTGATGATTTCCCGCACGTGCCGTTGAATCACCGCGAAGGTCCGCTCGCTCAACGACGCCCGCAGGCCGTCGGCGATGGTGTCGGTCGATGCCGGCCGGACCAGCCGGCCCGCGCGGAGCGACTCGAACGCGTCGTCCGCCTGCTCCGGCTCGGCGCCCAGCACCTCGATATCGGGCGATGCTGCCGCTGCCAGGGCGATCCCGCTGAGCAATCCGCCGCCGCTGACGGGCGCGATGATGAAGTCCAGATCCGGCTCCTGCTCGATGAGCTCGATCGCGACCGTGCCCTGGCCGGCAATGACCGCGCGGTCGTCGTAGGGATGAACCAGCGTCGCCCCGGTCTCGCGGAACACGCGCTCGGCGGTTTCCTGGCGCGCCGCCAGCGTGGGATCGCACGGCACGATCCGTCCCCCGTAGGCCTCGACCGCGCGCCGCTTTGCGATCGAGGCGTTCCTCGGCATGACGATGTGCGCCGCGATGCCGCGCAGCGATGCCGCCAAGGCCAGCGCCGCGGCATGGTTGCCCGACGAATGCGTCAATACGCCCCGGCGCGCTTCCTCGGCGCTCAGCAGGCTGACGGCATGATATGCGCCCCGGAACTTGAACGCGCCGGATTTCTGGAAGTTCTCGCACTTGAAGAACAGCCGGGCGCCGGCCAGCGCATCGAGCCCGGCCGACGTCAGGACCGGCGTGCGATGGGCCTTGCCCTCGAGGCAGCCGGCTGCTGCCCGAATTTCGTCCAAGGTTGGGATCCCGATGCTCATTGCCCCAAAGCCGATTCCAGGCTGAACCGCAGAAACATCGCCGGATCGCCCACGGCCGGTTCCTCGCGCCGCGCGCGCTCGAGGGCTTCACGCATTGCAGACCCGGCCGGTCGAGCGCCATCCCCGAGCAGCTGGAGGGATCGCGCGGCGTGGAGAGCGGCGTCTCGAGGGCCGATTCGCAGCTCCCGGGCGAGAACGTCGAGGGCGTTCATCCCTTCCCCCATCCGCGCGAGCGCCGATGCGGCCTCGATCCGCACGACAGGCGAGCGGTCCTCGAGCGCGTCGCGCAACGATGCCCGCACCGACTCGGCGTTTCCTCCCGCCGCGTGGAGCCCCACGGCCGCCCAGTAGCGCACGCCGTCGTCGGGATCCCGGAGCTGCTTCAACTGCAGCCCGAGCGCCTCCGGCCGCCCCACCATGCCGGCCGCATCGAGCAGCCGCTTCAGCGGATAGCGTGCCTCGTCGCGCGCGAGATCCAGCGGCGCGCCTGCGGCGCCGATCCGTTCCCTGACCTGCGGTTCGGTCAGGAATCCCGCGTCGCGCGTGGAGAGGATCCAGGCGTTCAGAGCGGACCGCATCCGCTCGAGGACGGCCGCGTGGTCCGGGCGGGCGGAGAGGTTGCGGATCTGGTGCGGGTCGGCCTCCGTGTCGTAGAGCTCCTCGAGCGGCTTGCGGGGCGCGGCGTAGGTGAGCGGGCCGCTCGAGAGCTTGTCCTCGGCCGCCAGCCGCCGCAATTCCCGGCGGAACGGCGCCTGATCCGAGTAGGCCTCCGGCTGCATCCAGGACAAATGCGGCATGAAATTGCGGATGTAGAGGTAGCGCGGGTCGCGAACGGATCGGGACAGATCGAACGCTTCATCGACCCGGTCCCGGGCGCCGAAGACGCAATCCCGGGGCTTGCCGGCCGCCAGTCCCAGGAAGGCGCTGCCTTGCATCGAGCCGGGCGCAGGCACCCCGCACAGGCTCAGCACCGTGGGCGCGAAATCGACGAAGCTGACCAGCCGATCGGTCGAGCCGCCGGGGTCCCCGGGCGCAAGCCCGCGGAACTTCTCCGGCACGCGCACCAGCAGCGGCACTTGCAGGCCGGTGTCCCACAGGCACCGTTTTCCCCGCGGCAGCCCCATCCCGTTGTCCCCGAAGAAAAACACGATCGTGTTGCCGGCCAGGCCGTCGTCGGCCAGCTGTCGCAGCAGGGTGCCGGCTTCGCGGTCCATGGCCGTGATGCAGTCATGGTAGCGCGCCCAGGCGCGCCGCGCCTCGGGGGTGTCCGGGTAGTAGGGCGGCAAGGGCGCACGGGCCGGGTCGTGCCGTTCGCCGGGCGCCAAACGGCCGCCCACGTTCTTTTCGAATTCATCCGCCGGCCATGCGCTTGTGCGCGACTGGTGGGTGGTCATCAGATTGACCACCGCGAAGAAGGGCTGGCCCTGCCGCCGCCCGCGCCAGTGCGCTCCGGCTGACGATTCGTCCCAGCAGTCCTGAATGAAGGCCGGCTCGTTGCGCAGGTTGTAGTCCGTCTTGACGTTGTTGGCCGTGTAATAGCCCGATTCCCGCAGCAGCGCCGGAAAACCGCGGATCTCCTTCGGCACTGGGAACCGCGATCGGAGCCGCTGGGTTCCCAGGGACGTCGCATACATCCCCGTGATCAGACACGAACGCGCCGGCGAGCAGACCGGCGCCGTCGCGAAGGCCCGCGTATACCGGACGCTTTCGCGGGCGAACGCGTCCAGGCTCGGTGTGCGGGCGTATTCATCCCCGTAACAGCCCAGATTCGGGCAAAGATCCTCGGCGGTGATCCACAGGATGTTCGGCCGCTCCTCGAGGCCGGCCGCGCAAGCCGGGTGCCCGAGAAATGAGCACAACAGGACAAATATCCAGATCCAGAAGCGCGCAGGCTGCGCGCCCCGGCTGCGCCGCGTCGGCAGGCAGGCCTCGCGCGGCGAGACATCTGACGCTGCGTCTGGCCATGCTGCTCGCAGGCCGGAAGCCCGCTCGGCGGTTCGAGACGATCTCCCCCTCGAGCCAGTAGACTGGATATGTGCTCTCATCGCTGCCGTCCGTTCATGGTTTTTCCGAGACGGGAATACTGACATCTTTGCACACGACGCGGAAGCCAACATTGAAGACGCGCCGCCAGGGCGGATACGCCAGGCGGGAGGCGCTGCGGCTCCGGCCGGGAGGATCGAAGAACGATCCGCCGCGGACCACCTGGCGGCTGCCGGTCGCGATCCAGCGGCCGTCGGTGAAGCGGTGCGCGAGCCGGTGGATCGC
>CAYWIM010000122.1:6571-9820 GCA_964458325.1 uncultured Verrucomicrobiota bacterium
GGCGACGCCGCCGAACAGATCGGGCGTCTGCTTCGGGCGGGTCGCGGCGGCGCGAAGAGCACCCAGACCGGCTGCGGGTCCATTCGCCGGCGTCGCCGTGCATGGCGTGCACGCCCCATGCGTTGGGGCTATAGCGGCCCGTCTCGGCTGTGACGACGGCCCCGTCGTTGAACCGGACATCGCTCAATGAGGCGCCTTCGATGACCAGATGCTCGAGGCCTCCCGTGATCTGCTTGCCATCCTTGCCAAGGCCTTTGCCGAACGATGAATCGGCCAGATTCGCCCACCGAGAGAAGTCAGTGTCGCGTCCGCCGAAGCTCCAGGGGGTCCGGGTGCCGGCCCGGCATGCCCACTCCCATTGCGCCTCGGTGGGGAGATCGAACCGCAAGCCGGTGCGCGCCGACAGCCAGCGGCAAAAGGCCATCGCCTGATCCCATGAGACGCGCACCGCCGGCTGCCGATCTCCATCGAGATCCAAACCCCGCGCCCCCGGCCCCACGTAGCTGGGCGCCGCCGGCTCCGTTGCGGGATACCGCTTCGCATAATAGCGGCTGGAGTGGCGGGGATCGAACCGCCGGAACTGCTCGTTGCTGATTTCGCATGCTCCCATCCAGAATGGCTCGAGGATGGATTCGCGCACGGCGGGGCGCTCGTCCGGCTCGCCGTCCGGGTCTCCCATTGCGAACTGGCCTGCGGGGATCCGAACCAGATCGAGCGTGATGCCGTCTCCGAGGGGGATGGTCCTTCGGCCCGAGGACACGCCTCGAACCACCCACGCAGGATCGTCGGCTGTCTCGACGGCGGCGCGGTCTGCGGGAATTACCGTCGGATTCTCCGCTCGAGGAGGGAGTGGGCAGGGGACGTCCGGGATCTGCTCCGGATCTTCCGGGGGGCCGCCGAACTGCCGCCGCAACGCCATCCGGCGCTCGTGGGCGCCATCGGGGATCGGATACACCTCGCCCCAGGTCCCGTGGCAGGGGGCGTTCAGGTCGATCCACGTCACCAGCCGGTCCCATGACTCGGCGTCGAGCGCGACCCCGCGGTGGCCCTTGCGGAGCAACTGGACCAGCGGGCTCGTGTCGGCTTGATACTCGCCCGGCATCAGCAGCGATACATCGTCCTCGATGCCCACGCGGCGAAGGTATGGGATGAGCGCGTCGTAGGCGGGCGCATATTTGAGAATGCCTCGAGTGTCGGCGAGCATTTGGGGATGGAGCCGGTCGATCCCCATCTGGCTGATGCGGCGTCCTGCATAGTTGGGAACCTGTGAGGTTGGGCGGAGATCGAGCGGTTGGGCCTGCATCGACCCGAGGGGAGGCTGGCTTCCGTCATGGCATCGGACGCAGTGGCGATCCAGGACCGGCTGCACCTCGCGTTCGAAGTCGAAGCCGCGTGCTGGACCCCGCCACGGCGTCAGTTCGCGCGGGGGCCGCCGGGCGGCCAGGGCCGGCCGCGCGGCGGCGTCTGCGGGCCGCTCGTGGCAGCCCGCGCATGATGCGACCTCCCCGGGCATCACGGTGAACCAGCTGCGCATGAGCTGAACCGCCTGTCCCTCGTGATCGAGCGGCTGCAGCGCGATCGGCGTGTTCGCCGGCACACGGAACAACGCCGAGCCATCGGTCTCGATCGGCACTGTGCCCAGGATCCGCATGACTTCCCAAGGACCGCCATAGCCGATCCGATCCGGGCCTGCAAGGCCCGGGTAGCCGTAATGATATGCCAGCACCCGCAGGCGTTTCACCGTGCCCCGCGGCACGCCTTTCAGCCCCGGCCCGGCATGAACGTCGTGCAGATAGACGAGCCCATCCCGCCGGCTCGGATCCACCTGGTCGGGCACGATCGGAGGCGCGGGCCGCGGCGCCAGCGGAACGGGCTCGAGCAGCGCCCAGCCGGGCTCCTCCCTCACCCGCACCAGATTGTCGAACACGTCGGCCAGATAGATGCCCCAGCTTCCTTTGGGCTGGAGCCATGCCGCGACGAGAAACTGCTTTTCGCTCAGCGGATACGGGTGCAGGAACTTCGGCCAGTCGGCATCGACCAGATTATCCTTCACCCGCGGCTGCAAGGGATCTCCCTGGCCGGATATGCGCTGGACGATGCCGTCGGCCTCGTGCCAGCCTCGAGTCGTGTCGATGACGACCAGCTGACCCATCCGATGCACCCCGTGGTATCCGGACAGAATGCATAGAATCTGGCCGGCAACCTCCGGGAGCGGGCGCGGAAAATAGAGCGCGTTCGGATACCAGGAGCCGCTCCCGTAGATGGCCCGCTGACCGGCGCCGTCGGGGTTCATCAGCATCAGCTCCCGCAGGTAGATGTGATTGATCCCGGTGTAGTCCCATCGGTGGTAGAGCACCTGGCCGCTCGATGACACGGTGGGATGCAGGTCGTGGTCCTGGTCGAAACACAACTGGCGCACCCCGGAGCCGTCGGCATTCATCAAGTAGAGGGTCGCAACCCGCCGCCGGCCGTGCCAGCAAGGAACCGATTGAAACGATCCCGTCGAACCGAAGATGATTTTTCCGTTCGGAAGATAGCACGCATCAAAGCTGTCGACGTCGTCCGGCATGGCGGACACTTGGCGAAGCCCGCTGCCGTCGGAATGCATCTCGAACACCTTCCAGTTCGCGGCGTCCGATTGGGTGAACAGCAGCCGATCCCCATCCCAATGCAGGTCGATCTCGCCCACATAGCCTCCGGCGGGTGGGCGATACAAACCGCGCAGCTCGCCGCGCGGGCTGATGGATGAAAGCACGCACAGCTCGTTGTCGTAGCCCGTGCGCGCCAGGGACGAGTTGCACTCGTGGTTCGAGGGCATCGCGATGTCCAGACCCGGCCCTCCCCCCGCCCTTCGCGCAGGCCGGCGCTTGACGACCAGCAAAGGACGCGACTCGAGAATCGGATTCGACAGAAGGGCCTCCTGCTGCAAAGCCGCCACATCCGCCTCGATGGCCCCGCCGGTTTGCCCCGAATCCAGGCGCTGGCGCAGGCCGGCCATTCGATCCAGGAACGCCCCCCCGTTCGGATAGTTCGTGCCGTGGGTTCGGATCAGGTCGCGCACGGCCCGCTCGAGAGTTCCCAGCCGGTAGCGCGCCAGCTCGATGCCTTCCAGGGCGCGGCCGGGGGCCGCCATCAGCAGGCCCGCCGCGATCAGCCCGATCCACACGCTCATCCGCCGCTTCGATCCGGCGGCCTTAGGGTCTGTGCAAAAATGAATTCCGATTTTGCTGGAGGGGATTGGGCGGGCTG
>CAYWIM010000123.1:0-9805 GCA_964458325.1 uncultured Verrucomicrobiota bacterium
ATCGTCACCATGATGGGCAAGCTGCCGGGCAGCGGCGCGCTGATCATCGGCGACAAGGGCAAGGTCTTCTCGCCGGACGATTACGGCGCCCGATTTTACATGGCGCTCAAGGGCAGCGAGGATTATGTCTCCGGCGACAAGCACCCGGCTTGCCAGGCGGTTCCCGTGTCAATCCCGCGCTCGCCGGGCCACATGGAAGAATGGTTCCGGATGATGAAAGAAGGCACTCCCGCCTTCTCGAACTTCGACATTGCCGCCTATCTGACCGAGATCATCCTTCTGGGGTGTGTCGCCCTGCGAGTGGGCGAGGGGTATCGGGTGGAATGGGATGGCCCGGCCATGAAATCGACGAACCTGCCCGAGGCGGCGAAGTTCGTCCGACGCAACAACCGCACGGGCTGGGAAGCCTGAGACGGCCTTTTCCTCGGGAATCGAAACGTCCCGCCTTCCGTGGCGGGGCGTTTTTTTTGCATGGGCCCGATCCGCCAGGGCAGCGGCCAAGGCAGGGGAATCGACTTTGGCAAGGGCCATGGCGCTCTCGCGCAGGGCGAAAGGATTTCACTGGCTTTCGCGGGCGCAACGCATATGATGAAGAACTGACAGCCGTGGACAGTTGTGTATGCGAAAGGTTAGCCATGGAAAATGCCAAGCGATTATATGAAGCGGTTCTGGAAGGCGATGCGAAGACGGCCCATTCGGTGACCGAGGCTGCGCTGGCGGCCGGCGTGGATCCTCAGAAACTGGTGACGGAGCAGATGATCCCCGCGATGGACGAGGCGGGGCGGCGTTTCGAGTGCAACGAGTTTTTTGTCCCGGAACTGCTGGTCTCGGCGCGGGCGATGAAGGCGGCGCTCGAAATGATCCGCCCGCTGCTGGCGGCCCGGGGCGCCCAGCCGGTTGGCCGGGTTGTGATCGGCACCGTCAAAGGGGATTTGCACGACATTGGCAAGAACCTGGTGGCCGCCATGCTCGAAGGAGGCGGTTTCGAGGTGATCGATCTGGGTGTGGATGTGTCGCCGGATCGGTTCGTGGCCGCGGCGCGCGAAAAGGATGCCCATCTGATCGCCCTGTCGGCGCTTCTGACCACGACCATGCCGTCGATGCAGGCCACCATGGATGCCCTGCAGCGCGCGGGGGTTCGGGAGCAGTTCAAAGTCATGATCGGCGGGGCGCCCATCACCCAAAAGTACGCCGACGAGATTGGGGCGGACGGTTACAGCGAAAATGCCGCGGGCGCCGTGGCGCTGGCGCGACGGCTTTCGGCGGCGGTTTGAAGCTGGGGATGCATCCGACGATCGAAGCGTTGCGGGCGGCGAGGCCGGTGCTGACCGATGGCGCCTGGGGCACGCAGCTCCAGGCCCAAGGATTGCAGCCGCACGAATGCCCGGACTCATGGAACCTGACGCATCCGGACCGGGTGCTGCAGGTGGCGCGTGCCTATGTCGAGGCGGGCAGCCAGGTGATCCTGACCAACACATTCGGCGCCAACGCGGTGCGCCTGGCTGGGTACGGATTGGCGGACCAAGGAGCGGCCATCAACCGTGCGGGGGTGGCGATCTCGAGGGAAGCGGCTGCGAATCGAGCGCGTGTTTTCGCCTCGCTGGGGCCGACGGGTAAGATGCTTCTGGACGGCGCGATCACCGTGGCCGAACTGGACCGAGTATTTGGGGAGCAGGCCGCCGCGCTGGCGGAAGCGGGGGCCGATGCGCTGGTGGTGGAGACGTTCTCCGATCTCGAGGAGGCGGGGCCGGCGATCGCCGCCGCCCGGCGCACGGGGCTGCCCGTGGTGGCATCGCTGGTGTTCGACTCCGGGCGCGACAAGGATCGGACGATGATGGGGGTGACGCCGGAGCGGGCGGCGAAGGCTCTGGAGGAGATGGGGGCGGATGTGGTGGGCGCCAATTGCGGCCAGGGCATTGCTGGATACGTCAGCGTGTGCCGCCGGATGCGATCGGCGACCGCGGCGCCTCTGTGGATCAAGGCCAATGCCGGCTTGCCCGAGCTCGAGGCCGGCCGGGCGGTTTACCGGATCAAGGCGGAAGAGTTTGCCGGCCACGGGCCGGCGCTGGTCGAGGCCGGCGCCGATTTCATTGGCGGCTGTTGCGGCACCACGCCCGATTTCATCCGGGCTTTGCGAATGCGGATCAGGAAGCCATGAATAGCCGGGAACGTTTCTTCGCGATGCTCGATGGGCGGCCGGTGGACAGCCTGGTGCTGATGCCGATCACGATGATGTATGCCGCCGACCAGGCCGGCGTGCGCTATGGCGATTACGCGGCAGACCACCGGGTGCTGGTCGAGGCCCAGGTCGTCACCGCCCACAAGTTCGACCTGGATTATGTCTCCTGCATCTCGGATCCGGGCCGCGAGGCCGCCGATTGCGGGGCGGTCGTGAAATTCTTCCCGGACCAGCCGCCGGCGATCGACGAGCAACAGGCGCGTCTGGCCGACAAGAGCGAGCTGGCACGGCTGCGGGCGCCGGATCCGCTGGGCGGCGGGCGGATGCACGATCGCGTCCGAGCGGCGGCGCTTTTCAAGGAGAGGGTCGGAGGCGCCAAGGTGATCGAGGGGTGGATCGAGGGCCCCTGCGCGGAGGCGGCGGACCTGCGGGGCATCAACTCCCTGATGACAGATTTCATCGATGACCCGGCGTTTGTGCGGGATCTCTTTGCGTTCGTGATCGAGATGGAGCTGCGGTTTGCCCGGGCGCAGATCGAGGCGGGTGCGGACATAATCGGCGTGGGAGACGCGGCGGCATCGCTGGTGGGGCCTCGGATTTACGAGGAGATGGTGTGGCCGTACGAGAAGCGGCTGGTGGACGGCCTGCACGCCTTGGGCGCTCGAGTCCGGCTGCACATCTGCGGCAACACCAGCCGGATTCTCGAGGGCATGGGGAAGCTGGGTTGCGCGATCGTGGATCTGGATCTGGCGTCGATGGCCGATGGACGGGCGAAGATGGGGCCGGACCAGATTCTATTGGGCAACATCCATCCGGTGCATGTGATGAAGAACGGCACTCCGGAGACCGTTAGCGCCGCCATTGCCGCCTGTCATCGCGAGTGCGCGCCACGATTCATTGTGGGGGCGGGCTGCGAGGTTCCCCGGGGCACCCCGGTGGAGAACATGATGGCCCTCACGCGCTACGCCCGGGAGCACCGGCCGTAGGGTCTGTGTAAAAGCCCGATTCTGCTGGGTTTCTTGAGGTTCAGGCCCCAGTTTTCTCGACTGCGTTTTGCGCCAACTTCGGCAGGTGCGCCGGATCGCCAGCCGTGGAAGGCGGGCTGTTCGATGGCCTCCCTCGAGGCGAGGGCGGGTCAACGCTTAGGCCGGAGGAGGATGGCTTTCTTGTTGGTGCCTTCGACCTCAACGCTGTGCGTTTCGACGGTGGGATCGTCCTTGAGCGCATGATGGACGATGAAGCGGTCGAAGGCGTTGAGGGGTTCGAGTTCGACGATATCGCCCCAGCGGCGGACCTTTTCGGCGGCTTCGCGGGCTTTGGTGATGAGGGCTTCGCGGGCCTGGGTGCGGTAATTGGCGACATCGAGCAGGATTTTGGGGGCTTGCGGATCTTTTTGGAAGATGAGGCGGTTGGTCAGGTATTGGAGCGCCACGAGGGTCTGGCCCTTGCGTCCGATGAGCCGGCCTGCGTCGTCGGATTTGACCTCGAGCAGGGGGCCCTCTTCGAGCTGGTGTTCCTCCACGGTGGCATCGAATCCGAGTTTGCGAAGCATTTCTTCGAGAATGGCTTTGTTCGAGGCGGGCATAAGGTTCGAGTGGTGTAAGGATGCGTGGTCGGATCGGAGGAACCAGCGGGTTCAGGGTTTGTGCTTGCGGCGATGGCCGCCAGCCGGCAGCGCCGCTCCCGCGGCGCCGGGGATTGCATGGGGATCGATGGTGCGAGTCAGTTTCGTCTGCGCGATGGTCAGCAGGTTTTGCACGGTCCAATACAAAGTCAAACCCGCGCTGAAATTATACAAGAAAACCATGAACATCAAGGGCATATATTTCATGATTTTCTGCTGCATGGGATCCATGCCGGGGGAAGGGGGTGTGAGCCGCGCCTGCCAGATCATGGTGGCCCCCATCAGGAGCGGCAGGGGGTTGACGGGGAAGTTGAGGCCGGGAATGGTCCAGATGGTATCGGCGGTGGAGAGGTCTTGCGCCCAGAGGAACGTGGCGCCGCGAAGCTCGATGGCGCTGCGGAGCATGTAAAAGAAGCCAATGAACACGGGGATCTGCAGCAGCATGGGGAAGCAGCCGCTCATGGGGCTGACCTTGTTGGCCTTCATGAATTCCATGAGCTTGAGGTTCATCTTGCGCGAGTCGTCCTTGTATTTCTCCTGGAGCTCTTTCATCTGAGGCTGGAGGGCGGCCATGCGCTTCATCGAGCGGGTGCTGGCGTTGGTCAGGGGCCAGAACAGGAGTTTGATGAGGATAGTGATGGCGATGATGCTGATGCCGTAGCTGAGGCCGATGGCGTGGAGGCCGTTCATGGACAGGAGAAGCGCCTTCGAGAAGAATCCGAAAAAGCCGCTGTAATCCATGATCAGATCCAGCTTGTTGCCCAATTGATGGCCCAGGCGGGCCAGCGTGTTGTATTCCTTGGGCCCGGCGAAAACGGTGTAGGCGCGCTCGATGGCCTCGCCGGGGGCGAGGGTGAATTCCGGGTAGGTCAGGGCCGCCTGGTATCCGTGCGGCTGGGCGTTCAGCGTTGAATCCTCGGCGCGCTGCTCCGGGGTGGGAGCCGGCAGCATGACCCGGCGCGCCAGCAGCCGGGGCGCCGGCTCGCGCGGGACGACCGCCAGGGCGAAGAACTGGTTCTGGACGGCCCCCCACACGGCGTTGGTTCGCGACAGGAACTCGTGCCGAGGCGTCCCCGGCAGGCAGCCCAGCGTCCGGTTGGCGAACCAGCGTTCATCCGCCCGCTCGGCCTTGTCGCCATCGAACTTGATGACGCCCAGCATGTCGACGCTTCGGTCGCGCGGGCTGATGGGGGTGGCGGTGCCGATGACAAACTCCTGATGCGGGATGGCGAGGGGCTGGGTGCCGCGGTTTTCGAGCCGGACGACCGCTTCGAGCAAGTAGTTCGATCCCGCCGTGAATTCCTTGGCGATCGAAAGTCCATTGGTGAATGACTTCTCGGCCCGGACCGTTGCACCGGTCCGGGTCAGGATGAACTGGTTGTCTCCTTGCAGGTCGGCGCTGCCCAGGAACGTGAGCGCGGGGACGGGCGCCGATCCGTTCAGCGTGGCGAGGTTCGTGTTCGACCGGTCGTGGCGCCGGTCGCTTCCGACCAATTGGGGGTGGGCCTTGAGCTGGATCTCCTTCAGCCCGCCGCCGTGGGAGGTGAACAGATAGTGCGACCCGTCGCTATCGACTGCCAGCAACTCCTCGGGCGCATCCGGCTTGAGCCACGTGGCCGGAGTGGTCGCCGTGAGCTCGGCCGTCGGGCCCGGAGGGGGCGGGTTCGATACGGCGGGGGTGGTGGCGGCCGGTAAAGGGTCGTTGGTGGCTGCCATACTGACTGCCGCGGGTGGCGCAGGCTTGGGCGGGTAGAGACGATTGATCAGCGGATACCAAGCCATCAACAGGAGGAATGACAGTGCCAGGATGATCAGCGATTTTCGGTCCATGCGGGGGTCGCGTCAGGGATTGGAAGGGGTGATGGGCGGCAGGCCGCTGGGCATTCCCGCGGTGGCCGGGCAGATGCGCGAGGCGAGAACGGATTGAGGGCGGATGAGATTCCGTGCGGCATGCGCCGGATGGGAAGGGGTCAGGGCCAAGCTGTTGGGCATCCGACCCGGCACGGGATCCCATCCGCAACCGCCCCAGGGATGACACCGCAGCACGCGGCGCAACGAAAGAGCGAATCCGCGGCACAGCCCATGGGATTGAATGGCCTCGAGCGCATATGCGGAGCAACTGGGCGTGAAACGGCAACCTGCACCGGGGCCGAAGACCGCGGCCTTGGCCGGCGAGATGCACCACCGGTAGAAATGGATGGGCAGGGTTGCCAGGAAGCGGATTCCGTTCACCGCACAAGTCCAGCCCGCCGCAATCCAGCCAGGTAATCCCGTTCGACGGTCGAGAAGGACCCGCAGGCGGCCGGGGTGCGCGCCACCAGGACGATGTCCACGGGTTGGAGGAGATCCGATTGATGGCGCCGGAAGACTTCGCGCAAGAGGCGCCGGGCACGGTTGCGTGCGACCGCGCCGCCGAGGCGCCGGTGCGTGACCACTCCCAGGCGCGATGGGCTCCCGGGCGGGAGAAGGACCCAATTCAGGATAAGGCATCCGCAGAGCCGGCGCTGGCCCTGGCGCTTGATCTCCAGGTAGGCGTGGCGGGACGGGAGCCGTGAACTCCGCGGCAGGCGGCATCGTGGAACCGGATCGGCAGCCATGCCGACCTCGTTCAAAGGTTACACGGGGGTGAGGCGTTTCCGCCCGACACGGCGCCGGTTGGCAAGGATGGCGCGGCCGCTCTTGGTGCGGTTCCGGCTCAGGAAGCCATGCTGACGCACACGACGGCGTCGCGACGGTTGATAGGTCCGTTTCATGCTAATTTCGTTCGTATTGAAGGGGCAGCCTGCACGGTGCACCCCTGGTCCCAGCCCGCCCATCCGAGTCCCGGATCTCAACGGGAGGAATGACCTTACCAGCGAAGCATCGAGTGTCAAGCGTGGCTCGCCCTTGTCATCCAGCCGGGGTTTGGTAGGCTGGCGGCCATATATGGTCGTGCGGTTTACCAAGATGAACGGCGCCGGCAACGATTTCGTGCTCATCGACAATCGGGATGGCCGGCTTTGTTTGTCGGGCGACCAAGTGGTCAGGCTGTGCCACCGGCAGCGGGGCATTGGCGCCGACGGGTTGCTGCTCCTGGCGCCCGGGCCGGCGGGGTCCGCCGAATGGGCATGGGATTTTTTCAACAGCGACGGCAGCCGGGCCAACATGTGCGGCAACGGCGCCCGCTGTTTCGCGCGTTTTATCCAGCGGTTGACCGGCGCCGGACGCACCGTCCGATTTGCCACGGGCGCCGGCGTGATCACAGCCGAGCTGGACCCGGACATGGTGACGGTGGACCTGACCTCTCCTCACACTCTCCGATTGAACCAGCCTCTCCGTTTGGGCGACCAGACCCTGACCGTCCATTCCATCAACACGGGAGTGCCTCACGCAGTGCTGTTCGTGCCGGATGCCGATCGATGCATGATCGCCATGCTGGGGGGCCAGATCCGGGGCCATGCCTTTTTCGCGCCCGATGGCACGAACGTCAATTTCGTGGAACTGCTCGCCCCCGGCAGGATCCGCGTTCGGACTTACGAACGGGGGGTTGAGGGCGAGACGCTCGCCTGCGGGACAGGCGTGACGGCGTCCGCCCTGGTCGCCGCTCGGCTGCACGGGTTTGAATCGCCCATCGCTGTCCGGGTCCAAGGAGGGGACTGGCTCCAGGTCTCCTTTTCCGGGACCGGGGAGTCCTTTGGCCGGGTTCGGCTCAAGGGGCCGGCGGAATTTGTCTTTGAAGGCCAAATCGAACTGGAGCCGTAGGAGAATGCATCATGTGGACTGGAACCTACACCGCTATTGTCACGCCCTTTCGCCGAGGAATGATCGATGAGATCGCTCTCGCCCGGCTGATCGAGGGCCAGGTCCGAGGGGGTGTGGACGGCATTGTGCCTGCGGGAACGACGGGCGAATCGCCCACGCTCAGCTACGAGGAGCATATCGAGGTGATCCGGCTATCGGTGCAATGTGCGCGCGGCCGGATCCGCGTTCTGGCGGGCAGCGGGGCCAACTCGACCAGCGAGGCGATCTTTCTCACCCAGGCGGCCGAGAAAGCAGGCGCCGATGGATCGCTCCAGGTGGCTCCCTATTACAACAAGCCGACGCCTGAAGGGCTGTTCCAGCATTTCCGCGCCATCGCCCAGGCCACGTCGCTGCCTATCCTCCTTTACAGCATTCCCGGCCGATGCGGCATCGAAATCCCGGTCGACACGATCCGGCGTTTGGCCGAGCAGTGCCCCAACCTCGCCGGCATCAAAGAGGCGGGCGGCAATCCGGATCGGATCAGCCAGTTGCGCGCGGCTTGCGGGCCGCGGTTCAGCCTTCTGAGCGGAGACGATTCCCTCACGCTGCCCTTCATGGCGGTGGGCGCCCATGGGGTTATCAGCGTGGCCTCGAACATCATCCCCAAGGAGGTCAGCCGAATGGTCGGATCGTTCCTGAAAGGCGATCTCCGTCAGGCGTTGAAGATCCATGGGCGATATTTCGCGCTGTTCAAGGCCCTGTTCATCGAGACCAATCCGGGACCCGTGAAGGCCGCCCTGTCGATGATGGGGCTGATGAATGAGGATCTCCGTCTGCCTTTGGTCCCGCTCACCCCGGAGCACCGGGCGGGATTGAAAGCGGCTCTCGTCCAGTGCGGGGTGTTGGGCCGCCGGGCGCGCAAGCGCTGAATCCTCTCCATCCATTTCGAACATGATCAAGATCATCATCGCGGGCAGCCGGGGCCGGATGGGGCAGGCGTTGCTGGCCGCCGCGGGCGGGCTGGCGGAAGTCCAGGTGGCGGGCCAGGTGGATCTGGGCGACAGCCTCCTGCCGCTCATCGAGCAGGCGGACGTCGTGATCGACTTCAGCCATCACGACGCCACGCCCGCCATTGCCGCGCTCTGCCATCAGCACCGAAAGGCGATCGTGATCGGCACCACGGGCCACTCCGAGATCGAGCAGCAATCCATCCGGGCGCTGCGGGATCGGGTCCCCATGGTCTGGTCCTCGAACTATTCGAGCGGAGTGAACGCCCTGTTTTGGCTGACGCGGCGCGCGGCTGAAATCCTTGGCCCGGACTTTGACCTCGAGGTGATCGAGATGCACCATCGGCTCAAGAAGGATGCCCCGAGCGGCACCGCCACGACGCTGGCCCAGATCCTTGCCGAGGTCCGCCAGCTCGCCTGCCCGGAGGCGCTGCGCCACGGGCGCCAGGGTCTGGTGGGTGAGCGGCCGGCGGCTGAGATCGGCGTGCACGCCGTGCGCGGCGGCGATGTGGTGGGGGATCACACCGTCCTATTTGCCGGCGCGGGTGAGCGTCTCGAGCTAGTGCATCGCGCCTCGAGCCGAGAGACATTCGCCCGGGGCGCGTTGCGCGCGGCGCTGTGGGTGGCCGGCCAGCCTCCCGGCATCTACACCATGCAGGATGTGCTGGGGCTGAGATGATCGATACGCAACGGACTTATGACCTGGGCGTATGTTGGTTTGGGAGCCAACCTTGGGAATCCGGCCCTGGCTGTGCGATTGGCCATGCAGAAAATGGCCTCATTTCCGATCAAGGAAATGGCCTGCTCCTCGATGTGGGAGACGACGCCCGTCGCGTGTCCTCCCGGTTCGCCGATGTTCATCAACGCAGTGGCCGGCCTGCTGATGGAGCCCGCCGAAACCCCGGAATCGCTGTTGGATCGCCTCCAAGAAATCGAGCGCGAATTCGGACGACGGCGCGGGACGGGAGTCAACGAGCCTCGATCGTTGGACTTGGACCTGCTGGCATATGGGCAGGAAACACGGCGCACGGCTTCTTTGGTGCTGCCGCATCCGCGCGCTCATCGACGCCGATTCGTGCTGGCGCCCTGGGATGAAATCGCTCCCGACCTGATTCTTCCGGGGCAATCCCTTCCGATTCGCGCGCTACTGGCGCGGCTCGGCTCCGATGAGGTGGTTCGACGGTTGTAGGCTGGATCACCTGCCTGACGCGGTGGCGCAGGCAGGGCACGCGGCCTGCTATGGGGTGGCTGGTCAAGAGGGAAATGAGTGTCGTG
>CAYWIM010000124.1:0-9750 GCA_964458325.1 uncultured Verrucomicrobiota bacterium
TGGCCCGGCGGCGCTCCCGCCAAAATCGGAAGTAATTTTTGCACAGACCCTTAACGTGAGTTAGTGGTGGCTTTCCTCGCCTCTTCGATGACGGCGTGGAAGGCCAGTTTGGGCTGGCAGTCTCCATCGAAGAGCAGCGGCTTGCCACTGGATCGCCAGGAGTTTGCGTCATTCGCGCCCCAGAACGTCACGATCTCCACGGATTTGTCGTGCTTCAGGAACGCGCGAAAGATTCCGGCGTACGCGTCGGCCAATTTTCGGTCGGCATCGCTGACCAAGCCGCCTTGGGTGGCCGCCGCATTGTCCGTGATGTCCGCCCCGAAACCGCGCTGCCCGCGCTGCGCGCTGTTGACATCGAGTTCCGTGATGTGGATGGGAAGGCCGAGCGCCGCGATTTCGGCCAACGACTCGTCCATGATCTCGAAGGTCGTCGAGACATTGACGTGGGCCTGGGAGCCGATGGCGTGGACTGGCGCCTTCTGCTCCTGCAGCGACTGGATCAGCGCGATGAGTTTCCGGCGCTTGGCCGGGTTCTCCAATCCATAGTCGTTGTAGCGCAGGATCGCATCCGGGTCCGCTTCATGGGCATATTGGAAGGCCTTGGCGATGAAGTCCGGCCCGATGATCTCGAGCCAGAGCGAGTTCCGCAAGATGTTGGCGCCGCTGTCGGCGAGGGCCTCATTGACGACGTCCCAGACCTTGATCTTGCCCTTGTAGCGGCCGACGACAGTGTGAATGTGCTCGCGCATTCGATCGAGCAGCTCCTGGCGGGAGGCTCGCGGCCCGGTGTAGCGGCCGAAGGGGCCGCCGCCGAATCCGGGGCCAAATCGCCCGCGCCCGAACCGGGTTGTCCCGGGCGGATTCGTGCTGGCGAAGGGACTGGGCCCGGCGTTGGTGACACCTGGTGGCGGTGGATTCGTGCCGGCGAACACCCACTGGGGCGTCTGGGAGTGCCAGACGAGCGTGTGCCCGGCCAGAACCATCTGGTTGCTCAAGCCGAAGCTCACAAAGGCGTCAGCCGCCCTGAAGTCATAGCCGTCCGCGCCGGGCCGCGGGTGGAGGGAAGCCCACTTCATTTCGTTCTCCGCAACGAGGTGGTTGAACTGCGTCTTGACCAGAGCGACGTCTTGTTTGACCTGCTCCGGGTTTCGGCGGAAGCCGGCCCCCGTCGCGATGCTGCGGTTGATGGCCGTGCCGACCAGGAAGCGGCCTTTGAAAACATGCTTGAGCGCGGGCGTTTCAGCAGCCGAAGACTGGAAGATGCGTTGCGCGAACAGCCAGAGGTTGTTTCTCCAATGCGTCGCGTCGTGGCCGTTGCCGTCCACGTGCCAGACGTGCGGCACTTCTTTCTCCTTGAGGTAGGCGTGCATCCCCTGACTGATGCCGATGAGCCCATCTTTGTTGCCGCACGACAACCACAGCAGCTTGAGTTGCTGCTTCGCCGCTGCGGGGTCAGGCACCAGTTCCGTCGGCCTCTTGGTGTTCGGTGCGGACGAGAAACCGCCCACCCATGCGAAGGTGTCCAGATGCGCCAGACCAAAATTCAGCGCCTGCCCGCCGCCCATGGAAAGCCCGGCCAGCGCGCGACTCTCCCGGCTGGCGCACGTGCTGTAGCGCGCCTGGATCGCTGGAATGACGTCATCCAGCAGGTCGCGCTCGAACGTTGCGAACGCAGGCGCCGAGGCGAAGACATTCCCCCCTGCACGGTCGTTTTTTTGGGCGCGGCCGTTGGGCATCACGATAATCATGGGGACAGCCTTGCCGTCGGCGATCAGGTTGTCGAGCAGGATGCCCGGCGTCGCAAACCGCTGCCACTCCGTTTCATCGCCACCGATGCCGTGGAGCAGGTAGAGGACCGGATACTTTGTGTCCGCCGAGTAACCCGGCGGCGTATAGACGAGCATCTTGCGCCTGGCGCCGACCGTTCGGGAGTCGTATTCGATCATCTCCAGCTTGCCGCGGGAGATGCCCTCCCGTTGGGCGGCAATGCCGGCGGGCGGGTCGTCGAACGCCGGCTTGTCATCCGGACCCAGGGTGTTGAACTGGGCGCGTCGCTGCCCAGGGAGATCGGCCGCGTGGGCTGCCACTTCGAGAAGCACAACCACGCCACCAAGGAGAATCAGTTTTGTCGTGAGCACATGCGCCTTTCTTGGATTTGAGTCTGCGGACATTCGGCCACGGCAGTACGCCACAATACTAACAGCATACCGGGAGTTTTGGACATCAAAAAAGCGCGTTTGCTGCGGGCGCTCTCGAGGAAGGAATTTTGCACGCTGCTTATGGAAGATGCTGGGCGCCCCCCTCTGCGAGAAGTGCCAGCTTCTTTGTCAGACCGCTGAAGATGACCGCGTGGATTGGATACAGAAGATACCAATACAGCAGTCCGGTCAGCCCGCGGGGCGCGAAGAAGGCCGTCTGGAACAGACGCGACGTGGCAGCGTCAATCGGCTCGACTCGGAATTCCAGCCAGGCGCGGCCAGGCACTTTCATCTCGGCGCGCAGGCGCAGCAAGCGATCCGGCTCGACGGCCTCCACCCGCCAGAAGTCCACCGCGTCACCCACCCGCACCTCCTGCGGGTTGCGCCTTCCGCGACGCAAGCCCACCCCGCCGAGCAGACGGTCGATCAAACCGCGGACACGCCAGGCCCAGTCCATGCAGAGCCAGCCGGTCGCGCCGCCCAACCCCGAAAAGACCTGATAGACCCTCGGCCCTGGGGCGCGCACGAGACGTTGGCGGCGTTCCAGGATGATGCCTTCCTGCGTTGTGAGCACGACGGGGCTGACATCTCCCTGGCTGCTCGACAAGGCATCGCTCCACGCAGTCTCCACATGCCCGGTCTCCAGATTGGCCAAGGCCAAGCGCACCGCGGTGGCATAGTCCAGCGGCTTGATCTGCGGAAAGAGGCGCCGGGCGATGTCGTCGCGCAGGATCACATCGTTGCGCAAACCCTGAATGAGCGGACGCGCGATGACCGCCGGGACGGGTGTGACCATGTGCACCCAATAGGACGACAGCCGGGGCGTGAGCACGGGAACGGGCACCAACCAACGCCTCAGTCCGCGAGCCTCTGCGTAGCCGCGGAGCAGGTCGCCATAGGTCAGCACGTCCGAGCCGCCGATCTCGATGATCCGCCCCACGCTGGCCGGCGTGTCGAGGCCGGCCACCAGGTAGTCGAGCACGTTGCGGATGGCGATGGGTTGGGCGCGCGTGTAGAGCCAGCGCGGGCAGATCATCACCGGCAGGCGCTCGGTCAGGTAGCGGATAATCTCGAACGAGAGGCTGCCGGAACCGACGATGACCGCCGCGCGAAATTCAGTCACCGGCACGCCAGTTTCGCGCAGCACGGCGCCGGTTTCCTGTCGGGAACGCAGGTGTTCGGACAATGCTGAATCAGGATCGCCCAAACCGCCGAGGTAGATGATGCGCTGGACTCCTGCGGCCCGGGCCGCCGTGGCGAAGTTGCGTGCTGCGAGCACGTCACGCTGCTCGAAGTCGTGTCCCGCCGCCATGCTGTGGACCAGGTAGAACGCTGCCTCGATGCCCCGCATGGCCGCCGGCAGCGTCTCCGCCCGGAGGCAGTCGCCCACCGCGACCTCCACTTGCGCCAGCCAAGGCCTTCCCTGCAGCCGCGCCGGATCACGCGCCAGGCAGCGGACGCGAAATCCAGATTCGAGCAGCCGTGGCACAAGCCGCCCGCCGATGTAGCCGGTGGCGCCCGTAACAAGAATGGTCCGCTGCATTGCCATAATGTTGCTACCGTATCTGGCCTGGGTCACATTTGCCAGCGCGCTCAACGTAGCTTGGACTGGCTAGATTCAACGCCTCCGTTCGCTGGCAGTTGAGGAAGCCGATGAAGGCTCGGGGATAGCTGGCCTTCTCGTTTTCAATACAGAGCGTCAAATGTCCCCAATGCCGGGTCAGGCTACTCGAATGCCGCCGGCTGCCGCGATCGCTTCTTGATGGCGCGGCGCGCCTTGTCGGCCAGCATTCGCTCCTTGGCGCCGCGGCTGCGGGGCCGATTGCGTCGGCGGGCTCTTTCGCGGCGGGCGGTTTCGGCGGCCATGCGTTGCTGGCGGATGGCTTCGAGCTTGTCGAGCAGGAGCTGGCGGGCCAGAAAGCGGTTCAGACCCTGTTGGCGGGTGGCCTGGCATTTGACCTGAATCCCGGAACGCCGATGGAGCAGCAGAACGCAGGTGGCGGTCTTGTTGACGTTCTGGCCGCCCGGACCGCCCGACCGCACAAAGGTCTCCTCGAGATCAGCCTCCTCAATCCCGAGCGCGCGCATGCGCCGGGCCAGATCGGCTTCCTTGTCTGGGCTGACTGGATACGGATTCACGGACGATACAATGCCCAGGGCGGCTGCCAGGAACAAGCCTGCACTCGGTGGATGGTTTCACAAATGCATGTCCCCTGCCCCACCCCTTTCAATGGGCCGCGTCTTCCCAGAACCGCCGGGCCTGGCAGGCAATCTCGGATGCGGAATGGACCGGGATCGGCGACCACCAATCGGGCAGAAGACGCCGATATTGTTCCTCCGCAAATCTGGCATCGATCAACAACACCAAACCTCGGTCCGTCTCGGATCGGATGAGGCGGCCAGCGGCCTGAAGAACGCGGTTCAGCCCGGGAAATCGATACGCAAAGTCGAATCCGGCCCGATTGATTCGCTGGAAATAGGCGCGGATCGCGTCCCGTTCGAGGCCCACCTGGGGAAGCCCCACTCCAACCACCGCGACTCCGATCAGACGATCGCCCGCCAAGTCGATGGCTTCGCCAAACAGGCCGCCCATCACCGCGAATCCAACCTGTCCTTGGGGATTGGGAGAGTCGAACAAGGCGAGAAACGCCTCGCGCTCCGATTCCGTCATCCCGGGCCATTGGCAGCGGATGGAGATCCCAGACACGGCTGGCTCGAATCGCTTCCGAACCTGATCGAGATACTGATAGGACGGGAAAAAGACCAGGTAATTGCCGGGGCGCGCCGTGACAAAGCTCGCGATGGCGGCAGCCACATCATCCTCGGATTTGGCCCGATGCCGATACTCGGTCCGGACATGGTCAGCCATCAATACGCCCAGATGCCCCTGGGCGAATGGCGAAGGCAGGCGCATGCAAGCGTCCTGCTCATCTCCGCCGATCGTTTTCCGGAAATAGTCCATGGGCGAGAGGGTGGCGGAGAAGAACACGGCCGATCTCCCGCGGTCCAGCGCCTGGCGGATCCGCGCCGATGGATCCAGGCAGAAGAGGCGGAGCCGCATCTGCTGGCCTCGCGCTTCGGTCAGAGTCACGTAGCGATCGTCATAGATCTCGATGATTCGGAGGAAATCGAGGGCGCGGAAGTAGAGCTCGCGGAGAGGCTCGCGAAAAGCTGAGGCCCGGTCTTGGGCGAGGCTGGCCTCGGCCGTCTCGAGAAACCT
The DNA here is from genome assembly GCA_964458325.1 of uncultured Verrucomicrobiota bacterium. Classification (GTDB taxonomy): domain Bacteria; phylum Verrucomicrobiota; class Verrucomicrobiia; order Limisphaerales; family UBA1319; genus JAGMXM01. The sequence goes on from CAYWIM010000124.1 coordinate 5,419, forward strand.
GCGCAGATCGGCCGGCAGTTCCGCGGGATAGTCGGGCGTCGCCCAGGCTCGCGAGTCGGCCGCCGAGCTCGCCTCGTCGGCAGCCGCCTTTGCGCGCCATGCACGGAATCCCTTGCAGACTTGATCGAGGGCGCGAGCGCAACCGGGCAGCGGCTGGCGCACCATCCGCCGCACCTGGCGGATCTCCTCGAGATCGAGCTCGGCGGAGAACATCTCGCGGCCGCGATCGACGAGGTTGTGAGCCTCATCGATCAGGAAAGCGAAGTCGGTGGGGCCCTCGGCGAAGTGCCGTTTCAGGCAGGCCTGGGGATCGAACACGTAGTTGTAATCTCCGATGATCGCGTCAACCCAGCGCGAGGCCTCGAGCGAGAGCTCGAATGGGCAGACCTGATGGCAGCGGGCCGCCGCTTCGACAGCCAGGCGGGTCAGCGTCTCGCCGGCCAGCGCTTCTCGGACTGCATCCCGGATCCGGTCGTAGTAGCCATGGGCGAACGGGCATGTCCGGGGATCACAGGGCTGTTGGGGCTGAAAGCAGATCTTTTCGCGGGCTGTGAGGGTCAACGAGCGAAGGCGAAGGCCCGATGCACGGAGGTCGGCGAGCGCCTTTTCGGCCAGGGTTCGCCCCACAGTTTTCGCGGTCAAATAGAACAGCCTCCCGACATGGCCTCGGCCGAGCGCCTTCAGGGCGGGATAGAGGACCGAAATGGTCTTTCCAATCCCCGTGGAGGCTTCCGCGAACAGGCGGCTGGATTTCTCGAGCGCGCGAAAGACGGCCACCGCCAGCACCCGCTGGCCCGGCCGATACCGCGCGTGCGGGAAAGGAAGAGTGGCGATGGATCCGTCCCGCAATCGGCCCCACTCCAGGCGATCGCGCTCCCACTCGGCATATTCCGCGACGGCTTTCGCAAATAGTTCGGCCAGCTCGGCCGCTGGAAACGATTGGCGGAACACGGTCGTCTCCCCGGATTCGATGTGGATGTAGGTCAGCTGGATCTCGATATGGTCGAGGTCGTGCTCGGCCACGTACATCGCGGCGTAGATCTTGGCCTGGGCCCAGTGGAGCGGATCTGCTGCTGGTTCGAGGCCGCCCGCAATAGTCTTGATCTCCTCGAGGACCACGCCATCGGGCCGGATGAGGACACCGTCGGCCCGGCCTTGGACCCGCAACACGATGTCACCCACGACCGTTTCGCGGACCAGGGAGACCTCCGCCTGGTAGTCCGCGGGGCGGGATCGCTGGATCCGGCGGTGAGCGCGGGCGCCTTCGAGCGCGCGGCGAGGGCTGATCCAGCCCTCACCGCTCTCGAGATCGCCGGTCCGCATCACCCAATCGACCAGATCCCGAACCGCGATGGCAACCACGGGAAGACGCGGGGGATCTCCCCGGTCAGCGGCGAGAGGCGGGATCGGCGGATCGGGCGGATTGGGGATAGACTCGAGCGGCGATGTCATGCGTGAACGGGGGGGGGACGAGCCGCAAGGAGGACTCTCGAGCGTCGAGGGTCTCCTCGAGCCGAGTTTCGGCCGTGCGCGTATCGAACCATTGCACACGATAAGCGCCCGGGACCAGGCCAGCCAGATCGAGCACGGCATCGCGGATTTCGGGAGGCGCCTGCTTGTCGATCACGATCTTCTGCCAGGCGGCAGCCCGGTGGAAGATCCAAAGCCAGGCCTGATCGCGCGTCCGCAGCCCCAAGGCGCGCAGCCGGTCGTCCGCCTCGATGGTTGCGGACTCGATCCCGCCACCGGTCCATGGGATGTCGGCGAGGAATGCGCTGAGGGGACGATACAGCGGGTAGCCGCCGCGCTGGTCGATCCGCTCCCACCACCAGAAGAGCGCGGTGGATGAAGCGCCTGACAGAGCCGATGCCCAGAGGCTGTTGTGCAGGTCCATGAGCTCGCGGCTGGATTTCATCTCTTCCGTGGGCTGCCATCGATCGTTGGCCAGGCCGAATTCGCCGAGATGCGCTGGCTTGCGCGGCGCCTGGGCCCGCAGCCAGCGGGTGCGGTCCAGGATCGCCTCGACCTCGTCCGCGAGGCGCGGCCGGTCGGCGGGGCGCAGATAGAAATGCGTGTCGGCGATGTCCAGCTGAGGATGGCGGCAGTCCTTTTCCGAGGGGCCCCAGGTGCTGGTGGTGCGCAGATGACGATACGGATCGGCGGTTTCCAAATAGGCGCCCAGCTCGGCGTAGAACCGGTCGGTGGGCAGCCGAGGATCCATCTCGTTCCAGTATTCCCAGGCAGCCACGCTGGGAGAGCAGCCCCAGCGCGCCACGGCGTATCGGAAAAGCTTTTTCGCATCGGCGATGGCGCGATCGTAATCCGGGCTCGCCGGGTCCCGAAGGGCGGCCATGTAGAGGTCGCGTGTCAGAAGGCAGATCTGGAGATAGATGCCATGCTGCTCAGCGGCGGCCACCACCTCATCCAGCATTTGGCAATCGACAGGGTTGTAGAATCCGCGGGCGGGCCGGTTGACTGCGGCCTCCCAGAGCAGCTCGGGGCCTCCGGCAGCCTCTCGAAGCGAGAGAGAGTCGAACCAGGCCCGGCCCGAGCCCTCGAGGCGAAAGCTCATCCCCGTCAGCCAATGCTCGACCGGGCTTGTGGTGAACTCGAACCGGGCCATAGCCGATCCTTGATCCGGCACGGAACGATAGGAGTCTGGCGCGGATTGCCCCTGGACATCGAGGCGCAGCGCTGTGCCCGGGTCGGTCCTGACCTTGAAGGAAACGGCATACCGGGTGGTGGGACGCAGCGCGACATCGTGAGAGGGATTCACCCGCACGAGGTTGTTCGTGGGCGAGAGGCATACCCAAAGACGGGAGGAATCGCCTTCGCCGGCCGCGGGTGCGAACGGCGGATGCCATGCCCAGGATCGGCCCCAGGCGCTCTTGCGCGCCTCGATCGCCATCGCCCAGTCCTCGCAGCATGCCCAGATCCGCAGGTAATTCGCCCCCTCACCCGCCAAACGCGCGAAGATATCTTCCGCACGGCTCACGTTGACACGCTGGCCGTTTCCAATGAATGCGAGGTTCTGGCCGATCGGAAAGAACGGCTTGCCCGAGTCGAACTCGAGGAACCGGGGATCGCGCCGGCTGATCCGGACAAACCCGTTCCGGTCCGAGCGGATGGAGGCGAACCGCACAGGCGCGGAGGTCGAGGCGCCCGATCGGTCGCGGAGAACCGCGATCGCCTCGTAGGAGCCGGTCTGGGCGGGCGCAAAGCGCGCCTGCCACGAAGGCGGTGCGCTGGGGTAATACCCGTCCCGCGAACGCCCGCCGGCTGAGCTCGAACGCCGCTCGTAGGGCTGCCCCCAGAATGCCGGAAGAACGATGCGCGAGCCCCCTGGAGCCGTCAGCTCGAGGCGCAAGTCGACCTCGTCCGGATCGAAGGCGTTGGTATGGGAACGCCCCGCGTCGATCTGGAAATCCACGCGGCCATATTGCGGTGCGGATGGGGTCAAGCAGCGCAGTTGAATGGTCGAATCGCCGCCATGAACGCCAGAGGCGGCGAATGCCGCGGCGGCCATCCCGGCCAACAGACGGATCCAGCGGAAGGTTCTCGAAGCCATAACCATTTGGGCAATATTCAGAGTCCGAATCCAGAGTAAGCGGCAAGCGGGCCCCCCGGGCAAGCATCATTCCATCGATCCGATTTCACAGGCGCGGTTCGATCAAATTTGCCAGGTATTCTGCCCACCTGCAGCCCGACACCGGGGCCGAACTTGAAATTCCGCACGAGGAATGTGGGGCGGGATTCTTGCGTTTTGGGCTGTCTGAACTCGGATGGGCTGTTAAGATGTTGGAATCGCCGCGGTTGCGGAGCGGATCGGATTACGACCGAAATGGCAACGGAACTGGCCATAAGGCCGGTCATCCGTCTCAGATGGGTTCAGCGTGAAGGACGAGATGGCCGGAGCGTGAAGGTGGCATCGCCTACATGGCGATGGCACTGGCAGGGTTCGCTTTGCCGTGCAGGAGGCCTTGCATGACCGCCCTGCCCATCGGCGATCAGATTACGCCTGCTGGTCATCTGGACGTTCGAGTCACCTCGAACGCCGTGATGCCGGTTGGGACGGCCCTCGTCCAAAGAATCCCTTTGAATCCACGCCCCTGATTTCATGTCCCTCGCCCTCAACAAACCCAAGCTCGACAACCTGGCCGGTGACATCTGGAAATCCGCCGAGCGGTTGCGCGGCAAGTTCAAGGCTTACGAATACCAGAACGTCATCCTGCCCATCATCGTCATCCGCCGCCTGAGTCAATACAAGGAGCTGGAGCTTGGCCCGGACAAAATCTCGCCGCTGGAAATGGGCTACATCTACGAGGAACTGCT
>CAYWIM010000125.1:0-9556 GCA_964458325.1 uncultured Verrucomicrobiota bacterium
CCGTCCATCAAATACCCTGGAAACCTCGCCCTCAAATACCCCGCCCGCGCTCAAATTACCCGAGCGGGGTATCCATATTGCGCAAGTAACCCCTACAGCTTGGGGTCATGTCCGACGATCTGGCGGTAAGAGGACGGACCGGTCGCCACGGCCTGCTGCATCAGGCGATAGAACAACAGGCCTCGTGAACGGGATGCGCGACGGTTGAAGCGGAACGAGTACTCATCGAGGTAGTAGTCAAGATGCTTGCTGCTCACCGATCCTTGATGGGTGCTCAGAAGCCAGCGTTTGAGCAAGGCCGCCAAGCGATGGATGCCGGGCAGGCTGACGTGCGCCGGGTCCCCTGTGTCCGACACGACGACCCGCTTGTGGACATAGCCATAGTCCTCCAGTCCGTTGTATCCGCGCCATCCGTCGGTCAGAATCTGGGAGCCTTTCTGGGCCACCTCACAGATGAAGGGGACCAGGCTGCTCCCCGCGACATCCGGCACCCGCCGCATCCGCACTCGCCCAAAACCCTTAGGCCAATGAAGTTCCACGGCAATGAGCACGATTTGCTTCCTCTCGGCGCCACGCCCTCGTTGGCCTGCCTTCTGGCTACCGCCCACGTAAGTTTCGTCCACTTCAATCCGTCCACCCAGACGATCCCGACCCGGCCGAACCATGGCACGGCGCAGCTTATGCAACCACGCCCAAGCGGTCTGATAACTCCCCAGTCCCAGAACCCGCTTCAATCCCAAGGCGCTGGCGCCATCTTTCTGACTGGTTACCAACCAGATCGTGCTGAACCAAGTGCGCAAAGAAATGCGCGTCCCCTCGAAGATCGTGCCTGCGGTTGCCGAAACCTCCCCCCCGCAAATTCGACAATGCAGGTAACCGCGTGCCGTCGTCCAAGGCTCCGTCTTCTTTCCGCAGCGGGGGCAGGCGAAACCGTCCGGCCAACGACACTGCAACAAATACCTGCGGCAGGCCGCCTCGTCGCCAAACCACTGGAGAAACTGTTGATATGTCCCCGGGTAGTCCTGCCCTGCAACCGGCGGAGCTTCCGTGCGCATATCGCCCCACACTACCTGTTGGGGTCACTTGCGTCAAATGGATACCCCGCTTTCCGCGAGATCTGAACAGAAATGGTAGATGCATCAAGACTGAGAATGCGGGCAATCTCCCGTATCAGTCGCAAAAGCCTAGCCCGATGGGTCGGTCAGGAGGGTTGGCCGGAGGACGTCAATTGGCGGGCGAGCCGGATGGCGGCGATTGTGCTCGAAGGATCGGCCAGCCCGCGTCCCGCGATGTCAAACGCCGTGCCGTGATCGGGCGACGTCCGCACGAACGGCAAGCCCAGGGTCCAGTTCACCCCCGAGTCGAATGCCACCATTTTGAGAGGGGCCAATCCCTGGTCATGATACATGGCGACCACGGCGTCGAATTCGCCGCGGCAGGCTGGGCCAAACAGGCTGTCGGCCGGCCATGGCCCGCTCGCCTCGAGGCCCTTTTTGCAGGCGGCCCGGATGGCAGGCGCGATGACTCGGATCTCCTCGTCGCCGAGCTTGCCGCCTTCGCCGGCGTGTGGATTGAGCCCGCAGACCCCCACGCGCTGCCGGGGCAGCCCCAGCCGGTGGCAGGCCGCGGCTGCGGCCTCGATCGCGCGCTGGACCTTCGGCGCCGTCACGTGCGCCGCGACGTCGCGCAACGCTAGATGCGTAGTGGCCAGCGCCACCCGCAGCCACCGGCCGCGGTCGTCCTGGCCCAGCAGCATCATCACCGGGTCGGGGATCCCCGCCAGCTCGGCCAGGTATTCAGTCTGGCCGACGAACCTCCGGCCGGTGCGCATGATGGCTTGTTTGCTCACGGGCCCCGTGATCAGGCCCGCCAATTCGCCCCGGATACACGCCCGGGCTGCGGCGGTGAGCCAGGCCAACGATGCCCGCGCGGCGGATGGGCTGGCCGATCCGACCGCGAAATCCGCGGGCGCCCATGGATCGCCTTCCGGATCCGGGCGTGCGGGGTCCGCAGGGGCCGCCGCGATGACCCAGCGGCCAGCTGCATCGGCCTCAGATTGAATGGCCAGAGGCAGCGATAATCCCATCTCCCGATTCAGGGTCCGCAGCTGATCGGCATGGCCGAAGATCAGGAAGGAATCATCCGTTGAATTCGCGAGCCGGGCGAGGGCCTTGAGGGTGACCTCCGGCCCGATGCCGGCCGGATCGCCGGTGGTGATGCCCAGGCGGCGGTTCGAGGGGGTCGCGGGCCCGCGCGCGCTCATGGTCCCGGGCGTTTCCGGTTAGTAATAGTATCGGACGAAGGCCTTGGCTTTCAGGCGATCGATCCATTGCTGAAAGAGCCGCTGCCGCTCCTGGGCCATCAGCGCTTTTTCGATCTCCTCGCGCACCTCGGCCACTGGTTTCACGTGCGTCAGCCGCGATTCCTCGACCCACATGATGAAGCACGCCTCCGGGGTCTCGATGATCTCGCTCCGGGCGCCGGGCTTGAGCGCGAAGGCGACATCGGCGAGCTCCTTCTTGAGGACGGAGCGGCCAACCCAGCCCCAATCGCCGCCCTGCGCCCGCTGGGAGCCGTCCGAGTAGACGCCGGCCATCTCCGCGAACGTCGCGCCGCCATCGAGCTTCTTGAGCACCTCCTCCGCGATCGGCCGCGCGAGGGACGGATTCCCCTCCGTCTTGGCGATCACGATCATGCGGATCTTGACCTGGTCTTGAACCTGGTACTCGTTTTGGTTGTCAAGGTAATATTTCTCGATCTTGTGGGGCGAGATCATCAGCTCGCGCGAGATATGCTGCTCCTGGAGATAGCTGACGACGATGCTTTCGCGGATGTTCCGGCGGAATGTCTCGTAGGTGATCCCCTGGCCCTGGAGGGTTTTGGTGAGCGTGACCCGGTCGCCGAAATCGTCGCGAATCCGCTGCTGGACCTGGTCTTCGATGATGCTTTCGGGGATCCGGAATCCGGCGTTGGTGAAATCGTGCAGGATGAGCTGTCGAGCCACGAGCTCCTCGATCCGCTCCTTCTGGAGGGCGGTGACCTTCTGATCGAGTGTCGCGGGCTCGTCGGCCCATTGGCGCTGGAGCAGCTCGATCGCGGGTCCCAGGTGGTTGGTGACCTCGTTCCACGTGATCACGACGTCGTTGACCACCGCGACAATCCCGTTGGCGAATCTCGATTGGGCCTGCAGGCTCGCCGCGCTGCCCAGGAGCAGCCACGCCAATCGCCAGGGTAATCTCATCGGTTTCTGCACTCTGGCCGGACTGTAGGCCAGCGTGGCGGACGGGTCAAGCCGACTCCAGACCCTGCGCGGACAGGGACGCGTCGCTGACGCGTCCGCCGTTGGCGCTATCGAACGGACCCGCGGGCGCGCCGGGTTGTCGGCTGAAAGGCATCAAGCGGCGTGCTGGGACAGCCCGCCCTACCTTTCTGTATTCAACAATCGAGCGGCGCGACCGGAATCGCTCCCGTCCGCGCGAAGCGTCATGGAGTGCGGCAGCCCTCTGCCGCCATCCAAAACGCCAGAAGACTGGCACGCTCATTTTCGCCCACACCCTGATGCCACACCCCCCGACTCCAGGCTTGCCTTTCCGGCTCTCTTTGAGCAGCGTCTTGAGCACTATGATCCGCTATTTTCGCTGGCACTTTTTGACCGCTGTTCTCCTTGCCGCCGTGTCCGCCTCCTCCGCGCCCGGACCGCGCCACACGATGAATCTGGACGGCGAATGGCGGATCGCCGAGGGGAGCCTCGAGCGGACGCCGGATGCGTTTGACCGGACGGCGCCGGTTCCGGGGCTGGTGGATCTGGCGCGGCCGCCGTTCATCGAGCCGGGCCCGAAGGTGTCCGATCGCAAGCAGTTTCCCCAGAAAGACACCCGGCGGGATGCGTTCTGGTACCGGCGGACCTTTCGGCTGCCCGGCCCGGTTCCGCCTGTGGCCGTCCTCAAGATCGGCAAGGCCATGTTCGGCACCCGGGTCATCCTCAACGGAACGGCTGTGGGTGATCATGCCCCTTGCTTCACGCCCGGCTACTTCGACGTCAAAGCCGCGCTCCGCAGCGGCGAGAACAATCTGATCGTGCGGGTGGGCGCCGACCGCGACGCCGTCACGGCCGCTGTCCCGTCCGGATTCGACTACGAGAAGGATCGATACATTCCCGGCATCTTCGATTCGGTCGAGCTGATCCTGGCGGGGACGCCATATATCGAGAACGTCCAGGTGGCGCCGGATCTGGCGAACGGCCGGGCTCGAGTGCGGGTTTGGCTCGAAGCGGCTTCGGCGGGCGGCTTGACGGCCGAGGTCCGCGAGGCACGGTCCGGCCGAGTCGCGGGCCGGGCATCGGCGGCCGTGGTGGCGGGGCCCCGGCAGACGCTCGATCTGGCCGTGCCGCTGCCCGGCTTTCGGCCATGGTCCCCCGAGGATCCGTTCCTGTATGAGCTGATCGTCCGGACGGACGGCGACGAGTTCGCGACCCGGTTCGGCATGCGCGAGTTCCGGTTCGATCCGGCGACGGGCCGTGCGATGCTCAACGGCAAGCCTTACATGATGCGGGGCAGCAACATGACGGTCTACCGGTTCTTCGAGGACCCCGAGCGCGGCGATCTGCCGTGGAGCGAGGCGTGGGTTCGCCTGCTGCATCAGCGGGTCAAAGAGATGCACTGGAACAGCCTGCGATACTGCATCGGGTTCCCTCCCGAGATCTGGTATCGCGTCGCGGACGAGGCGGGCATCCTGATCCAGGACGAGTTCCCGCTCTGGCACGGAGGGAAAGGCTGGAGCACATGGCCGAAGGAGCTGAAGGCGGACCAGCTGGCCAGGGAATATGCCGAGTGGATGCGCGAGCGATGGAACCATCCCTGCGTTGTAGTCTGGGACGCCAACAACGAGACGCTCTCGGACGAGACGGCGCCCGCCATCCGCCAGGTCCGCGCACTCGACCTCTCGAACCGCCCATGGGACAACAGCTACATGCCGCCCGCCGAGCCGGGGGACGTCCTCGAGGTACACCCCTATCACTTCTCGAAGCCCGAGTTCAAATTGAGCCAGCTCGCGGACGCCAACCCCGCCCGGTGGGGCGAGCGGGGCAAATCGGGCGTGATCATCAACGAATACGGATGGCTCTGGCTCAATCGCGATGGCACGCCCACAACGCTCACGGAGAAGCTCTATGCGAACCTGCTGGGCCCGAGCTCGACCACCGAAGAGCGCCGCCGGCTCTATGCCCGGTATCTGGCGGCCGAGACCGAGTTCTGGCGGGCCCATCGTACCGCAGCCGCCGTGCTCCATTTCACCGCGCTCGGCTACTCGCGCCCCGACGGCCAGACCAGCGATCATTGGCTCGATGTCCGGACCCTGACCTGGGAGCCGGAGTGCTACCGCCATGTGCGCGACGCCTTCGCGCCTGTGGGCGTCATGCTCGAAGCCTGGGCGGAGGATTACCCGGCCGGCCGGAGGCAGGATTTTCCTGTCGTCGTGGTGAACGACCGGCCCGATGCGTGGAGAGGCGTGGCGCGGTTTCGGATCCTGAGGGACGGGGCGGTGGTTGCGGAGCAGATGCGTCCGGCCGATGTTGCGGCCCTGGGCGTGGCGCGGCTGGTGTTCGCCGCGGAGATTCCGGCGCAGCCGGGCTCATACCAGGCCGAGGCCGCCCTCCTCGACACGCCCGCGGGCGCCGTTCGCAGCTTGCGCGATTTCGAGGTTCGAGCCGCCGCCGCGGCGTCCGGCCAGGAGATCCACGTAGCCATCACGGGCAACGACAGCGGCACGGGCGCAGCCTCCTCGCCTCTGCGAACGATCCAGCGCGCTGCCGATCGGGCGCAGCCCGGCGATGTCATCACCGTGCACGCCGGCGTCTACCGCGAGAGCATCCGACCGCCCCGCGGCGGCGAGTCCGATGCCCGGCGCATTGTCTACCGGGCCACTCCGGGCGATAAGGTCGAGATCAAGGGATCCGAAGTCGTGACGAATTGGACGCGGATCCAGGGTGACGTCTGGAAGGCCGAGATCCCCAACTCGCTGTTCGGCTCGTTCAATCCCTACAGCGACCTGATCCGCGGCGACTGGTTCAATCCGAAGGGCCGCGAGCATCACACCGGGGCTGTCTATCTCGATGGCGAGTGGCTGGACGAGGCCGCGACGCTGGATGAGGTGCTGAACCCGGCGGCACCGGCGCCGCTCTGGTTCGGGCGGGTGGGCGCGGCAACCACCGCGATCTGGGCTCGGTTCCCGGGCGCCGACCCGAACCGGCGGCTCGCCGAGATCAACGTGCGCCGGACGGTGTTTTATCCGGACAAGCCCGGCCGGAACTACATCACCGTGCGCGGATTCGCGATGCGGCACGCGGCGACGCCGTGGGCGCCGCCGACCGCCGAGCAGCCCGGCCTGATCGGCACGCATTGGAGCAAAGGATGGATCATCGAGAGCAATATCGTCTCGCACTCGAGGTGCGTGGGGATCTCTCTCGGCAAGCACGGAGACCAGTGGGACAACACGTCCGCCAACTCGGCCGAAGGCTACGTCAAGACAATCGAGCGGGGCCTGTCCAACGGATGGAACCGGGCGACGATCGGCCATCACGTCGTCCGGGGCAACTCGATCTCCCACTGCGAACAGGCCGGCATCGTTGGCAGCCTCGGCGCCGTGTTCAGCCGGATCACCGGCAATGTCATCCACGACATCCATGTGCGCCAGCTCTTCTCCGGGGCCGAGATGGCCGGCATCAAAATCCACGCCGCGATCGACTGCGAGATCAGCGGGAACCGGATCTTCCGGACCTGCCGGGGCCTGTGGATGGACTGGATGGCCCAGGGCACCCGGATCACGCGGAATCTCTGCTACAGCAACGCCAGCGAGGATCTCTTCGTCGAGGTGGATCACGGACCGTATCTCGTGGACAACAACCTGTTTCTGTCCAGCGTGAGCCTGCTCGATATGTCGCAAGGAGGCACCTTCGCCCACAACCTCTGGACCGGCCGGATCATCAGCACCGAGGAACCGGGCCGGCTCACGCCTTACCACCCGCCGCATGAGACGGCGATGGCCGGCCTCCGGTCGATCCAGGGCGGCGATAACCGATACTACAACAACATCTTCGTCGGAAACGGCGATGTCACGATCCAGCCGCCTGGCGCAAACGACCGGCACCGCCGGGTTTCGGGCTACGGGCTCGCCGTGTACGATTTGCGAGCCCTCCCGACGCAAGCCGCCGGCAACATCTATCTCCACGGCGCCAAGCCCCATGCGCAAGAGACGCACGCGCTCGTGCTCGAGCGCACGAACCCCGGCGTCCAGGTTGTGGACGAGGGCGATCGAGTGTTCCTGCGGTTGGCCGCGATCCCGGAGGCGCGGACCGCCTCGGCCGGGCTCGTGACCACCGAGCGGCTCGGAAAAGCCATGGTCTCGGGCGCACGCTATGAGAACGCCGACGGATCGCCCCTGGCCGTGGACGTGGATTACCGCGGCGCCCGGCGGGACCGCGCGCGGCCGGCGCCCGGCCCGTTCGAGAGCCTTGGCACGGGCAGCCTCGACATCCGAGTCTGGTGACGAGCCATCGAGCCGCCCAATCCCTTGCCCGATGAACGCTTCACTGGAAGCCGGGACGACCGCCCAGGTCCGATGGTCCTATCTCCTGCCGATCTGCCTGGTGGCGACCCTGGGCGGGCTTCTGTTCGGATACGACACCGCCGTCATCTCGGGCGCGATCGAGTTCCTGACCGCGCGCTTCGGTCTGACGGCGGCGATGAAAGGATGGGCGTCGGGCTGTGTCCTGATCGGCTGCGCGGCGGGGGTCCTGGTCGTTGGGCCGCTATCGGACCGCTTCGGGCGGCGCCGTGCGCTGTTCCTGTCGGCCCTGATGTTTCTGGTGTCGTCGATCGGGACGAGCTTGCCGCGGGACATCTGGATGTTCATCGCGTTCCGGTTTCTGGGCGGCGTGGGCATCGGGATCGCGTCGATGTCGACCCCGATGTACATCGCCGAGATCGCCCCGGCGCACCTGCGCGGTCGGCTGGTATCGGTGAACCAGCTCGCGATCGTCACCGGCATTTTCATCGTCTATTTCGTGAATTACTTCATCGCGCGCGGCGGCGACCTCGCGTGGAACGAGGCTGTCGGATGGCGCTGGATGTTCGCCGCGGGCGCGATCCCGGCGATCGTTTTTCTGCTGCTGCTGATCCGGATACCGGAGAGCCCCCGGTGGCTGGTCGAGATGAAGCGCGAGGCCGAGGCGCGAAGCGTGCTCGAGCGCGTGTCCGGCCCGGCCTTCGCCGGCGCCGAGATCGCCTCGATCCGGGATTCGCTCACGCGCGAAAAGGGCGGGTGGCGGGATCTGTTATCGGCGGCGCTGGCGGCGCCGCTGGCGCTGGGCATTCTGCTGGCGGTCCTCCAGCAGGTCACGGGCATCAACGTGTTCCTCTACTTCGGCGCCACGATCTTCAAGAGCCTGGGCTCATCGACCGGCGTCGATGCCGGCATGCTGCAGCAGATCATCATCGGCGCCGCCAACGCGCTCTTCACGTTGATCGCCATCGCGATGGTGGACCGCTGGGGCCGCAAGCCGCTCATGTTCGTCGGCGCGGCCGGCATGGGGCTGAGCCTGGTCGTCATGGGTGTGGCGGCGCAGTCGGGCACGGCCGAGAGCCTGTGGATGCTCCTCTTCATCCTGCTATATATCGCCTGCTTCGCCCTGTCGGTCGGGCCGGTGACGTGGGTCATCCTGTCCGAGATCTATCCCACCGCGGTTCGGGGCCGGGCGCTGGGGCTCGCCACGTTCTGCCTCTGGATGGCCGATTTCGCCGTCACGTTCACGTTCCCCATCATGGACGACAAGGATTCATGGTTCGTCCAGAATTACCATCACGCGTTCCCGTTCTATATCTATGCATTCTTCTGCCTGGTGCTCCTCATCGTGATGCGGTTCGTGCCCGAGACCAAAGGGCGGACGCTCGAGGAAATCGAGCGCGGCTGGCGAAGGAGTTAGACGGAGGACGGACGGTGCGTCGGTACGTCAGTAGCCTGGAGGTAGGGCGGGCACTCCGCTGCACGCCGGGCTGTGAGCCTGCAGCCATCGGCGCGGCGCCCACGGAGTGGTCGCCCTACCCCCGGAATCTCGATTGCGTAACCGCGGATTTCAAGCTGCGGCTCTTTCTCACCACCGAGGAGAGGAGGAAGGAAATCATTTAGGAATTACTTCTCATTGTGCTTCTTCGTGCACTTCGTGTGCTTCGTGGTGAGATCACGTTCTTTAAGTTGGAAATCAGAAACTCAGGAAAGGCGCTGGGAATGCAATTCCTGATTTCATGAGTTCGAGATTCAACGACTTTGAAGAACGACTTTTTCGCCGCAATAAACGCAAAAACACGCAAAGGGGATTTGCAGCCCCTGGCACTCTCCCTACGACCCCAAAGGTAGGGATCGCACTCCGCTGCACGCCGGGCTGTAAGGGTCTGTGCAATGATTACTTCCGATTTTGGCGGGAGCGCCGCCGGGCCAGATGCGAGGCGCCCACGGAGTGGTCGCCCTACCTTTCAGCTTGCGGCTTACCGCAGCTTTCAAGCGG
>CAYWIM010000126.1:0-9191 GCA_964458325.1 uncultured Verrucomicrobiota bacterium
CAGCTACCAAGTCCTTGAGCTTGGTCCCGGTCAACGCGGCGCGGGACTTTGCTTCCCGGAAAAGGTCATCCGGTATTTCCAATGTCGTCTTCATTGAATCCATTTTCCCATATTTCCATAAACCTGTCAAAGCGTCTCTTCCTGTGCTGGTTCCGCTGCTCGCCTCTCATGCTCATGCGCCAGCTTGACCGAACAGTGGTTTCCAACTGTCGCCGAGACAAATCGTTCATGAAAATGCAGACCCGGCTAACGCCATGATTTGACCTGATAACCACGAATTTGGCTTTTCAAGGATTCTAGCGCAGTCAGTTGCTTCAGCGACAGTTGAGAGAGGAAGCCCGCAGAAATCCTTGCTCACCTGACAGCGCGGGTGCTATCTTAACCGCGATGGGACCGATTGTGGTGATCGATACCAGCGTTTTCGTTTCGGCCCTCATCCGGGCCAGCGGAGCCAACCGACAGGTGATCCGGGCCTGCCTGGAGAAGAGGTGCGAGCCGCTGATGGGAGAGAAGCTCTTTCACGAGTTCGAAGCGGTCTTGGGGCGGCCGGCGGTCATGCGCGCGTGTCCGCTGACGGTCGGTGAGCGAGAACAGTTGCTGGACGCGTTCCTGGGCGTCTGCACCTGGGTGTCAATCTATTACCTGTGGCGGCCCAACCTGCCCGACGAGGGCGACAACCACGTGGTTGAATTGGCGGTGGCTGGTGGGGCACAGGCAATCGTGACGCAGAACGTTCGCGATTTTCGCCGGGGCGAGCTGCGGTTCCCGCCACTTTCGGTGCTGACCGCGGCTGATTTCCTGGCGCAGTTGAGGTGAAACATGGCAACGATGACAATTCGAGTTCCGGACGCGAAGCATGCGCGGCTGAAGCGACTGGCCGAGCGGCAGGGCGTAAGCCTAAACAAGCTGATCGAGGAATGGTCGAATGTCGCCCTGGCGCAGTTTGATGCCGAGACGCGGTTCCTGGTGCGTGCCGGGCGGGGGGATCCGCACTTGGGGTTGGTGTTGCTGGACAAACTGGAGGCCGCCTTGGGGCGACCCGGCCGGAAGGGGACGAGCCAGGCGTAGACCCCCGGCGGGGGTGCCGGCTGGTGGCAGGGGTGTGCGCCAACTGGTAACGGGTAGGAAATTGCTTTTCAGAGGAGCTCGACGTGGGCGCCAGCAGGGGGGTTAAACTGGAGCAGTTCCCAACCCAAGCTCGACATCCAATGAAATGCGTGGTCAGCGACGGGCGCCTGGCCCTGGCCCAGATGGGTGCGAGGAGGACGAACCCGCCATCGCGACGAGTTGGTCCGCGGCATCCTCGATCCATCCGCTGTCCCAGGCATGGGGCTTTCGCGCGCGGTCGATGTACACATGCGGGATGCCCAGCCTGTCGAGCAGATCATGAGTCCGCCGCATGTCATCGCCGAAGTTGCACCAACCCATCAGTCCGATCCGCTGGACAGCGCGGAAAGCGCCTGCGTTTTCCCCCAGAAGGCGCGAGACGCGATAGCGATCAAAATTCTCCTGTGTTTGAAAGATCGGGCCCGAGTTGTATCGACCGGGCTGATCCATCATCAGCGGAGCATCCCACGCGCATGCGGCGTCAAACAGATGAGGTTCAATTTCATGGTCGATTTGCCCCGCCGCCCTCGCCTCATGCCGAAGATTATTCAGGATTTCCCCCCATAGTCCAGGCTGAGAGCGCTTTGGCGGCGGCGATGGGGAATCGGGGGTCGGGAGGTGTACGTGGCCGGTTTTGCAGGTGATCTTGTTGGCTCATTCCACGGCGGCAGGGGACTGCCGCAGTCCACGACGCTTCACGCGGTCTGGGATTCATTCGCATCCGCGGCAGCATGATGCCCAAATCCGAATGTGGCGGACAATTCGCCTCGTCGAGGAGTTGTTGACGGCACGGGATCGGCAAGCTGATATGTCACGCCATGAGCCATCCGCGAAAAAACAAGAGATATCCCGTGAAATGCGTTTTTTGTTCATCGCTGGTTTTGGCGTTGATCCTGCCGGCGTTCCGGGCGGAGGCCTTTGACGGCCACAAGGTGACGGAAGAGCCGCTGACGGTCTTCATCGCGCCAGTCTCGCTGGTGACGAATTTCGACCAGCCCCAGCCCGTGCGGGTCAGTGTCTCCAACAGCAGCCCGAACCCGATCCCCGTTTCTCTGGCCATCACCGGTCTGGTTGACGAATGCAGGGCAGTGGGAGCGGTGCAAGCCAGCCGGGTGGTCCCTGCTCGAGGCTCGAGCGAAGCCGAGTTCGCCCTGGCCGTCGGTAAGGGCGCTTACTCGGCGCTGTATCCGGTGCGCATCGACGCCGAATTCACCGCCGATGGCCGCACGCATCGGGCCAGCGCCATCCGGATCTTCACGAACGACTTTTCCGCCCTGCCCCGTCCGGCGGCTCCGGTGACGGTGATTCGGGTCCCCGAATCGGGTGCGATCCCGCTGGCGGGGAAGGCTGCCCACGAAGTCGAGTGGCAGCGTTTCGGCCAGCCGTTGCGGAAGCTGCCTCCCGGCTGGACCGGCAGCGAGGAGTCGTCCGGTGTTCACGTGGCATTCGGGCCGATGACGCGCGGCGAGACGCGGCAGGCGATCCAAATCCATCCCCCATACCGCGGCGGGCCTGGCACGGTGTTCACGACATATCGCCTGGTGTTGCCGGAAACGCCCGCACGCCTGGTCTTCTACCAGGCCATTCGAGACCATGGACCGACGGAACCGCCCAGCGACGGTGTCACCTTCCGCGTGTGGGTGAACGGAGAGCCGATCTTCGAACGCCATTCGGCCAGCAAGACCTGGGTGCCCGGGGAAGCCAGCCTCGAGCGGTTCCGCGGCCGCGAGATCGAGCTGCGTCTCGAGACCCACCCGGGCCCGAAGCAGGACACCACCTGCGACTCGGCTTTCTGGGGGGATCCGGTGGTGGTGGCGGGCGCGATCCCGGCCCGGATGTCGCCGGCTGAAAAGGAGGGGCTGCGGTCGCGGGCGCGTGACGCGGTGCTGTCCGGCAGGGCCGCTGACGACATTTTCGTGTTCGACCTTGGAAGCGAATGCCGCGCGGCGGTGGCGCTGGGATCCAATGGCCTGGCCGACGGCGCCCTGGCATTTGGCGCCGGCGGGCAGGCCGTGGTGCTCGAGTCGATACGGATGCGCGTCCTGGATCTGCCGGTGGGCGGCTGGCCAGCCGGCGTGGTGGTCGATCGCGCGGCCGCCTCGAAGGCAGGCGGCCGCTTGCGCGTCGAGCATCGCATTCAGACCGCGGATGGACCGGGCGAGCTGATGGCCGAGGTGTGGGCGGAAGGGCCGGGCTTGCGCGTTAAGATCGCCAGCGATTGCCGTATTACCGACCTGGCCCCGGGCGCCGCGGACCGCCTCGCCTCGCGCGTCTATTACGGCCATGGCTACTGCATCGACAAGCCCGAGCCTTTCCGCGCCGGCTCCGGGGGCCACAACCTCGCCACCAGCCATGTCGGCTTCGAGTTCGACAACGGCCTCGCCCTCCTGGTCGCCGCCGATACGCCCGTCGACCATCTCGAGGTGGATCCCGGCACCAAAACCTATGCCCTCCACACGCATCCGGATTCGACCTACACCTTCGTTCCCGGCCGGAACGGCGCCATAGATTGCGCCATCCGGTATCGTCCGCTCTACGACAAGCAGCCGGCGCCGGCGGTGGGACGCAAGGCGGGCCGATTCGTGTTCGACCTGTGGGGCGGCCGGTATGCGGAGGACACCGCTCGGCTCGAGCGCTGCTTCGATTACGGCATGACCAATTCGCTGGTCATCATGCATGTCTGGCAACGGTGGGGCTACGATTACCGCTTGCCGGACATCTTCCCGCCGCTGCCGAGCCTGGGCACACTCGAAGAGCTCCGCGGCCTGGGCCGCCTCTGCCGCCAGCGCGGCGTTCTTTGGGGCTTGCACGACAACTACATCGACATCTACCCCGACTGCGACGGCTTCAGCTACGAGAACGTGACGTTCACAGCCGACGGCCAGCCGCGCAAGGCCTGGTTCAATGAGGGCCGCAACGCCCAGAGCTACCAGTTCCGCCCCGACCGCGTGCGGCCGTTCCTGCGGCGCAATCTGGAGCTCATCGAGCCCGCACTCGAGCCCACCAGCTATTTCGTCGACGTCTGGGCCTCGATCAACGCCTTCGATTACTATGACCGCCACGGAGCTTTTCACTCGAAGATGGAGACGCTCCGGTGCTGGGGCGAGGGCTTTGACGCCATCCGCCAGGCTTGCGGCGGCGGCCCGGCGATCAGCGAGGCCGGCAGCGACCAGCTCATCGGCTGGCTCGATGGCGCCGATTGCCAGTTCCTGCATCTGAGCGCAACCGGCGGGCCGTTCAACAATCGCGTGGCCTGCCGCGACTGGGCCCGCGTGCCGTGGTTCGACGCTGTCCACCACACCCGCTTCAGCCTGCACGGCGTCGGGTATCCAGGACGCTACGAGGGCGGCCGCGGCCGCTCGCTGCACGGCATCTCGAGCGACGACTACCTCAGCGCCGAGATCCTGACCGGCCACGCCCTCATGATCGATCTGTCCAACCTCGGCCGCGAAGCCGTCCGCAAATACTGGCTCGCCCAGCCCTTCATCGAAAGCGTGGCCAAGGATGAGATCGCGCGGGTGGATTACGCGGGCGGCAACATGCATCGCCTCCGCATCCAGTGGAGCTCGGGGGCTGAGGTCTATGTGAACCGGGGCGCCGATGACTGGGCCGTCGCGGGGCGCGTGCTGCCGCAGTTCGGTTTCCTGGCGAGGAACGGCCCGATCGAGTCGTCCATCGAGCGGCTCGATGGCCAGATCGTCGAGCGCTCGAGCCGCGCCGGCGAATGGTATGTCAACGGGCGCGGCTTTCAGCCTGATGCTCCGCTGCTCATCCAGCCCGAGTTCGCCGGATTCAAGCCGCTCGGAGAACGCCAGTTCAGCCTCGAGGTCAACTGGCAGGCCCAGCGCCCCGCCCCCAGCGACCTGCGGGTCTTCTACCATTTCTCGCGCCCCGTGCCGGGGCGGTATCGGCCGGCCGAGTTCTCCGGCGGCGGCGAGCCGCCCACGCCCGCCTCGCAATGGCGGGGCACGATCGCCACCGATTTCACCGTGGCGATCCCGGACGAGATGGAGCCGGGCGAGTATACCGCGGCCGTCGGGCTGATCAATCCGCGGGGCGAAGGCGGGCGGCGATATCCGTTGCTCGGAGACGATGCATCCGACCGCCGATATCGCGTCGGCAAGCTCATCCTGAGCGGCGCCAAGGGCAGGATCACCGGCATCCGGTTCGAGCCGACCGCGGCCGCTTTTCGCCCTGACCTGCGCCTCCTGCCCAACGAGAGGCCGGTCGAGTTTGGCGCGATCGCCACCGCCGGCGCGCTGCGGATCGTTCGGCAAGACGATCGCCTCCTGCTCACGCCGCTGCCCGACAGCGAAGCGTTCGCGGTCGTCCTGGACCCCAGACGCCTTCTGGGCCGCGTGCTCCAGGCCCCCGTCCTCACCTCGCTCGACCCCGAAGGAAGACGCGGACGCAGCATCCCCGCTGCCGCGGGTGCGGATGGGATCCGCTTCACCGTGGCGCAGGGCGATTTTGGGTATGAACTGAGCGGACGGTAGCGGTCAGGCCGAGATGCCGCCTGCCGCACGCTGGCCGGGTCCGTGCAGGCCAGCCCGCCTACGGCTCCGCGGCGGGCAAGGTGAAGAAGAACGAGGCGCCGCGGCCGGGCTCGCTGGCGGCCCAGGCCTTGCCGCCGTGCGCCTGGACGATATGTTTCACGATGGATAGGCCCAGCCCGGTTCCCTCCTGCTCACGCGACCGGGAGCGGTCCACGCGGTAGAACCGCTCGAAGATCCGCTCGATCGCATGGGCGGGGATGCCAGGGCCGTTGTCTTTGACCCAAAGCTCGATCCACTGCGGCCCGGCCCGGCGCGCGCCCACCTCGACCCGGCCGTCCGGCTTTCCGTATTTGATGGCGTTGTCGAGGAGGTTGATGAGGACTTGCGAGAAGCGCTGGGTGTCGGCGCGCGCGCGGAGGTCGGGGGGGACCGCGTTTTGGAACTCGATGGACCGGGCATCGTTGCGGAGCCGGAAATCCTCGAGCAGACGGTCCACGGCCCGGCGCAATTCGATCGTCTGGTGATGGAACAGCGTTCGGCCCGATTCGAGCTGCGAGAGCGTGAGGATATCCTCGATCAGGAACGTGAGCCGTTCGGTGTGCTTCTGGATCATCCGGAGGAACCGGTCGGCGGCGACGGGATCCTGCTGGGCGCCGTGGATGAGCGTCTCGACACATCCGGCGATGAGCGAGAGCGGGGTTCGGAGCTCGTGGCTGACATTGGCAACGAACTCCTGGCGCAGGTTTTCGAGCCGCTTGAGCCGCGTGACGTCGTGAAAGACGACGACGGTGCCCTGGCATTCCCCCCGGGCATTGCAGTAGACGCAGGCGTTGACCTGCAGGATCCGGGGCGTGGCGCCTTGGATTTCGAGCTCGATCTCGCGCGATCCCCCCTGGGACGCGGCGGCATTGATCATGTCGCCCAGCTCGTGGCGGCGCAGGATCTCCATGGTGGTTCGTCCCTGGGTTTCGGGCCCCAGCTCGAACCATTCCCGCAGAACCCGGTTGACGAGCCGGACGCGCTGCTGGGCGTCCAGGACCAGGATGCCCTCGGCCATGCCGTCCAGGAGGGCCTTCTGCTGGGCGCGCCCTTCGTGGTCGGCCTGCTCGCGATCGGAGCGCGCGTCGTTCAGCTCGGCCCGAAGCCGAGTCAGCTCCCATTGGGACCGGCGCGCCTGGCGCCATGCCATCCAGGCGAGCCCCAGGCCGCCGGCCAGCGCCAGAAATGTCAGGATGGGCCAGAACACAGAGGGAGGGGGGCGCGCCCAGGCGGGGCTCGGCGGCTAATCATTTTCGGCGAAACGGTATCCAACCTTGCGCACGGTCTCGAGGTAGGCGGCCGCGGTCCCCAGCTTCTCGCGCAGGCGGCGCATATGGGTGTCCACGGTGCGGGTGTCGATCAGTTGATCGTATCCCCAGACCACCTGCAGGAGATGATCGCGGGATTGGACGCGGCCGCGCCGTTCCATGAGCAGGGCCAGGAGGTTGAACTCGGTGGCGGTGAGCTCGACCGGCCGGCTGCGCACGGTCACCGTGTGCCGGGCGATGTCCAGGACCAGGTCGCCGGCTTGGAAACGGCTGGGCGCGCCCGCCGGCGGCGCCGGCCGCTGCAGCAGCTTCTTGACGCGCAGCACAAGCTCGCGGGGGCTGAACGGCTTGGTCAGGTAATCGTCGGCGCCCATCTCCAGCCCCAGGACCCGGTCGACCTCGCCCGCCCGCGCGGTCAGCATCAGGATCGGCAGCCGGGCGGTGGCGGGGTCGCGCCGAAGCCGCTTGCAGATCTCGAGCCCGTCGATTTCGGGGAGCATGAGGTCGAGCACGATGGCGTCCGGCGATCGGGTGCGGACCTTGTCCAGCGCCTCGGAGCCGCTCTCGGCGGCGATCACTTCGAAGCCCGCCTGCCGCAGGTTGAACTCGAGGAGCTCGATGACGTCGGGCTCGTCGTCCACGACCAGGACTTTCGGTTTCATGATCCGGGCATGGGGGAAGCGGGCCTGGCGGCCGGGGATTTGGGCCCATGCCGGATGTCATGGCCTTCGTAAAGGAAGACGACTTCCTCGGCGATATTGGTGGCGTGGTCGGCAATTCGCTCGAGGCTCTTGGCCACCACCATCAGGTGAAGGCACCGGGTGATCGTCGAGGAATCCTCGATCATGTAGCTGACCAGCTCCCGATGCACCTGCTTGTTGAGGGCGTCGACCTCGGCATCGCGCTCGATGGTCGCACGCGCGCGGGCGGTGTCTCCCTTGACAAACGAGTCCAGGGCGTCGCGGAGCATCTGCTCGGCCAGGCCGGCCATCCGGGGGATGTCGAGCAGGGGCTTGATCGGATCGACGCGGTTCAGCTCGAGGGCGCGTTTGGCGATCTTGTCGGCTTCGTCGCCGACCCGCTCGAGGTTCTGGGTGACCTTCATGGCTACGGTCACAAGCCGGAGGTCGGAGGCGATCGGCGCCTTCAAGGCCAGCAGGTTGATGCACAGCTCGTCCAGCTCGATCTCGAAACGGTCGAGCACATCGTCCCGGCTTCGGACCTCGAGGGCGAGATCGTCGTTGCGATCGGTCAGCGCCTTGACCGCATCCACGACGTCGTTCTCCGCCAGGCTGGCCATCGTCAGGAGCTTTTCCCGAAGCTGAGCGAGGTCTTGATCGAAATGTCGTTGCATGGAGGAAGCGGTATGCCGGGGGCGTGCGCCGGACGGTTCATGTTCGTCGGTTGTCTGTGTCTCCACCCTATTTCGCCAACGCGGTTTTGACAATGTGCTTTTCGGCGCCTCCTATCGAGCCGGAAGGCGCCAGCGATTCAGGCTTACAGTGCCGGAGCCAGGTTACAATCCGGTGACGGGAAGGTGCCGATTACGAAAAACAACGCGCGCGTCCGCCGAGCTCCAGCAGGAGGGAGGCATCGGGAAAACGTTGCACAACCGTAACATGCCGGTCACCGAGCCGACACAAACGTCGGCGAGACTGAATCCCGATGCAAAACCAACACTCGAGGATCAAGACGGCGGCCGGAGGCCGGGTGGAGGCGGCCGGCTCGCGGGCTATTCAAACGCTGGCGCTGACGGTTCTGGCCCTGGGCCTGGCTGGCTGCCAGCCTGGCACGGGCACGAGCTCTTCAACCCGGAAGACCGTGATTCAAAACACGGGCTCGGACACGATGGTGAACCTGGCGGCGGCGTGGGCGGAGGAGTACTCGAAGGTGGAGAGCGCGGTCTCCGTCGAGGTATCGGGCGGGGGCACCGGTCTGGGGATTGCCGGGCTGATCAACGGGAGCTGCGACCTCGCCAACTGCAGCCGCCATTTC
This sequence comes from uncultured Verrucomicrobiota bacterium, assembly GCA_964458325.1. Lineage (GTDB taxonomy): Bacteria > Verrucomicrobiota > Verrucomicrobiia > Limisphaerales > UBA1319 > JAGMXM01. Next base: position 8,906 of record CAYWIM010000126.1, read on the forward strand.
GAGCCCAAGGAGAACGAAGAGCTCCGCGCTAAGACCGGAACCGAAGCCAAGGAATACACGGTCGGATACGACGCCTTATCGATCTTCGTGCACCGGGCCAATCCGCTCAATGAGATTTCCCTCGAGGAGCTGGCCGAGATCTACCGGGCCGATGGCCGCATCCAGCGATGGTCGGACCTGAGCGTCTCGATCCCCGGCGCCAAGGGGGACGAGATCATCCGGGTCAGCCGCCAGAACAACTCCGGCACCTACCAGTATTTCAAGGAGGCGGTCGTGGGCAAGGATC
>CAYWIM010000127.1:0-9018 GCA_964458325.1 uncultured Verrucomicrobiota bacterium
GCGCACGCCCTGCCTGCTGGCTAAAGAACCTGCGGCTGGCGGCTGTCGTGCTTTTCGCCAGAACCGGGCGCCACGATGACCTCGAGCCCCCGCCGGCGCAGCTCCTCGACCAGCTCCGCCGGCGCCGCGGCGTCGGTCACCACCACATCGACATCTTCGACCGGACACAGGGGCATCAGCGAACGCCGCCCGAATTTCGTATGGTCGAAACAAAAAATCACCTGCCGGGCGGCAGCCATCATCGCGCGCTGGATCTCGATGAGCAGCCCGTGGGAGTTGGTGATCCCTTCGGGAGCGATGCCGCCCGCGCCCATGATTGCGACATCGGCATGCATGCGCGAAAAGGTCTCGACAGCGAGCGGCCCCACCAGCACACCCAGCCGCGGATAGATCACGCCCCCCGACAACACCACCTCGACCAGGTTGGCCGATGCGTACAGATTGGCCACCGGCAGGGAGTTGGTGATGATCTGCGGCCGCTTCTCCTCGAGATGCCGCGCCACGTGATATGCCGTGGTGCCCGCATCCACAATCACGCTCCGGTTGGCGGGGATGATCCCCGCGCATGCAGCACCGATCGCCTCCTTTTCCTCGAGCTGATGCGTGTCGCGCGCGCTGAAAATGAACTCGTCCGATCGCGGGCTCAAGAGGCGGGCCCCCCCATGGGTTCGCCGCAAGATCCCTGCGGCTTCGAGAACCGTCAGGTCCCGTCGAACGGTCGAATGCGAGGCATCAACTTCATCCGCAAGCTCTTCCAGCGAAGCAAACTCGACCTGCTGGAGATATGTCTCGATCCATTTCTGGCGTTCTTCCGGTTGCATTCTTGCTCGTTTCTGAATGATTCTGACAGAATTTGCAAGATTTGTTTGACATTCTTTTGTTTTTCGGGCGTAATTCAGCCCGATTCAGACTGGATATGGCTGGATTATCGACAAAAGTGCCGCGGCCAGTAATCGAGAATTGGGTGCGGCAGGCGGTGTATGAGCGGTTGGGGAAGCCGTTGCCACAGGCGGCGACCGCCCCGAATCCGCTCGTTGTCAATGTCAGCGCCCGGCATTGTCATCTGACGGTCGAGGCAGTCGAGGCGTTGTTTGGCAAGGGGTATTCGTTGACGCCTCACAAGATGCTGTATCAGGAGGGTCAATTTGCGGCTCGGGAGGTGGTGACCCTGATTGGGCCGCGGAGCCGGGTGATATCGAACTTGCGGATCCTGGGTCCGTGCCGGTTGCTGAACCAGGTCGAGCTGGCGTACACGGATGCGATCGCGCTGGGGTTCGAGATCCCGCTGCGGCTGTCGGGGAACATCGAGGGGACACCGGGCTGCATGCTGATGGGGCCGGCCGGCTTTTTCGAGCTGGCCTGCGGCGTGATCCGGGCGGCGCGGCATGCGCATCTGCATCCGGACGACGCGGCGTTTTACGGCGTGAAGAACGGGGACACCATGCGGCTGCGGGTCGGGGGCGGCTGCGGGCTGGTTTTGGAAAACGTGCTGGCGCGGGTGGACCCCGCGTTCAAGCTCGAGGCGCACATCGACACCGACGAGGGCAACGCCTGCAGCTTGCAGCCGGACAGCGTGTGCGAGCTGATGCGGTAGCCGGAAACGAACAAAGGAACAGACCATGAGTGAAGCGATTGGCATGATCGAGACCAAGGGTTATGTGGGGAGCGTGGAGGCGAGCGACGCGATGGTGAAAGCGGCCAACGTGACGCTGGTGAAGACCATCCCGATTGGTGGAGGGATGATCACCGTGCTGGCGCGCGGGGATGTCGGCAGCGTGAAGGCGGCGGTGGATGCCGGCGCCAAGGCGGCCAGCCGCGTGGGCGAGCTGATCAGCTCGCACGTCATCGCCCGGCCGCACGAGGACCTGCTGAAAGCCTTCATCGAGGGCGTTTCTGCCGCCAAAGCCAAGTAAACAACGTCGATTCATCGGAGGAGATTATGGCTCAACCAGCGATTGGGATGATTGAAACCAAAGGATTGTGCGCCTTGCTCGAGGCCAGCGACGCCGCGCTGAAAGCGGCCAACGTCGTTCTGACGGGCTGGGAGAAGGTGGGCAGCGGCTACGTGACAGCCTTTTTCCGGGGGGACGTTGCGGCGGTGAAGGCGGCCACCGACGCGGGAGCGGCGGCGGCGGCGCAGGTCGGCCAGGTGGTCAGCGTCCAGGTGATCCCGCGTCCGCACGAGGATCTCTGCGGCCTGGGCAAGTGGCTTCAGGGATGAAGATCCTGGTCGCCAACCTGGGCTCGACGTCGTTCAAGTACCGGCTGTATGACCTGAGCGGCGATAGTGAGCGGATGCTGGCCCGAGGCGGTTTCGAGCGTGTGGCCGACCATGCCGCCGCGATCGAGTCCTGTCTGGCCGAGCTCCAGACCGGCGGATCGATCGCCAGCGAACGCGATCTGGCCGCGATCGGGCTCAAGCCCATCATCGCCCGCGGCATCACGGGATGCGTTCGGATGGACGAGCCGGTGCTGCAGGCGATGGAGGCATATAACAGAATCGCGCCGGCGCACAATCCTCCTTACGTGAACGGCGCACGCCTGTTCGCCCGGCGGCTCCCGTCGATCCCGGTCATCGGCCTGTTCGAGACGGCCTTCTATCAATGGGCGCCCGAGGCGGCGATGCGGTATGCCGTCCCTGAGAGCTGGCATCGCCAGGGGGTCCGGCGCTGGGGCTTTCACGGGGCCAGCCACAAATATATCGCCGAGCGATCCGCCCAGCTTCTGGGGCGTCCCGATGTGGCGGATCGGGTGCGGCGGCTCTACGTCGATGGGCCGGCGACGCCGGTCCAGCCGCCCGAGCTGCGGGTGGTCTCCTGTCATCTGGGCGGCAGCTCCTCGGTGACCGGGATCCGGGACGGGCTGGCGATCGGCAACAGCCTCGGGATGAGCCCGCAGTCCGGCCTGCCCCACAACAACCGTGTGGGCGACCTCGATTCCTTTGCGCTGCCGTTCCTGATGCGGACCACGGGGATGAGCCTCGATGAAGCCGAGCGGCAGATGTGCAAGGAGGGCGGGCTCAAGGGATTGTCCGGAGGCATGAACGACCTCCGGGACATCCTGGCGGGCATTGCTCGAGGCGAGGCCGGGCCCCGGCTAGCGTTCGATGTCCTGGTCCACCAGGCCCGGCATTGGATCGGGGCTTACGCGTTCGAGCTCGACGGCCTCGATGCCCTCGTGTTTACCGCGGGGATTGCCGAGAACAACCCTGAGATCCGCGATGCCATCTGCGCGCGTCTGGACCGCATGGGCATCCGGATCGATCCTGCGGCCAACCGCCAGGCCGCCAGGGGCCAGGAAGCCGTCGTCAGCGCCCCGGATTCGCCGGTTCGGATCCTGGTGGTTCCGACCAACGAGGAGCTGGTGATCGCGCGCGAGGTGAAACGTTTTTTGGAAAGGTGAATTCGAGCAACTATACAGAGCGTCGGAAGTGCATAACGCCGGGTCAGGGGACCCGGCCTACAGAGTCGTGTAGGCCGCGTGCCCTCACGCGGCGTCACTTACGACGTTGCAACTAACCCGGTTGAATTATGGCACATCAAGCAATTGGACTACTCGAGACGCGCGGTTTGGTCGCGCTGGTGGAAGGGACGGATGCGATGCTCAAGTCGGCCAACGTCGAGCTGGCGGGGCCGGTGACCCAGGTCGGCAACGCCCTGGTCACGGCGGTGGTCGTGGGCGACGTCGCCGCGGTCAAGGCGGCGACCGACGCGGGCGCCCAAGCGGTCAAGGCGATCGGCGGCGAGCTCGTCAGCGTCCATGTCATCGCCCGCCCGCATGCGGACGTGGATGCCGTGCTGCCGCGAAAACCCCAAGCCAAGTAAGGCTATGTTTCTGGCACGGGTCGAAGGGGCCGTGGTGGCCACCAAGAAGGATGCTTCGATGAGCGGCCGCAAGCTGCTCATCCTGCGCCCCCAATTGGTCGACGACCGGGACCCAACCCGATTTCGGCCTGGGGTCAACACCATTGTGGCCGTGGACAGCGTGGGGGCCGGCGAAGGCGAGCTGGTGATTTTCTGCCAGGGGAGCAGCGCCCGCCTCGCCCCCAACCTCAAAGAAGCCCCCGTCGACGCCGTCATTATCGGCATCGTCGATTCGGTGGATGTCCTCGGACGCCAGATCTACAGCGCCCGATCCGCTTGAACCGCTTTCGAGCCATGAACAATCCCAGCATCAATGAAACCCTGATCCGCGAGGTCGTCGAGGACGTGCTCGGGCGGCTGGGCAAGCCCTCCGCGGCGCCCGCCCTGCCCCCGAAATCAGCCGCTGCGCCCAAGGCGCCCCCGGCGGTCTCGAGGCCGTCTGCCGCCCCCTCGGGCGGCCGTCGGTTCGGAGTGTTCAGTGACGCCACAGAAGCATGCGATGCTGCGGCCGGCGCGTTCGAGCAGCTTTCGGCCCAAGGCATGGCCGGCCGCGCACGCGTCATCGAGATCGTCAAAAGCCTCTCCTCCGCCCACGCGGCCGAATGGGGGCGCATCGAGCTCGAGGAGACCAAGATCGGGCGCCTGGACCACAAGATCGAGAAATTGCTGGGGCTCAAGTCGGTTCCGGGCATCGAATGCCTGCGCCCGGACGGCTTCAGCGGGGACCACGGGATCACGCTCGAGGAATTCGCCCCGTTCGGCGTCATCGGCGCGATCACGCCCTCGACGCATTCGATCCCGACCTTGAGCTGCAATGTGATCAACATGGTCGCGGCAGGGAATGCGGTCGTGTTCAACGCTCATCCGGGGGCCTACCGCTGTGCCGCCATGGCTGCTCGAGTCTATAACGAGGCGATCTTTCGCGAGCTTGGAATCGAGAATCTGATCGCCATCGTGGATCCGCCCACGCTCGAGTCGTTCAAGGCGATCTGTGCGAGCGATCAGGTGCGGCTCCTGTGTGTGACCGGCGGCCCGGGCGTGGTGAAGGCGGCGATGCAGGCCGGCAAGCGCGCGATCTGCGCCGGGCCGGGCAACCCGCCCGTGCTGGTGGACGACACGGCCGACATCGATCGGGCCGCCCGCTGCATCATCCAGGGCGCCGCTTACGACAACAACCTGCTCTGCATCGGCGAGAAGGAGGTGTTTGTCCTCGAGAGCGTGGCGGGCCGGCTCATGGAAGCGCTCGAGCGCCAAGGTGCCGCGCGCCTCGATTCGGCCCAGATCGAGCGCCTCACCCGCGAGGCTTTTGTGTTCCCCGCGGGCCAGGGCGCGGGATGCCCGCATGCGACTGTGAACAAGGAGCTGATCGGTAAGGATGCGACCCTGCTGGCCCGAGTGGCGGGCGCCAATGTGCCAGCGGGCACTGAGCTTCTCTGGGGCGAGACCGGCGCCGACCACCTGTTTGTCCAGGAGGAGCAGATGATGCCGTTCGTCCCCGTGATCCGGGTGCCGACCGTTTCGGCGGGGATCGAGGCCGCCCGGGCCGCCGAGCACGGATACCGGCACACGGCCATCATTCACTCGCACAATGTCAGCCACATGACCGCGATGGCCAAGGCGCTGAACACGACCTTGTTCATCAAGAACGGGTCCTGCCTGGCCGGGTTGGGCAACGGGGGCGAGGGGTATCCGAGCTTCTCGATCGCCACGCCGACCGGCGAGGGCGTGACCAGCCCGAAGACCTTCACGCGCGTCCGGCGCTGCGTCATGGTCGATAACCTCCGCATTTTCTAAGGGCCAGGCATGATGCTCGCGCGGGCCGAAGGCAGCGTGATCTCGACTCGGAAACACCCGAGCTTCGAAGGCTGGCGGCTGACGATCTGCCAGCCGATCGGCGCTGCAGGCCAGCCCGAGGGAACGCCCGTGGTCGCCCTGGACCCGCTCGGCGCCGGCCTGCACCAGCGCGTCGTCGTCTCGACCGACGGCCTGGCGGCCCGCCATGCCGTGAAGGATCCCCGCAGCCCGGCGCGCATGATGATCATCGCCATTGTCGACGAGCCGTCCCAGGCCGCCACGAAAGCCCACCCTCGAGGGGAGATCGCATGAGGCTGGGACGGGTCATCGGCCGGGTCACATTGAGCCAGGCGGCGCCCTCGCTCCGCGGCGCTCGCTGGCTCATCGTCAGCCCGCTCGGTCGCGACGAGCTGTCGGCTGGGCCCGAGGCGGCCCCGGTGAGCCGGGAGCCCAGCCTGGTCGTTTACGATGACCTCGGCGGCGCCGCGGGCGATCTGATCGGTTTTATCGAAGGCCGCGAGGCGGCCATGCCGTTCGAGCAGCCGACGCCCGTCGATGCGATCAACAGCGCTTTGATTTCCAACGTGTATTACCACCCGATGCCATGAAGACTGTTGTCAGCGTCAAGGATGTCGAGAACTGGCTGCGTTCGGGCGCCGATCCAGCCGCATTGCCGGCCGAGGCGATCTACACCCCGGCGGCCCGGGATCTCCTGCGCGAGCATTCCGAGTCCGGCGCCCGCCCTGCGCCCGTCGCGCCCCGTTCGAGCTCATCGCCGGCGGCCGGCCGGCCCTCGACCGAATCCGAGGCCGAGCGGCTGTTTCGCTCGCCCGAGATCGAGGGGCTCAAGCGCCAGATCTGCGACATCGGACGGCGGCTGTGGCAGCGGGCCTATGTGGATGGGAACGGCGGCAACATCTCGATCCGGCTGACGGACCGATGGGTGCTCTGCACGCCGACGCTGGTGTCGAAGGGCTTCATGCAGCCGGAGGACATGTGCCTGGTCGACCTCGAAGGCAACCAATTGGCTGGCGCCCGGAAGCGCACCAGCGAGATCCTCATGCACCTGCAGATCTTCCAGGCCCAGCCCAAGGCCAAGGCATGCGTCCATGCCCATCCTCCCTACGCCACCGCCTTCGCCGTCTCGAACGTCAAACCGCCAACCTGCATGATTCCGGAGATGGAGGTGTTTTGCGGCGAGGTCGGCATTGCGCCGTATTTCACGCCGGGGACGCCGGAGATGGGGCGGCAGGTGGCGGCCCTGGCCGGCCAGCACAACACGATATTGATGGCCAATCACGGCGTGGTTGCGTGGAGCCACCTCGGGATCGAGGACGCCTATTTCAAGATGGAGATTATCGAGGCCTACTGCCGGACGGTGGTTGTCACCACCCAGCTCGGCGGCGAGCCCCGCACGTTCTCGCCTGGCCAGCTCCAGGAGCTGCTCGCCATCAAGCAGAAGATGGGCGTGGTCGACCGCCGCATCGGCCTCAAGGAATGCGAGCTGTGCGACAACCGCGACTGGCGCCCCGGCGTCGTCTGCCAGGTCCCGCCTCGATCCGAAGCCGGCGCTCCGGGCTCCGATCCGGCTGCCGAGGCCGCCGTCCAGGCGATCACCGACCAGATCATGGCCCGCCTCCAGGGTTGATCCGTGACGAAACCTTGCCCCATCGGCGATCGCCAGCCCGCGCCCCCCAAGGCCGGAAGCCCGCCCGTCAAATCCCTCGATGCCAAGCTGGCCGAGATCAAGGCGAACCCCGCCTCGAGGGCGTTCATCCTCGCCGACGCCAAGGATGCGGACATGGCATTCGGCGTGAGGGCGCCGGGACCGCGTCATTACTTGTCTGCCGCGGGACCGCGCCGGGCGCAATTCTCGCCCGAAGTATGGACCCGCGATGAGTTCGGCGCCCGGAACATTCCCGAGTTTCTCGACATCATCCGGGAGGTCGCCCGGCAAAAGCTGGTGGATATCCTGCTGATGTCGGCCAGCATCAACGAGCGGTTGACCATCCAGGAGGGCTTGTTCCGGGACTCGCCGGTCACCCCCGCCGCCCGGGCCAACGACGCCACCGATGTCTGGGCCGTCCGGCACGGATCGTATCTGAAACAGCCCGCCCAGCCTTTCCGCAGCGCCACGATCGATCACATCCAGTGCGGCCAGGTCCAATGCGATCCCGGCGATGCGCCTTTCCCCGGCGCCAACCTCGGGCTCTACTCGATCACGTTTGTCAACGATCTCGAACAGGATCGAGCCACCTTGACGGCGTTCAAGGAGTTCCGCGAAGAGGCCGAACGGAAGGGGTTCCGGTACTTCCTCGAGGTGTTCGATCCGAACGTCCCGAGCGGCGTCCCCGCCGACCGACTGGGCGAGTTCATCAACGACAACATCGTTCGCAGCCTGGCTGGGGTGACCGATGCAGGCCGGCCCCTTTTCCTGAAGATCGCCTATCACGGGCCGCGGCGGATGGAGGAGCTCGCCCAGTACGATCCCAACCTCGTGGTGGGCATCCTCGGCGGTAGCGCGGGCACGACCCTCGATGCGTTCAAGCTCATCCATGACGCGCAAAAATACGGCGCTCGAGTCGCCTTGTTTGGGCGGAAGATTAACCATGCCGAGCATCAGCTGGCGTTCATCGAGATGTTGCGGCTGATCACGGATGGGAAGATCTCGCCCGAGGAAGCAGTTCGAGCCTATCACGCCATCCTCGAGCGGCTCGGGATCCGGCCGCGGCTGCCTCTCGAGAAAGACCTCGAGCTGACCGACGCATCCATGAGCTACGGCGGCGAATCCCGGCGCACCATTCTGCCGCCTCCGGCTTCGATCTCGCCCGTCCCGGCTCGGCCTGCTGCCCAGCGCGCGTCCGCCTCTTCCGCGGCGCCTGCCGCCCAGGCTCCCCCAGCCGAAAAGGCCGGGCTGGCATCCGACTTGTGGCCGCGGCGGCCGGACGGCGCGCCGGACTTCGATCGGATGACATCGGCCCAGCGGCTCTCCTACGACCGCTGGCGCCTGACCCGGCGGTTCGGATAAGAGCCCTGGCGCTTTTCGCGTTGTCTGAAAACGTCATGCTCGCAGCCCCGCGCGCAGCGGAGTGCGCGCCCTACCTTGCAAGTAAAGGTAGGGCGGCCACTCCGTGGACGCCGAGTTGATGGCTGTAAGCTCACGGCCCGGCGCGCGGCGGCCGGTGGTTGAGGGAAAGCGGACAACTGACGGTTGCTGCGGACGAGGACGTCCGCGGTCCGGAAGGACTGGGAGCGCGGGCCTCCTGGCCCGCAGCGCGAACGGATTGGCGTGCGGCGGCCGGTGGCTGAGGGAAAGCGGACAACTGACGGTTGCTGCGGACGAGGACGTCCGCGGTCCGGA
>CAYWIM010000128.1:0-9015 GCA_964458325.1 uncultured Verrucomicrobiota bacterium
GCCTGTCGCGTGTTGCAGCGGCCTGAAGGCCGCGCTCCGGCAGGGCAGGTTCATGTGCTCGTTCCAACGCCCGCCTCTCCCCGTCCCTCCCCTCCACTGCCGCGGAGGGAGATGACGGTTTACGAGCCAAAAGGCGGCCACGCAGTGGACGCCGCCTTAATGGCTGCAAGCGCACAACCCGGCGCGCAGCGGAGTGCGCGCCCTACCTTTCGACGAACCGCTGGCTCGTCCGCTTGTGGACGATAAGCCACAGGCCCCGACGCAACAGCGTCGCCGCCCCAACGGGAACGCCAACATTCTTGTCGGCCTTGCCAACCCTCCAACCCTCCAACCCTCCAACCCTCCACTTAATGTGTTCTCCACCCCGAGCCGCCGAGCCCCGCATTGCCAAAAAACCCTCGTTGACACCGTTCCTGGCCGCGACTAAAGTTTCGGGTCTAAGTGGTTTTAACCACTCAATGGAAAGGGCCTCGAGGGGTCGTTGGACCTCCTCAACTCCGGTCCTGGAGAGGAGTGACGAGCTTGACTGAAATTAGATTGAAGAAGGGCGAATCGTTAGAAAAGGCGTTGCGCCGCTTGAAGAAGAAGATCGACCGCGAAGGGACGCTTCGCGAGGTCCGGAACCACCGGTATTTCGAGAAGCCGAGCGAAAAGCGACGGCGCAAGATGAAACTGGCCCGCTTCTCGGCCATGCTCAGCGCGCGTTACGCGGAAATGTAATTGGCTGTTTTCCGATACGCCGAGTGCGGTGGCTGTATTCCACACTGCGCTCGGCTTTTTTTATGTATTCGCTGTCCACCTGCTGGAATTCCGGGCGCCATACGGATGGACGCGCCATGCTGCAAGAGATTCGGGACCTGGGATTCGCCTATGCGGAGCTGAGCCACGGCATCCGGATCAGCCTGCTTCCCGGCGTGTTCGAGGCGGTCCAAGCCGGCGAGATCCGCATCAGCTCGCTCCACAATTTCTGCCCGCTCCCCATCGGGGTCACCCACGCCTCGCCCAACGTGTTCAAGTTCTCGTCGCCCGACCGCCGCGAGCGAGAGAACGCGATGCGCCACACGCTCAAGACGTTCGACACTGCCCAGCGGGTCGATGCGCCCTTTGTCGTGCTGCATCTGGGAGAGATCGAGATGCGGTCGATTTTCCGGCGCCGCTCGAGCACATCGCGCCTGACGGAAATGATCGAGAATGGCCAGCGCGAATCCCCCGCCTATGAGCGTCTGATCCGCGACGTGTCGGAACGGCGGGAGCGACGGAAAGGGCCGCATCTCGAGTGGGTATACGAGGCACTCCATCGCCTGGCCGACGAAGCCCAGAAAGCCGGCATCCGCCTTGGAATCGAGAACCGCGAGGCTGTCGAGGAGATCCCGCTCGAATCCGATTTCCCATTGCTGTTCAAGGAATTCCGCCACCCCGCCCTCGGCTACTGGCATGACACCGGCCATGCCCAGATCAAGCAAAACCTCGGGTTCATCGACCATGCGATGCACCTCGAATCGCTCGCGGATTCCCTCCTGGGCCTTCATGTCCATGACGTCCAGTTCCCCGGGGGCGACCATTGCCCGCCCGGGGCGGGGACGATCGACTTCCGAGCGCTGCAGCCCTCGGTGAAGCCGAGCCACCCCAAGATCCTCGAGCTCAGCCCCCAGGTGCCGGTCGAGGATCTCCAGGCCGGCCTGGCCCATATCCAATCGATCTGGGGCAAGGAGTAAGGCAATGCGCAGCCTGATCCAGACCGCAATCCGCCTGGCGATCGGCGCCGTTTTGCTGGCTTGGATCTTCCATTCCATCTTTCTCCAGGAAGGCCAGCAGGCCTGGGCCGCCCAGGGACACGACTGGTCCGACCTGACCCGGGCCGAGCAATCGCGCCTGGCATGGACGCACGGGCCCGGCCAGCTCTGGGACACCCTGAGGCTGGTCCGGCCCGATGCGCTGCTCCTGTCGCTGGTGTTCATGGGCCTCACCGTGTTCCTGGGCGCATTGCGCTGGGACCGCGTCATGGGTGGCCTGGGGCTGGCGCTGCCTGTCGGGCGCTGCCTCGAGATCAGCCTCGTCGCCCAGTTTTTCAATGCGTTTCTGCTCGGATCGACCGGAGGCGACTTTCTGAAAGCCTACTACGCCGCCCGAGAGACACATCACCGGAAGACCGAGGCTGTGGTCACGGTCTTTGTGGATCGGCTGTTGGGCCTGCTTGCGATGCTGATGTTCGCCTGCCTGATGATGCTGCCGAACCTCGAGCTGCTGCGGGGGCATCGGCGGGCGGCCTTGTTGTCGTTGCTCATCCTGGGGATGCTGGGATGCTGCCTGATCCTGGCCGGTCTATCCTTCTGGGGCGGCGTCTCGCGCGGCCTGCCCCGGGCGCGCGAATGGCTGCGCCGCCTTCCCAAGGGCGACCTGCTCGAGCGCTCCCTGGACGCCTGCCGCCAATTCGGCAAGAGCCCGAGCCTGCTGTCGCGCATTCTGGGCCTCTCGATGCTGCTCAACATCGCCTGCGTGCTCCAGATCCAAACCCTTGCCTGGGGATTGAACCTCGACATTCCGCTCGTCCACATGCTCATGATCGTGCCGATGATCATCTGCGTAGCTGCCCTGCCGATCACCCCGAGCGGCTTGGGCGTCCGCGAAAACCTCTACGTGCTCACCCTGTCGGCGCCGCAGATCGGGGTCGAGCCGACCCATGCCCTTTCGCTCTCCCTGCTCGCCTATGCGGGGTTTTTGTTCTGGAGCCTGATCGGCGGCCTCTTTTATCTGGGCATGCGCCGCACCCAGCACCTGGACCAGGTCGCCCACCCGCCCCCGCTCGAAGCCGAATCGGAGAACGAGGCGTCGCCCTCCTGACCCGCCCTTTCCACCGCCCAACACCCTGGCCGCCATGGACCGACTCCTGCTGATCGACGATGAGGCCGACGTCCGGTACTCGTTCCGCCGCATTTTCGATTCGCCCGACATCGAGCTGGCCGCCGCCGAGAGCGGCGAGGAGGGCCTGCGCCTGCTTCCCCAGCTCAAGCCGGACGTGGTGATCATGGACATCCGAATGGGCGGGATGAGCGGGCTCGAAACCCTGCGCCAGATCCGGCAGACCGATCCCAAGCTGCCGGTGATCATGATGACTGCATATGGCACGACGCAGACGGCGATCGAGGCCATGAAGCTGGGCGCCTACGATTACCTGCTCAAGCCGTTTGACGTGCCCCGCCTTCAAGAGGTCGTCCGAGCCGCCCTCAAGGCGGCGCGCGACATGCGGCAGATGGTCGCGGTCCAGCCGGCGCTCGACGCCGAGGACATCGCCTTGGGAATCGTCGGGCGCTCGGAGGCCATGCAGGCGGTCTTCAAGCTCATCGGCCAGCTCGCCCGATCCGATCCCACCGTCCTCATCACGGGCGAGAGCGGCACCGGCAAGGAGCTCGTGGCCCGCGCCATCTACCATCACAGCCAGCGCAGCCGCCAGCCATACCTCGCCATCAACTGCGCCGCCATCCCCGAACACCTTCTCGAGAGCGAGCTGTTCGGCCACGAGAAAGGCGCTTTCACCGGCGCCACCGCCCAGCGGATCGGCAAGTTCGAGCAGTGCCACCGTGGCACCCTGTTCCTGGATGAGATCGGCGACATGAGCCTCGCCACCCAAACCAAGATTCTCCGCGTCCTCCAGACGGGCGCCTTCGATCGGGTCGGCGGCAACCAGCCCGTCCAGGTCGATGTGCGCATCATCGCCGCCACCCACCAGCCGCTCGAACAGGCCATCGCGGCCCGCCGGTTCCGCGAGGACCTGTTCTATCGGCTCAATGTCGTCCGCATCCACCTGCCTCCGCTCCGCGATCGCCTCGACGATCTGCCCCTCCTGGCCGAGTATTTCCTCCGAAAGCTCGCCTCCGGCCGCCGCCAGCCGCCACCCGCCCTCGCCGCCTCGAGCCTCGATCTCCTTCAGAAGTACTCCTGGCCGGGCAATGTCCGCGAACTCGAAAATGCGATCCGGCGCGCCCTCGTGGTCGCTCGAGGCGACGCCCTGCTGCCCGCCGATCTCCCTCCCGAGATCCTCGAAGCCGCCCGGGCAATGCCGGGCGGCTCGATGGGCGCTCGCAGCCGATCGCCGGCCGCCCCCCCACCCTCCGGCGCCGAGCCCGACTGGGATCATGTGGCGGAACGCATGTTCGACTGGGCCCGGGACAATCCCCATGCCCGGATCCTCCCGACCGTCGAGCGCGCGCTGATCGGGGCCGCCCTGCGCCATACCCGGTGGAATCAGGTCCAGACGGCCCGGCTCCTCGGCATCACCCGCGCGACCCTCCGCAAACGCATCCAGAAATTTCAGATCGTGCGCGGCCCTTCCTCCGATTGAACGCCATTGTATTTCTGTCCCTGATCCGTAACCTGTCCATTGGCGATCGACGCTCGAACGCCGCCCATCGATGAAGGTCAGGTTCGCATTTCTTGCAGTCCGGCAAGCCAGATGCCGACGGCCCACACCCGCCGCGGGCGTCGCCCTGGCTCGATGCCTGTGGCGATGGGGGCTCGCCGCCACGATTTGCCTGGCGGCGGGATGCGCCACCCCGCCCAAGCCGTCCGTCGCGCCTTCCCAGGCATCAGTCGAGTCGCTGGCAACCTTCGATGCCGCCTGGGAACGCGTCCACGAAAGCTTTTTCGACCCCGGCTTCCGCGGGAACGACTGGGTCGCCTTGCGCGAGAAGTACCGGCCCCGGGCCGCCCAAGCGCGCAACCCCGACGAGCTGCGTCCCGTAATCCAGTCCATGCTCGATCGCCTTGGACAATCCCACATGCGGGTTCTGCCCGGATCCTCCCTCGCTCCGGAGGCGATCCGCTCGATTCATTCTCCCGCAGCCGGGGTCGCCACCGAGCCCGGCCGGACCGCCCGCCTGTCGCCCCGGCGATCGGCGGGCTCGCGGCCGCAATCCCCGCCCGCCCCCCTCGGCGGCAGCGCGGACTTCGGATTCGACGTGCGGCGCTTGGGCGGGGATTACGTGGTGGTCTCGATCGCGGCGGACAGCCCCGCCTCGGCCGCCGGCATCCATCGCGGATGGATCCTCGAACGCATCGATGGCGTGTCAACCCGCGATTACGTGGCCGGCTACGATCGCGCCGGCTCGCGCTCCCATGGCGAGCTGCTGGCATGGAGCCGGCTGGCCCAGCAGCTCCGCGGCCCGGCGGGCTCGAGCGCCACGCTCGAATTCCGAGACGAAACGAATCGCCGACGCAGCCTCGAGCTCGAGCGGAAGAAGCTCCCCGGCCAGATGGTCAAGCTCGGCTACCTGCCCGCGATGTTCGCCTCGAGCTCCCATGAGCGCATCCAGGCAGGCCCGGCGCGCGCGATCGGCGTGATCCGGTTTAACCTCTGGATGCTCCCCCTGGCCGAGGCCATCGACACGGCGGTGGACGATCTCCGCGACTGCAGCGGCCTGGTCATCGATCTGCGGGGCAATATCGGCGGCGTGGCTGGAATGATCATGGGCATCGCGGGCCATTTCCTCGACCAGCCCGTGCTGCTCGGCACGCTCGAAACCCGCGACAGCCGCCTCCAGTTCCATGCCAATCCGCGCCTCGCAACGCGGGACGGCCGCCGCGTCGCGCCGCATGCCGGTCCGCTGGCCATCCTGGTGGATCGGCACACAGTCAGCGCCTCGGAGATCTTTGCTGGCAGCATGCAGGGCGTCGGCCGGGCCCGTATTTTCGGTGAGACCACGGCCGGCGAGGCCCTCCCCGCTCATTTCCATCGGCTGCCCAATGGCGATCTCCTGCTCCACGCCTTCGCCGATTTTCGACCCGCCGGCGGCCTCTCGATCGAAGGCCGCGGAGTCGCGCCGGACACGCAGGCGCCCTGGAAACGCAGGGACCTGCTCGCCGGCCGCGATGCCGCCCTCGAGGCTGCGTGCCGATGGATCATCGCCCAATCACCCCACCCTGGCATCTAATATGAAATCCAACCTTCGCGCTCATCTCCTCGGCATCGCGTTCTGCATCGCCGGCCTGTGGATCCCCCGAACCGCTCTGCCCGGGGCTGAGCCCGGCCCGGCGAGCGACCCGGCAAAACTGCCCTCGGCCCGCGAGGTGATCGACGCCCATGTGGCGGCGATGGGCGGCCGCCAGACGCTCCTCGAACACCGATCCCAGCACGCCCTCGGCCAATTCGAGATGGCTGGCCAGAGCATCTCCGGCAAGCTCGATATCCAGTCCGCTCAGCCCAACAAGATCCGCATCCAGATCGAACTGCCCGCCGTTGGCCAGATCCTCACCGGATTCAACGGCGAGGTGGGCTGGTCGATCGACCCGGCCATGGGCCCCCGGCTGATGACCGGCAAACAGCTCGACCAGCTCCGCGCCGAAGCCGATTTCCGCGCCCCGCTCCACGAAGATCGCCATTACCAGTCGATGGAAACCGTCCGCGTCACTCCCTTCGCCGGCGAGGAATGCTACGAGGTCAAGCTGGCCCGCAAATCGGGCGAGACCGCCATCGAATACTACAGCCGGACATCCCGTCTGCTGGTCGGCTCCGTCCTCGAGGTCGAGACCCCCCTGGGCGCCATCAAGTCCACCAACATATTCAGCGACTACAAGAAGTTCGGCGGGATCATGGTCCCCACCCGGACCACCCAGAAGATCATGGGTCTCGAGCAGGTCATGAAGCTCGACTCCGTCGAATTCGACACCGTGCCCGACTCAGCCTTCGACCTCCCCGCCTCGATCCAGGCCCTCCTGGAAAAAGGCAAGTAGCAGGCCGCGCGCGGATTGCTGGAAAATCGGAACCGCTGCATCCATGAAACCACGATCCTTGCATCTGGCTCGAACGCGCTGACATGGCCCTGATCCCCGCCGGAGAGTTTCAGATGGGGGACACCTTCGGCGAGGGCTATTCGGATGCGCTTCCGGTTCACACGGTGCACGTAAGCGCATTTTTTATGGACCGGACGGAGGTGACGAAAGCCCAATGGGACGCGCTGTATCAGTGGGCGATTGGGCACGGATACAGCTTTGACAATGCGGGTTCGGGAAAGGCGGCCAATCATCCGGTTCATTCCATCGCCTGGTATGACGCGGTGAAATGGTGCAATGCGCGGAGCGAGCGCGAGGGGCGGCCGTGGGCATATTACACCGACCAAGGACTGAGCCAGCCTTACCGAACGGGGCGGGTCTCGCCCTCCATCAGGTGGGATAGAGGCTACTCATCATCATCTGGAAGCGATCCACGGGGGCCGGGCTCGGGCTCGTACCGCGCGATACGCGGCGGCGGCTGGAACAGCCTCGCGTGGCACTGCCGTGCGGCGAACCGCAACGACAGCTTCTACCCGGACTACAGGTTCTACTACCTGGGCTTTCGGACGGTCCTGCCCCCAGGTCAGCCTTGAGCAGCGCCGACTAGAATGCCCAATGTTTCCTGGGATACCAGACGAGGTCGTAAAGGTCGCGGCCCTTGGTCCATTTGCGGTGCAGAACGGCGTGGAGTTTCCCCGCCAATAGCGACGCCTTGTCGTGATGGCAGAGGTTCAGGGTTACATGGCGTCGAACGATGGATGTCGCGATGCCCGCTCCCGGCGGGGGACGGTTGTCCACCTCCACTTCCTTCACAGGGGCTCTCCTTTCTCCGCGGCGAGCACGGGACCGACGATCCCGACCGCCCGGATCAGTTTGGGTTTGCCGCTGCGCTGAGCAAGTTCATTGAGGACGGTCATTCGGATCGCGGACGGATTCTGCAGACGAAGTTCCCGCAGGTAATCCCCGGAGTCGGCGCTGGGTGTGAGGTGGACGAGATCAAGCAGGGCCTTTTCCGGTGAAGCCACGAAAGCGAACTGGCGGGAGGCGACTTCCTCCCGCAAGTAACCGAACCGCAACCCCTCGGCGAGGTGGTTGAATTGGAAAACTCCCAAGGGATTGCGGATCGTCTCCGGCCGACTGGGCCCGACGCTCGTCACCACCGGGACATGCTCGGGGATCATGCCGTGCCAGGCCAAAGCAGCCTGCAAACTCACATAGGATCCACGCTGGAGCCGGTTGGCAACCAGGAACGGATGAGGTTCCACTTTGCGCCAAGTCGGTGCCAAGGCGTAGATTCCGCGACGCAGTTGGAGCAGCCGTCCAGCCTTTGTCCAGCGCGACAACTGCAGACGGACCTGCCTGACAGACTGGTCGCAAACCAGCGGGCCGCAAAGCGAGCCCGGGCATTGACCAACCCCTAGCGGCCCAAGCCCTGGTTCGCACCGTGCGGGCGGCTTTCCCGCGCTTGAACCGCTGGCTCAACGCCCTGCCCGATCCCCGCTGCCAGCCCATGTGCCTGTATGCGGCGGCTCACCTGTGGTGGCAGATCCTGGGGACCTTCCTCTCGCGCGGGGGGTCGCGCAACGCCTTTGACCAACATCGCCAATCCGGCCAGGCCGCCTGGAACCTGGGCCAGCTCTCCCCATGCCACAGGCGGTAATTCGGAATCGCCGGCCTGCACAAAAGGCAGTTGTCAGCTTGACCGGGCGGTGCTAAACTAGTCAACGACTGGTTAATTTGATGCGACCTTATGGCAAGCGTGACTGCATTTCAGGCGAAAACCCGGTTCGGCGAGCTGCTCGACCGTGTGGTGCGCGGCGAGGAAATCGTCATTACCCGGCACGACAAGGCCGTGGCCCGGATCATTCCGGAGGGAGGTGCGAACCTGCAGCACGTCCAGGCAGCCGTGGCTGACCTTCGGGCTGCCCGATCCCTGATGGCCAGGCGCAGAGGATTCAAGCCGCTGACCGACGCAGAGATCAAGGACTCCATCGAGCAAGGCCGTCCATGAGCGAGGGCTTCATCGCGGACTCCTCGGTGGGCGTGGCCTGGGCTGTGCCTTCGCAAGCCAGCGACGCCACGGACGCCCTGCTCGACAAGGTGGCGGCGGGCACGCCGTTGGTGGCCCCGATCTTGTGGCCCTTTGAAGTCGCCAACTCCCTGCTCGTCCTGCTGCGCCGAAAGAAAATTCTCGCGCCAGAACGCGAGCGGGCGCTGGAGGCGTTGGCCCGGCTGCCACTCACCGTGGAT
>CAYWIM010000129.1:0-8494 GCA_964458325.1 uncultured Verrucomicrobiota bacterium
CGCCGCCTTGATGGCCGCAAGCTGATAAGTCGGCGCGCGGCGGAGCGCGCGCCCTCCACCCTTCGATCTGTAGCATCCAGTCCAGAATCTCGTTCTCCTGCAATGAGTGCGAGGGCCAGTTGGTTTGATTAATAGGAATTGGATTATGACAACATTCATGAGGTTTTCTTGCGTTCTGGGAACCGCATTGCTGGTTGCCGCTGCCTCCGTTCAGGCGCAGGTGGACGTGACGCGCCCCGGGGACGATATCATTGGCGTTGCCGCCCTGCTGGGCGACCAAATCAGCACGGTCTCGACCGATTATCCCGGGGGCGAAGCGCCCCAATACGCCATCGATGGCAGCGTGGCGACCAAGTATCTGAATTTCACGAAGGTGAACGTCGGCTTTATTGTCACCTTGCCGGAGGACCGGTCGCTGGCCAACGTGACCGGCATCCAGTTCATCTCCGCCAATGATGCCCCTGAGCGCGATCCGATCGTTGTGAGCCTCGAGGGCGCCAACGCGGCCAGCGCCATGTCGGCTGCCACTGCAGCCACCACCTGGACCCCTCTCTACACCGGATCCAGCGGTCTCCCGACCGACATTGTCCGCTACGGGCTGGGCGCGATTCAAACGTTCGATAACGAACAATACTTCAACACCTATCGGCTCCTCGTCACCGAGCTTCAGAATACCGGCGGCGCCAATAGCCTCCAGTTCGCCGAAGTCCAGTTGCTCGGCTCGATCGCCGTAATCCCCGAACCTGGAACCGGGCTGCTGCTCGGCTTGGGCGTGCTGGGCATGTGGGGTTTGCGCCGCCAGTCGCGCTAATCTCTCGCCTTCTCTTTTTGACGGAAAGCGCCGCTCGCTTCGAGTGGCGCTTTTTGTTTCAGAGCGTCCAGCCCGGAGCCGAACCAGGGCGAACCCGCACGCCCTGCCACCTCAAGGCGCCGCAGTCCGCACCCGATAAAACCTCCGTCCGGAGGCCCCGGGAAGCCCGCCTGTCTGCGTGCCGTCATCCACCCACGTCCGCCACGACGCCCCCGCCTCGAGTCGCTCGACTGCCTGCCACCCCGATCCGACCGCATCGCCCTGCACCAGGACCTCGCAAGCCTTTGCCGCCGGCGTCTCCCATCCGATATGGACCTCGCCCCCTTCCGGCTCGATCCCGATCCTTCGCATCCGCGGGGACGTCTCCGGAGTGATCGTCAATCGATCGATTGCCACGTTTCGATCCTCTGGCGGCGCATAGAAATCGTTCACGAATGCGACCGCCACCGTGTGCGCCCCTCGAACGATCCTCAGCTCGACGGCATACCGTTGGAACGATCCCGCCCCCACCGCGAACGTCTTGCGGTTCACGCCGTCCACTCTCAACTCGACGAGCGGATCCAGTCCCGCCGCCGGCATGCCCCGAGCCAGCAGCTCGAATGTGTAATTGGCAGTATCCGCAAAAACCACGCGCGTTTCGAGACGGCCGTTGCTGTTGCAGTAAACCACACCGGCGTTCGTGGTCACCGCAGCCATCTCGACCGGCCGCATCGACTCCGCCTCGAGACGCAGCCGGACCGGCACCCGCAAACCCACTCCCAGATCGCTCAGAATGGTCGACACCGCACGCTCCGCCTTGACCCGGTTGATCTCCTCGTCTTCCCAGCGAATCTCATCGAGCAAAATCCCGCCCGCACCGCGCGCCAGGCTGGCCACACACCCCGGCCGGGTCAGCAGCCGCACGCTCCCCGGATTCGGATCCAGACCGAACCGGATCTGGTCCAGATACAGATTCCGATCCTCAGGGGGCCGGTATTCGTCGTTGTCGAAGACCAATGCCAGCTCATGCGAGCCGGCGGATACGTCCGCCATCATCGAATAGGTCCGCCATGAGTTGGTCGCCACGCTGACGGCATCCACGACCGCTCCGTCGATCCGAAGCGCCAGCCGCGGCCCGATCCCCATCGCCAGCGTCCCCCGCGCAACCGCCGCGAACAAATAGGCGCCTGTCGCCGGGAACTGGATCGTCTGCGCCAGATGCCCGTTGGAATAAAGCGCCCAGCCGCTCGAAACCGCAGCGCCAGTAGTCTTTATCGGCATCGCCTCCGCCTCAACAATCCCCAATACCGATGCGTTGAACGATTTGCGATATGCCCGCCGAGCCACGTTGGTGGACAATACCTCCGCCCGATCCCAATTCCCCACCTGCTCGACCCAATGCAGATCGTGGCTGGTCAGATGCGATCCGTCACCCTCGACGGCCCGGCGCAAAACCCAGTCCGCCGTCTCCGGAGCCCATTCGATGCCTCCCAGCAGACTCGATGCGCCCGCCCCAAGAAATGCCTCGGAGGGCCGATGCAGCACCAGCCATCCGCCTCGATCGACGTAGCGGGCCAGCCCCGGCAATGTTTCGACCGCCTCCGACCAGACCATGTCCCCGCCCCCGACCCACACCACCGGATGACGCATGGGATCGAGCTGCCTCAACTGTCCCATAACCGGCTCGCCCAGCACGCCCAAATCCCCCAACACACGCTCCGCCGATGACCCCCCCTCGACCGCAATCCCCAGCGGACGGCTGGCCCATGTCAGCCGCCGCTCGCACGCGCAGCTCAACACCCGCTGCAGAAGCGCGCTCGCCACCGGCTCCCGATCGAATCGCTCGACCAGCCGGAATTGCGAGGCAATCAATCCCCCGCGCCCGATCCCTCCCTCGATCAACGCCGCGTATTCGAGCCCCCTTCTCGATCCCACATGCGCCGCTACCCGGAAATTGCCCCGCGATGGAATCCTCAGAACCCGATCCGCCACCCGGTGATCCCCCCGCCACCACCGCAGATCGCTTTCCCCCAATCCCTCGACCAGCGGATGATCCCGGACCGGAAACGCAAAGTGCGCCGCCGATTCCTCCAGCGACAGCTCCAGCGGCATCCAGTCCGGATACACCGTCTGCTCGAGCACCACGATCCACCCGCCTCCGTCCATGAACTGCTCCCACCGGCCGGCCACGCTCGATCGCCCCACTTCAAGCACCCCCTCTTGGGTCAGCGCATTCCGGCCGATCACCAGCACATCGGTCGATCCATAGGACGCGGACGACAAGTTGGTCGCCACCTCGAACGCCAGGCCCAGCCGGCGAAACAGCGCCGCAGTCTCGCCGGACGGATCGAACACGCCCAGCCGAATCCCCGCCGGCACCGCCAGCGCAGTCTGCGGCCGGACCACGCAAGCTCGAGCATCGCTGAACACGGTTGCATCGCCTCTCTTGAGCTCGAAGCTCCACTCGAAGGAACCCAGGCCCGACGGTGCAGCGAAAACCACGGTCTCGGATCGGCGTCCTGCCGCTTCCATCGTGAACGACCGCGTCCCCGACTGATCCCCGCACCGCCATTCCAGCGTGAACAGGCCCGGCTCGAGCGTGTCGTTCAACACGATCAGCGTTCGCGCCACCGGCTCGCCAGGGAAGAACCGGCTGTCACGCTCGCGCACGAACACCGCATTCGGGTGATACGCCGCCCGCTGCGCCTGGTAGAGCCGGTTGAGATTCGTTCGCAGGTCGAGGTCGCTCGAGCTCACAGCTGGATCTTCGAACATCGTCCACGGGCACATCGCGCTCACTCCATAGTCCCGGAATGCCTCGATCTGCATCTGCCAGGTCATCTCCTTGGCTAGATCCCGGCAGCGCGACACGTCCGCATACGCCGCGTCCCCGAACAAGATGGTGAAATCCGCCGCTGCCGTCCCCGGCACATACAGGAACTCGCCCACATACAGCGGCTTGTCGCGCTCCCATTTCCACTGACCGCCTGGCGCGAAATCCTTGGGAATCGGCCGATCCATCCACCAGGCCGTGTCCGGCCACAGATGGTTCTCCGGATACTCGTGCGGGTAATGGAGGCCAATCACGTCGGCTGCGCCATCCGGATCCAGATCGGCCTCGTAGGTGATCAGGCGAGTCGGATCCAGCTCCTTCACCTGCCCGCCCAGCCTGGCAAGCTCGCCCGCCGTGCCCGCCGCAATCGAGCCCCCACCGCAGTGCAGGATCTCGTTCTCGAGGCTCCACATGACGATCGATGGATGATTGCGGTCTCGCCGGACCGCCGCCTCGAGGTGGTCGGCGTAGTTCTTCCAAAAGACCGGGTCCCCCAGCCGATATGCCCTCGGATCGCACCACACCGCCGCCTCCTCGACGATCAGCAGCCCTACCTCGTCCGCCACGCGATACCAAGTCTTGTCCCAAGGCTGCGTGTGCAGCCGGAACGCCTGGTTGTTCCCGGCCTTCACATCGAGCAGAATCCGCCGAATCGCACCCTCCTCGAGTGGCCTCGCCGGAGGCCAGCACGACGTCGCCAGTAGATGGATCCGCGTCCCATTCAATACCAGATGCTCGCCTTCGGCCCATAACTCCCGAAACCCGAACCGCGTCCGAACCGTGTCCACCGCGGCGCCGCCAATCCGAATCCGTGTCTCGATCTCGTACAGATGAGGATCAGCCGGGCTCCATCGCCGCACCCCGGGCCAGACCTGTTCGACGTCGATCCGATTCGTCGTCATCGGACCCAACACCAGCGTCTGATCCGGCAGCGCCAGCGCCACCGCGTCCCCGTCCCGAACCGCATTGCTCAGCAGGACCGGTTGAGGGGCCTCGGTTTCGTTGCGCACCTCGATTCGAATCCCGAGCTTGCCCTGGCGCACCGATGGCATGGCAAACACATCCGCCACCGAGACCGCAGCCACCGCATCGATCCGGACCGGCTGCCAAATCCCATACAGGTCATACCGGCCACCGATCGGGGCCAGGATCGTATCGCGCACATGGCTCCTTGGGCTGACACCCGGTTCGAGGCCGTCGAAGGAGACCGCCGTCGCGAACAGCGCCGTCCAGTCGCTCACCGCCACCAGCAGCTCGTTGGTCTGCCCGGGAAGCGCAGCCCCCGTGA
Source organism: uncultured Verrucomicrobiota bacterium (assembly GCA_964458325.1). Taxonomy (GTDB): domain Bacteria; phylum Verrucomicrobiota; class Verrucomicrobiia; order Limisphaerales; family UBA1319; genus JAGMXM01. The sequence goes on from CAYWIM010000129.1 coordinate 4,912, forward strand.
TGTCCAACGCGAACGCATCGTAGCCGTTCAGCCGCCCCCCCACCGCCTGCCCGTTGACCCACACACTCGAGTCGAATTTCACGCCCCCGAACTCGAGCTTGATCCGCTGCCCCGAAAACGAAGCCGGCAGCAGAAACACCTTCCGAAACCATGCGCGTTCGTAATTGTATCCCTCCAGGTAGCCCGGCACGGTCAGGGTTTGCCACGAGCTGGGCGGCGGGTATTGAAGCTGCGACACCTCCTGGTATTGCCAGACGCCGCTCAAATCGAGGCTCTCCCGGGCCGCAAGCCGCGGCGTCAGCAATCCCCAGATCCAAAGGCCCGCCAGCCAGACGGCCCCGCGAATCCACGGTCGATTCGTCATCCCAATCAATGCCGGAAATGTCGGACGCCCGTGAACACCATCGCCATGTTTCGCTCGTCTGCCGCGGCGATCACATCGGCGTCGCGGATCGATCCGCCCGGCTGGATCGCCGCCGTCGCCCCCGCTTCCGACGCCGCCAACAGCCCGTCCGGGAACGGAAAAAATGCGTCGCTGCAAATCACGCTCCCCTCGAGCGGCAGCCCTGCCTCGCCCGCCTTCCAGACCGCGATCCGGCTCGAATCCACCCGGCTCATCTGCCCCGCCCCGATCCCCAAAGTCCGGTCCGCCGCCGCATACACGATCGCGTTCGACTTGACGTGCTTCACCACGCACCAGCCGAACAGCAGAGCCTCGAGCTCGGTCTCGGTCGGCGCCCGCCGCGTCACCACTTTCAGCTCCTCGGCAGCGATCATCCGTGAATCTCGCTCCTGCCACAGATACGATCCCGCCCCCGCGCTCCGCACCTCCCATCCATCGGCCTGGCGCGGATCCTTCAGAATCCGGATCAGGCGCAAGTTCTTCTTCTTCTGGAGAAGGGCAAGCGCATCGGGGGCGAAATCGGGCGCCACGACGACCTCGCTGAAGATCTCGGCGATTGCCTCCGCGCACGCCAGATCCAGCGGCTGGTTGGCTGCGATAATGCCGCCGAACGGCGCCTGCCGATCCGTGGCAAAGGCCTTCTCCCACGCCTCCTTCAGCGTGCTCCCCCGCCCCACGCCGCACGGGTTCATATGCTTGAGGATGGCCAGCGTCGGCCAATCGGCCGGGAACTCGAGAATCAGGTGCGCCGCCGATGTCAGGTCGAGGATGTTGTTATACGACAGCTCCTTGCCATGCAATTGCCGGTAATACTCGCGGAACTGGCCATACAGCGCCGCCCGCTGATGCGGGTTCTCACCGTGGCGCAGCCCCTGCGCATGGCAAGCCCGGACTGCCAGGATCTCCGGCGGCCCCTTTTCGTTGGTCAACCGCCCGAACTCCTTGCTCAGATGCGCCGCGATGGCGGCATCGTAGGTCCCCGTCCGGCAGAACACCTTCGCAGCCAGCCGCCGGCGCAGCTCGAGGGTCGTGTTGCCCGCCGCCTGGATCTGGGCGGCCACCTCCGCGTAATCCGCCGGATCCGTCACCACGGTGACGCTCTCATGATTCTTGGCGGCGCTCCGCAGCATCGCCGGCCCGCCGATGTCGATGTTCTCGATCGCCTCCTCGAGCGTCACCGCGGGGCGCGACACGGTGTATTCGAACGGATACAGGTTCACCACCACCAGGTCGATCGGCACGATGCCGTGCTCGAGCGCGGCCGATTCATGCGCCGGCAGATCCCGCCGATACAGCAGCCCGCCGTGCACCTTCGGGTGAAGCGTCTTGAGCCGCCCATCGAGGATTTCCGGAAATCCCGTTAGGTCGCTGATGTCCTTCACCGTCAGGCCCTGCTCCCGCAAATGCCGGGCGGTCCCCCCCGTCGACAGCAGCTCGATCCCCGCCCCTGCCAGCACCTGCGCCAATGCGGCCAGCCCGGTCTTGTCCGAAACGGAAAGCAATGCGCGCTGTATCTTTGCCATGTCCCGATTCTTGCAGGCGCTTCCCGGCCGTCAATCGGCAAATCGCAATTCCACGCTTGCCAAGCACCCCGCCTCCTGCAATCCTACCCTTCGCTCGAGCGCGTGCGCGGTTAGCTCAGAGGAAGAGCACTACCTTGACACGGTAGGGGTCGCAGGTTCAAGTCCTGCATCGCGCACCATCTTTTTCCCCCATTCAAATCCTCCTAACGCCCTTGATGTTATTGGGGGGGCGACGATTTCGCCCGGCCAATCCCTGCCGAAGGCTCCAGATGCCGAATCAACGCTCGAATTGGTTTTATGGTGCTCGTGCCAGGAATTGAGCCCGCCCGCTTTTGCCTGGAACGGGATCTGCTTCTATCGAGGATGCGAAACCGCGGCAGATCCGGTATGGTGGATCGCCGCCAATCGAAGGGTGATCGAGGGGAGCATGAAAAGGATTCGCAGGTGGCACGGGCGGTGGCTGCTGATCGCGGTGGTGCTGAGCCTGTCGGTCGGCGGCAGCGGCCAGTGGGCCGATCGACGCCCGCAATCCTTCCACCCGGCCATCGCCTTGCCTCATGGGCCATCTCCGGGGGATGCCGGCGCTTTGGGATCGATGGGGTGGGTCGGCGATGGGCGGGCGAATGGGGTGGAGCCCGGCGCCGGTTTATGGCCCGAGGCGGGCGCGGATGGGCAGTATCGGGTGATCGACGCCAGCCGGTACGACAGGGAGCTCCAGCGCGCGCATGAGCTGATCCTGTGCCAGGGGCATCGGGTCCTCTGGCGGTTTGGGGAGCAGTTGCGGGAGGAGGCGCTCGATTCGATCCGCTGGAGCGCAGCGGGCGGAGTATTGGGGAGCACGATCGGAACCGCGCTGAAAAGTGCTCGTCAGCTTTTCCGACATACGCATAATGCGCGTGATGCCGCAAAGAGGGCGACCGCGCAGCACGTCTTTTGGTCCGGTGGACGCGCCGCTGAAGATGCAGCCCGGGCATTTGCAGGCGCCCACAACGGGGTTGTCATCGGCGATACTGCCGCTGGTCGTGCGCTCGCTCAAGCAACGCAGGGAGTTCCGTGGTCGCAAGCCAGACCTCAATGGCTTTCGCTATCTGAGGACTTCGCGCGAAACGCATCCGGAGAAGTGAACGTGTTCCAGAACTCAAGAGGACTGTCGGTGGATAGCATCTGGCGGAACGAATACAAAATCCTCAGGCAGAATCCGAACGTCACAACAATCAACTACCATGTCGTGATGCCGGACGGCTCAGTCGTTCGCCTTCCATAGCCATGTTCACAACATCGCGCCCAAATCTGTGCGAAAGCTCAGAGGGCTTCTCGGTAGAAGTCCTTGGGAGAAGCGGTCTCTGCTACCGCGAAGGAAAGAGGAAAATGTTCGTCGACTCGGAAATCGTGACCGGGCCGGCGGGAGTGGCTGTCTACCGCAACACCATCGTGCAGTGGGATGCGCCACACGAAGCTGACATTGTCAGCGATGCTGACCGCGAACGAATCCTGAACAACATTCGCGAAGCCTTCCGCTTCCAGGGATTTGAAATCCAAGTCATCTGACCCGGCCGACTGTCCGGCAAGTCAATGGGGTCAACCATTGACTATCGATATTGTCGCCTTCAGCCGGCCAGCGAACTGCACCCGTTGCGCATCTTCCTCCGCCCGGCGC
>CAYWIM010000130.1:0-8311 GCA_964458325.1 uncultured Verrucomicrobiota bacterium
GTATTTCACCGATGGGGTGGTGCTGGGATCCAGGAACTACGTGAACGGAGTGTTTGGGGAGTATCGGGATCGGTTTGGGCCGCGGCGGCGGAGCGGGGCGCGCGCGATGCGGGGATTGGGTGCGCTGGGGGATCTGACGACGATGCGCGATCTGCGCGTCGATGTGGTGGGGTAATGGGGTAAGATTCTAGTGGCGTATCGGGACGTCTACTCATTCAATTGATGGGGAGGCGGGGGGTGCCGGGGACGAACTCGTCGCGGCTGAGGAAGCCGTCGCGGTCGGCGTCGCGGAGGCTGAACCATTTCCTCGCCTCGCCGGGTTTGCGGCTGGCGGTGAACTCCTCGTAGCTCAACCGGCCGTCCTGGTTCGAATCGAGGCGTTTGAACTGGGCGGCGCGATTACCGGTGGCGCCTGGTGCGGCGGCCTGGGCGCCCCGTTTCTTGGCTTCAGCGGCTTGCGGGGCGGGGAGCGCGGGCAGCGGGAGGTAGTCGAAATCGGTGATCATCTTTTCGGCGAGGGCCAGGCGGAGCTCCGCTTCGATGTCGGCAACCGCGGATTGGCCGCTGAGGTTGCGCAGCTCGGATGGATCGTTCTCGAGGTCGTAGAGTTCGTAGACTGGACGCGGCGTGGTGAAGTATGTGGCGGTGAGTTGGGGAGCGAGCGTTCCGTTGGTATGGGCAGCGACGATCTGCTGCCAGGCGGGTCCGCCTGCCGAATCGACGGGCCCGTATGGGATCCAGGGTGTGCAGTTGTAGATGAACTTGTAGCGGTCAGACCGGACGGCGCGGGAGAGGTCGTAGCCGCTGTTCTTCATGTTGACGGTGACGGGGGCGCTGCCGTGCGGGCCGCGCTCGACGAACAAATATTTCCGGGGGGTGAACGCCTTGCCTTGGAGCAGAGGCAGGAAGCTGACGCCGGTCATCCGCTCGGGGATGGCCGCGCCGGCGGCATCGAGCAGGGTGGGGGCGAGGTCCTCGGCGCTGATCAATGCGCGCGATTCGAGGCCGGATCGGACGACGCCGGGCCAGCGGATCAAGCAGGGAACATTCGATCCGGGGTCGTAGAGGGATCCCTTGCCATGGGGCAGCGCGGCGCCGTTGTCGCCGACGAACACCACCAGGGTGCGGTCGAGGATGCCGCGCTGGCGAAGGGTATCGAGCACGCCTCCGACCGATCGGTCGAGGCGGTTGACCTCGGCGCAATAATCGGCGAGCTGCTCTCGCATGCCCGGCAGATCCGGCCAATGTGCCGGGAGGCGGAGAGAGGCGGGATCGGGTCGGAACTCGGCGGGGGCGTTCCAGACATGGTGGGGGTCGCTGAAGTTGGCCCAAAGAAAGAAAGGCTTGCCGGCAGGCACTTGATCGAGGAATTCGCCCACCAGCCGGGCGACCTCGGCGTCGGGGCCGGGCTGGAGGTAATCCACGCGGCGGGCGAAGGTCTTCAGCTGGTGGCGATCGAAGATACTCGCCATGGCTGGATTCGCCGACCCGGGACCGTCCAGGTGATAGCTCCGACCGCAGGCGCCCGTGAAGTAGCCTTTTTGGTCGCGCAGGATTTCGGGTAGCGTCACCTCGTCGGCCGGGAGGGGGGAGGTGAACCGCGTCATGCGCGCGGCGACCGGAGACCGGCCCGTCATGAGCGTGGCGCGGGAGGGAACGCACTGAGGCGCGGCGGTGAAGAAACGGTGGAAGCGCATGCCTTCGGCGGCGAGGCGATCGAGGGCGGGCGTTTTCACGTTCGAGTCGCCATAGGCGCCCACGAACGGATAGCTATGATCGTCGCTGAGGAGGAGGAGGATGTTGGGCTGCGAGGGGGCAGCGGCGGCGAGCTGGCTGCCAAGCAGACCGATCCAAAACATGGGCAGGATGGATTTCATGATTTCAGAGGGGATGGAGATGAATCAGGCATCGTGGGTGTGGCGATATGCGGTCGGGAGCATGGAGACAAGACGCGGCTTTGTCAGCAATGAAATCACGTTGCCGCGGCGGCGGGTGCGACGTGAGCTGCTGACTGATCTCGCGCCACCGCCCTACTTGTCCAGCTCGTCGACGCTGGCCAGCAATGCGGCGGCATGCTGGCGGGCGGCCGGGGTGTGGCCGCCGAGCATGCGGGCCAGCTCGGCGACGCGATCCTCACCCGCGATTCGCTCGATGGCGGTGAGGGTCCGGCCACCGACGACCTCTTTTCTGACCATGTAATGCGAATCGGCGGCGACGGCTACTGGCGCCAGATGCGTGACGCATAACACCTGGCGCCGCCGGGCGATTCGCCGCATTTTTTGGCCGACAACTCGGGCCGTCTCGCCGCCGATGTTGGCATCGACCTCGTCGAAAATCAGCACCGGCACTTCGTCCTCGGCGGCCAGCACGGTCTTCAATGCCAGCATGACGCGGGCCATCTCCCCCGAGGAGGCGATTCGCCGCAGCGGGCGGGGCGGCTCGCCGGGGTTGGCGGTGAATTGGAAATCCACCGTGTCCAATCCGCTGGCCTGGGTGCGGCTCATCTCCTGGGGGTGGGCGATCGATTCGATGGGGATGTCGAAGTGGCTCCGCGCAAAGCCCAGGTCGGCGAGCTCCTTACGGACCGCCCGGCACAGCTCGGGAATGAGGCGCTGGCGCAGTTTGGATAGGGATTGGCCCGCGCGCCAGAGATCGGCCTGGATCCGGCCGGCGTCCGTCTCGAGCCGAGCGGCCTCGGAGGCCTGTTGCTCGAGCCGATCCAGCTTCTGCCGAGCGGCTTCTCCGGCCTCGAGAATCGCGGCGATCGACCCCCCGTATTTACGCTGGAGCGAATGGATCAGATCGAGACGTTCCTCGAGCTGCTGCAGGCGGGCGGGATCGACCTCGATTCGATCCAGGTAATGCGAGAGGGTGTTTTGGAGATCGCGCAGCCGGCCCACCCCATCCTCGAGAGGGGCGGCCAAGGGTTGAGCCCCGGGATCCAGCCGCGTCAACTCCTGAATCCATCGAACCATCTGGCCGCACCCGGCGAGCAGATTGCCATCCTCCTCCGCGAGACGTCCCATCATCTGCTGGCCCAATTCCAGGATCCGCGCGGCATTCCGGGCCCGGCCGTGCTCGCACTCGAGGGCGGGCAGCTCGTCGGGCTGGAGGCGGGCGGCGTCAATCTCGGCCGCCTGATGGCGCCAGCGGTCCAGCTGCCGCGCGCGCTCGGCCTCGTCCAGCACGAGCGACGAGCGTTCGGCCTCGATCCGGGCGCGGCGGCGGACCATGGCGGCAAACGTCTCGCGCGCCTCAGCCAGCCGCCCGTAGGCATCCAAAATATCCAGCTGCCGCGCGGGTTCGAGCAGGGACTGATGGTCATGGGGGCCATGGATATCCACGAGCCATTCTCCGAGCTGCCTGAGCTGCGGGAGGGTGGCGGGGGAGCTGTTGACAAACTGCCGGCTGACGCCCGAGGAAGTGAGGGTTCGCCTGACGAGGAGCTGGCCGGCATCGCCCGGATCGAGGCCGTTTTCCTCGAGCCAGGCGGACCACGGGGCCCGGGGCGGGCGGATGTCGAACAACGCCTCGACGGCGCACGCGTCGGCCCCGCTCCGGATGAGGGTGCGATCGGCGCGCTCGCCCAGGACCAGATTGAGCGCTCCGATGAGGATCGACTTGCCGGCGCCGGTCTCGCCGGTCACGGCGCAGAATCCCGGCGACAGCTCGAGGGTGAGATCGGCAACCAGGGCAAGGTTTTTGATGCGGAGCGTGCTCAGCATGACGCGATGAAGCCTGTCCCAAAAATTCGTATTTGGCAACAAATGCATGGCCATATCGGCGGCGCTGCACTATGTTCCGGCAAAAAATGCAACCGATGACCCGTGAAAATCCCGGCGGATCACGGCGGCGGGCGGGGCGCTGAGCAGGGTGAACCGCATGCCGCTGACCCTTCTATTTCTGGGCACTGGGACCTCGCAAGGCGTGCCGATGATCGGGAAGGAGTACCCGCCCGAATTCCTGGCCAACCCCAAGAACCATCGGACCCGCCCATCGATCTATCTGGCGACGCCGCGGGTTCGGCTGGTGGTGGATACCACGCCGGAATTTCGGGTCCAGATGCTGCGCGAGGACATCCGTTGGCTTGATGCCGTGCTGATCACCCATTCCCACGCAGATCACATCATGGGGCTGGACGATTGCCGGCGGTTCTGCGATCTGCGGGGGGGCGCGTTGCCGGTGTATGCCGGGGCCGAGACCATGGCGGACCTGCGCCGCGTGTTTGCCTACGCGTTCCGGGAGGGGCCGATCCTGCCGGGATATTTCATGCCGGAGCCCCGCGTGCTGGATGGGACGTTTAGTCTGGGCGATCTGGACGTGACGCCTTTGCCGCTGCCGCACGGGTCCACGCCGACGCACGGATACCTGTTCGAGCAAGCGGGAGTGAAATGCGCAGCCTATCTGAGCGACTGCCAGGCGGTGCCGCCGGCGGTGATCGATCGGATCCGAGGCGTTCGGATCGCCGTCCTCGATGCGTTGCGGCCCAAGCCGCATCGCACGCACATGTGCCTTGAGGAAGCCCTCGATGCCGCCCGTCGGATTGGCGCCGAGCGCTCATATCTGACTCACTTGACCCATGATTACGACCATGACCGCGACCAGGCGACCTTGCCGGCCGGGATCGAACTTGCCTATGACGGATTGCGCGTCGAAATCGACTGAACCGAAGGCCCCCGCCGGTCGTCCAAGGAGCATGGATCGTCCGTGCGCGGTCGATAGTCGAAGTGCAGGCATCCGGCTCTTTAGCGGGGGAGCGGGGCATCTGGCGGGCCTGATGACGCTGCTGGTGTCGGCCCTGGCGGGTCCGGCTGGTCATGGGGCGGGCCGGGGGGACGAGACCCTCGTCATTTACAATCGTCAATGGCCCGATTCCCAGGCGGTGGCCGAGCATTACGCGCTCGTCCGGCAGGTCCCTTCCGACCAGGTGATCGGCCTGGACCTGTCGCGAGCGGAGACGATTTCCCGAACCGAGTACCAGACTCGCCTCGAGGCGCCGTTGCTGGAAGCGATGGAATCCCGCCACTGGTTCACCTTCCGTCTGGCGATCCAGATGGCGACGGCGGATGCGGCGGGCCGGGGGTATGCGCGGCTGATCGGATCGCGCGTGCGGTATGCGGTGCTTTGTTACGGCGTGCCCTTGCGGATCGCGCCGGACACGAACGTAGTCGAGGCGGGGCAGCACCTGCTGAAGCCGGGCTTGCGCCGAAACGAAGCCGCGGTGGATTCCGAGCTGGCCCTGCTGCCCTGGGTCAAGCAGGGGCGTCGGTTGTACGGGATGGTGGCCAACCCGCAATACCAGGCCGGCCAGGCCTCCCTCATCCATCCGACCAACGGCGTCCTGATCGTGGGCCGGGTGGACGGGCCTTCCGCGGAGATCGCGCGCCGCCTGGTCGACCAGGCGGTGGCCGCCGAGCAGCGCGGGCTTTGGGGGCGCGCCTACTTCGACGCGCGGGGGATCCGGACCGGGACGTATCGCGTGGGGGACGACTGGCTCCATGCCGCGGCCACGGCCACCCGGAAGTTCGGATTCGAGACGGTGCTCGATGACCAGGCGGCCACATTCCCGGCGGGATTTCCCCTGAGCCACATCGCGCTTTATGCGGGGTGGTATGACAGCCAAGTCAGCGGGCCGTTCCGGTTGCCGCAGGTCGAGTTTGCGCCAGGCGCGGTCGCGTATCACCTGTTCTCGTTCAGCGCCAGCTCGGTCCGGACCTCATCGAGCTGGGTGGGAGCGCTTCTCTCGAAGGGGGCGACGGCGACGATGGGCTGCGTGTATGAGCCGTATCTGGATGCGACGCCGAATCTCGAGGTGTTTTTCAAGCGGCTTCTGGAGGGTTTCACGTTCGGCGAGGCCGCCCTGGCCTCGCAGCGGTTTCTTTCGTGGCAGACAGCGGTGGTGGGGGATCCGCTCTACCTGCCGATGCCGCAGGATCCGCTGGCGGCCGGAGTGATCGGGCCCGACGATGTCCAGCCCTGGCGGGTTCTGCTGCAAGCCAATCGCATGGCCGAGAGCAGAACCCCTCGAGACGAGGTCATTCGTTTCCTGCGTGGATCGCCTGTGACCGCCTCGAGCGCGGTCCTGCTCGAGAAGATGGCCGATCTCGAGCATGCGGCGGGCCAGACGGCGTCCGCGATCGCCGCGCTCGAGAGCGCCCGCAGGCTCACCGTATCTCCCCAGCAGGGAATCCGGATCACCCTTGCCCTGGGCCGCTGGATGGCTCAAGCGCGCCAAACCCGGGAGGCTTACGCGCTGTACCAGGAATTTCTCCGCCAGCATCCGGACTACCCCGATCGGCTCTCCGTGTATCGCGTGCTTCAGACCCTGGCCACGCAGCTGGGCCAAAAAACCGAAGCCAACCAGTACCAGGCCGAGATCGACCGTCTCAGCCCTCCCAGCCCCAAGTGACGGGCCGCTCTGCGTCCGGCTGAGGGTCAGGATCGTCAACGACCTGCCCACCCTCGAACGTGATTTCGAGAGATTCGGCGGAAAAGCTTGCCGGCAAGCAGGCATGTCCACCGTTGGAATGCTGTGTCCAGGATGCCCGGGATTTTGTGGGGGTGTTGGTCGAGCATTACGGATTCCGCCGCGAGAATGTCATCGAGCTGTATGACGAGGCGGCGACGCGAAAGGCAATGCTCAGTACGCTCGCGGGGCTGAGAGACCGAGTGAAGGAACATCAAAACTTGGTGATTTTCTTTGCTGGTCATGGGCAGGAGGACCGCAAGCGGGGTCTGCGGTGTTGGATTCCCCTGGAAAGGGCGGCGATTTGAGTTTATTTTCGCCGTCTTTGGGCCTTTCCGCCATGGCTTCGAGGATCGCCAGCTCCTCGTCAGCCAAGGCGGGCTCTTCGTCAGCCAGAACGTCCTCGGTTTTCTGGCCTTCAATGGCACGGTCCAGGGCGGTATCGATCTTCCGCAGGAACTGTTCGACCGAGACATCGGCGCGCAGGATCATCTTCTTGATCTGATCAAGATCGAGGAAGCGTTTCATATTGTTCCAAGCAGTCTTGCGTTTGGCGCCCGAGCACCGTTCGAGCTTGAAACGATAAAGGGAAAAGAAGGCGCGGGCTTTGGTGGCGCAGGATATTTCGTAACGCAAATCCGAAATCTGGCGATAGAGAGCCTTCAGTTCCGCATCCGCCAGCCGCTTGTCGAGGTTGTGGCTCTTGAGGATGGCATCTGCTCTTTTCTTGAGAGAGAAATCGATCTCCCGCTGGCAGCGTATGTAGTCGCGTGTCAGCTCGGCCAGCCGGCAATCCAATGCCGCCTCCTTGCGGCGCAGGTTCAGCACCGCGGTCTGAAGACGGCGTTCATTGAACAATTTGTCTTCAAACATATTCTCCTCCTTTGTGATCCGAAATTCATGCTGTGAATTCTTCCTACCTATTCGGGCGGTGTTTGGCAAACGGGAATCGATACCGGGTCCCCGCTCGCGCCTCGGCTGGTTTGGCAGTATCAACTCAGGCTGGCGAAGTCTATTTACATGTTATCCTCGTTTGACTAGGCTGATCGGCAAGCGGCAAGAATCCTTGCATATGGACAGCGAGACGGGATCGAGGCGGGAGCGGTTTATGGTTCTGACCGGGCAGGTTGCCAGCGGTCAAATCACGCCGGAGGAATTCGAAGAATGGGGAGTGATCCTGTTGCAGGAAATCATTGCCATCGAACGCATTCTTCGTGTTCCGCCATGCGATGAGGGATCCAGCGCCGGCCTTGTTTATGAGAAGGTGATTGCCAACCTCGGTCTCATTCTTGGTGCCGAGAATCCCTGGGGTTATTTTTGGAAATTGGTGTTCAACTCGGTCCGGGACCAACGGCGGCGTGTATGGCGTGAGCAGAAGCGTTTGGTCTCGCTCGATGGAGCCGATTCTGACGATGATCGTTCGCTGCTCGAGAGCCTGATCGGGGCGGATCCGGCGCCGGATGCCGCCGAGAACCTCTGCCGCCTCGAGTTCGGGCAAGCGATGGCCGATTGGCTGGCGGATTACCCAAACCAAGAGCACGCTGGATATTTCGATCTGTGGTATTGCAAGGAGTTCCGGATCAAGGAAATCGCTGAGATCTTTGAGGTGACGGAGAACCAGGTCCAGTTGGCGATCGGACGGATCTTGAAACATTTACTGAGAAGTTTGGCGAAAGATCGGCAAGAGGATCTGCGTCAATACCCCGAGCGAGTTCATGCGGCGTGGTTGGATCGGTGGATAGCCAACGAATCCCTGAGCCGGATTGCCCAGGCAGGCGGCGTGAGCCGGGAAACGGCGGCAGCCGCTCTGATGCAAGTACGCCGTTTTTTGTTAAGGAACCGAGC
>CAYWIM010000131.1:0-8205 GCA_964458325.1 uncultured Verrucomicrobiota bacterium
CACCCACCGCCTCCCCATACCCGCACCACCGATACTCCTTGTGTGAATTATGAACCTGTCACTTTATACACCCACCGCCTCCCCATACCCGCACCACCGATACTCCTTGTGTGAATTATGAACCTGTCACTTTATACAATTCGGGTCAGGAGGTCTGCGCCAAAGCTCGACAAATCTCCTCGTTTGGCTAAATCCTTGAAAGCAGCCTGCCGATATCGAGAAAGCCGCTCGCGATGAGTGTGACGATGAATGGTACTATGTGTGCAAACCGTGCGACGGATGCCTGGAAAACACCGGGAATTCCTTGGTGGATTGGCGCGACGAGCATCGCGTGGATTCTCGCCGCCGCCCCGCTGGAGGCCGCCGATCCAGCGATGCCGCCAGAACCGCGAACCGTGCTTGGCATTCAAGGCGCTCGCTTCACGCTGAACGGGCAGCCGGCGTTTCTCCTCGGGATCAGCTATTACGGTGCTTTGGGAGCGACCGATTCATCGATCCAGAAGGACCTCGATGACATCCAACGCCACGGTTTCAACTGGATCCGGGTTTGGGCGACATGGGGAGCCTTTGATCATGACGTCTCCGCCGTGGACACCCAGGGCAGACCGCGCGAGCCGTTCCTGGGCAAGCTCCGATGGCTGGTGGCCCAATGCGATCGCCGCGGCCTGGTGGTCGACGTGACCCTCACCCGCAATCAGTCGTCCTCCCGGAGCGCGGGCACTGCGGGTCTGGCCGATTTCGCGGCGCACCAACGGGCGGTCGAGACCGTGATCCGCGCCCTCGAGCGCCATCGCAACTGGTATCTGGACCTGGCCAACGAACGCGACGTGCGCGACGCTCGCTACGTCAGCATCTCCGAATTGAAGGAGCTCCGGGCGCTGGCCCGTCGCCTCGATCCGCAGCTCCTTGTGACCGCTTCGTTCGGAGGGCATGACCTGACCGAGAGCGACGTGCGCGACTCCCTGATCGCAGCCGGCCACGATTTCCTCAGCCCCCATCGGCCCAGAGACGCCCAGTCGCCGATGCAAACCGAGGCCAAGACCCGCGCTTGCCTGACCATGGCCCAGGCTCTGGGGCGAGTGGCGCCTGTCCATCACCAGGAACCGTTCCGTCGCGGCTACACGCAGTGGAATCCCGCTGCGTCGGATTTCCTCGCGGATCTGCGCGGCGCGGTTGCGGGAGGCGCCGCCGGCTGGTGCTTCCACAACGGTTCCGAGCGCGGATCGACCGACAACCAGCCCCGTCGATCGTTTGACATCCGCGAGCGCCGGCTCTTCGACCAACTGGATCCGGAGGAGCGCAAGGTTGTGGCGCAGGCTCGAGACATCGTCACGTCCGCTGCCATGCCTGCGCCGCGCGTGACACTCGAGGCCCCGGACTCCGCGCTGCGGTTCGATCCGGCGGAGTTCGTGCTGAAGCTGGATCCCGCCCCCGCCGGCAATGCGTTCACGAACCTCGAATTCAGTGGCGAGTTTACCCTGCCCGAGGGCAAGCGGCTGCAGGTCAGAGGATTTTGCGATGCGCAGGACGGAAGCGTGTTCCGGCTGCGGTTCTGTCCCGAGACGGCAGGCGCCGTGTATGGCTACCAGCTGAGCCTGCGGGGCGTTTACATCGATCGGCAATTCAGCGGCGAACTCCGCTGCAAGTCCTCCCCCCAGCCTGGACCCGTCATTGCAGATCCGATCCACCCCCGGCACTTCATCCGGGCGGGAACCGGCGCCCCGTTCCATCACTTGGGACTGACCGCTTACCACCTGCTCGATCCTTCGAATGACGACGCACAAGTCGACGCGACCATCGATTACGCGGCGCGCATGGGCTTCAACAAGATCCGGTTTCTGCTGGCCGGATATCCGCGGGATTTCGACCGGCGGACCAGCCAGGACGTCGAGTATGGCGTGCCCGATCCCTGGAAAGCGCCGAATTACGGGGGCAAGCCGGGCCAGGTCAATCCCCTGCCCGCCTGGATCGGGAAACCGCATGCCTACGATTTCACCCGGTTCAACATTGCCTATTGGCAACGGGTGGACCGCGCTGTGCGCCGGATGCGAGACGCCGGGATCGTGGCGACGGCCATTGTCACGATCGAGAAGCAGAACCTGCCCAAAGAATACGGAGCGCTCACCGGCCACGAGTTCCGCCTCTATCGCTATGCGGTCGCGCGACTGGCCGCGTTCGACAATGTCTGGTGGGACCTGGGCAACGAGCACAATGAATTTCGAAATGCATCGTGGGCCAACGCCATGGGGGCATTTGTCGCCGTCCAGCAGCCCTGGCCGCGCCTGATCTCGGCGCATGGGTACGCGGACTTCCGATACACGAACTCCGCCTGGGCCGGCTTCATCATCACGCAGCAATATGGTGACGAGAAAGCCGTGCATGATTGGACGCTCCAATACGCCGCGGTGCCCAAACCCTATGTGAACGAGGAATATGGTTACGAGGGCGCCTTGGAACAGCCCGGCCACGGGCAAAACACCGACTGGGTGCGCCGCTGTCACTGGGCCATCGCCATGGCGGGCGGCTATGCCACCTACGGCGATTGGAGCGGCGGTGTCAGCTATTTCTACATGGGCGAACCGGGCCCAGGCCAGGCTGCGCCCCAGCTCGGGCATCTGCGGTCGTTCTTCGAAGCTCTCCCATTTGCCGCCCTCGAGCCACAGGACACGCTCGCCAGCGGAGGGTTCTGTCTGGCCCGGACACCGGATGTTTACGTCTTTTATTTCCCGCGCGGCGGCCGGAACGAGCTTGACCTCCGCAGCCTCCAGAAGGGGAACACCCGGATCCGCTGGTTCGATCCTCGGGTGGGCCAATATCACGATGGCCCGGCGCTCCGGCCCGGAAAAAATGTTGTCGAGACGCCCACGACTGCGGACTGGGTCTTGCTGATTCAATCGATCCAATGAAATCCATCCTCGTTATCCTCGTTGTTGGCTTCATTTCTCGAGTGCCGGCGGCGCTCGCCGCCGAGCCCGGTCCCGTCGCAAATCCTCGCCCCTGGCCGGCGCTATATAAAATCAAGCCCAGCGAGATCGATCGCCTGACGCCCGCGGACATCGTGGGCCCGGATGGGATCGTCTATCCCAACTGGACTCGATGCGGCGTGCAAGGTGGCATTCCGGCAAGCAGACCCTTCACTGCCATCGAAGCCCATGGCGGCCGGGCCAGCGACGATGGCGACGACGCGGCGGCTCTGGATCGGGCCTGCCAGGCCGCAGGCGAGAGCGGCGGCGGGACAGTCGCACTCGGCGAGGGCGTCTACTACCTCGATCGGCCCGTCACGGTGCGCCACAGCGCCGTGGTGATCCGGGGACAAGGTGCACTCAAAACCAAGCTCATCTTTCGATACGCGCTGCCGCCGGCCGGGATCGCCTTCTTCTGGCCCCCTCCCAACAGCCGCGTGGGCCCCAATACTCGCCTCGAGCTGCACGCCAAACCCTCCGGGCTGGCCCGAATGCGGATCCTCATCGACGATCGCGAGCTGGCATCCTGGAGCCGCGGCCAGCACTCGGGAAACACGTTCTCCTTCGCCAGTTCGGCCCGAGCCGCCATCAGACGAATCCCCGATGGCCCCCACCTCCTTGAAGGTGTAGCCGAATACAGCGACGGCACCAAGCGGACGGCCCAAATCCCCGTCGTTCTCGACTCGGCGTTCAACGACACGCGACAGATTCCCGATGCGCGCGGCGCCATCACGTTCGCCGGCCAGGGCTTGCAGGGTCCGGAGTTCAAACTCGCCCGGGACGGCCATCGAGGGGATCTCGTCCTTCATCTCGAGGATGTCCAGGGGCTTCAGCCCGGCGACGCCATCATGATCGATGGGCCCGCCACAGACCGCTGGAAAAAGCTCACCGCCAACGCCTGCTTGTGGGGTACTTACCGCCGCTGCGAGACGGTCATCAGGAAGATCGATGGCACTGCCGTCACCCTGGACCAGCCGCTGCGCATCGAGTTCCCGGTCATCGACGGTTCCTGTGTCCAAAAGGTATCGCCCATCCAGCGCTGCGGCATCGAGGATCTCTCCATCGAGCAGACCGAGAACCTCTGGATCTCGAGCGTGTTGTTCTCTCACGCCTGGAATTGCTGGGCGCGCGGCGTGACGGTCCGGATGTGCGGGCGGTTCCCCGTTTACGGTTCGCAGGCCAAGTGGTGCGAGATTCGAGACTGTCTGTTTGACGACGCATGGTTCAAAGGCGGCGGCGGCACGGCCTACACCGGCTGGGACGGCTGCTGGGATTGCCTGATGGAGAATGTGGAGACCCGCAAGATGCGCCATGCCCCGCTCTTCCAGTGGGCGGCCAGCGGCAACGTGATCCGCAAAAGCCTGTTCCGGGAAAGCGACGGCCAATGGCACGCCGGCTGGTGCAACGAAAACCTCTTCGAGCAATGCCGCATCGAGTCGGTCGCCGACCATGGCGCTTATGGCTTCGGCATGTGGGCCTCGCCTCCAAACGACGCCGCCCACGGCCCCAACGGCCCGCGCAACGTGGTCTACAATTGCGACGTCACCTCGCCCAAGACCGGCCTTTGGATGGGTGGAATGAACGAGAATTGGCTGGTTCTCCACAACCGCTTTATCGTCGAGCGCGGCCAAGGCGTGTATGCCGGCGTTGCCAGCTTCGACCACATCATCCAGGGCAACGTCTTTGTGCTCAAGGACACCCAGTCGCCAATGCTCCTCCTCTCGAAAACCAATTGCGTCGGGATCGAGCTGCGCGACAACCGGCTCTACGGGGGCAACGGGCGCATCGCATCCGGATCCGTTCAACCGCTCGTCATGGAAGGGAACCAGGTCTTCCCGCTCGCGGATGCTCCCCGGCCCCGCCCGCTCGTGCCATCCATTTACGAATGGCAAGCAACCCTGAAATCCACAACGAGCTCTCATTGACGCCGCCAGTATGAAATGCCTCCGTTTCCTGTTTCGATCCGCTTGTCCCCTTGCAGCCGCCCTGCTGCTGGTCCTGAGCGCCCACGCCGCCTCTCGGATCGGCCCGCCGACGCCCGGCAATGGCGCCGACTGGCTCGTGATCCAGAAAATCCTCGCTGCCGATTGCAGAGCCGTCCGCGGATTTCTCGGCACGCCCGTCGACGGCACGGTCGCAAGCTGGGATTATCGAGGAGTCCAGCGCGAGTATCCCAACACCGCCAGCGACGGCGTGGTTTACAGCTACAACCGCAATGACGGACTTCATTTTGCCCTGGCGGATCCTGCTGGATTCGATGCGGTTGTGCTGCGCGGCGGAGCCAAGTCCAAGCTCTATTGCGCGGCTGGATCGCTCACCGAACCGTCCAACATCCCTCCCTTGCACGCGTTTGCCGGAGACGAGCCCGTCCAGGTCGGATGGCTCGCCCGCCGCATCCAAGGCGGCGAGGCATCCCTCTTCGGGTGCGAAGGCGGGACCGTGTCGGATCTGAGTTTCTATCGGATCGAACGACGATCTCAGCCGCCTGCGAAAGCCGAATCCTGGCATGCCGGCCCAGTGTTGACCTTGACACCACCGACTTCCAAATTTGACGCTGCCAGCCTGCACCGTGCCATGAGCGAACGCTACGGCGCACCGGATCGACAGGCATTGTCCCTGCTTCCCGGCAAGGCCGCCGGCAAGCCTCTCGCGATCGAAAAGAACCATGCACTCCATTTCATCACCCCGCCTTTCGAGGAGGAGCGAGGCCTCGCCGGGGTCGCGCTGGATTGCATCGTCCATTCCTCATCCCATCCCCTCGAGATCATGGTTGCCGTGCAGGATCCGCTCGATCCGAGACTCGACCTCACATGGTTCGAATGGAAGCTTGATCCGCCGGGGCCGTTGCGTCTGCAGCTCGATATTCCCGACCAGGTGCTGCTTCCGAACAGCCGGCTCTGGCTCACGCTGCGATTCAGTGAAGATGTCGCGCTGACGGGGCCCGACGGCGGCGCGCCATCGTTCGCCCTGCAGTTCGTCTCGCCCGCAGAGGCATTGCCCGAAGCGTTGGCCTGGCGCAAACTGCTGCTGCGCTCTTTCTTCAGCTTGCTCTCCGAGCCTCGTCCGTGGGGCGCCTTCCGCAAACAATCGCGCGAGGAGTTCTTTGCCAGCAGCCGATACGCGGCGCAATGCCCGGAGCTGTTCCTGGCCATCGACCAATGCCACGCCCTGGCTCCATCCGATCCGCTCGTGCGCCAATATCGCGAGTGGATCTACCTCAAGAACCTCGATCGCCTCGAGCCTGCAGCCGCCCCGCCCCGCCCGCCCCCGGGAACGCCCGATTGGGCCTGGCATCCGCGCCTGGCATGGCTCGAGACGCGGCGCATCGCCCAGTGGTGGCTGGATCACCGTGGTGTCCCCACAGGCGAGTTCGGCGGACGCGTCGGGGACGACTCAGATCTGTATCAGCAGTTTATGGACCTGGCATTTTTCGAGTCGGATGGCGTCGCCGCGCGATTGAAGGACGGCGCGGCACGAATGGCCGAGCTTGCCCAGCTGGAAAACCTTCGGGGCGGCTTGAACCGGTCATCGACTGACGCGCTGCACGCCTACGAGGAAGGCATCAATCATCTGGCCCTCATGTCCCGCTGGTTCTACGGCGACCCGATCTACCTCGAACGCTGCATGGAATCGGCGCGGAACATGGAGCGGCTGACCGTGGTCACGCCGGATGGCCGCCGCCATTTCCGGAACCGCGACCGGATGGGCGCCCGCGACATCGAGAGCCCCTCTCCGCCCGCCGTGGACGGCCAGGCAGCGCCGATGATGTGGCACACGGCGCTCCAGACCGCCGATTATAACCGCAATCCTCAGGCCTTGCGCCTGGTGTGCGAGTGGGCGGACGCATGGCTCCGATTCATGAAACCCGGCCAATGGGCTACCGACATCGAGGTGCTCAGCGGCAAGGTCCTGGATTCCAATCCCGATCGTCCGCTCTATGGCGGTTACTGCAGCCAGGCGACGGCGTTCGTATGGCTGGGTGCGCTCACGGGCGACGCGAGATATCTCGAGCCGCTCCTGCATTACGGCCGGCTGGGACAGGCCCCCCTGCCCGTCAACGATTACGCCAGCGAACTGTTCAGCATGGGGCAGCTGGACGGCATTTCCACCAATCACCTCAGCCGCCTGGCCGCCAGCAATCCATCCCTCGCTTTGTATCTGGCGGGCGATCCGAAACCGCTCGCCAGCGCTGCCCTGGGCCGCCCTCTGCCCAGCGAACCCTCGATCCAAACGATCCATGACGCGTTGCGCTGGCCGGACATGTTCACTGCTGCCGAGCCGTTCACCGACCGCATCTTTCCGCACCTGCTCGAGCACGCGTCCAAAGCGTTCCTTGGCGGCTACACGCGACGTAACAAGTTCAACCCCGCGCTGGCTGTGAGCTGGGAAGGTTTCGGCACCCATTACGCCGCGCTGGTGACCCAGCACCGCCGGGACCGGCTGCGAATCCTGGCTTTCAATTTCTCGAGTGCGCCCATCTCGGGCCGCATCCGGGTATGGGAACTGGACCATGGCCGGTATGAGCTGACCGTCGGCTCCGACGCGAATGCCGACCTCGAGCCCGATAACACCTCGAGAACCGAAAAGCTCGAGCTGGCCAAAGCCGATACCGTCGAGCTGACCTTGCCGCCGCGGCAGGCAACCGTGGTCGATCTGCGCCAGCAAATGAAGCTGGATCCGATCTGGGATCGAGCCGATCTGGCATTGGCCGCGCGCGAGATTCGCATCGACGGAAATCGCGTCACGGGGGCGGTCCATAATATCGGCGCGCGCGCGGCTCAAAATGTCGTCGTTGCGATCGTGGATGCGAACGGCAACGTGCTCGATCGCGATTCGCTCGGCGCGCTGGAAGCGCCGCTCGATCTCATGCCGAAGCAGAAAGCTTTTTCGCTCCCGGTGGGGGAGAGGAGACCCGGCTGGCACGTGGTTGTCGACCCAGACAATCAAGTCCCCGAGATCTTCGAGGGAAACAACAAGGCCCCGCTCCCCTTCAGCTCCCGGCTAACAGGCAGCCATCAACGCGGCGTCCACGGAGTGGCCGCCCTACCTTTCGGCTTTCGGCTTGCAAGGTAGGGCGTGCGCTCCGCCGCGCGCCGGCTTTCGGCTTTCGGCCTGCAAGGCGGCGCCCACGGAGTGGCCGCCCTACCTTTCGGCTTTCGGCTTGCCAGGTAGGGCGCGCGCTCCGCCGCGCGCCGGGCGGTGAGCTTGCAGCCATCAAGGCGGCGTCCACGGAGTGGCCGCC
>CAYWIM010000132.1:0-7896 GCA_964458325.1 uncultured Verrucomicrobiota bacterium
CGCTCCCGCCAAAATCGGAAGTAATTTTTGCACAGACCCTTAGCGGGACGACTCGAGCTCGTACACGCGTTTGTGCAACGCTTGCAGCTTGCGTCCCGACATCCGCAGCTTCAGGCGCCGGCGCAGGAAGTACTGCTCGAAGCGAGACAGGTCATAGAGGCTTTCGGTTTCGCTGGTGAAATCGCCCGCATCGCGGGTGGCGCCCAGGATCTCGATCGCCTCGAAATCGCGCCGGAAGTACTGGCGGTGGAACAGGTACACGATCGCGGCCAGCGGCCGCACATATCCGGGCAGGGCCATCCAGAACACTTTTCGAGCAAATCGTTTTGGCGGGCAGGCGTAATAATCGCAGAAGGCTTCCCGAAAGGTCTTCATGGCGGCTGGCCTTCAGTCCGCAGTCGGATCGGCTTTCATGTAGCGGTGGACGAGAAAATAGTACATTCCGCCCAACACCAGGACGGCGCCCCCGAGCCAGAGCGACACGCGGTGCAGCTGGCCGGCCATCAGCTGCTGGTCCTGGCCGGCCACGATTCCCACCCAGCAGAGCACGGCGCACCAGAGGCACGAACCCAGCACGGTATAGAGCGAGTACTTGGCGTAATCCATCCGGACCACGCCGGCGGGCAGGCCGATGAGATGCCGCACGACGGGCAGCAGGCGAGCCACGAAGACGCCCATGGACCCGAACTGTCGGGCCCAGCGCTCGGCCCCGTGGACCTTCTCGGGAGGGATGAGGACGTAGCGCCCGTAGCGCAGGAGGAGGGGGCGGCCAGCCCAGCGTGCGGCCCAGTACATCACCGACGCTCCGATCCAGGATCCGATCGTCCCTGCGGCCACGATGCCGGCCAGGCTCATGGTTTTCTGCTGGTAGGCGAGGTGGGCGGCGGGCGGTATGACCACCTCGCTGGGGAGGGGGATGACGCTGCTCTCCATGGCCATCAGCAGCCCGATGAGAGGATACCCCCAGGTGGACAGGGCTGCCATGTACCAATCGATCAGCGCCTTCAGCATGCGGGGCCCCTTCGATCGTTTCCCGGCTCAGCGTGTGCCCATTCCCACGCTCTGCAGGGTTTGGAACAGCTTGCCTTCGGTCTTGATGCTGGGGGCGATGATGATCTCCGTCTCCTGGAACCGCCGGATGTCCTTGGCGCCCACGTTGCCCATGCAGGTGGTGATTGCGCCCACGAGGTTTTGGGATCCGTCATCGACCGTGGCTGGCCCGAAGAGAATCTGGCGCAGCGATCCGCTGATGCCGACCTTGATCCGCGTGCCGCGGGGCAGGTTGGCGTGCGGCGTGGCCATGCCCCAGTGAAACCCCTGTCCGGGCGCCTCGATGGCGCGGGCGAAGGCGCTGCCGATCATGACGGCATCGGCCCCGCAGGCCAGGGCTTTGCAGACGTCGCCGCCTTTGCTCATGCCGCCGTCGGTGATGATGGGGACGTAACGGCCGGACCGGGTGTAGTATTTGTCGCGGGCGGCCGCGCAATCGACGGTGGCGGTCACCTGCGGCACGCCCAGGCCCAGCACGCCGCGGCTGGTGCAGGCCGCCCCGGGGCCCACGCCAATCAGGACGCCGGCCACCCCGCACGACATCAGCTCGAGGGTGACGCTGTAGGTGACCGCGTTGCCCACAATGACCGGGATGCGCAAGCTGCGCGTCAGCGCCTCGAGGTCCAGCGATTTGTATTCGGTGGCGATGTGGCGCACCGTCGATACGGTGGATTGGACCACAAACAGATCGGCGCCGGCTTCCTGGGCGATCGCGGAAAACCGTTCCGCCCGCTGGGGGATGGAGCTGACGGCGGCGAGGACGCCGGCGGCCTTGAGCTCCTGGACTCGGCGGCCGATGAGCTCCTCCTTGATCGGCTCGGTGTAGATCTTCTGGATGAGGGCGGTGATCTCGTCCTTGCCGGCCTTGAGCACCTGGCTGAGCGGTTCTTCGGGGCGCTCATACCGGGTTTGAACGCCCTCGAGGTTGATCACGCCGAGCCCGCCGAGACGCCCCATCTCGATGCAGAACCGCACGTCGGTCACGCCATCCATCGCGCTGGCCAGGATCGGGATGCTGAGCTGGATGGCGCTGCTGTCCTTGCGCGGGATCGAGAAGCCCGTGGCGACCTCGTTGGGATTGATCGTCACGTCCCCCGGCACTAATGCGATCTCGTCGAATCCATACGTGACCCGTGCTTTCCGGTTCCGGCCTATCCACATTCCCATAGATGCTCCTGGTTCGATCTTCCCTCCCTTCGCGCGCGGAAAAAAGACCCCGCGACAGCGGGGAAAGGATCGTCAGAATTTGATTTGTTCGTTCAGCGTGCCGCATTGAGGACAACGCGAGCGCTCCACATCCGGGTCATCCGTGTAGACCGACGAACAATTTCGACACCGGAAGATGCGGTCTTCGCTCGACGTCGGCTCGAATCGCCGGCGCATGAGTTCGGAATATAGGGCAAGGGCGGAAACGATCGCAAGCAAAGAAACCGTGTAACCGAGGATGAGCGTTTCCGCGGGCATGGGGATCAAGGGGTGGGGGGCGCCTGGGTGTTTGTAGGCGCCACGGTGGCCCAACGGAACGCGACTTTCGCGGCGCGCACGTCTGTTTCGTCCGAACCTTGCCGGGCGGGTCCGGAGGGATGGAGGATGCGGAATCGAAGTTGAGCGGCCAAGCGGAGGGCCTCCGAGTCCGCCGGCGCCCATCCGCTGGGGCCAACCATTTGGACCGTCCACGGTTCGCCACGGTGGTTGAGCATGACGTGGACGGTGGTGGCGGGCAGGGTATCGGGGGCGGTCCAGATGGGGAGCGGGGGGGCCTCCGCCAGCTGCAGTTCGCCGGATCCAGACTCGATCCGCAGAAGCGATTGCGTCGAGACGGTCAGGGCATCGACCCGCGGTTCGGCAAATCGTAGCGGGCCGCGGGATGCCACCGGGAGCCGGCTCCGGATTGCGTCCGAGGCCAGGGGCCATTGGGCCAGCAGATCCACCGGCGGCGTCCACCAGGAGGGTTCGTCGTGGCGCTCGCGGTATTGGTGATTTTGCAGCTTGAGGTTTCGCCAAGCCGGCCCGGAAAAGTTGTTCGCTTGAGCCAGGATGAAGAGCGAGGGATCCATCGTCATCCGATCCAGGTCATCCCACCACTGGAGGGCCAGATGCTCGGGCAGGAGCTCGAGGGCCGTGCGCGGCTCTGGATGGGGCCGATCCGGCCATCGCCGTTCCGCCAGCCAGCCGATCGCCACGGCCTGGAGTCCCAAGGCGATGGCCACCGACCAGGCCCAGCGGCGGGCTGTCCAGGGGCCTTCTTGGGGCAGAGGTTGGGTCATGGCGCCGGATTTGCCGAGACGGGCGGTGGAGGCAGCGGTGGCTGGCCGGAGAGATAGACCCGCTGCAGGCCGACCTCGCCCGCCAGCTTGCTCAGATGGAAGAAGGACTCGAGCCGGACCTCCTGGTCGGCCTGGATGATCAGGGCGAGATCCGGAGTGCGTTCGACCGCCTGCCGGAGCCGCTGCCGCAGTTGCTCGGCGTCCACCAGCTGGCTGTCAAAATAGATCTGTCCCTGCCGGTCCATCGCCAGGACCGCGCGGGGCTCGGTGGGTCCCGGCAACGGTTTTCCTGACACCTCCGGGAGGCGTATCTCGATCCCCGGCGGCAACACCAGCGTCGATTGGGGCAGGAGGAAAATCACCAGCAGAAAGACGACCCCCGCCACCGGAGCCAAATCGAGCTGGCCGCGAAAGATCCGGGCGTTGCGCGGAAACTTCATGAGCTCTTCGGGTTGCTGGGTTCGGTCAGGATGCCCACGATGTCCGTGGCCGCCTTTTCCATGTCGAGCACGATGGCGTTGACTCGGCTGACGAGGTAGTTGTAGGCCGCGTAGCAGGGGATGGCCACCGCCAGCCCCACGGCCGTGCTGATGAGCGCCTCCCAGATCCCCCCCGCCAACTGGCTTGCGTTGGCGGTGAGCCCGGCCTTTTGCAGCTCCGAGAAGACGCGGATGAAGCCGAAAACGGTCCCGAGCAGGCCGAGCAAAGGCGCGATCTGGGCGATCGTGGCCAGGAGATTGAGCTTCTCCTCGAGCCGGGGCACCTCGATCAATCCAGCATCCTCGACCGCCTCGCGGACCATCTCCCGGCCGCGGTCCCGATTCAGAATCGCCGTCTTCACCAGGCGCGCCACCGGTCCCGGCGTGGCCTCGCAAATCGAGATCGCCTCGACGATGTTGTCGCGCCGCACCACGTTCCGCACGCCGCTGAGAAATTCGGTCGAATTGATCTGGGCCCGATGGTAGTGGAGCACCCGCTCGAGGAACACCGCCATGGCGACCGCGCTGGCCAGCAGCAGCACCCAGACCATCGGATACGACAGCAACACGGGCATCATGCGCACCGTTATCGCAAAAAATCGGCCAAAGGCAAGATTGCGAATGGCCCTGACGCCCGAGGCTGCGCCATGGGAGGTATTTCATTGCCGTTGCCAAAGTCCGCGGGCTATGTTTTGGAATGGTCATGCGATATTCGGATTGCGGCGGATTGAGCCGGGTGCCGTGGGCGGGGCGGGCGAGGGCGGCTTTCACGTTGATCGAGCTGCTGGTGGTGATCGCGATCATCGCGATCCTGGCGGGGATGCTCCTGCCGGCGCTGGCGAAGGCGAAAAGCAAGGCGCATCAGACTTCCTGCATCAACAACCTCCGGCAGCTCGGGATCGCGGCTGTCATGTATGTGGGCGAACACCACCGCTATCCGGGGTGCATCAAGGTCCCGGAGTTTTACTATGTCTGGCCGCTGCGGCTGTTCTCGCAGATGGCCACCAACCGCATGGTGTTCTGGTGCCCCGCCACCAAGCCCGAGTTCCGGTGGGACACCAATGTCAACAAATCCCTCCGAGGCAGGCTGGATTTCCTGGGCGCATCGGCCAACGGCGCAGGAATGTGTTACGGTTACAACGACTGGGGCGTGGGGGCCGTGACCCCCACCATCGCCCAGCAGCTCGGGCTGGGTGGGGACGTCAATCCGCCCTCGCAGCCCGAGATGGCAGAAAGCCGGGTCCGGAAGCCGTCGGACATGATCATGCTGGCGGACAGCAAATCCGATTATTCGTGGGACGGCAACGTGGATCCCAAGGAATCCGACCAGTGGCCGGCCAAGCGCCACAACGGCCGGTGCGTGATCATGTTTTGCGACGGGCATGCCGAGGCGGCCCTGCGCCGCGAGGTGGTCGATCCCGCCAGCGACAAGTGGCGGCGGCGGTGGAACAACGACAACCTGCCGCACAGCGAATTCAGCTGGAGTGGGGACAATGGGCAGAGCAAGGACTAGCTTGTGTTCGTCCTGATCAACATGGCCATGACGGCCGACGGCAAGATTGCGACGGCGGACCGCCGGCTGCATTCGTGCGGATCGCGCCGCGACCAGGAGCATCTGCTCGAGCTGCGAGCGACCGCGGATGCGGTGATGTGCGGCGCGGGCACCGTGAACGAGGAACCGGTTCAGCTCGGTCCCGGCCCGGAGCGGTTCCGGCGGCTGCGGCGGCGCCGGGGGCTGGCCGAGCACAATCTGCGGGTGGTGGTGTCGGGCCGCGGGAGCCTTTCGCCCGAGGCGGAGGTATTTCGCCACCGGCACTCGCCCATCCTCGTGCTCGCGAGCGAGGCGATTCCCAGGGCTCGGCTGCGAGCCCTGCGCGCGGTGGCGGACGAGGTGCTGGTCCGCGGGCGCGAGACCGTCGATTGGGCCGCCGCGTTTGGCGATCTCGAGGGGCGATGGGGGGTGCGGCGGCTTCTGGCCGAAGGAGGAGCGCGGCTGAACGCGGCCCTGTGGGCGGCGGGCTTGGTGGATGAGCTTCATCTGACCATCTGCCCGAGACTGTTTGGTGGGCGGACCTCGCCGACGATCGCGGACGGCCCCGGCGCGGCGGGCCTGGCCGACGCGGCGCGGATGGTGTTGCGCTCGTGCCGCCGGGAGGGCGACGAGCTGTTTCTGGTCTACGGGGCAACGGGCAGGTAGAGCCGGAACACGGCGCCGCAGCCGGGACGCGATTGGACGCGGATGCGGCCGTGATGGGCTTCGATCACCCGGTTCACAATCGCGAGTCCGAGCCCGGTCCCGCGCGGCTTGGTGGTGGCCAGGACGGAGCGGAAGGCTTGCTGCTGCTGCTCGAGGGTCATGCCCTGGCCGGTGTCGCGAAACTCGATCATCACCTCGCGCGGCCGGGGATCCGATGTGCGCCGGGGCTGCGTTCGGGTGGTGATGGTGAGCGCGCCGCCGCCCGGCATGGCTTCGGCGGCGTTGAGCGTCAGGTTCAGGAGCGCGTGCTCGATTTGCATGGCGTCGCCCAGGACGGCAGGAAGGCCGGGCTCGCGCCGGCAAGACCATCGAATCCCGCTCTGGATGAGCTTGTGGCGCACGAGCATCCCCAGATCGTCGACCAGCCGGTTGAGATCGACCGATTCGAAGCGGGGCTCGGCCCGCCGGGCGAAGTCGAGCATGCGCTCGACGATCCGGTTGAGCTGGTCCATCTTCTCGGCCATCAGCTCGATATCGCGGGCGCGCGGATCGCTGGCGGGGAACCGAAGGTCCAGCGAATGGAACAGCATCTTGAGGACGGTGAGCGGATTGCGGATTTCGTGGGCGACCTCGGCGGCCAGGAGCCCGAGCGCCGACAGTTTTTCGTTCTGGCGCAGCTGCTCCTCCAGGTCGACGATCCGCTCGTAGAGACGGGCTTTCTCGATGGCCAGGGCGGAAAGCTCGGCCAGCGCCGACAGGATATGGACCTCTTCGTTCGAGAACCGATGGGGCTGGGCGGTGTAGACGTTGAGCGCGCCGATGGCCTGGCCGCGGAACACCAGGGGAACGCTCAGCAGAGACACCAATCCTTCCTGGCGCGCGACCTCGATGTTCTGGTAGCGGCTGGAGATCCGCACGTTCTCGACCTGGAGCGGTTTTCGGCGGCGGACGACCACGCCCAGCAGGCTGTCGGCGACGCTGAGGCGCGGCTTGCCGCAATAGCCGGGGCCGGCGCCGTGGCTCGCCCGCAGATCGAGCCATTCGCGCGCGGGATCGAGCATCAGAAGCGAGCACATGCGCGCCTGCATCAGGCCTCGAGCCTCACGCGTGATGGCCTCGAGCGCATCGTCCAGGTTCAGCGTGGAATTGATGGTTTGGCCGACGCGGAGGAGCGATTCGAACAGCCGGGTCTTGAGGCGGAGCTGATCGAACCGCCAGGCATTCAGGATGACGCGGCTGGCATGGCGGGCCAGCTCCTCGAGGAGGGCCTGATCCTGATCCGAAAAAGCGTTTTCGCGATCGGCATCCACATTGAGAACGCCGCGAACGCCGCCCTGGATCTCGATGGGCACCGCCAGCTCGGATCGGGTCTCGGGACGGAGCATGACGTAGCGCGAATCCTGCCGGACCTGGCCGATGCGGGCGGGCTGCCCGGTGCGGGCGACCCAGCCGGTGATGCCTTCGCCGATCCGCAGCTTGAGGCCCGCCATCTCTGGAGGAAGGCCGCAAGAGGTCTGGATGTCGAGGAATCCGTCGGTCGGATTGACGAGGACGATCGAGCCGCTGGAGGCGTTCAGCAGGCGCACCACTTCGCGGATGAGCCGGTTCAGCGCCCGGGGAGGGTCGGTGGCGGCGTGGACCATCTGGCTCAGACGGTAGAGCTGCTGCATCCGCGCGCAGCGCTCCCGCCAATCGACCCGTGGGCGACGGGAAGCCATATCACTGGATATGAAGGACGGTCTCGGGCGGGAACTCGGGTCCGACCCGCACCGGGACACGCCAGCCGCGCATGGCCACGGTCAGGTGGCCCGGCTGCCAGCTCCAATCGACGAGCCCCGCCCGCGTGATCAGGCCGCGGGCATGCATCGGCGAGCGGGTCCAGGATCGAGGCACGCCCGCGCCC
>CAYWIM010000133.1:0-7862 GCA_964458325.1 uncultured Verrucomicrobiota bacterium
GGTTCAAGCCGCTGTTTTTTTGAACGTTGAAGCCTTCGTTTTCGATTTTCTGGCGAACTCGTGGCCAACGCGCTCATCCATCAGGATTTTCGCATCGGCGGCGCCTCCATGATGGTCGAGATTTACCCCGACCGCGTGGAAATCTCCAATCCCGGCGATCCCATCGTTCCCGTGGACCGGTTCATTGACGGCTACCAGTCCCGCAACGAACGGCTGGCTGACCTCATGCGCCGAATGCGCGTCTGCGAGGAGAAAAGCAGCGGTATCGATAAAGTTATTCAGGCGGCCGAGGTTTACCAACTCCCCGCGCCGGACATCCGTACCACCCATCGCCGCACCGTCGTCGTCATCTTTGGACCGCGCGACTTTGAGGACATGGATCGTTCCGACCGCATCCGCGCCTGCTACCAGCACTGCTGTCTCAAATGGGTCATGAGCCAACGCATGACCAACCAATCCCTCCGTGAACGCTTTCACCAGCCGGAAAGCAAAACCGCCATCATTTCCCAGATCATCTCCGCAGCCATTGAGGCCAAAATGGTCAAACCCGATGAAAAGGTCGGCGGCTCACGCAAATACGCCCGCTACCTGCCCTTCTGGGCCTGAACTCCCTCTACCAGGGCTACCCCGTCGGTTACCTCATCGCCTGCCCACCATCCGCCAACATCTTTGGCATAGCCTTGAATATGGCCGCCCGGAAGTCTTCACGCCCCGGCCGCAAGTAGTGATTCATAACAACCTTGGCGGCGCGATGCCCGGTGGCGCGCTGGACCAGTTTAAGCGGGACCCCCGCGGCGAGGGCGAGTGTGATCCAGGTGACGCGGTGAGCACTGCCTGCATGTTGCAAGCCTTGGACGTGGCGCCCAGGCGGTCGATGTACGCCAACCCCTCGGCCCGGGCCTCCTCGATTGGCCTAGACACAGCCTCTCCCCGACCCTCCCCTCCACTGCCGCGGCGGGGAGGGAGGAGACAATCGGCTGCCCGAGTGCAAGTGACCCACCACGCTGTCTGGAAGCGGTTGCCCATCACACCGCCCCCTCGTCTCTGGGAAGCCTTTTCTTGTTTCCCTCCCCCCGCGAGGATCGAGCGGGGGAGAGAGAATCCAAACAGAGCGAGCCCGCCACGCCGTTCCGGTCTGAAATCGGCGCTGGACGCTGGGCTTGGAACAGTGCTATGGCTGCGTGCGAGCATGAAGCTTGCTGATCTGGTTCGACAGGCGGGGGTAGTGGGCGCTGGCGGCGGGGGGTTTCCCACGCACGTCAAGCTGTCCGCCCAAGCCGACACGGTGATCGTCAACGGCGCCGAATGCGAGCCGCTGCTCCACAAGGACGCCGTGCTCATGGAGCGGGCGGCGGATCGCGTGGTGGCGGGCCTGCGGTTGGCCATGGAGGCCGTCGGCGCCCAGACGGGCGTGATCGGGATCAAAGCCAAAAAACACGGCGCCATCGAGGCGATCGAAGCCGCCTCCAAAGGCACGTCGATCCGAGTGCATCTTCTCGGGGATTATTACCCGGCTGGAGACGAGTATGACCTGGTCTACTCGGTCACCGGCCGGCTGATCCCGCCGGGCGGCATTCCGATCCAGGTCGGCGTGGTGGCGGTGAACGTGGAAACGGCGGTGAACGTGGCCGCCGCCGCCGAGGGGCGGCCGGTGACGCACAAGATCCTGACCATCGCCGGCGCGGTGCGCGAGCCCGTGACGCTGAGCGTGCCGCTCGGCGCTCCGATCCGGGCCGCCATCGAGGCCGCCGGCGGCTTGGCCACCGGGGATCCGGTCCTCTGCATCGGCGGGCTGATGATGGGATCGGTCACGGACGATCTCGAGACGCCGATCGTCAAGACCACCACGGGCGTCGTGGTGCTGCCGCGCGATCATCCGGTCATCCAGCGCAAGCTCCAGCCGGACGCGCGCCAGGCCCAGATCGGCAAGTCCGCTTGCGATCAATGCCGGTTCTGCACCGAGCTCTGCCCGCGCTACCTGCTGGGCTATGCCGTCGAGCCGCATCAGGTGATGCGAAGCTTGGCGTTCACGGCCGCCGGCGAGGATTACTGGAACCTCTATGCGGCGCTCTGTTGCTCGTGCGGGCTCTGCACCCTGTATGCCTGCCCGGAGCAGCTCTTCCCCAAGGAAGCCTGCGACGCGTCCAAGGCAGCCCTGCGGCAGCGGAACCTCAAATGGACGGGCTCGACCGAGGTTCGGGTGCATCCCCTGCGCGACGGCCGCCGGGTGCCGATCCGGCTTCTGACGCAGCGGCTCGGGGTGATCGATTACGACCAGCCGGCGCCTTACCGGGACGCCGAGATTGGACTGGCTCGGGTGGTGTTGCCTCTCAAACAGGGGGCCGGGGCGCCCTGCCAACCGCTGGTCAAGGCCGGCGACCGGGTCGGCTCCGGCCAGCCCCTGGGCGCCATTCCGGACAAGGCGCTCGGTGCGGCGATCCACGCCCCGTTCGCAGGGCGCGTGGCCGCATTGACCGATCGGGTGGTGCTCGAAAGGATTTCATGAAAGAGAAGTCATTGGGGCTGGTCGAGCTGTCCAGCGTGGCCGCAGGATTCCTCGTGGCCGACACCATGCTCAAGGCGGGCCAGGTCCGGCTGCTGCTGTCGCGGTCGATCTGCTCCGGAAAATACATGGTGGTGGTCGGGGGCGAAACCGCCGCCGTCCAGGCCGCGGTCGAGGCCGGATGCGAGGCGGCTGCGGGCTGTCTGATCGATCACTTCTGCGTGCCCAACGTGCATCCGGAGGTGATGGCCGCCCTGGGCCGTTCGCAGCCGGCCGAGATCAACGGCGCGCTGGGCGTGCTCGAGTCATTCAATGTCTCGGCCCTGCTCCAGGGGGCCGATGCGGCCGCCAAGGCCGCCAGCGTGACGCTCACCGAGATCCGGCTGGCGATGGCGCTGGGCGGCAAGGCGTTCCTGACCATGACCGGCGACATCGGATCGGTCCAGGCCGCCATCGCAGCCGGCCGCAAGGTGATCGCCGATGCCGGCTCGCTCGTCAACGCGGTCCTGATTCCCCGGCCGCATCCGGACGTCTATCGCGAGGTGGTGTAGATGAGCCGCTGCCGCCCAGGCGCGACAGGTTCTCCCCTGCCGCGGCGCCGACCTTTTCGAGCAGAGCGCCCAACACCTTCAGGGTCAGCTCCGCCGGCGTGATGCCGCCCTTGTCGCCGCCGAGGTTCTCGAGCCGGATCTCGGGCAGCGAGACTTTCGTCTTGAGGATGCTGATCCCCTTGAGCTGCAGCGTCAGCTGGCCGCCCCGAATGACGAATTCCTCGATCGCCAGCTTCCGGGTGAACTCATCGAGCAGCCTGCTTTGCTCGATGTAGGCCGTCACATTCTCGGCGATCCGGTTCAGGTTGTTGCCGCCCAAGCCGGCTTCGCAGAAGATCTCGGGGGCATCGACCTCGACGCTCCGGATGGCGATGGGATCCGACAGCAGGCTGCTGGGTTTCCACCGGAGCCGGATCGAGCCCGATTGAAAGGCGGACGGGTTGCTGAATCCTTCGAGGTTGCCCACGACGAGATCCTCGATCCGGCCCTCGCCCGAGAAAGGCGAGATCGAGACGCGGCCGACCGTGATCGGCGCCTGGGCCGCCTTCGAGCCCCCCCGCTCGATGCCTTCCTTCACCGCCCGGTTGAGCCCAAATGTCAGCATCAGGAATGCCGCCGCAGCCAGCGCCACGCCGAGGAAGGCGAGCCGGATAATCCATCGCCGCATAGTTCAGGTCCCCGACGATTGCTGCGCATAGAAAGCGTCCACCTTGGCCGCCACGTCCTTGTAGCCGATATCGACCTCGTAGACTTGTTTGAATTGCTCGATCGCCTGCTCGCGCTGGCCCATCGCTTCGAACACGCAGCCCAGGGCGTAGATCAGCTCCTTGCGCTCGTCGTCGAAGCCGACCTTCTCCTTGAGCGCGTTCTGGAGCGTGCGGGCGGCCAGGTCGTTCAGGCCGCGCTTCGAAAAACAGAGGCCCAGATGATAGAGCGACGGAATCCGCATGTGCGGATTCGCCTGCGATTTTTGGAATTCCTGGATGGCCTCGCTGATCCGGCCGGCCTGGTAGTCGAGCTGGCCCATCTCGAACCGGATGGCGAGGTCGTTCGGGTAGCGCTCGACCCGCTGGCGGCACTCGCTGAGCTGGAACTCCTGCCGCTGAGCTTGAAGGCTCTCGACCTGCGCCGCGTGGTCCCCAGCTTGAGGATCCAGGCTGGCGATTGCCTTGTCGATCTGACGCAGCCGGATCTCCGCAATCGCCCGATCGAGGGACGGATCGTTGCCCATGGTCTGCTTCGCCAGCCGCTCGTAGTAGGCCAATGCGCCATCCAGATCCCCCTTCTGGACGTGCAGCTCCGCCAGCGATCGCAGCAGCTTCAGGTTTTGCGGCTCCCGCTCGAGGCGCGACTCGTACTCCCGGATCATGTTCAGCGCCACGTCCTCGGTCTTGACCTCGCGCTGCTCCTGTTCGAGCGCGACCGCCTCCTCCTTGTTCCGGAGGATGTCGCGATAGGATCCTTTCCCGTCCGACAGCGAGTCGTAGCCGCCTTCGGCCATGGTGCGCCGCGCGGACAGATCCTTCAGCGCCTGGGCGATCTCGAGGTTGCCCGGATCGGCCCGGAGCAGATCGCCATACACGCTCTCCGCCCGCGCGATCATCCCCGCCCGCGCCAGCACCTGCCCCAGCTGCAACGCCACCCCCGTGTCCTTCGGATTGTTCTTCCGGACGATCTCCCAGGACAGCACCGCGGTTTTGGGAAAATCCGCCGCGGTGGCCGCCTCCGCCAGCAGCTTGTGCGCCATCGCGCTGTTGGGATCGCTGTTGAGAATGTGCTCGGCGACCTCCATGGCTTCCACCGGGTTCGAGCGCAGGGCGATCTGGCCCTTCGCCAGCAGAGGGCCCACGCTGAGGCCTTGAAACGACCGGCGGAAAAAGCCGCGGCCCGCCCCCGCCTTCTTGAATTGGGCCACGCGAAGGGCCTCGCGGCACTCGAAGAACCCCGGCTCCTTCTCGAGGACCTTGGTGAAGATCGTCAGGGCATAATCCAGGTTGTCCTTCTTGAGGGCGATCAAGCCTTTTTCGTATAGCTCGCGCCAGGAAGCCGAAATCTCGTTGATGCTCTTTTCCGGCATGCGGGCAGATTACCACAAACCCCCGGAGCGGATCCATCGAAATTGCACTTGCGCGACCAGCCCGACGTGGTGCAATTTACGTCGGGTTGTGCGCCTATGGTGGAATTGGCAGACACGCTACTTTGAGGTGGTAGTGGGGCAACCCGTGCAGGTTCAAGTCCTGCTAGGCGCACCAATTCGTGGGGGCGTACTGGTTTCGACTGGGTGAAAGCGCTCTCCGCGGCATGTCGAGGATGGTTCGTGGGCCTCGTTAATCATCGGACCAAAACAAACTGCTAACGAAGAATTAGCTCTCGCGGCCTAAGTGCCGCGACGTCCACGGCCGGACACCGGCTACGGTTGTGGGCGCATGCAGCCGGTGTAGGGGCCTGCCGCGGTCCAGGGCGGCCGGCGCCGAAGTTTTATACCGGGGACTGGGCAGCCGGGTTCGGGTCAGGACGTGACCGGCGGCCGAATACTCTCTCCTGACTAAACATGTAGTCGCGGCGGGTTCATTTGCTCAGGACGCGGGTTCAACTCCCGCCGCCTCCACCAATCTCATCGTCAGGATCCTGGAACGGCCGTTTCCTTGCGGAGCCTTCGTTCCTTCAGCCAGTAGGTTTTCTGCAGCCCGATGCCTTTGACCCAAATGGAGCCGCGCTTCTCGAAGCGGAACTGTTCCCGGAGCCGCTCGTAGGTCTGCCGGCTGACCTGAATGCAGCCGGCTTTGCCGGAGGACTCCATCCGGCTGGCGAGGTTCACGGTGGATCCCCAGACGTCGTAGTGGTAGGCGTGCTGGCCGATGATGGCGGCCATGGCCGGGCCGGTGTGGATTCCGATGCGCATCGAGATCGGCTCGCCCCGAGGGGTGGTGAACTGGCGAATCGCCTGGCACATCTCGAGCGCCAGGTCGGCTGCGGCCTCGGCGTGGTCGGGGCGGTGGGCCGGCACCCCCGCGACGGCGAGGTAGCCGTCCCCTTGGGTGCTGATCTTTTGCACTCCATGACGGCCCGCCAGCCGGTCGAACTCGGTGAAGATTCGATTGAGCAGCTCGACCACATGTTCCGGCCTCATGGAGGCGGTCCACTTGGTGAACCCCACCAGATCGGCAAACAGGACGGAAATCTCTTCGAAAGCATCGGCAACGAACCGTTTCTCGGTCTTGAGCCGATCGACGACGAGCGGTGGCAGCAGCTCGTTGAGAATCTGATCCACCCGGGCTCGTTCCGCCGCGATGGCTCGGTCCGCCTCCTTGCGCTCCGTGACATTGCGAATCACAGCCGTGCAATAGCAGCTGGCTCCGCTTCGCCAGCGTGCCAGCGACAGCTCGACAGGAACCTCGCTGTGGTCTTTGCGGCATGCCACCACCTCGATCCGCCGCCGAACGAAATCCGGCGCATCTGGAGACATCGCTCGAAAGAAAGCCTGGCGGTGTCTCTCATGGAATGGCTCCGGCACGATGCAGCAAATGGATCGGCCGACCACTTCCTCCGCCCGATAGCCGAAGATCTCCTCCGCTGCATGGTTCCAAAGAACGATGGTCCCCTGGGCGTCCGCTGTCACAATCCCATCTCCGGCGCTTTGGGCGACGGAGCGGAAGCGCTCTTCGCTGGCCTCCAATCGCTGCAGGGTCCGGCTGTTGTGGAACGCGAGGGTGGTCAACTCCGCGAACGCCGACGCCAGGCGCGCGTCCTCCTCGGTGAAATCGCCCGGCTTGTTGGCCAGGCCAAGCCAACCCAGCGCCTTCCCCTCCAGAAGGAGCGGCGCGATCAGCACGTTCTCAATGGCGGTGTGGCGCGGGGGCAGCCGGGCCGGTTCATGGCGGCGCCCCGGCTCGTTTTCGCGGACAGCTCGACAGGTCCGGCAGGCTTCCGCGCACAGTTCGCGAACCCACATCGGCGAGAACGGATCTATCTCCCCAGGCAATCCGCCGCGATCGAAGAACAACGGTTCGCCGTCCTCTCCTTCGGCCGATCGCAACGCGAGGCAGCCGGCGCTCGCGCCCACCAGCGACTTGCACGCGTCGAAGATCGACCGCGCGGCCGGCGCGAACTCGTGGTTCTGGAGATTGGCCGTCTGGATGAGGTTCTCGGCAAAAGCCCGAGCGTGCCGGAGTGCCTGCTCGGTTTGCCTGCGCTCGATCGTCTCGCTCAATACCAGCGCCAAATCCTGAATCAGATCCCGCCCTTCTTTCAGAAACGGCCCTTCGTCGGCCGCAGGCCGCTCCTCCAACCTGATACGTGCATGCCAGTTCCTTGACCCTCCTGCCCAGATCCTGCGGCGCCGGCTCCGATGTCGGAGAAGAGCCGTCCAAGCTCTGATGCGGGAACGTCACACCGATGCTGGCGACAAACAAATGTTTTCTTCCAGGACGATGAGGACCGTCACGATGACGTTGCAGCGGATGGCCCAGCGTCTTGCGATGGGAACCTGGACCCACGTTTCCAACAGCTTGGTGCAGAAGCGCAAGAACGACCGCCAGTGTCAATAGTTATGGCCGACCCCTAAGCCACAGTAACGCCGACTTTCGAGTCGGCATTGGAAGCCGGTGGCTTCAGTAACGCCGACTTTCCAGTCGGCATCGGAAGTCAAAGCCGGTTCGAAAACCGGCGATACGTGCCGCCGAGGTGACAAGGCGGATTCGCCCAGTAACGCCGACTTTCCAGTCGGCATCCGAAGCCAAGGCCGGTTGGAAAACCGGCGATACGTGCCGCCGAGGTCAGGAGGCGGATCACGGCGGAGATGCACACCC
>CAYWIM010000134.1:0-7806 GCA_964458325.1 uncultured Verrucomicrobiota bacterium
CGACGGCGGCAAACCGGCCGGGAAGGTGCGAAATTCAGCTATGTCACGGGGCTGGCAACAGCCGGCGCGATCGTGGATCGCTGCTCGGTGCGGACCGCCATGGCGCCCCAAGCTTCCAGCAGCTGTCTCGGCCTCCGATGCCTGCGCCGCGCCTGGCTGTCCAGAGCGAAGGAAGCCATTTTTCTTGTCAGCCTGGGTGGGAGGCGGCAGGTTCGGCCGCGTGAACACGAAGATCTGGATCCCCGCAGGAGGGAAGGCGGGGCTGGTGGCTACCGTGGCCTGCATCGGCCTGATCAGCGGCCTGGCGAGCGGGCTGTTTGGTGTCGGCGGCGGGATCGTGATGGTGCCGAGCATGGTGCTGCTGCTGCACGTGCCCATGAAGACGGCGGTGGGGACGTCCCTGGCGGTGATCATCCCGACGGCCATCGTAGGCGCGTGGAAACATTATCACCAGGGAAACGTGGATTGGCTGCTGGCGCTGGCCTTGGCGCCCATGGCGATTCTGGGGGGGTACGGCGGGGCATGGCTGACGAAAGTGATTTCGGCGGGAGATCTCAAACGCGCATTCGGCGGGATTCTGGTTCTCGTCGGGCTGCACATGATCTTCAGGTGATCCGGCCCGCGTGGCGATCGTAGCATTCGCGGAGGGCTGCGCGCAGGTTGCCCTGGTGCCGATGGAACAGCTCGATGGCAAGCGAGTGGATCGCCTCGTCGCTCCGATCGACCAGGCGGCTGAGCAATCGGAACAGAAGCTCCGGCGTTGTCTGGCACCGGAACAGGACGGGCAGCAGGACGCGTCGGTGCGAGGTGGCGATCAGGCCCGCCGGCGCCGGAAACGCGCGCTCCAAGCGCCGCCAGGCCCGCGCATCCAGGAGATCCGCGCCGTCCACGAGGATGACATCTCCCGGCTCGATCTCAGCGGGGCCGGGAAGATCCGGCGATCCGAGGCCTCGATTCGGATGTGACTGCACCCGGCGGACGGCATAGCCCCGCTCCGCCAGCGCGGCTGCCAGACGGTCAAGCAGGGCGGTCTTGCCCGAGCCTTCCGGCCCGATGATGCAGCCTCGATGGCCCATCCGACGCCAGCGGTCCAAAACGGCCTCGATGCTGCCTTCGAGGAACTCATACTCGAGGCGGTCGATCCGCTCGCTTCGGAATGGATTGTCGCGTGCCCGTGTGGGAACGATCGGCATGGGATCAGGCTTGCTCGAACTCGAAGAGTGTTTTCTTCCCCGGTGCCGCCAGGAGGGCTGGTAGGCGGATCTCGCGCTCCTGGATCGCGAGGACAAACTCGATGCGCTGGCTGAGCTTCGATCGCTCGCCAAGGACTTCGACGGCCCAGACCAGGGAGATCAGCGTTCCGGAGAAGCTCAGGGGTCCCGCCGGAAGGCCGAACTCGACCTTTGCGATCCCTTGCGGGCCGGGATTGTCCAGACGCTGCTCGGCCACCAGGACCTCATCCGGTGTCCCCTTTCCTCGAGTGAAGTAGACCAGCCGAACCAGCCATGCGCCTGGCGGAGAAGCCAGCTCCCACAGCACGCCGACGGCCAGCACTTCGCCCGGGGCATAGACGGCGCGATCGTCGCGGAATCGGACCTGGAGTGTCGGGGCGTTGGCGGCCCGGGCTGCAGTGTCTGTGCGGCTATCGTCCGCGGTTCGGACGGTGGGCAAAGCGGGGGCTGGCGTCCGGGCCGGTGCGGGCGGCGCCACGGTGAACTCGAAGCGGCTCTGGAGATCGGGCCAGCGGCGGATCGCGCCGTGCGCCTTGATCTCCCACCGGATCCGGTTGTGATCGGCGGCCAGGGTGTGCATCGAGTCGGCGGGGATATCCACCGCTGCCTCGCCCCTGCGCATCTGGGCGACATCCTCGATCCGTGCGACGGACTGCCGGTGGAAAACCTGGTGATCGGTGACCGTGTCGGTCCCGCGCCGGTAGGTGGCGTGCTCGGCGCCTTCAAGCTCGAGCTCGAGGTGCTCGAGCCGATCCAGCGCGCCCGACACGCGCCATCGGAAGCGCAGGCGTCCGCCGAGCGGCACCGCCGCCGAGTCCCCCTCGACCTCGAGCCGGGGATTGAACAGTGCCAGGAAGGTGTAGACCATGGCCGCAGCCATGCCCACCCCCACCGCCACAAACGGCAGCAGAAACAGCATCAGAAACCAGGACGGGCTCCCATGGCGCCATTGGCTGATGACCTGGAAGAGGAAGACCGACAGGATCCCGTTCCAGAACAGCGCGAACACAGTGACCAGGATGAAAGTCTTCAGCGGCGACTGCCGGGCTCGCCATCGGATAGCCGGGCTGGCCCCGGCCGGGGCCGCCGAGGGAGGCGCGATCGCTGGCCCGAGGACGTTCGATGGCGCGGGCTTGGGCGCGCGCGGGCGGCGGAGCAGGGCGATCAGGCCGGCGATGCCCACCAGCGAGAACAGCAGCGGGATCAGTCCGAACCAGTAATCCGGCACCCAATCGCGATACAGCACCGCCTCGGCGGGATTGGCGGGATTGACGTAGCAGACCGTCTCGCTGCCGGCGGGATAGCGCTCGAGCATCCTCCTCCTCCAGCCGGCGCTCGAAGATGAGCCGCCCAGAAAATGGAACCGGTCGGATTCATAATCACGGTTCCCGAACGAATACGTGTAGACGATCTTCAGCCGGTAGGTGGTCCCATCGCCGTCGGAGGATTCAACCAGCTCGGATGTGCGGATGGCGCAGGGGGTTTCGATCCAGGCTCGGGCCTCCTGGCTTCTCCAGTAGGGGCGGACAAACAAAAAGAAGAGCAGCACCTCGCCCAGCACAAAGAACAGCCCGAAGAAAATCAGTCCGGCAACCTTCCCCGTCCGGCTGTTGCTCCGTGTGTGAAATCGCAGCATGTTCAATGGTGGATCGCCGCCGACTCGACCTCGGCCACAGTCAGCGACTGGATGCCGCCGGGGTGGCGGAGCAGTTGGACGCGGCCGCCCCAGGGGCGCCACACGTTCGGATTGGACGGTCCCCACAAGGCCAGGACGGGCAATCCCAGAGCGGCGGCGAGGTGGGTGATGCCCGAGTCATGCCCCACAAAACCGCCGCAGGCGGCCAAGTGCCGGGCGACCTCGACCAGAGGACGCTTGTCGAGCAGCTGAAACCGCTCGGGCGGAAGACCGGCAACGAGGGGCTCGAGCCGCCCGGATTCGGCCTCGCCGCCCACGATGAGCAGGTTGAGATCGCCGCGCTGGAGGAGCCGCTCGATCAGCTGGCGCCAGCATGCCTCGGGCCAGTTCTTCTTCGGGCTGCCGCTGCCGGGATGGATCGCGAGCCAGGAACCGGGAGGCAGCGAACCCGGCTTGGCAGCCAGATTAGGCAAGCATGGCCAGGGTGGCGAATCGTCGATGCCGCAGGCGCGCAGCGGTTCGATCAGCGCCTCGATGGCGTGCTGGTCCGTGGACTCATCGGGCCGATGCGGGCCGTCGATCCAAGGTGCGGGCGAGCAACGGGCCCATTGGCCGCGCACGATGCCTTCGGGATCGTAGAGAAACGAGAGGGCTAGCTCCTGGGCGGCGAAAAGGTGCCGCCACTTGGTAGGGATCTGGCCATCGCGGACGAACAAGGGCGCCAAGGCGGGATCTTCGATCGGCAGGACTTGGTCGATCAGGCCTTCGGCCTCGGCCAGCGATGCGATGGCGGGATAGCCGAGGAGCTCGATGCGCGCCGAGGGATAGCGCCGCCGCAGGAGCGCGAGCGCGGGGATGGTGAGGATGAAATCGCCGACGGCGCCGCCGCGCAGGACAAGGATGCGCGCGGGCGCCGGGGGGCGAGTTCCCGCAGGGGTCGAGGTGAGGAGGCGGAGGCTATGAGCGCAAGGAGAGATCCGCCTGGCCACCTCGGCGGCTGCCCCCGGATGACTGATGGAGCGCGTGGCCGAAGGCCGGGAGAGGGGGAGGTGGCTGGGGATCGGGATCAAGGGAGTCTCACCGATAGGCGGTGAGCCCGAGCACGGCCACGAACAGCCCGAGGCCGAGCCGGGCGATCATCAGGGCGCGCAGGCGCGCCGGTTTGGCGGTGGCCCAATCGATCAGGTCGCGCAAGCGCCAGGGCGAGACCGTGAGCCACATGCCACCACAGATGATGAGATAAGCCCAGACGATGATCACCAGGCGCCAGGCGGTGTCGGCCCACAGGGCGGTGTCGATCATGAGCTTGCCCAGGAGCAGCAACACGAGGGCTAGGCCGCGCACGGCGAGCAGATCCTGGACGTAGATGCACGTCAGAGCGCCCAGCAGGGCGAATCCGACATACATGTAGGGCTTGAAAGCGGCGAAATCGGAGATGGTTTCGAGGCTGAGGTAGTAGAGGAACCAGACGGTGGCCAGAGGGACCAGCACGAAACCCCACGGGCGCGACCGCGAGAACCGGCGCGCCTGGGCGGCGAAGCCTTCCGGCCGGGTCAAGGCGAACAGCGAAGGCGCGATGATCAGCGCGCCCAGCAACAGGGCCAGCAACGAGAGCGTCATGGTGTGTCAGTGACCGTCAATCCATTCCGATCCAGGCAGAATCGCCATACAGCGTGTATCGGCCCGTCCGGGTGATCCGCACGTCGATCAGCTGGCCGAGCTGGCGATCGGACCCTTCCAGCAACACGATCTTATGGCATCGGGTGCGGCCGGTCCAGCGCCGGGCATTTTTCCGGCTGGGGCCCTCGACCAGCACCTGGACGTGCCGGCCGAGGAACTGTTGATACCGGCGCGCGGCGATTTCGTCCACCGTTTTTATCAGCTCGGCATGCCGGGCCTCGCGGACGTCCTGGGGCACCTGATCAGGCATGGCGGCGGCGCGGGTGTCGGGACGATTCGAGTATTTGAACAGATAGGCCTGGTCGAACTCGACCTGGCGGACCAGGTCGAGCGTGGCCTGGAAATCCGCGTCGGTCTCGCCGGGGAACCCCACGATCAGATCGGTGACGAGGCCGATGCCGGGCTGGACACGGCGGAGCTGATCGACAATCGAGCGGAATTGCTCGACGGTGTGGCCGCGGCGCATGAGATGGAGAATCCGGTCGCTGCCGCTCTGGACGGGGAGATGAGCGCTTTCGCACAGCTTGGGCAGGCGGGCATAGGCCTGGACCAGATCGGCCCCGTAGCCGTCCGGATGCGGGGCCGTGAACCGGAGCCGCTCGAGCCCGTCGAGGGCGTGGACGGACTCGAGGAGCTGGACGAACGGGGATCGGCCATCGAGGTCGGCCATCTCGTGGCGGCCGTAGCGGTTGACGATCTGGCCCAGGAGCGTGATCTCGCGAACGCCGCGGCCGACAAGCTGGCGGCATTCGTCCACGATCTCGGGCAAGGGGCGGCTGCGCTCCGGCCCGCGGGTCATGGGGACGACGCAGAACGCGCAGCGATGGTTGCAGCCCTGCATGATGTTGACGAAGGCGGTTACGGCGGGCTGGGGGCGGGCGGCGGGATCGAGGTGCTCGCGCAGCGCGTTCTGGCTGCCGGGCTCGTCGTCGGTCTCGCAGATGGCGGCGCGCCGGCCTTCGAGCAGATCGCCCAGGAAATCGGGGACGCGATGCAGCTTGCGGGTGCCGGCCACCAGATCGATGCCCGGGAGGCTCTCGATGAGGCGGCCGCCGTGGACCTGGGCCATGCAGCCCAGCATACCCAGCAGCGTGCGCGACCTCTTGCGCCGCCGGTCCGCCAGGAGGGCGCGCATCTTGTTCCAGGCCCTCTCCTCGGCCGACTGGCGCACCGTGCACGTGTTCAGCAGCACGATATCGGCTGCTTCCTCCGACGGCGCGAGGTCGAATCCGCGAGCCAGAAGCCGCGCCGCCACGGCCTCGGAATCGCGCTCGTTCATCTGGCAGCCATACGTTTTGAGGAAGACGGAAGGCATGTCGAATTACAGTCCGGCGGGAACCTACGCCACGCCTGGACGGTTGAAAAGTCCGAAGATTCATGCTTTCCTAAGATACATGGAACCAATCAAACACAGTCTTGGGCTCCTTGTGGGAATCGTTCTTCTGCTGGCGAGCGGGTCGTGCACGACCGTGCCGGTCACCGGCCGGTCGCAGTTCACCGGGCTGGTCTCGCCCAGCCAGGAGATGCAGCTCGGGCTGACCGCGTTTGACCAAATGAAGAAAGAGACCGCCGTCAGCCGCGATCCGGCTCTGAACGCTTTGGTCAACAAGGTGGGCCGGAGGATCGCTGCCGTCGCAGAACTGCCGAACGCGCAGTGGGAATTTGTGGTCTTCGAGAGCCCCGAGGTGAACGCGTTTTGCCTGCCGGGCGGCAAGGTGGGAATCTACAAAGGCATTCTGCCGGTCACGAAGGACGAAGCCGGG
Organism: uncultured Verrucomicrobiota bacterium; assembly: GCA_964458325.1. Taxonomy (GTDB): domain Bacteria; phylum Verrucomicrobiota; class Verrucomicrobiia; order Limisphaerales; family UBA1319; genus JAGMXM01. The sequence continues at coordinate 6,312 of CAYWIM010000134.1, forward strand.
ATGGCGACGGTGATCGGGCACGAGGTGGCCCATGCCGTGGCGAGGCACGGGGCGGAGCGGATGAGCCAGGCCACGGCGCTGCAGTCCGGAGGCGAGATCCTGGGCGCGGCGTTGACGAAGGCGACGCCGCAGACCCAAGCCCTGGCCAGCTCCGTATATGGCATGGGATCACAACTGGGCGTGCTGCTGCCTTACAGCCGCAAACACGAGGCGGAGGCGGATCAGATCGGATTGATCTACATGGCGCGGGCGGGGTATCGTCCTGAAGCCGCAGTTGACTTTTGGCGGCGGTTCGCCGAATACAACCAGAAGCATGGCGGCGCCAGCCAGCCCTGGTTCCTGCGAACGCATCCGCTCGACGAAGACCGGATCCGGAGCCTCCAGGACTGGCTGCCGCGGGCGCAGGCCGAGTACCGGCCAGCCTCTTGATCGAGCCGGAGCGATCAAGACTTGCCGAGGATCGAGGATCGGGGAGTTGCGCGGTGTGATCCGGCAGGAACGGGATGCGGAGATGGAACATGGCATAAACTTGGCGCGGAGCGGCGATTCGAACGGGCGGTCGGAAGAACGCCACGCCAGCGGAGTGGCTTTGGGGAGCGGCTCGGCCCGGCGCCGCCGTGGCTGGATGCCAGGCTGTGGGGCGGCTTGCCTGCTCGCCCTGGCCCTGGGAGCCGGTTGCCGCACGGCCCCGGTGAAAGAGGTGACGCCCCTGCCCGGATCGCCCGCGGTTGAGCGGACCGCGCGGAACCAGCCGGCCGCGGGACGGGCCAGCCTTTGGAAATCCTCGGCCCCTGCGTGGGATGCCGAGCCCGCTTGGCCGCACGAGACTCTCCGCAAGCCAGGCAAATCGTATTCTTCGGACGATTGGAGAAAGGCCGGGACCGAATGGTTCGGCACCCCGTATCGCTACGGTGCGATGGATCGTTCCGGGATCGATTGCTCCGGGTTTGTCGTGCAGATGTATCGCCAGGTGGCCGGCGTGGACCTGCCTCGCACCGTCAGCCGCCAGTTCCGCGTCGGGATCACGATCCACCCGGCCGATGCGGTCCCAGGCGATCTCTTGTTTTTCGCGGGGGACGACGGCCGGCCCGGCCATGTGGCGATCGCATTGAACGACGGCAATTTCGTCCATGCAGCCAGCCGGCATGGAGTGACGTTCTCCTCGCTGGATTCCCCGTATTACCGGGGCCGGCTGATGGCGGCGCGGCGGATCGTGCCGTGACGGCGGCGCCGCCGTGCTTATTTCTTGCCTTGGTGGGGGGGGCTCCGTTAGGTTGCGCCGGTCGCGGAAGGGCAGGCTGGCGCAGTCGGCTGGCCTTGGCGTTCCCGCCGCAGGATGGGTTGGTAGCTCAGTCGGTAGAGCAGCGGCCTTTTAAGCCGTTGGTCCCGGGTTCGAGTCCCGGCCAACCCACCATCTAAAGCGGCATCAGCGCGAACACGCCCCAGCCCAGGTATTCACGCGTGTAAGCGGCGTAGCGCTCGGGTTCCGAGGTCA
>CAYWIM010000135.1:0-7618 GCA_964458325.1 uncultured Verrucomicrobiota bacterium
CTGCCCCCCACTCGAAAGCCGAAAAATTAGTCAGAACCCTTTTTCAGCAGAATCAATTATTTAGACCCCTTTGCCTTGTCGGGTGTCAGATCTCGACCCACTGGCCGGGGACCGGGGCGGGGTATCGGCCTTCGGCGTCCGCCTGGACAGGCGGCGGGCTGTCGGCAGTGAGCTGATCGATGTTCGGACAGAACGAGAAGTTCGATGCCATCGCCTCGTCCCAGGTGACGATCTGGCCCGAATGCGCCGCGGCGCGCCCCATGATGTCGGCCAGATTTGACAGGGCGGCGCGTTGGGCCTCGTTGTGCGGCAAGTCGCGGCGGATGGCGTCGAGCAGGTTGTCCCACTCGGCCTGCCAGGGGGTGATCGGCTCGGGCTCGGCGCTCCAGTCGATCTGGCTGCGCTCGCAGCGCTGGCCTTTGTAGGTGTGAACAGTGGCGGCGTGGATGTTGCCGGAGAACTGGGCTGCGCACCGGGTGCCGTGGATGTAGGTGGCGAATTCTTCGTGGCATTTCGGGAGCCAGCGCACGACGTCGAATCCCTTGGCCCCATTGGGGAAGGTCCACTCGATGGTGAAGGAATCGAGGCTTTGCCCGTAATCGTTGCTGTTGGCTGCGCGTCCGCTGATGCCGTGGGCCGAGACCGGCCATGCGTCCATGATCCAGCAGATTTCGTCGATCTGATGGATATTCATTTCAGCGAACAAGCCGCCGGAGACCCAGAGGAAATCGGTGAAGTGGCGGATTTGCCAGGCAAGCTCGGGTTCGGCAGGCGGGCGCTTGGGCAGCCGGCCGCAGGGCTGCATCCGGTAGGCGCGGACCATCTGAATGTCCCCCATCTGGCCTTCCCGGATGCGGCGGATGATCTCGTGGCGGTTCCTCGAGTGGCGGCACTGGAGGCCGGCGGCGATCTTGAGGTTTTTCTTCTTCGCCTCCTCGCCGGCTGCGATCACGCGCCGAACCGCGGGCGGGTCGGTCGCGAACGATTTTTCCATGAACACATTGACTCCTCGGGAGACGGCGTATTCGAGCTGCCCGGGTCGAAATCCGGCGTAGCCCGTCAGCATCGCCACGTCCCCGGGGCGAAGGCAATCGATGGCCGATCTCCACGCGCTGAACCCCGCAAACCTGCGTTCGGGCGGGACATCCATTTGCGCGGCGTATTTCGCGCTCAGGTTCTTGTAGGCGGCCGTCAATCGATTCTCGAACAGATCCGCCATCGCCACGAGCCTGACCGGGCCGTTGGGAGAATCGAACGCGTTCACCGCGGCGCCGGATCCGCGCCCGCCGCAGCCGATCAGGGCCAGACGAATCGTGTTGTCTTCGGCGGCATGGACGGCGGGCAAGGCCGTTCGGGCAAGGGCGGAGGCCGCGGCGAGCTGCCCGGCGCGCCGGATAAATTCCCGGCGGGAGGAGTTCGATGCGAGTGGGATGTTTGGTTGCATGGCTGGATATTGGCCGGGTTCGAAACCGACTGCAAGCGAACAAAAGTCCTCTTGCAATGCATCCTTCTGGTTGTCAAACTATGCTTCATCCTCACTGGGTTGATCGGGAGCGGGCTCGCAGCCTGTCCCGAAGAACCTGTGGCACGCGCAACCATGAACTTGTTGCTGGATATGAAGACAAAATCCGTCCTATCTCTCCTCGCTGGGCTCGCGATGTCGCTTGGCACCAGTCATGCCACGATCACGTGGATCGGAGGTTCGTCGGCCGATTTCTGGGATGACGCGAACTGGAGTTTCGCCGCCTCGACCTATACCGGTGACACGTTCAATCCGCTGAGCTACATCTCCGACAACATTTTCATGGCCAACGCGGCCGGCGTTAGCGTCGCCGCGGACAACGGCATCCGCATTGGCAACGGCTACGGTCTGACGCTGGACGGCAGCGATCTTCTTGTGAACGGCACGGCGGCGAGCTCCGGGATCAATGGGGTCGACGACGATCCGGCGGCCAACCCGTCCGCCGGGCAATCCTCGTTCGTTTACCTCAAGAACGGCTCCTACCTGAACACTCAGTTCACGGCCATCGGGATGTTGATCGACGTGGACGGGACCAGCCACGTGCAATATCGCGGCACTGGCGACCCGATCAACGGGCAAAGCGAGCGCACGGTTGTGGACCTGGCGGTCGGCGGCCGGCTCACGCTGGCCACGATGGGAGAGTTCACCGAGCAGGCCACCACGCAGAACAGCTACCTTCTGATCGAAGGAAATTCCTGGGCGGACGATAGCGGCCTGTTCACCTTCAGCGGCAGCGGCCCCTTTACAGCGACGGCGGTGGTTCCCGAGCCTTCCATTGCGTTGCTCGGCGGCCTGGGCCTTGCCGGCCTGCTCCTCCGCCGGCGCGCCTAATCGGCGCTCTGCCGCAACAATCGATCCTGAACCCGAGGTGCGCGCCGAAGTCGGCAAGTCGGAGGGGCGCTGAACTTAGCTCGATCCCCGGCCGCTATTTCGGTCGCTTTTCGGGCGGCCGCAGCCGAATGGCATCCAGGCTGGCGAAATAGCCGCTCGAGTGGGGATGTTTCCCCACCACCCGGATCTCGAGTGTGTGCGGGCGATGGTCTAGGACGATCGGTTTCGCGATCGTGACTCGCCGCCAGGTGTCGGGTGAGTAGCCGTCCAAGGGCGGGCCCAGCTCGATCCCATCGATCGACCACTGGACAATGCCGTAATCCCAGGAAGTGACTGTGCTCAGGATCGCCTGGCAGGCGCCCGGCGTGGTCGAGACCGGCAAGGCCAGGACGGCGCGATCGCCAGGCCCGCCGAACCGCAAGAACAGGTGCTTGCCGTTCGAGAGCGGCGGCACCGCGCCTCGAGTGATCTCCTGGACAATGGCCCGCTCCAGGCGGCCGTCCGCTACACGCAGCGATTCCCCTTCGATCGCGCCCGCCATCCGAAACGGGATCTCCCAATTCCCGATCCAATCGGCAGGCGCGCGGCTGTTGCCGCGAAAGGAATAGGCGTCGAAACTCTCCGGATTGAACAGCCCGGGCGCCTCATATTGATACGGCTGGCCCCAGGGATCGAACGGGATCTGCTTCCCGGGCAGGTCGCGAGCGAATGCGGCGAGGTCTTTGGGGAGCGCGGCCTGATCGCGGGCGCGATCGGCGAGGAGACGGGCCAGCTGGCGGACGGTTTCCTGGGCGGTGCGGACGCGCTGGGCATCGAGCCGGGCCTCATCCGCCAGCGAGTTGGCCAGCCATCGATCCATGTGATCCCAGGGGAGCCGCCGGATCGAAATGGCGTCCATGGCCAGGCTCCTGCCCGGCTCGCCCGTTCCCTTGACGATCGAAAGCGGATTCTGGCCCACGCACTCGAATCGGAGGGTGTAGTCGCCGGGCAGAAGCCGCCTGACGCCCAGCTTGGCCTCGCGGACCGTGCTGTAGACCTGGCTCTCGGGCCAGTTCTCCTTGAGCGAGAGATAGGAATCGTAAAAATCGAGTGCAGGATCGAGGACATTGGTCTGGCCGCCGCCAACGAGCATGACCTTCCACCGCCCGTACTCGCGAAAGAGCACTTGAAACACGGAGAGCGAATACTGGGCCTCGGCGTCGATCCGGAACGGCACATCGAGCCAGGCGCCGATCCGGCCGTTCTCGAGATAGAACATCGTTTTGCCCTGACAGGTGCGATTGGAGCGGACCGCGGGCTCGAGGCCGGGAGAGCAGGGGAGCCGCATGGCGAGATCCTTGACCTCGATCCATTGCTCCGGATTGACGCGCTCCGATAAAGGCGGCAACGCGCAGAACGGCCGCGCGATGCCTTTCTGATACCAGAACGCGACCGAGGAGAAGAAATCCGGCCGGAACTTGAAGTCGTGGAGCTTTCGCGCGCCGGTTTGCGGATCCCGCTCGTCGATGAAACTCCGGCGCTCGATCTCGACCTTGAGGGATTTACGGAAGATGACCGGCGCGTGCAGATGCCACCGATAGGCGGTGATCCGGCAATCGACACTCTGCGGCTCGCAGATGGTCACCCCGGCATTGGGGTTCGTGAAGAGCCGCAGGTTCCACGCGTCCGTGAAATAATCTTCGGTGCCGGTGCCGACCAGCGATGGAGTGGGCTCGCCGTCGATGTAGAAGCGGTCGTCGGCCTCGCCGAACCAGACGCCGAAACTGTTCTGCGAAGAGAGGACGGTGCCGACATAGTGGCCTTCGCCCTGTCCGTCGAAGATCGTGTAAGGCGAGAATGGCCGGACGGGGAATTCCTGGTGATAGCGGGCATGGAAATAGAGCGCATCCGGCGGCAGCGACGTCAATTGAATCCAATTGACCTGGCAATAGACGGTCATGCGTGCGGAGGACTGGTTCCAGAGCTCGATTCGGGCGCGTTTGCGGAAGGGCATGTGCCAGTAGCTGTTGAGCGCGCGCCCATAGGAGGTCACCTCGATGGGGGTCGAGCTGACATTCGCGCGCATGCCATGGCCGGCGGCGAAGAAATCGCCGATCGGGGTCTCCACCGACGGCGCCTCCGCGTCGTCCCAATAGATGCGCAGGACGAGCGATCGGGGCCACCGGCGGTCCTGGCCGGCCACGGTGAACCAGATGTGCCGGATTTCGCCGGGTCCATCGAGCTCCGCCGCCGTGAACTGCTGGCCCGGCGCCAGGTGATAGGCATCGGCGTTGGATTCCGGATCGAACAGGCCGCTCGAGAACCGCCGGGTCATGCCGGGCTGCGGGCGGGTGACCGCATCGAGAATGTCGGCGGCATTCGCTGCGCTCTCGGTCCCAAAAGCCGCGAGAGCTCCGGCCAGGCATGACCATTTTATCATAGATCAATTTCCCGCAGTCTGTCAGCAGGTTGAGCGACGGGGCGGTGAGCAAGGGGCGTTCATCGGGGCGACCACAGGCGCGGATACGGCCCGCGCGACACGCGTTCGATTGCCGGGACGCCCGAGAGGTTTTGCGGCAGGCTCGAGACATAACCGGGGAACCCGAGAGCGATGTCGCCGACCTCGATCATGAAGGCATCGGGCATTTGGCCGGGGAGCCAGCCCTCGTGGAAGCCGCCGGCGGGCCGCATGATGACGTGATACCACATCACGTCGCGCCAGGCGGGGTCGCCGGTGAAGGCATACCAGGCTTTAACCACTTGCACCTTGGCGTCACCGCTGATCCGCGCGCGAAAGAGGGTTCCGTTCCGCTCCCGCCGATGCGTGACCTCGCTGATGCGGCTCAGAGGGCGGCCGTCGAACACATGGGCCACCCACATCAGAAAATCCATGAACTGGATCTCGCTGTAATTGGCGTGGTTGTAGTTGGGGATGATCTCGATGGTCATGGGGCGGCGGAGCCGTTCCTGGAGGATGTTGACGTTGAACATCCGGTAGCCGTCCTCGTTGCTGGCCCCGAGGTAGAACACCGGCGCCTCGACCTGCTCCTGAAAGAACGCGTGGTGGAAAGAGAGATGCGGTTCGATGCGGTTGGTGCGGTGCACGCCTTCATTGCCCATGACGATTACCGATGCCACGCGGGGGTCCATCGCCGCAGCCACGGTCGCGCTGCGTCCGCGTTTCGAGTGCCCCCCCACAATCGCCCGCAAGGTGTCGAGATTCAGAAACTGCTGCAGCGCATTCATGGCCTGGATGTAAACCACGGCGAGCTGGCAGTTCATGTTGTAATGGTTCTGGCCCGTCTCCTGGGCCAGCCGGCCGAGGACGCCGATGTCCGGCTCGATGTCGCTCCCGTCCGGGTATGCACCTGGATTGCAGAGCACCAGGGTCGGATAGCCGGTTCGCGCGGCGATGGGCTCCCCGTATTTGGCGACGTGGATCGGGTAGTGATCGCGCCCGGGGCAGCCAATGATGACCGCCTTGCCTTTTCGGGACGGCGCTCGATTTCGAGAGTCGTCGGCGGGGAGGAGAATCGTGCAGGGATGCCCCCATTTCTTGCCGGCCAGCTCCTGCGACCAGAAATGCGCGGTCACTCGACGCAGTTTCTGGTTGGGATTCGTGTCGCTGTCCACGACCTCATCCGCCAGGACCTTCCACTCGAGAGGAACGCAATGTTGTCGGACGACGGGCCAGATCTCGCGCGGCTTGGGCACGTTGCGAGAGGCTTCCTCGAAGTTGAATGGCTCGGCAGGGGGAGCGTCAGCCGCATGCAGCATCGCGCTGTTGATCCAAAGGGCGGCGGCCAGGAACAGCTCGGCTCGAGGCAGCGTATGCAGGCGAGCGTTTTTCATGGCCGCTGCCCGGGGGTATCGCCCGGCAGCGGCGTCCGGGGCGTCTGCGCCTTGAGCCATTCGTTCCACCGAACGCGGCTGGTGCCAAGCTGCTGGCCGGTGTGCTTCTCGAGCAACTGGGCGATTCGGCGGTCGCCATCGGTGTCGTTCAACCGTTCGAGACAATTCACGATCGCGGCCAGCTCGCCCGATCCGCCAATCCTCAGGCAAGCGCCCGCCGCCGCGACGCGCGTGCCATTCTCATAAAGCAGATCGTCCAGCCACGGGAGGACAAATGGATGGCCGATCGCCAGCGCCTCGCCCACGAGGCCCGGCCGCTGCTCCCCCTGCGCGGCGTCCAGCCGCCGGCGGAACTCTTCGACCCGAGCCCGGATGGCCGACGAAGGCGGAGGGAACCACCAGGCCTGGCGAAGCGAGGCGGCCCGGCCCCGCCGATCCTCCCATGCATGGCTTTCCAGATAATCGGCTCCCGTCAAGGAGCCGTCGCCGCCGTCGCCCACACTGAGCAGGAGCATCGGGCCGGGCGTTTGACCGAAATAAAGCCGCCGGTTGGCGGCCCGGTCGGTCCGGGTGGGATCGAAATCCACCCAGCCCAATCCCGGAACGTGGGCCTGGGGAAATCGATGGAAAACCTTGTCGAGATGGAACGGCACGCCGGTTCGGCCGACGATCCCGCCCACATAGCGGGCCGGGATATCGCTCTTGCGGCAGAGCGCGATGAAGCAGTAGGTGAACTCGCTGCAGCTTCCCTTGCCGCTCGTCAGGACCTCGGGTGCAGGCTGCCATTTGCCGTCCCGGTCATAACTCAGCCGGTCCATGACCAGGCCGAACACCCCGTCCAAAACGCCTCGGATCCCTTCCTTTCCTCGAGCCGCCTGTTCCGATGCCGCGCGGATGACCGGATCGCTCAAGGCCAGCACCTTTCCATCCCGGAGGTTGAGAAGCCTTTCCTCGGACGGCAATGCAGCTTGGCGGCTGTCATCTTGCCGGCTCCAATCCCAGCGGAATCGCCGGATGGCCGCCCAGGCGGTCCACCGTCCGACCATCACGGCGCCCGGCGACAACTGCTCGCGGCGATAGTGCAGGACCGGGGCGCCCCAGCGATCCGTCAGGCGCTCCGGGTCGCCCTCCACATCCAGCTCGGCGATGTCCTGATGCGGCGATCGGATCGGCGCGTGCAAGTGGATTTCCGGCCCGCGCAACGGGGCCTGGCCGCTGTTGATGATGCGCGTGACAAACACGACAACGGCCCGAGTCTCGGATCCCGGCACGACTTGGGCCGCGGCCGGTGGCGCGCCCGCTCCGTCCGGTGGAGGGGCGGGCGGCCCGGCTGCGCCTCCGACGATCGCCTGCATCGAAAGCCCGGCCATGGCGAGCAGCAGCGGAATCAAGCGAGCATGTCTTCGTGAGGTCATAGGGCGGTGCGCGTCCGTG
>CAYWIM010000136.1:0-6613 GCA_964458325.1 uncultured Verrucomicrobiota bacterium
CGTCTCAGCGGGAGAAAAGTCTTGGCTTTAAACCCTTCTCCCGCAGAGGCGCAGATAAAGAACGTCACAAGCCTCGCCGAGTGAGGCCTGCCTGCCGGGGCGGCGCAGGCAGGTCGCATGGTCTACATCGCCAGCGCTCGACCGCCGTGTAGGCCGGGTCACCTGCCTGCCGCGGCGGCGCAGGCAGGCCCGACCCGGCGTTCGGGAGCTACGGGTGTCGGCGGATTAAGAGGAGGCCGCCCAGGGCGATCCCGAGGAGCGCAAACGTCGCCCCGCCGTCCGGCACGGAGCGGGAAGGAATGGTGAAGACGCCTTTGAGCATGTCGTTTCCACAACCCATGGTGTAGCTAAAATAGAGTGTGGTTCCCGGCTCGATGGCACCCAGGAAATCCAGGTCGATCGACAGCTCATTGTGGCGATCAGTCCTCTCCCAGGAGGCCAGGTACGTGGGCGAGCTTTTGCCGTCGCCCAGAAGACCGCGATACCCGGCGCCGTATGTCGCGTATGCAACTGCCGTCGATAGAATCGCTTCCGGGGTCGAGTAGAACTTCCACGGATTCGATCCGAAGAAATCGTTCTCGGTCGTTTGCAGCACCGAGCTGGGACCGAGATCGTAGACGTTCACTTTTCCGGAGGAGAACCCGTGGCTGAGATCGACGGCATAGTCATAGCCGTAATACGGGCCGTTGATAATCCTGCTCGAGTAACTCAAGGGATCGTGCGAAGGAGGCGCGCCCCCAATCTTGATGAACAGATCGCCCGGCGTCGCTCCCTTGACTCCATTGATAAAGTCATAACCGCCAACGATCTTGAGGCTCCCGCTCTCGATCGCGAACATCTCGAGGTCCCACTTCTGTCCCTGAGGCGTTCGGACTCCGACGGTGGCCTCGGTCTCGTTATCCTCGTTGGCTGCGCCGCCGGGACCGCCGTTCCACACCCACAATGGACCCGATACTGGCTGATTCACGCCAGGCCCGGTGAAATCCGTTACCGTGATATTGACTGCCTGGACATGGATCACCATCAGAACCAGCGCGACCGCCCACCCGGCTGCCACTGCCCGAAAACGATGAACACTAGTTCGCATGTAACAACTCAAAATACCGATTCCTTACTCCACCCAACCCGCCCGCTCCACATCCCTACGCCCCCTCCATCCCGATACCAAACGACCACGGCGCCCCAAGTGCATTAGTATTCAGCACTTACCATACCAAAAAAGGGACATCAATATATATAAATTCCTTTACCTTGATAACAAACACATTATGTCGATACATAAAAATGAATCAGCGAATTTTCGAGCCGATAAATGTAAAAAATGCCGACAACAGTAAGATAAAATATACACTGTGCCTATTTCCGTGACTATCGGGTCGGGCCTATCGAGTGGGCTGAATGTCGACCTTTTGCGCTGACCGGCACCGATATTTCCTGGAGGCCGAGAGCCGAATGGTAGGGCGGCCACTCCGTGGACGCCGCATCGATGGCTGCAGGTTCTCGGCCCGGCGCGCAGCGGAGTGCACGTGGGAGGGTATTCTCGATGTCAGGACTCGATTCGTTTCTTTGCGTGCCGGGTGACGGCCAGCTCGCTAAGCTGTTCCCCCAGAACCACCAGCTCGGCAACCGCACGCTGGAAATCGCGCATCGACCGGATCTGTTGGCGATAAAGCGGGACGAGATCCGGATCAGTCAACCGCTTGGACACGGTCCGTTTCCCCTGCTTGCGGGTGAGCAGCGGGTAGGGTCCTCTCTTGTGAAGCGAACCGTCGCGGCGTCTGGCCACAACATACTGATCGACAATCGTGCCGCGTCGGATCTCATCCAAAGCCGCAAGCCGATCGAGGAGTGCCCGGCGCCGGGCATGGATCGCCTGGGAACTGGTTGCCCCGGTTTTCATTTTGACTGGGTCGAGGTGGTGAAGCACGCGTTGTCGGCTCAGTGGATTCGGCTTTTCTGGCGCCGGATGGAGGCAGGCCCGGCATGCTATACACAACGTCATAAGTCACGCCGCGTGAGGCCTGCCTGCCGGGGCGGCGCAGGCAGGGCACGCGGCCTACATCGCCAGCGTCCGCCCTCATGTAGGCCGGGTCACCTGCCTGCCGCGGCGGCGCAGGCAGGCCTGACCCGGCGTTGTCGACTTCTGACGCTCTGTATAGCTGACAGCTCGGACGACAATAGCCAATGCGCCCCGATCGTCCCTCCCCCCTCACTGCCAAAGAAACGACTTTTGCTCAGCCCAGACGCGGTCGCCGCTCACGAGGGTGACGCGCCACGCCATGATCTTGCCCAGGCGGCGGTAGTCGTCCCCGTCGATTGTGACTTGCGACCAGCGGCTGAATCGGGTTCGGGCCAGGGCCGGCTTTTCAAACACCCGCGGGTTTTGGGCCTGGGCATTGTCAGTGCGCAGCTCGATCCGCCAATAGAGCGGGGCGCTCGAGTCCGGCCGGCCTTTCCACTCGATATCGAACCGGATCCCGCCGCATAGGGCCGGATTCTGGCGCAGTTGGGCCTGGTAGGCGTCCCGCTCGTAGAGGCTCGGATGCAGCGCATGGCGGCCCTGAAGATCGAGGTAATGGGGCAGGACCTTTCGGATTGCGACGGCATCGGCGCCGGCCACTGCCGCGCCCATCGCCATCCATAAGCACACACTCCATATCCATGCCCGCGCCATGCGATCATACTAGACGCAATCCACCCGTCTCGGCAATGGGAAACCGGGGCTCATCGCGAACAGCGCCAGCCGGCACCCTGCAAGCCAAAAGCGGAAAGGGTAGGGACGAGCCGCTGGCTCGTCCGCCCCTTGTCACCGTAGCCGCAACATTCATGTTGCGTCCGCCCCGATCACCAACCACTGATTATTCACCATCAGGGCACAGAGCACGGAGGGTCCACGAAACGAAGCAACTCTTTTTGCGTGTTTTTGAGTTTTTTGTGGCAATCAAAAGTCGGTCTTTCGATGGCAAGCAGCGAGATCCGCCTCCTCACGCCGGCGGCTACGGTTGATGGGTCCGCCTGCTTACAGCATCGCCTCTTGCCCATCGGCTTGCCGATCGTCTTCTCCCTCCCTTCCATGGCAGTGGAGGGGAGGGCCGGGGAGAGGAGGGCGTTGAACGAGCCCCTCTCCCTCCGCCCTCCCCCCGCTCGATCCTCGCGGGGGGAGGGAAGCGAGAACAAGGCGCCAATAGACCGATTGGCGGGCTCCCGCACGGCGGACGCGCACGCGATCGAGCGCCCCACCGTTTCGGGTGATAGATGATGCGGCGTCGTGCCGAGTAACCGCCGCTTCCAGGCAATCGGTCCAAGATTGACGGCTCATGCCGATCGAGCCACACTCGGCCATAGGCTGTGACCACCGCGAACCAGATCACGATTCTGCGGATTTTGCTGGTGCCGGTCTTTGTGGGGCTGTTGCTGTATTACAGCCAGACCGGCCAGGCCGTTTACCATGTCCTGGCTCTGAGCGCGTTCGCCCTGGCGGCTTTGAGCGACGGGATCGACGGCTACATTGCGCGCCGTTACAACCAGCGCAGCGAGCTGGGCGCGCTGCTGGATCCGGTGGCGGACAAGCTGTTGCTGGTGTCGGGCCTGGTGCTCCTGAGCTTCAACCTCGAGCCGCATCTGATCCGAATCCCGCTCTGGCTGACGGTGACGGTCTTCAGCCGCGATCTGATCCAGTTCCTGGGCTGGGTGATCATCCAGTACACCTGCGGGCGCATCCGGGTCGTCCCGCATCCGGTCGGCAAAGTAGCGACCGTTCTGCAGATGATCTGCATTTCCTGGGTGCTGCTCCGATGGCCGGCCCCGTGGCTGCGATGGTGGGCGGCGGCCGCCACGCTTGCCACCGTCATCTCCGCCATCATCTATATTCGGGATGGCGTCCGCCAACTGAGCGCCAGCCCTTCCAGCTCACCCGCACAACTGCCATAAAAATCGCGCTTGGATTCTGCACAGACGTGTTTTCTGGCATGCGCGGCGCCAAAGGAATCCCCTGCCAAGGCCGCCCCCCGATCTGCAGTCGCCGTGCGGAATATGGTTTGCCGTTTTGGGAGCAGCGGGCATAATCGGGATTCGAGTGCGCGCTGTTCGAAAAGGGCGCCCCTATAGCTCAAATGGATAGAGCGGCGGTTTCCTAAACCGTTGATCCCTGTTCAATTCAGGGTAGGGGTACCAATCGGGAAGCGCGCCCCTGGTCTTCGGATATGCACATTGCCGAGATCCTGATCCAGAAAGGCTTGCTGACGCGGGCCCAAGCGGATGAAGCCGCCCGAATGCAGCAGGCCAAACGGCTGCGATTCGATCGCGCGGTGGTCGAGTTCGGCTACATCACCGAGCGGCAGCTGCTCGATGTTTTAGGCGAGCAATTCAACCTGCCGGTGGCGGATCTCGAGGGGGTCGTCATCGATCCCGAGGTTCTCAAGATATTGCCGTCCAAGGTGGTGTATCGAAGGAGTCTGCTGCCGCTCCGCCAGGAGAACGGATGCCTGGTGGTGGCGACATGCGATCCGCTGGGCATCCATTCCCTGGACGATCTGCGGGTGGCCACCGGCATGCCCATCGAGCCGGTTCTGGCGCCCAAGGCCGAGATCGAGAAGCTCATCAAGGTCTATTACGGTGTCGGCGGCGACACCTTGGACGAGATGGTCGGGACCGCCGGGCCGGAAGGCAAGACCGAGGGCGGCGAGTCGAGCGAGGATTTGCTCGACATGGCCCAGGAGGCCAGCGTCATCAAGCTCGTCAACGAGATCATTATCGAAGCCGTTAACGAGCGGGCCAGCGACATCCATATCGAGCCCTACGAACACGAGCTGTCCATCCGGTATCGAATCGACGGCGTGCTGCAGCTGGCGTCCTTGCCGCCCCAGATCCATCGGTTCCAGGCGGCCATCATCAGCCGCATCAAGATCATGGCCAGCCTCAACATCGCCGAGCGGCGGGTGCCCCAGGACGGCCGGATCAAGTTCCAGATCGGCGGCCGCCAGATCGATGTCCGGGTCAGCGTCATCCCCATGCTGTTCGGCGAGGGCATCGTGATGCGGTTGCTCGACAAGGCCAGCGTCCTGTTCAGCCTGACCGAGCTCGGGATGGATGACGACACGTTCGCGATGTTCCAGCAGCTGATCGAGCGCCCGCACGGGATCATCCTGGTGACCGGCCCGACCGGCAGCGGCAAGACCACCACCCTCTATGCCGCGCTCAACGCCATCGTGGGCCCCGAGCTCAAGGTCCTCACGGTCGAGGACCCCGTCGAATACCACCTGCGCGGGGTGAATCAGATCCCCGTCGACACGCGCACCGGCATGACTTTCGAGCGCGGGCTTCGATCCATCCTCCGCCATGACCCGGATGTGATCATGATCGGCGAGATCCGCGATCTCGAGACCGCGCGGGCGGCGATTCAGGCCTCGCTGACCGGCCATCTCGTGCTCTCCACGCTCCACACCAACGATGCCGCGTCAGCCCCAACCCGGCTGATCGACATGGGCATCGAGCCCTACCTGGTGGCCAGCACGCTGATCGGCGCGATGGCCCAGCGCCTCGTCCGCAAGATCTGTCCCCAGTGCAAAACCGCGTCCGGTCCTGACGATCGAAAGCGCTGGCCGGCGGATTTCGCGCCCGATCCGGACACGCCCGTCTGTCGCGGCGCCGGGTGCCCCGCGTGCCGGCAGACCGGATATCGCGGCCGGTCCGGCTTGTTCGAGATGATGCTGATCAACGAGGCCTTGGCCGATAAGATCGTCGCGCGCGCGACGGCGCCCGAGATGATCCGCATCGCGCGATCCCACGGCCTCCGGCTCCTGCGCGAGGACGGCTGGATCAAGGTCCGACGCGGCATCACCACCCCCGATGAGGTCGTGAAGTGCACGGCCGTCTGAGCCGATCGATTCGCCATGGCAGGCTGCCGGGGCTCACAGCTATTGATGCGGCGTCCACGGAGTGGCCGCCCTGCCTTTCAGCTTGCGGCTTGCAAGGTAGGGCGCGCACTCCGCTGCGCGCGTAACGCTTTGAGCCGGTGTGAAAAGCTCAGGGCGGTCGAGCCGGCAAGAGTGCGGCTACGCCATCGATGACATGCAAGCCTCGGCCAACAGGCTGACGCGAAGGAGCGCCCCGCCCTGTAAGCCGAAAGCCCAAGGGCAGGGTGGCGATCGGATTACGATGGATGCCCGCGCCAAGGAACTTCGACATTCTTGTCGGCTTGAAAGAGTCGGATCCTTTCGTGTGGCGGGGACGCAGCCGCTGGCTCGTCCGCTGGTCAGCCCCTTGTGACCGTCGCCGCAACATTCATGTTGCGTCCGCCCTGATCACCAACCACTGATTCTTCACCACCGACACGGAGAGCACGGAGGGTCCAGGAAACGAAGCAACTCTTTTTGCGTGTTTTTGTGTTTTTGAGGCAAAGGATTCGAGAGCCGAGTCTTGGATAGCCGCAAAAAACGCAAAGAGGCGCAAAAAGGATACCCGTGATAATGGAGGACGGCCTGTTCAGTCCGTGAGATGGGTCACGCGAGAGGGGATTTGAAATTCCGCCGAGTTTTTGCGTGTTTTTGTGTTTCTTGGGGCAAAGGATTCGAGAGCCGAGTCTTGGATAGCCGCAAAAAACGCAAAGAGGCGC
>CAYWIM010000136.1:6713-7331 GCA_964458325.1 uncultured Verrucomicrobiota bacterium
AAAAAGGATACCCGTGATAATGGAGGACGGCTTGTTCAATCCGTGGGATGGGTCACGCGAGAGGGATTTGAGATTCCGCCGAGTTCTTGCGTGTTTTTGCAGACCTCTCATGCCCTTGGCGGCCCTCAGCGCTCTGGCCGCTCACAACCCTGCTCCAACAAATAATATCCGGGGAACAAGATTGGCCCGCGGAACACGCCGAATGACGCGGAAATATTTGTGCCCTTGGCAAGGTAGGGACGCGTCGCTGACGCGTCCGCTTGCCGGCCAACATTTGCATCCCCTTGATGGCGTAGCCGCAGCTTTTAAACTGCGGTATTCTCTCACCACGAAGCGCTCGAAGGGCGCGAAGAGGAATCGGGCTGCAGGCTGCTGCGGACGAGGACGTCCGCGGTCCGGAAGGATTCGGAGCGCGGGCCTCCTGGCCCGCAGCGCGGTCGGCTGAACGGTTGAAGGCTGCGGATTTTTGCCCGCGGAATGACGCGAAACGACGTGGAAATATTGATCTTCTTGCGCGCTTTCGGCTTGCAGGGTAGGGCGCGCACTCCGCTGCGCGCCGAGCTGTGAGCTTGGAGCCATCAAGGCGGCGTCCACGGAGTGGCCGCCCTACCTTTCGGC
>CAYWIM010000137.1:0-7004 GCA_964458325.1 uncultured Verrucomicrobiota bacterium
GGTCTAGACCTCAATCCGGCGCAATGAAAAATCCCCAGAAGATGCCGGAAGAGGCAATTTATGAATGTGTTCACATCGGGGGGTGGGGCAGAAAAGCCTCAAGGTTTACTGTACTCGGGGGGCCCCGAACTCAACGATGACATCGTTTACGATGGTCATAGTAGCAGCGTATCGTCCGTCCCCGAGCGAAGCGTCTGGATCGCCGCATAGCCCCATCGTGCCGTTGTCATCCTGCAAGGCAGTCGCAATCAGTTCCCCGTTAGCCGGATTATACGTGTATATGCCATACTCGACACCCTCGGAGGTATCAGGCTCGGGATCTGCTGTCTGCCAGTGTATGTAATAGCCGTTGGCATAAAAGGTAAGGGTAAGGTAGCCTAAGCGGTTTCCCGTAGTACCATCGCTCCACCCTCCCACAATCGGCGCCTGGCTATCAACGACACGGCTCAGCAAGCATCGAGAAGCATCAGGAGATTTCAGTACCAGAACATCATCCACGACTAATGCACTGTGCTGTCGTGGCTGGCTTTTGGCACTGGTCAATCCCAAGGCTCCGTTATCGTCGCGGAACGACGTGGTTGTTAAGAGACCGGTAATGGCATCGTAGGAATAGTCGCCGATTTCGATCCCATCTGCGGTGGTTTGGTTTGTACCATTGGCCTCCCAATGAATATAGTGGCCGTCCGGATAGAATGTTAACGTCATGAAACGATGCTGGCCTTCACGACCGATTCCCCAACTGCCAACTATCTTTCCCGAGTTCGTTTGGCGGACCACCCGATAGAACATCGGCACCCCGACCGACTGAGAGGTGGATTCCATTTCCATGAATTGGAGGCCTTGCCAATCCTGTTTCCAGGATTCAGTGACCTTGGAAGCCCATTCAATACGATAGAGGCTATTGCTCTGGAATCCAGGATCCGTCCAGGTAATCATGCCATTGCCTTGCAGCGAAGTAACCAAAGGCTGGGCCATCACTCCAACGCTGATAAAAACGAAGATCAAACTCAAAACAATGGGGTCTTTTTTCATTTTAATTTGTCGTTAATAACCGACTGCCGTGCGTGTGTGTGCGAGGATTGCTGAAATTAACCCAATATCAAGCTAAATTCTAATGCACTGATCGCTATGAGATTCACCGGGAGCGTCGTCGGGGCGAGTTGTGAATGGAACCGAGATGCGATAAACATTGTGCGGCGCGAAGGGGAGGAGACGGCGGTGCGGCTCATGGATGCGTTGGCGAGCGGGACGCCATTGAACCGCGTGCCTGGAATCGCATTTCGCGAGCCGCTCGGCACGGCTGGGAGCGGCACGCTTTGTCTCTCGGTGGAAGGGATCGGACCGCCTCGATCGACCGGGCGGGCGCCGCTCATCCGGAACCTCGATGCCTGTCGGGTGGGGTGGGAATTGATCGATCCGGCGCGCTACAGTTACTGGGGCTGCCGGCGGGCGGTGGTGGTGCAGTTCTCACGCGGCTGCCCGCACCGATGCAACTACTGCGGCCAGCGGGAATTTTGGAGCGCGTGGCGGCATCGCGATCCTGTCGGGTTCGCCCGCGAGCTGGCATGGCTTCACCGCGAGCATGGCGTCGAAGTGATTAACTTCGCCGACGAGAATCCGACGTCATCGCGCCCAGCCTGGCGGGCCTTTCTCGAAGCGCTGGTTGCGGAGAACGTGCCGTTGATCCTGGTGGGATCGACGCGGGCCGACGACATCGTGCGCGACGCCGACATCCTCCCCTTGTACCGGAAGACTGGCGTTGCCCGATTCCTCCTCGGGATGGAGAGCACGAACGACCGCACCCTGCGCCGAATCGGCAAGGGCAGCCGCATCGCGACCGATCGCGAGGCCATCCGCCTGCTGCGCCAGCACGGCATCCTGTCGATGGCCGCCTTCGTGGCCGGATTCGAGCAGGAGACGGACCGCGATTACTGGCGCATGCTCCGGCAGATCGTTTCGTATGATCCCGACCAGATCCAGGCGATGTATGCCACGCCGCATCGCTGGACGCCGTTCTATCGCCGCGAATCGAGGCGCCGGGTGATCCAGCCCGATCTGGGCCGATGGGACTACAAACACCAGGTGCTGGCCACGGACCGGGTGCCGCCCTGGCGGGTGACACTCTGGATCAAGCTGATCGAAGCGTCCGCACAGCTGCGTCCGCGGTCCTTGGGGCGCATGCTGGCGCACCCCGATCCGGCCCTGAGGAAAGCCATGCGATGGTATTACGAGATCGGCCGGAAAGTCTGGCCGTATGAGCTGTTCCATTTCCTGTTTCTGGACGGGCGCATTGCTCGGGGGCCGACCCTGCGCGAGTTCATGGGGCCGCCCCAGGACGCCGAGGCGGAATCCCTCGATGCGCGAGCCGCAGTATCATTCCATGCCGGAAGCGAGCGAGAGGAGCGCTCGGAGGCCCGGTCCGGCTGAAGCGGGCATTCTGCTCCAGAACCGTTCGAAGAGGAGGCATTGGGGATAGGCAGGTGCGGCCAAGGGCGTCGTGTCCAGGCTCCCGATCCTTTGCCCGGATTGGCATACCAGCAGCCTGCAACGACCAGAAGATGCGGTGGCAACGGCAGTGTTCTACGGCAACTTCACCGCGCGGTAGTACCGCTGGCCAATTCCAGGCGACTCGAAATCAATCCAAGTCCAGGGCGTGCTCAGCAGGTTTACGTTGGTGGCTTGAGTCCAGATTTTGGCATTCCCCAGCGCCGAGGTGTGGTCGAGCCGGTAGGTGCCAGCGCTGCCAGGCTGGATCGTGACTCCGACATATTGCTGTGCGGTGAGCATGATGTTGGTCGTTTCGAAGATATTGTTGGCAAGATCGCAAGGTGTTCCATTGTGGTTTTCACAACAAATCGTGCCATGGATGCCGGCTGGATAAGCCGCGAAATTGGTTTGATTCTCATCGAAGCAGTTGAAGCCGATGAGGCTTCCACCCGGCTCGCTTTCATTTGCGTTTATGCCTTCCGTGCTTCCACCCTCATGGGACGGTGGCCTGCTCTGGCGGAGGACCATCGCTGTTGTCCATCAGACGTTATGGCGCATCCGGCGAACGCAAGCGCCGCCGCCGCCGCGATCCTCACAAAAGGCCTCATCCATTCCAGGATACCTATGAATGCGGCGAGGTGGAAGCCGGCGGTGTTTGGGCCGGATCTTGAGGATGGACCTCCTCCCACTCCTTGGCGCGCCGCAATGCCTCGAGCCAGCGCCGCCGCCGATGCGCCGCCTCATCCCCGCTCATCCGGGGCTCAAATGTCCGATCCGCTTGCCAGGTATGGCGCACCTCGTCCCGGATTTTCCACAGCAGCCAGGTGTCAATGGTGCCAAAGGCGAGTTCGCCGCGCCGGGCCCTTTGCCTGGCCCCGGGGACGCGGTCGAGAATCCAGCGCAGCTTGGTCCCGGAGAAATAGGCGTCCACCACCAAGCCGGTCCGTTCCTGGATTCGATCCGCGAGGCCGGTGCGTTTGAGCTCCTCGCAATCGCGTGCCGTCCGGCGGTCCTGCCAGACAATGGCGTTGTGCACGGGCGCGCCCGTCTGGCGGTCCCAGACGACAGTGGTCTCCCGCTGGTTGGCGATGCCGACGCCAGCGATCTGCTCCGGCTTCAATCCTGCCCGGGCCAGCGCCTCGCGAGCGGTCGCAATCTGGGTCCGCCAAATCTGGACCGGATCGTGTTCAACCCATCCCGATTGCGGGTAGATCTGCGGGAACTCCCGTTGCGCGGAAGCCCGAACGACACCCGCCGGATCGAAAACAATCGCGCGCGAGCTGGTCGTTCCCTGGTCGAGGGCAAGGATGAATGCGTGCATAAACCGTGTCGGACTTCGGGGCCACTCCCAGCTATTGATCCAATGAAGGCAAAAAACGGAATGAAGTCAAACATGTTGACGCTGGCTGTCCAAGAAAGATCGACAATCAACGCGCGACATGGGATGAATCGGGGCATCCTATGAACTATGGCGCGATGCAGAGAGCATGGAGCGGGTTGCTGAGACGCTGCGGCCTGCTTGCCCCGTGGATTGCCAGCGCGGAGATGAAGACCACGTTGCTCGCGCTGTTTTGCGGGGCGTCATGCGCCGCCGCAGCGCCCCCGGCGCTTGTCCGGAGCGAGCCGGAGTCCGGATCGAAAAACGTATCGACCGATATCCGGGTGCTGCGGTTTTGCTTCGATCAGAACATGAACCAGGACACCTGGACGTTCTGGCAGTCCAGCGGGGCCGAGTTCCCGCCTCAGGAAGGATCCAACGACAGCCCGTGGCGTGATCCCCGCTGCATCGAGCTGCGCGTGGCGCTGTTGAAGCCGAACACGAGCTATGCGGTCCAGCTCAACTCGCCGGCACGGCAGGGGTTTCGATCGGCGCCGGGCGGCGCGCCGCTGCCGGTGACGACAGTCCATTTCACGACGGGAGGCGGGGTGGATCGGCCGGCTGTGAGCCCGGGTTCGACCGCCCGCGAGCCGGGGGGCAAGCGGCCGGCGTGTCCGGCGGGCTGGACGAGCTTCGACAATCCGATCCTGGGCCTGCAGGCGCACGTGCCGAGCAACTACTGGGTGCGGCTGCGCGGCGGTGTGATGCTGACCGTCGAGCGGCAAGGCGGAGCCGACACCATGGCGTTCATCCTGCCGCTCCGTCCGCGTCCGGGCGTTTCGGCCGCCGGCATCGCGGGGCAGTTTGCGAAGTTTGTCGCCGAGTCGGAGCCGCGGCTGAGGGCGGAGGTCGTCGGCGAGCCTTCGGCGGACCGCGCGCTGTCGAGGTTCACCAGCGCCGTGGCTGGCCAGCCCGTTGAAGGGAGGTATTGCACCCTTCTGGCGGCGGGGGGGACGATGGCGTTCGTGATCGGCGTGATGGCCCCCTCCGGCCAGCTTGAAGCCGAGATGCCGACGCTGGAGCGGATCGCCCGCGGATTCGGGTTCGCCCCGCCTCGAGGGAAGTGGATCGACTACCAGTCGCCCGCAGGCGGGTTCACGATGACGATGCCCGAGGGCTGGCAGGTCGAGAGCGGGGACGGGCGGAGCGGCAAGGACAACATCGACTGGGTGGCCAGCGATCCGCAAAAGCCCCTGAGCCGCGCCTTCCAGTGGTGTCCGCGCTACTGCTCCCCCGCGCTCCTGCAGGATCCACTGCACGCGATCCGCGGCTACCAGGCAGGCCAGTTCGCGGATCATGCCGGCGTCATTCAGGCATCCCTGTCCCAGATATCGCAGGGCGTGAAGCTGCTGAAGCGGAGCGTCAACGAGCCGCTGACCGGCCTGTTCCGGAAGATGAACGAGCAGGTCGCGCAGATGCTGGCCGGGCTGAACGCGGGCCAGATGGACATCGTGGTGTATGATTGCCTGGCCGAGGCGCGAGTCGACGGGCAGCCGGTCCTGGTGGCGTTCGTCGCCGGCATCCAAACCATGATGATCAACGGCGGCATCATGGGCAGCCTCATGGATCTGAGCGTGACCCTGCGCGGCTGGTGCGCCGCTCCCGGCCAGTTCGTCGTCGATTCGCCTGTGCTGGAGAGGGTCTGCGCCTCGATGCAGCTCACCCCGGCGTTCATCCGGCGGATTGTG
This sequence comes from uncultured Verrucomicrobiota bacterium, assembly GCA_964458325.1. GTDB lineage: Bacteria > Verrucomicrobiota > Verrucomicrobiia > Limisphaerales > UBA1319 > JAGMXM01. Next base: position 5,554 of record CAYWIM010000137.1, read on the forward strand.
CAAGGCAACGAGCAGGCGGCCGCCAAGATCCGCGAGACCTATGCTTCCATGAACCAAATCGACGATCAGATCCGCCAGAGCCGGTGGGACACGATGGACGCGATCGCGGAGATGAACTACGACGTCTTGCGCGACACGGGCGGCTATGTCAACGAGACGACCGGCCGGATCGAGCAGATCGTCCCCGGGAAGATCGTGAAGAACAGCCACGGGGAAACTGTCTCGCGCGAGGAGGTCGAGCGCGGCGTGAGCCCCGAAAACGCCACCGTTTTGCGGGACGCGCATGCGGACGATTACATGAAGGGCGTCTACGGCCGAATCGAGTTCTAGCCCTGTTCCGGCAATGACTGGTCTCCCGCTATTTCGCTTGGCAATGTGGATCGGCCGTGTTCGAACGAAAGACTGAAATATTTTCACAAACCCCGCCCCGTTCCCTGCAACCAGGCTGAAACGAGCGGCACGGCGCTGAGCCCAGACCGTATCAGCCTGAGCACGCTGGGGATCGGAGGCGCCAATCCATTCACGCTGGAAGCCCTGGTGAATTATGCTGCCGAGCCCGGCAATCGCGAAATCATCGCCACGGATTCCTCGGCGGGCACGAGGGGATTTCAATTTCGTCTGACCAGCGGCGGCGCCACCGGACGGCGGCTCGAGTTCAACCTGATCGGCTCGGCGTCGTCGCAGCGGTTTGCGGAGATCCCGTTGGATGGCCCGCACGCATTTGCCCTGGGGGTTTGGTTTCATGCCGCGCATCGGCAACACTCTCACCATCGAGCCCGGCAGCATCACGGCTATCGAGATCGACAAGGCCGCCAGCGCCAGCGACCGCCTCGCTGACCTCACACAGGTGTCCTATGGCGGCACGCTGACCGTCACGGTCGTCCATGGAACGTTGGACGACGGCGACGCATTCAAGCTGTTCGATGCGCAGTCGTACTCCAATGCCTTCTCGGCGATCCTTCCCGCAACTCCCGGCCCCGGTCTGGATTGGGACGCCAGCACGCTTGCCGTCGATGGCACGCTGCGGGTTTGGGCAGCTGCCGTGACCGAGCCGCCTGTGATCTCGGCCGCGGTTATCGACGGCGCCAGCCTGATCATGCGCGGCGCCGAGGGCGTCGCAGGCGCCGCCTTTTCGGTCGTTTCGTCGACCAATGCCGTGGCGCCGCTCGCCGAGTGGGCCGTGGTGGGGGCCGGCACGTTCGGCGCCGACGGCGCGTTCAGCGTCACCAACGCCATCGCTCCGGGCGAATCGCGCCGCTTCTATCTGCTCCGTGTTCCATAATTTGTCTGCCGCGCTGCTTGGACTGGGTTGAGACCAATGGCATCGCATCTACATAATTGGCTCGATGAATAGTCGCAATTCTTCGGCGTAAAATGCCAGCCCGCTCATCGGCCTGTTCGGGCGCCCCCGTTGGTTCCCAATGGCGGAGAGGGAGAACTGCAGACGGCCA
>CAYWIM010000138.1:0-6673 GCA_964458325.1 uncultured Verrucomicrobiota bacterium
CCAGCCCGCCCAATCCCCTCCAGCAAAATCGGAATTCATTTTTGCACAGACCCTAGGGAAGGATCTCCTGGCGGGAGAGCGCGTCGGATTCCTGCGCCTTCCGCTTCTCGACCAGGAGCTGGCGATCCGCCGCGAGGATGGCTTCGCACAGCTCGCGCGCCTCGAGGAAACGCGGCGCCATGACATAATCGGCGCCCGCGGCGTAAAGGGCCGGCAGCTCGACCAGCGAATCGGTCTGCGCGACGATCCGGGCCCGTGGATTGATCTCGCGGATCTGCCGAACGAGGCGGACATTGCTTGTGCCCTTCAGGACGATGTCGCTCAGGGTCACCACCACCAGCTCCGCCTGGCTCACCCCTGCATGGATCAGCGTCTCCCGCTGACCGATGTCGCCGTAAATGACGCGGATCCCCCGGGCGCGCAGACGCGCGTACACCACCGGATTGAAATCGATGACGGCCAGCCGAGGCAGCCATTCCGGCGCCGTCCGGCCCAGTTCCTCCAGGAGCGAGCTGGCCGGCTTGTAGAATCCCAGCAGGAACAGCCGGGGAGGCTGCGCCTCGGCGGCATCCGCCGAAGCATCCTGGTCGAGGTCCGGCAGCCGCAGATGGTGAAGGAGCGCCTGGAACCCGCGAAGCACATGCTCGGCATACTTGATCGAGTAGGAGGAAGAGACGGCCAGAATCACGAACGCGTAAGCCACAACTCCGCTGAGGTTGCCCCCGACGTGGGCGGACTGGACCCCCAGCGCCAGGATCACCAGCGAGAACTCGCTCAGCTCGCTCAAATGGATGCTGACCAGGGCGCTGGTCCGATGTCCCTGGCGCATCAGGTAGAGCGCCGGGAACACCGTCGCCAGCCGGCTCGCCGCCACAAAGCACGCCACCAGCATCGCCCCGCCAATCACGCGCCAGTCGGGCGCCGGAATGGTCATGCCCAAAGAGACGAAAAAGAGCGTGACAAAGAAGTCCCGCAGGCTCGTCACCTTGGCCGAGACATCCAGCTGGTAGGGAAACGTCGAGATGGCCACCCCGGCGATCAGCGCGCCCATCTCCCGCGACAGCCCCAGCCAACTGGCCCAGCCCGCCGTCAGAAAACACCAGGCCAGCGCGCCAACCAGCACCAGCTCCGGCAGCAGCGCCACCGAGCGGAACAGGGGAGGGAGCACATACCGGCTCACCACGAACGCGCTGGCTGTCAGCAACACCACCTTGCCCAGCGACCCTAGCAGCAGCAGCGGCGCGGGATTGAGAAGCCCCGGCTGCAGGGCCAGAAAAAGAATCGCAAACAGATCCTGCAGCACCAGCACGCCCAGCGAAATCCGGCCCGGCAGCGTATCGAGCTCCCGCTTGTCGTAGAGGATCTTGACGATGATGACCGTGCTGCTCAGGGCGCAGGTGGCAGCCAGATAGAGGGTCTCCAGCGAGCCCGATACCAGCGGAGCCCCCACCCACCCAAAAAACGCAAACCCCAGCAGCCCGCATCCCAGGATCTGCACCAGCGCGGTCACCGTGATCAGGCGGCCGGCGCGAAGGATCTTGCGCAGGTCGATCTCGAGCCCGATCATGAACAGGAGCAAGATCAAGCCCATCTCGCCGATGGTTTGGATGGATTCCTCGTGGGCGATCCACCGGAGGCCCATCGGACCCACGGCAAAGCCGCCAACCAGATAAGCCAGCACCAGCGGCTGCCGGAGCACCTGGGCCACCAGCCCCAGCAACCAGGCTACGAGGATGCAAATGGCTATGTCTGTGATCAGCTCGCCTTGCACAATGAACCAGGATGCTAGAAGCCCGGCAGCGATTTGGCAACAACGACGGCGACACCGGCAGCGATGGGCCTTGCGGGACAATCGGACCGATCCTCGACCGCGCACCGCAGCGCCGCCGTCCTCGGCTGCTCGTCGACGCGCCGTCCCGGCGCGCTTCCGGCGCCGGTTGGCAGCCGGATCACCCATCCATTCGTCGCCCCCTCAACCGCGGACGCCCAGAATCGGCTTGCGCGAGATCGGCCCGCTACTTATCAAAGGACCCCATGAGAGAGGCGCGGCGGTGGCATGCGGCGGTGGGGCTGGGGATGCTGTGCCTGGCAACTCCCATTTGGCTGTCGGCACAGATCGACCCGGAAAAACGGCGGGTGTTCCAGTTCGGATACGATCTGCCGCTGCGCGGGTACGGGCCGATGTCGGCCTATGCCTATTATTACCACAACCAGCCTGCCTTTCTGCGGACCAATCTCACGGTGCGGCTGGCGCTGGCGCCGGTCTACCTGGATTCGGAACTGGGCGTGGCTTCCGCCCTGGGCCCCCAAACCGACCTCGGCATCGGATTGGCCGGAGGCGGCTTCGCCGACAGCTACTCCGAGATCCGCCAGGGGAACTTTGAGGACACCGAGTCGTTCACCGGGCACGCCGCCGAGACAAGCCTCAGCCTCTACCATCGGCTCAATCCCGATGCAACGGTCCCGCTGACGGCCACCATCCGCGGCAGCATCCATCGGCCCTTTTATGAAAGGGATGATGCCACCGCATCCGGCTTCGAGCTGCCGCCCGAGGGAGTCGAGTTCCGGCTGCGCACGGGCTTGCGCCTGGGAGGGCGGGAGCCCTACCTCTTCCCGCGCATGGCGGGCGAGATATCGCTCTGGCAGGAGTCGCATTACCGGTCGGCCCACGGCGATTACGGCTTCGGCGGAGACCGGCGAAGGGAAGGCCAAACCCATTTCTTCTGGGGGCGCGCCATGGCGGCGTACACCTTTCCGGAGAGCCAGCATTTCGTCGAGCTGAGCCTGACGGGCGGCGGGAGCCTCCAGGCGGACCGCATGAGCTGCTTCCGGCTCGGAGGCAACCTGCCCTTGGTGAGCGAATTTCCCCTCACCGTGCCGGGATACATGGGACAGGAGATCAGCGCCGAATCCTTCGGCCTCGCCGTGGCGAGATATGTCTTGCCGCTGGATCCGGGCAAGCGATGGGCCCTGTTGATGTTCGGGTCTGCCGCCACGGTCCAGTACCTGCCCGGATTCGAGCAGGCCCACACGTTTCATCCCGGGCTTGGCGGAGGCCTGGTCTACCGCTCCCCCTCCGGCACATGGCAGCTGGGAGCCGGCTATGCTTATGGATTCCATGCGCTGCGCGAAGGCGAGCCTGGCGCCCATAGCCTGAGCGTGGTGGCGCAATACGACCTCGAAGCCCAGCAGCGCGCCGGGATCACTCCCTTCTGGCATCCCTGGCTCACGCCCGACGCCTGGCGCGGCGTGTTCCGGATTTTCGGCGCTCGCTGATCACGCCTCGGCCAGCCAGCGTCGAAGCGTCTCCTGGTCGCGCCGCATCGCCTGCTGGAGGTTCCGGGCAAGTTCCGGGCCTTTGGCCCCGGGGACGGCGTATTCGAAGTGCTGCGAAAGAATCCCGTCGTAGCCCATTTGCTTCAGCACCGCGAAGAAGCGGCGGTCCACGTCGCCCTCCCCCAGAGCAACCCATTTCCGGCTGGCCCGATGGTAATCCTTGACGTAGACCACTCCGACATGGGATCGAACCAGCTGGAGCACCGCATGCCATCCGTCGCCCAGAACGGCGGTCGCATGCCCGATGTCGAACGCCAATGCCAGCTCGCTCGCCGCATAGCCTCGAACCGTCTCGAATGCGTCCCATACCTCGGCGCCCACGTTCCCGCCGCTGTGGTTTTGGAAAAGCCCATGGATCCCCAGCTCCCGGTTGAGAGCGGCCAGGTCGCGGAACCGCGCCCGGATCTCCCGCAATCGGGCGTGCACAGCTCCGCGATCCGGCAGGGTGAACGTCCCCAGCCGATAGTGCCGGATTCCCATCTGGGCCGCCACGCGAAGCACCTTCTCCGCGTGCACGCTCTCCAGATCGGTGATGTGCGTGGTGATCTTCGGCAGGCACAGGCCGCGCTCCTTCAGGATGGCCGCCAGCCGCGGCAGATCCTCTTCGACGCGCTCCGGCAGGACCTGCCCACCCGGACGAACCGGACAGTCGATCCCGTCAAAACCCGCCTCCGCCACCGAATCGGCGGTCTGACGGTAATCCATCCCCAGCTCGTTATGGTGCACTTTCGAGAAAACCACCAGGGTCCGGCGTCCGCCTCCTGGGGCAGCTCCCGCGCCTCTCAGGGCCGGCACACCCAGCCCCGCGACAGCCCCGGCCGCAACCACCGCGCGCAGAAAACCGCGCCGCGACATCGGCCCAGTCGAATCGCAAAGACACCCCGCTGCTCGATCAGACGTAATGGTTGGATTCATGGCGCAAGCATCCTATCCGGGTCTACCCAACATCCCTTCCGTTATTGTGGACCAGATCCTATCTCCGATTCGATCCGGGCTCAATCCAAAAGCCACCGGTCCAGGCCGGCCCGGACGAACGCGTCATCCGCCAGATGCGGATACACATCGAGAACGCGGTCGATGGCGGCCGCCTGCCCGGCAGATAATTGAAGCCGAGGATCCAGGCAGTGCCCAGAAGCCAGAAGCCCCTGGCGGCGCAGCACCTCGTGAATGCCCGGGATGCATCCGGCATAGCCATGGGCGGCGTCGAATATCGCGGCGTTGGCCTCGGTGATCGGGCCCGCCAGCGCCAGAAGCCGCCGCGGCGCCTGGTTCCGCAGCCGGGCTTGCCGGCACTCCTCGAGCAGCTCGACCGCCTTCCGCGTCCAGAACGCCCAGTGCCCCAAAAGGCCCCCCGCAAAATGGCAGATCACCTCGCCCTTCGCCGTGCCGATCACCTGCGGACAGAGCAGGTCCAATACGATGTGATCGTCATTGCCCGTATACAGCGCGATCTGATCGCTGCGGCCAGATTCCGCCACCGCCCGCACCACGTCCAGCGTCCGATACCGATCGAACGGGGCGATCTTGATCCCCACCACGTTCGGGATCTCGACAAAGCGCCGCCAGAAAGCGAGGGGCAGCTCGCGCCCCCCCACCGCGGGCTGGAGATAAAAACCCATCAGCGGCAGCTCGCGCGCGACGCGGCGGGCATGCGCGACCAGGGCGGCATCGCTGGCCTTGCTCAAAGCCGCCAAGGATAGCAAGCCGGCATGATACCCCAGCGCGCGCGCCCGGCGGGCTTCGTCCAACGCCTGGCCCGTCGGCCCGCATAGGCCCGCGATCAACACCGTTTGCCTTCCCGCAGCCCGGTCGCATTCGCGGACCGTCTCCGCCGCCAACCGCCAGACTGGATCGAGCAGGCTGTGCCGCGGATCCCGGATCTCGAATTGCGTGGTGTGCACACCCACGGCAACACCGCCCGCGCCCGCCGCATGATAATACCGGGTCAGGGCCCGCTGGCGCACTCGATCGAACTGGCGCCGGCCGTTCAATGCCAGGGGATGGGCCGGAATGACCAGCCCGCGCACGAGCGCCTTTGTCACCCAGGCCGGCGGCAAAGGAAAATCGTTCATGGTCGGTTCATGGCAAGTCTAGGGTCTGTGCAACTCGGAATTCACTTTTACATACCCCCTTAAAAACGGCCGTCGCGGACTTCGAAGTGGGTGGGCTTGTTCCAGCGCCTCCCGCCGCGGGCCAGCCAGCGGGCGATCCATCGCAGCACCGCCTCGAGCGGCGTCGGCGCCGGGCCCAGCGCCCGGCCGATCGCCGCCGCGTTGCTCAGCAAGGCCGTATCCGATTCCTGATGCAGGAAATGCACGGGGCGGTCCAGGATCTGGCCCAACCGCGCCGCGATCTCCCGCACCGATAGCGTGGCTGGACCCGTCAGGTTATAGATGGACGGCGGGCTGGCCGCCAGCGAGAGCGCCCGCAGGATCATGTCGTTGGCGTCCCCCTGCCAGATACAGTTGAAATGGCCCATCCGGAGGTCGATCGGCCGGCCCGCCAGCACCTGGGCAGCCAGATCCACCAGAACACCATATCGCAGCTCCACCGCGTAATTCAGGCGAATCAAGGCGACCGCAAGCCCCTTCTCCTGCGAGTGGAATTCGAATATCCGCTCGCGACCCACGCACGATGCGGCGTATTCGCCCACAGGCGCGACCGGATCCTGCTCGATCGAGCCGCCGCGGTCCACCGGCGTCAGCGGATACACGTTGCCCGTCGATAAAGCCACCATGCGAGCCGCGGCGTAGCGGGGCGCTACCCATGCGGGAATCCCCGTGTTCACCGCCCATGTTCGAGCCGGATTGTCCGCCGTGCCGAACTTGCCGCCCACCAGATAGATCACATCGCTCGCATCCGGCAGGAGCGGCTTCGAGCCCTCGTCGAGCAGATCGACGCTGAGGGTTTGAACATCGTGCTGGTCGAGCCAATCCCGAACAGCCGGCTGGCTGAAACGGCTGACGGCGCAGACCTCGATCCGATGGCCTGCCTCTCGAGCAGCCCGGCGCGCAAGCACCGCCAGGGTCGGCCCCATCTTGCCTCCCGCCCCCAGGATCACCAGCCGCCCCTTCAGCGTTCGAATGTGCTCGACAAGGGCCGGCGATGGCCGCGTCAAATAATCGTCCAATGCCGATTCGGAATCGATCGTGCCGGGCAAATCCATGGGGGAAATCGAGTCACTCATGGCAATGATGGACATCGGATCATGTCGCTTCCATGCTGACGCATCCCCGGGGCCTTGGCCAGCGGAAATGCCGCCCCTTCCAACCCGGGCTTGACCCCCGAATTGCGCCAAAAGTTTTGTTACCCGGGAGGGGATTGAAAGAGCTGCAAA
>CAYWIM010000139.1:0-6457 GCA_964458325.1 uncultured Verrucomicrobiota bacterium
CTTCTCCCCTCTGGCCGCCAACAATCCGCCCCCAACAAGGAGTGCCCGCGGAACATGCCGATCACACGGAAAATCTTGAAATCGCACCTTCCGCAATTCCGTTTTCCGCGGGCTCGATCGCTTACACTTTCGGCAGCGTGTAGGGCGCGCGGTATTCTTTGGTGAGCAGCGCGTTCGCATCCCGATCGCTCGCGAAGTTCTCCGCCTTGGGATCGAAGCGGATGTCGCGCTTGAGCCGGGTGCAAATGTTGCCCAGATGGCAAATGGTCGTGCTGAGCCGGCCCAGCTCGACGTCTGCATTCGGCTTCTCGCGGCTCTTGATGCAATCGAGGAAGTTCCTGGTGTGGGATCCGCCCGACGATTTCTCGACGAGAGCGGGCTCGCCTCTCTTGGTGAACACCTTCCATCCGGAGCCGTCCACGACCAGCCCGGCTTCGGTCCCGTAGAACGCGGTGCCGGCCGTCGCTTCCCCGAGCGGCAGGACATTTTGGAAGCTGTGGAGCTCCCACACCAGCGCCAGGTCGCCGTAATCGTACGTCATCACTTGCGTATCGGGCACTTCCTTGGCGTCATCGAGCCAGTAAATGCCGGAGCTGCCCGAGATATGTTTGGGCAGGCAGTTCTCGACGCCGCGCAGCGCCTGGATCCCCCACATGGCCACATCGAGCATATGGACGCCCTGGTTGCCCAGCTCGGTGTTCCCGTAATCCCAGAAGAACCGCCAATTGTAATGGAATCGGTTGATGTTAAAGAGCCGCTTCGGGGCCGGCCCGAGCCACCGGTCGTAATCGACACCCGCGGGCGCCGCGCTGTCGGCTGGACGGCCGATGCTGCCCCGGACCTGGCACATCCAGGCCTTGATCAAGCACACCTTCCCCAGCTTGCCCGATGCCACATACTCGACGGCGCTCCGGAAATGCCCGCCGCTGCGCCGCTGGGTTCCGACCTGCATCACGCGCCGGTACTTCCGCGCCGCATCGCGCATCATGTGGCCTTCGTGGATGGTCTGCGACAGCGGCTTCTCGATATAGACGTCCTTGCCCGCCTGGCAGGCGAGGATGGTCTGGATCGCGTGCCAGTGATCCGGGGTGGCGATGATCACGCCATCGATGTCTTTGTCTTCGAGCACGCGCTCGAAGAGCTTTTCATGCGCCGGTTTCTTGCCCTGAGCTTTCTCGAGGACGGCGCCGATCTTGCTCAGGATGGCATCGTCGATGTCGCAGAACGTCTTGATTTCCGCGCCGTCCTTGATCGCGTTGAGCGCCACGCCGCGGCCCTGGTTATTGCCGCCGATCAGAGCCAGCACGATCTTCTCGTTGGCGCCCCATGCGGCAGGATTGAGCCCGAGGAAACCTCCGGCAGCCAAGGCCGTCCCGGTCTTCTTTAGAAAGGTTCTTCGATTTTCGGTTTTCATAATTTTAGATCCTTCACATGCGCTCTCCGCAGTCAACCAAATCATGGCGCAGGATTTCGGCTTGCCAGCGGGACTTCGGTTTGGACATGATATTGCTGTATCCAAGCCAACGGTCAGCCTGCGGGGGGAAGTGTCGTGATCGGCGTCACGCAGATCTTGAGCGCCATCGAGCGCGGGGAGCCTCGTGCGGCGGAGGAGTTGCTGCCCCTGGTTTATGACGAATTGCGACGGCTGGCGGCACGTAAACTATCCAACGAGAAAGCCGGTCAAACCCTGCAGGCCACCGCGCTCGTCCACGAAGCCTGGTTGCGCCTGGTCGTCCCCGGACCCGATGGAGAAGTGCCGAGGTGGGATGGCCGCCGCCATTTCTTCGCCGCCGCCGCCGAAGCCATGCGGCGAATCCTCATCGAAAACGCCCGCCGGAAGTTGTCTTCTTGCCACGGGGGCCGGCTCCAGCGCGTGAATTTGGACCAAATCGAGCTGGCCGAATCTACGCCGCCACCGGAATTGCTGGCCCTGGACGAGGCTTTGCAGGAATTGGCGGCCACCGATCCCAACACGGTAGAACTCATCAAGTTGCGGTTCTACGCCGGGCTCACGGACGAGCAGACGGCCGAGATGCTCGGAGTCTCGCGCCGGACCGCCGATCGGATGTGGGCCTTTGGCCGGGCATGGCTCTACCGGGCGCTGCGCGATGGCGAGCGGGGCGGGCCGGACCTGAGATCGTGAGGGGGCAACCATGAGCGATGACATCTCGAAGCCGGTGCGCGAGATCTTCGCGGATGCGCTCGAGTTGAGAGATTCCGCCGAGCGCGATCTCTACCTGGCACAAGCCTGTGGCCAGGATGCTCGGCTGCGCCAGATGGTCGAGTCCCTGTTGAAGGCGCATCAGCAGGCCGGCGCCTTCATGCAGCCACGTCGCGTTCCACGAGCCGAGGATCTCATCCGCGAAGGGCCCGGCACGGTGATCGGGCGCTACAAGCTCCTTCAGCAGATCGGCGAGGGCGGATTCGGCCTGGTGTTCATGGCCGAGCAGCTCGAACCGGTCCAGCGGATGGTCGCCCTCAAGATCATCAAGGCCGGCATGGATACCCGCGAGGTGATCGCCCGGTTCGAAGCCGAGCGGCAGGCGCTGGCGATGATGGATCATCCCAACATCGCTCGTGTGCTCGATGCCGGGGCGACCGAGAGCGGCCGGCCGTATTTCGTGATGGAGCTGGTCCGGGGCATTTCCGTTACGGAGTATTGCGACCAGCGTCATCTTTCGACCCAGGACAGGTTGCACCTGTTCGTCCAGATCTGTCATGGCGTCGAGCACGCCCACCAGAAAGGCATCATCCATCGCGATCTCAAGCCGGCCAACATTCTGATCACGACGATCGATGGCGAGCCGATGCCCAAAATCATCGATTTCGGCGTCGTCAAAGCCATCGGGCAACGGCTGACGACGAAGACCCTGTTCACCCGATTCGAGGAGTTCATTGGCACCCCCGCCTACATGAGCCCCGAACAGGCCGAGTTCAGCGGCGTCGATGTGGATACGCGTTCCGACATCTATGCGCTGGGCGTCCTGCTGTACGAGCTGCTGACCGGCCGAACGCCGTTCGACCAGGAAACACTCCGACGGGCGGGCTTGGACGAAATGCGGCGCATGATCCGGGAAACCGAGCCAGCCCGTCCATCGACGGTCCTTCATGGCTTGGGAGGCACCCATCGCGAAATCGCGGAGCGCCGCCACGCCGATCCCAACGCCCTCGCTCGCCAACTCGAAGGCGATCTGGACTGGATTGTGATGAAGTGCCTCGAGAAGGACCGTGCGCGCCGCTATGCGACGGCGCACACGCTCGCCCTCGACGTCCAGCGGCATCTGAACCATGAACCCGTGGCCGCCGGCCCGCCCAGCAAACTCTACCGCACCAGGAAATTCGTGCGACGGCATCGCGTGGGGTCGCCCTGGCGGCCAGCGTGAGCCTGACCCTCATGATTGGATTCATCCTGGCGGCGATCGGATTCGTGCGGGCGAGCCAACAACGGGATCGCGCATTGGCCGCCGAGAAAGAAGCCGACGACGGCCGCCGCGAGGCGATCCATCAACGCCAACACGCCGAGGCCAGCCTCCGCCGGCTCGAGCTCCGGGGCGCACAATACTTGTTCGCTCGCGGCAAGTCCGCTCGGGCGCTATCGGTTTTGGCCTCCCTGTTCCGCCAGGATCCAAACGATCCCGTCGCCACCGAGTGGCTCATGAACGAACTCATGCATCGGAACTACGCACTTCCCGCGATTCCGCCCCTCGTCCAGCTCGATCTGGTGACTTCCGCGCGGTTCAGCCCGGATGGCCGCCGAATCCTCACGGCCGCGCGCAATAACAGCGCATGCGTCTGGGATTCAGCGACGGGCCAGCCGATCACCCCCCTGTTGCGACACGATCCGAGCCTCGTCAAGCCGGGCGAGTTCATGGCCGGCGTCCACCCTCTGGTGGCAGCGTTCAGTCCGGATGGCCGGCGCGTCGCAACCGGTTCGATCGACGGCACCGCCCGGATCTGGGACGCTGCCACAGGCGTTCCGCTCACACCCCCGATGCTCCACTCGAATTGGATCTCCTGGGTGGTGTTCAGTCCGGATGGCAGCCGGGTCGCCACGGCCTGCAAGGATGGGGGCGCGCGCTTGTGGGACTCGATCGCAGGCAAGCCGATGGGCATCGACCTCAAGCACGATGCCTGGGTTAATACCGTCGAATTCAGCCCCGACGGCCTGCTCGTGACCACCGCCTCTGACGACTACTCCGCTCGTGTCTGGGAAACCGCCACGGGCAAGCCCGCCAGTCCACCGCTGCGCCACCGGCGCGAGGTCACCCACGCCGTGTTCAGTCCGGATGGACGGCAAGTCGCCACCGCATCCGCGGACGGCCGAGCGCAGGTTTGGCACGCTCGGACGGGCGAGGCGATTGGACAACCATTCGCGCACGCGGCCAGCGTCATGCGCGTTGCTTTTAGCCCCGATGGCTCGATCCTGGCTACGGCATCCTGGGACAAGACAGCCCGGCTTTGGAACACGCAAACCGCGGAGCCCATGGGACAACCACTCCAGCATGAAGATGTCGTTCGTGATGTCCGGTTCAGCCCCGATGGACACCGCGTCGCGACCGCTTCGAGGGACAAGACCGCGCGCGTCTGGGATGTCCGCACCCAGGAACCGATCACCGAGTTCATTCGTCATCATGACGCGGTTTGGGCCGCCGAGTTCAGCCCGGATGGGCAGCGGCTGCTCACTGCATCCGCCGATCGCACCGCCCAGGTCTGGGACGTCCGGCCCAGTCGCGCCCTGGTCCATGCCCTGCCCCATAAGATGCGGATTATTTCGGTGGACTGGTCCGCCGATGGCCGCCGAATCCTGGCGGTTTCCCCCAATCAGGTCCACATCTGGAATGCGGAAACAGGTCGCGCCTCCGAAGGGCCGGCCATGGCATCGCTGAGAGGTGTCCGCTGCGCAAGGTTCAGCCCCGATGGCAACTCGCTGGTCATTGCGATGGGGGACGGGACCGCTCAGATTTTTGATGGCCAGGGCCAACAATCATTGTCTCCGTCTCTCCCGCATGAAGGAGCCGTTTTGGACGCCGCGTTCAGCCCGGATGGCCGCATGGTTGTCACCGCCTCGGACGACCGAACGGCTCGAGTGTGGGATTGCGCCTCCGGCCGGCCTCGAGGACAACCCCTTCGGCACAATGACTCGGTGCGAGCCGCCCGGTTCAGCCCCGATGGCCAAACCGTCGTCACCGCCAGCACCGACCACACTGCCCGCCTTTGGAACGTCGCCACCGGCGAACCTCGATCCCCACCGCTGCCACACGACGATGTCGTCGTCAGTGCCCAGTTCAATCCGTCCGGCGAACAGATCGTCACAGCCTCGTGGGATCATTCAGCCAGAGTTTGGGATGCCGGCTCGGGAACCATCCACGGATCCCCTTTGCGGCACACCGCGCCGGTCCTCTCCGCCCAATTCAGTCCCGATGGCAAGTGGATCGTCACCGCTTCCGCGGATGAAACCGCTCGGATCTGGGATTGGCGAAGCGGCCAGCCAGCCGGCGAACCCCTCGCCCATGAAGGCCGAGTCAACTGGGCTGTGTTCTCGCCCGATAGCCGGCGCCTGCTGACGGCCTCGGTCGACGGCAACGCCGGCCTCTGGGATGCGCATACCGGTTTCCGCCTCGCTACCGGACTCCGCCATCGCACGCTGGTCGAGCACGCACAATTCAGCCCGGACGGACACCGGATTGCCACCGCGCCATTCGATTATCAAGTGCGGATCTGGGAAATCGCGGATTCGCGTCTGCCCGCCCCGACCTGGCTGGCCGAGTTGGCCGAAGCAGTCGCTGGGGAGAAGCTCGATTCGCATGGCGTCCCCGTAGACGTGCCGGCCAGTCAGTACTTCGAACTCGAATCTCGACTCGAATCGCTGCCGGCCGACGACACCTATGCCCGCTGGGCACGGCGATTCATCACGGATCGTATTGCCCGCCCATAAAACCTCTGGAAGTGGCCGCCGAGGCGCAGGCTGGTCCCCGTCCGCAGGAGCTTGCAGCCCGTCACCCGACAGCGCTGCGGGCCAGGAGGCCCGCGCTCCGAATCCTTCCGGACCGCGGACGTCCTCGTCCGCAGCAGCCTGCAGCCCGTCACCCGACCGCGCTGCGGGCCAGGAGGCCCGCGCTCCGATCCTTCCGGACCGCGGACGTCCCCGTCCGCAGCAGCCTCGAACCGTTCAGCTGACCGCGCTGCGGGCCAGGAGGCCCGCGCTCCGAATCCTTCCGGACCGCGGACGCCTTGTCCGCAGCAGCCTACAGCCCGTCAGCCGACAGCCTTCCGGACCGCGGACGTCCCCGTCCGCAGCAGCCTACAACCCGTCAGGCGACCGCGCTGCGGGCCAGGAGGCCCGCGCTCCGAATCCTTCCGGACCGCGGACGTCCTCGTCCGCAGCAGCCTGCAGCCCGTCACCCGACCGCGCTGCGGGCCAGGAGGCCCGCGCTCCGATCCTTCCGGACCGCGGACG
>CAYWIM010000140.1:0-6262 GCA_964458325.1 uncultured Verrucomicrobiota bacterium
CATCCAATGCCGACTGGAAAGTCGGCGTTACCGTATCACCGGTTTCCCAACCGGCATCAGCTTCCAAGGCCGACTGGAAAGTCGGCGTTACCGTATCGCCGGTTTTCCAACCGGCATCAGCTTCCAAGGCCGACTGGAAAGTCGGCGTTACTGAAGCCACCGGCCCCCGATGCCGACTGGAAAGTCGGCGTCACCAAGCCGCTGCCGGCTGCTCCGGGCCTCGGCTGATGCCGACGTAGCTCATCAGCCCCAAAGCGCGCGCCAGTTGATCGCCCGCGATCTCCCCCCGCAACAGCCGCCGGTACTGGGCGAGCGTTCGGCTTACGACGTCGGGCGGCTCGTCGACAAACTCGACGCGGAACACGCGGGCGCCGAGGGCAGCCAGGCGGCACGCCCACTCCGCACCGGTCTGAGCGACACCGTTGAACACCGTGTTGCGGCACCCGGCATCCGCCCGAACCGGGTGCTCGATCCCGACTCGGTCGCGGAGCCGGACCTGGTGCTTTTCGCACGGCCGTCCGCAGGTCCGATGATCGGCTCCCGCCGACAGGAAGGCGCAAAACACGCAGTGGTCCATGTGGAACATCGGCATGTGCTGGTGGATGGTGATCTCGAACCATGCCGGCGGCGCCCCGCGAAGCAAATCCTCGAGCTGCGAACCGTTCAGATCGTAAGCGGCGGTCACCCGCTCGAGCCCGTAGCGCCGGATGAAGTGCTCGGCGCTGGACGGGTTGGCGACGTTCAGCGAGAAATCGCCGCGCCGGCGCATCCCCGCGAAACCCGCCAGATGATCGTAGTTGCGCACCAGCAGCCCATCGGCTCCGGCGTCCCTGATCGGGCCCAGCATCGCCTCCTCGCCCGGCTTGGTGATCCGAGGCGGGACCAGCCAGACTTCGAGGCGGGGTCGCGGAGCGTTCGCGGCGGCCCGGACCTGATGAACCGCTTGCGGGAATTGCCGGGGATCGTCAAACTCGCAATACACCGTGCCAGCCCCGGACTCGATGGCGGCTTCGAGCTGCGGCATCGTCCGGACCAACGGAATGATCTCGGGCTCGTGCGCCGCCGGATTCGAGTTCGCCGAGGATCCGGACTCGGCCATGGGAATCCCTGAAACGCAGGACGCCTCCTCTTCCTGCCCTCTCGCCCGCGGACCGTGGGGGAGAGGGTGGCCGAAGGCCGGGAGAGGGGGATTGTTCGCGACGAGATCGGCCGGGTCGGTTCTGAGGGTCCATCGAGGGCCGGCTCTGCGCTGTTCCAGGAGGCGGGTGACCGTCTCGCGTCGGAGCCGGTTGAGCTCGCTGAGGGGCAGGATCACGGGGCCCTCGAGCCGATGGGTCAGCCGGCGCAACCGGAACGGTGTCCCGCCCAGGCGCCCCAGATGGGCCGTCAGCCGCTGCTCATCCAACGGGTGCTGGTCAGCCTGCGCCAGCGGGACCGTCGATCGCGTTTCCACGACAAGGCCGGTCCCGTCCTTGGCACGCAGGAGGAGCGGTTCGCCGGCGGATCCTTCCACCTCGATGTCGAGCGGCCGTGTGAACTGCGGCGCCTCAGGCTGAAACGTCCGCTGCAGGCGCCGTTCGAGCTCGGGATCGCTGGTCTTCCAGAGGCGATCGCCGGCCTTGATCCTGCGCAGGTCCAGGTCGCCCCGGCCGAATCCCAGCCAGGCTTGCTGGCCTCGCATGGTCACCTCATACACCCGGCCGCCTTCCTCGGGCTGATCCGGCCGCCCGCCGTCGAACACCACGCCATCCCCGGGCTTCAGCGGGCTCAAAAGACGCACGGCGACTCGATCGCCTCGCACCCGCGTCACCTGCCCCAGATACACGCCCCGCTTCTTGCCAAATCGCCCGTGGACCAGCTCCCGGTGGTTGATGCCGCGGAGCCAGCCCGTGTGGAGCCCGCGCGAAAAGGCCATCTCGATCGCATACCGATCGCTCGACGACACGGTCCATTCGGGCGCGGACGACGCCATCAGCCGGTCAATCGCCCGGCGGTACACTTGGGTGATATTGGCGACATACTCGGCCGATTTCAGGCGTCCCTCGATCTTCAGGGTCCGAACCCCCGCGCGGATCAGATCGGGCAGAAGCTCGAGCCCGGCCAGATCCTGCGGGCTTAACAAGTAGCGGCGATCGCCCAGATCGACCGGCTGGCCGTCCCGAACCAGCTCGTAGGGCAGGCGGCATGCCTGGGCGCAAACGCCCCGGTTGGCGGATCGGCCGCCCAGGGATTCGCTCGTGAGGCACTGGCCGGAATAGGCCACGCAGAGCGCCCCGTGAACGAACACCTCGAGCGCAGGCGCGCGATCCGGTACCGGGCCCGCCGCGGCGGCATGGATTCGAGCGATCTCAGCGATCGAGCATTCCCGAGCCAGAGCCACCATCGAGCAGCCCAGCTCGCGCGCGAACTCGACCCCTGCCGCACTGGAAATCGTCATCTGCGTCGATGCGTGGATCGGGAAATCCGGCGAGATGCTGCGGATCAGGCGGCAGATGCCGACGTCCTGGACGATGGCGGCGTCAGCGCCGGCGGCGATGATCGCCCGGAGCTCGCGCTCGGCCTGGGTCCATTCATCTGGAAACACCAGGATGTTGAAGGTGAGGTAGCCTTTGACGCCTCGCTCGTGGAGCCAGGCCATCAGCCGCGGCAGATCCTCGAGGGTGAAGTTGTCAGCGCGCATCCGCGCGTTGAACCGCTCGAGCCCGAAATAGATCGCATCGGCGCCGTTCTCGACCGCGGCACGGGCGCACGCCCAATCGCCCGCGGGCGACAGCAGCTCGGGCCCGCCCCCGCCTGGAGCGAGCTTGACTGGAACCGCATCAGCCATGGTCGCGCCGATCGTGGCCGCCGAGGTCATGAGGCGGAGAGCCGGGGAGGTTCATCGAGAACGGCTCCTATTCCTCGCCCTCGTCGTCGCGGGCGCCGGCCATGCGTTTGACCGGGCACCCGGCGCGCAGCCACCCGTGGACGTACGGATCCAGATCGCCGTCGAGGACGGCCTGGACATTGCTGGTCTGGACGCCGGTCCGGAGGTCTTTGACCATGCGATAGGGCTGGAGCACGTAGCTTCGGATCTGGTTGCCCCACGAGATGCTGCCCTTCTCGCCGTAGAACTTCTCCATCTCCTGGCGCTGCTCGTCCTCGCGCAGCGCATTGAGCTTGGCCAGGAGGATCCGCAACGCCGTGGCGCGGTTCTGATGCTGCGAGCGCTGGCTCTGGCACGCCACCACCAGCCCGGTCGGGACGTGCTTGATCCGGACCGCCGTCTCCACCTTGTTCACGTTCTGGCCGCCTTTGCCTCCCGACCGGAACGTATCCATCTCCAGCTCCGATGGCGGCAGCTGGATCTCCTCGCTGGCGCTCAGCTCGGCGATCGCGTCCACGCTCGCAAAGCTCGTGTGCCGCCGCTTGTTCGAGTCGAACGGCGAGATCCGGACCAGCCGATGCACGCCGCGCTCGGCCTTCGCATACCCGTAAGCGAACTCGCCCGTCAGCAGGAGCGTGGCGCTCTTGATGCCGGCCACCTCGCCCGCCAGCGCATCCGTGACCTCGACCTGCCAGCCGCGCGACTCGGCCCAGCGCTGATACATCCGCAGCAGCATGTTCGCCCAGTCGCACGATTCGGTCCCCCCGGCGCCGGCATTGATGCTCAGGATGCAGTTGTTGGCATCGTGGGGTCCGTTCAGGAACACCTTGAGCTCGAGCGCGTCGAGCTCGCCCATGAACCGGTCGACCTCCGCTTCGAGCTCCGGCCGCAGACCTTCCTGCGCCGCCTCGCCCTCCGCTCGAGCCAGCTCGAGCAGCCCGCGGAGATCCTCGTTCTGCCGCTCGGCTTTGAGGAGGGGATCAATCTTGCGTCGAAGGCCGGTGGATTCGTCGATGATCTTCTGCGCCTGGTCCCGCTGGGCCCAGAAGCTCTCCCCCGCCATCAGGGCCTCGAGCTCGCCCAGCCGCTTCTGCGCGCTCGCGACGTCAAAGAAACCTCCGCAAATGCGCCAGCTTATCCGAAACCTGATTCACCCGCGCCTGGATGTCGTCCAACATAATTCAATCGATCTCGTTTGTGCGCAGCGCCATCCGTCTCGCCGCGCCAGGGCGCGCGCCCTGTGCGATTCCGCAGACTCCCCTGACCCGGCGCTGCGGCTGTCGATGGGCCATCCGCCCATCGACCGCAGGGCACAATAGGCCCAGAGCGCGGCCTTTGCCCAGCGGAAATTCGGAAGTAATTTTTGCACAGACCCAAGGATCGCCGACATTCTCGTCGGCTCAAGACGCTTCGCGCGAACGGGGGCGTCCGAACCGGCGTCAGCCTTCGGAGCGCGGGCCTCCTGGCCCGCAGCGCTGTCAACTGGCTGGCTGCACGCTGCTGCGGACGAGGACGTCCGAGGTCCGGACGAATTCGGAGTGCGGCAGTCCTCTCTGCCGCTTTGGATCGAGGACAGAAGATGGTGCGTCGGTATGTCACAGCGCCGCTGTAAAACAAACGCCAATCCGGTTTTTGCGTGTTATTGCGAATTGTTGCGGCAAAAGACTCTTCGTGTTCTTTGGGACCTTCGTGGTGAGAGGATTGGGGCTGGTTCCCCTCTCCCCCCGCCCTCTCCCCGCTTGCGCGGGGCGAGGGAGACGGAACGGGTGGCACGCTTCACGTTTCAGGTGTCAGGTGTCACGTGGCGGACGCTTCAGCGACGCGTCCCTACCTTTCAAGGGTAAGAAGATCAGGATTCCCGCGTCATACTCGTCATTCCGCAGGCAAAATTCGCAGCTTGCAGCTTTATGCCTTTTCGCGAGCCCTACCCGATCAGGCTCTCACGGTGTTGCGGGCTGTGCGAACAAGTACCATACCACGTAGGTGGTCGGCGGGGTCTGTGGATCCGTGGACGCCGAATGGACCAGCAGCATCGTCCGCGGCTGGCCCAGGGCGAGCGTTTCCGTATGGTCCAGCGACATCTTGCGGGTCGCGACGGCCTTGCGGCCGGGCGCGATTTCGACATGGCTCAGCGCCAATGCGGATAGCTCGATCGCCAGGGTGACGTCGGGACCCTTGCGTTCGGCGTCGCGCGGCGGGGATTGGGCGGAGAGCCGGATGATGATCCCCACATCCTGGTATTGAATCGAGTTGATCGCGCGCCCGGGATCGGTCATCCGCGAGTTGATCACCACCGGCTCGCTCGAGCCGAGGTGGATCGATTCGGAGTACACGTTGACGGGTTGGTCGAAGCTGTAAAGGACCCGGGTAGGGCCCTGATTGGAAAGGGTGCGCTGCAGCTCCTGGGCGGACAGCACGCGCTTCGACCGGGCCAGGTTCTCGATCTGCGGCAGCCGATCCGCGCCCGCCTCGACCTCGAGAATCGTCGCCTGGAACCGGGCGGTCAGGACATCGGCGGGACGGCCCGGCAGCGCGCCCGCGAAAGGCCGCGGCGCCGGGGCGGGCCGAACGATCGGCCGAACCGGCGGCAGCGGGACCGGGATCTGTTCGAGCTCCTGGGCAACGCCATAGCAACCGATGAAAAAGAGCGCCGCCAACGCCAGCGGCCGCCAACTGGATGGGTTCTTCATGTGCATAAATAATATGCATTCAATATAGCCCAGCTTGACTTCGAGTCGAATCGGATGCCTGTTCGGGCACCCCCGTTGGTTCCTGATGGCGAACAGGGAGAACTGCAGACGGCCACCGGAGGCCATTCCCTCCCCCCGCGAGGCACGAGCGGGGGGGAGAGGAAACGGAGCTGGTCTTCGAGCTGCCGCTGGCGAAGCTCGAGCTCGCTCTTGTGAGGATCGAATGGCCGATGCGCCGGGACCGGATGACCCGGGACGGCCTCGGCCACGACCTCTCCTTGGCCCTCGAGGCAAAAAAAACGCAGCCCCGATGGGCTGCGTTTTCGAAGATCAGGCCGGACCGGGCCCGAGTGGCCTTGGCCAAGCCGCCAAACCAGAATCAGAATGATTTTTTCTTGAGCTTGCGGACTGCCAGAATCGCGGCCAGGCCGCTTGTCAAACCCCAAGCCAGGGCAGGCTTCTGGTGCCGACTGGAAAGTCGGCGTTACTGAAGATCGGCTTCCGATGCCGACTGGAAAGTCGGCGATACTGGGCGACGGGTTAGAATTCTCTGCGCCTCTGCGGGAGAAGGTTTTTCTTCGCGGGGTCTGTGGCCGCCGACCGCGGCCCTCCTCGACCCTCGTTCACGCCAGCGACAGCCGCGACACGGAGGCCTCGGGATCCCAGCTGCGCGGAGGCTGGCTGTGGACGGAGGCGACGTCCTTGA
>CAYWIM010000141.1:0-6177 GCA_964458325.1 uncultured Verrucomicrobiota bacterium
GGCTTGCCAGGTAGGGCGCGCACTCCGCTGCGCGCCGGTAGGCTTGCAGCCATCAAGGCGGCGCTGGATCATTGACACCGGCGCGACGGGCCGTAATCTGCTCTTCAGACAAACGAAACCGGGTCGCGGAAGCAGCCCGGGCATCTTTGGAAACCATGCAGAACTACGAGAAGCTGGGGTTGTTCTATTTGGGCCGGCGGCGCGAGCCGGGCACGCATCAATCGGGGCCGGAGACGCTGCTGTTCGACGCTCGAGACCTGGTGACGCACGGCCTGCTGGTGGGCATGACGGGCAGCGGCAAGACGGGTTTGGGGATCACCCTGCTCGAGGAGGCGGCCATCGACGGCATTCCCGCCCTGGTCATCGATCCCAAGGGGGACCTGGGCAACCTGCTGCTGGCATTTCCTGATCTGCGCCCATCGGACTTTGCGCCCTGGGTGGATCCGGAGGAGGCGCGGCGGCAGGGGATGGAGGCCGATGCATTCGCGACACAACAAGCGGAGCGCTGGCGCGCCGGCCTGGCGCGGTGGGACCAGGATGGCGATCGCATCCGCCGGCTGCGGGAGGCCGCGGAGGTCGCTCTGTATACGCCCGGGAGCAGCGCGGGTCTGCCGGTGTCGCTGTTCGGCTCGCTGACTCCGCCCCCTCCCGAGGTCATCGAGGACACCGAGCTCGAACAGGAACACGTCGAATCGACCGTGGCCGGCCTGTTTGGCCTGGCGGGGCTGACGGTGGATCCGGTCCAGGACCGCGCGGCGATTCTGTTGGCCCAGCTGCTGCGGCATCACTGGCATCAGGAGCATGCCCCCGAGCTGGGCGCGCTGATCCAGGAGATCCAGACGCCGCCCTTTGCGCGAATGGGGGTGATGGATCTCGAGACATTCTATCCGGCTCGGGAGCGGTTCGAGCTGGCGCTGCGTTTCAACCAGGTGCTGGCTTCGCCCGGTTTTGCCCGCTGGGGCGAAGGCGACCCGCTGGATATCCAGCGCCTGCTCTATACGGCCACGGGCCGGCCCCGGATCGCGATCCTCTCGATCGCCCATCTCGGCGACGCAGAACGCCAATGGGTGGTCACCATGATCCTGAATCGCGTCCGCGCCTGGATGCGAACCCAATCGGGGACCAGCAGCCTGCGCGCCCTGCTTTACATGGACGAGATCTTCGGGTTTTTCCCGCCGGTGGCCAATCCGCCCGCGAAGCGTCCGCTGCTGTATCTGCTCAAGCAAGCCCGCGCCTTCGGCCTGGGGGTGGTGCTGGCCACCCAGAATCCGGTCGATCTCGATTACAAGGGTCTGGCCAACATCGGCTCCTGGTTCATCGGCCGGCTCCAGACCGAGCGCGACCAGGCCCGCATCCTCGAAGGCCTCGAGGGCGCCGCCACCGCTCAGGGCGCCCGCTTCGATCGCGCCGCTTTCGAGCGTCTCCTGGCCGGGCTCGATCCCCGCGTGTTTCTCCTCCACAGCGTCCACGAGGACGAACCGATCCTCTTCGAGTGCCGCTGGGCGATGTCCTACCTCCGCGGCCCGCTCTCCCGAGCTCAGATCAAGGCATTGATCGACCCGCTTCGGCCAACCGCGACTGCGCCAGCCGCCACGGCCGCTCCGCCGCCGCCCGCGCTGGCGCCCTCGCCCTCGCCCGCCGCATCCTCCTCCGGGACCACCCTCGGAGCCGGAACGGTTCCCGCTTCCGTCGGAAGACCCGTGATGCCCGCTGGCGTGCCCCAGTATTTCGCGCCGTTGCAGGCCAATCTCCACCCAGGCCAGCGGCTGATTTACGAGCCGCGCCTGTTGGGGCATGGACAGGCGCGGTTTGCGGATGCCAAGGCTCGAATCGATCACCTGATCGAGGTGACCGTCATGGCGCCTTTCCAGGAAGGGCCTTTGCCGGTCGATTGGGCCGCGGCGGAGGAGATCGAGCTGGCCGTGGGCGCATTGCAGACCGAGCCCGCAGCCGGCCAGTTTGCCCCCTGCCCAGCCGCGGCCGGGCAGCCGAAGAACTACGCGCTCTGGACCCGGGATTTCGAGCAATGGATTTGCGACCATCGCCGGCTGGCGCTGCTCAGCTCTCCCGAGCGGGGCATGGTCTCGAAGCCGGACGAGGAAGAACGCGACTTCCGGATTCGCCTCCAGCAGGCGGCGCGGGAGCAGCGCGACGAGGCCGTCGAGAAGCTGCGGAGGAAATACGCTCCGAAGACGGCCGCCCTCGAGGAGCGCCTGCGCCGGGCCGAGCAGGCGCGCGATCGCGAGGCCGGCCAGGCGCGCCAGGCGAAAATGCAGACCGTCCTCTCGCTGGGCTCGACGCTGCTCGGCGCATTCGTCGGCCGCAAGGCGGTCTCGCTGGGCACGCTCTCCCGCGCGACGACCGCGGCGCGCGGCGTCGGCCGCCAGATGCAGCAGGCCGGCGACGTCGCCCGCGCCGAGGAGACCATCGAGTCCATCCAGCAGAAGCTGCGCGACCTCGAAGCCGAGTTCGAGGCCGAGACCGAAAAGCTGGCGGCCGCCCACGATCTGTCTTCCGAGCCGCTCGAGAGGATCGAGCTGCGCCCGAGCCGCGCGCAGGTGACCGTGCGGCTTGTGGCGCTGGTCTGGCTCCCCCGGCTCCGGGACTCCCAGGGAGGGCCTGCTCTCTGACACCAGAGAGCGGTAAAAACCCTCGGCAGATGCCACCCCGCCAAACACCCGCTCAGGCGCGCACGGAACCTTCGCCAGACAAACCGGCGCCGGGGCCTGGGAACACCCTCGAGGCGCGCCTGGACGCCCTCACGGCCCCAGGCGAGTTGTGCCGGCTCGAGGACGGGTGGATCCGTTGCCTTGCCTGCGCGCATCGCTGCCGGATCCGCCCCGGCCGGCGCGGCCTCTGCCGGGTCCGATCCAACGCCGGGGGCCAGCTCCGCGTCCCGTTCGGATACGTCGCCGGCGTCCAATGCGATCCGATCGAGAAGAAGCCTTTCTTTCATGTCCAGCCCGGCTCCAATGCCCTCACGTTCGGCATGTTGGGATGCAACTTCCACTGCGGGTATTGTCAGAACTGGATCAGCAGCCAGGGGCTCCGCGAGAAGGCCGATCGCCTGCATGTCCAGCCGGTCGATCCGGCGGCGCTGGCCCACGAGGCCAAGCGCATGGGGGCGTCCTTTCTGATCTCGAGCTACAACGAGCCGCTGATCACATCCGAGTGGGCGGTGGCGGTCTTCCGGCAGGGCAAGGCCGCGGGGCTTCCTGGCGCGATCGTCTCCAACGGCTACGCAACCCTGGAGGCGATCGATTACCTGCGCCCCTGGATCTCCGCGTGCAAGGTCGATCTGAAGGGATTCGATGATCGGCGGTATCGCCGGCTCGGGGGAACGCTTGCGCCCGTGCTGGACACGATCCGCCGGGCTCATGCGTCCGGCATCTGGCTCGAGGTCGTCACCCTGCTGGTGCCTGGATTCAACGATCTGCCAGGCGAGCTCGAAGCCATCGCCCGGTTCCTGGCCTCCGTCAGCCCCGACATCCCCTGGCACATCACCGCGTTTCACCCGGATTACCGGATGACCGACGGCCGCCCGACGACCGCCGAGGATCTCCTGCGCGCCGCGCAAATCGGTGTCGAGGCCGGCCTCCATTTCGTCTATGCGGGGAATCTCCCCAGCCAGCTTGCTGAATGGGAAAACACCCGCTGCCCGCACTGCGGTTCGACGCTGATCCGGCGGCGCGGATTCGACGTGCTCGACCGCCGCCTGGGCCCCGATGGGTGCTGTCCCGACTGCGGACGGGCCATTCCGGGCCTGTGGAACGGGGGCTGAACCTTCGAATTCCGTTGGCAAACCGGCCTGTCTGCGGTAAACACTCGACAAAAATCGACGATCCAACATGAAACGAATATCCATTGGCACCTGGGCTTTTGTATTCAACCAGAAGCGTCCCATCGAGTTTTCGGAGATTGTCGCGGGGCTGAAGAAGCTTAATTTCGACGGGCTCGAGCTGGGCGGCTTTGGTATTCATCCCAATCCGACTACGGGGTGGACGGCAGCGAGCTGGCATCGAGATCCCGCCGCGGCCTATCGGGATTTGTGCGCGGCGATCCGGTCCACGTGGGAATCGCAGGGGCTGGGATGCAGCGGCCTGGCCGCCGATCTGTGGGCCGAACGCCTCATCACCGCTCCCGACAACAAGTCGTATCTGGCCGCGTTCCGCAAGAACCTCGAGTTTTGCGAGCTGCTCGGCATCGATGTCATCCGCGTGGACACGACCGAGCCGCCCGGGGTCCTGGGCAAGATCCCCGGTGAGAAGCCGCCCGCCGACCGCCCGGCGGTCCCCTATGAGACCGCCTTCAAGCGGGTGGTCAGCACCTGGAAACGTTGCGCCCAGGAAGCCGCCGACCGCGGCGTCCGCATTGTCTGGGAGTTCGAGCCCGGCTATGCCTTCAACAAACCATCCGACGTCTTCCGCGTGGTCGACGCGGTCAACCACGACCAGTTCATGGTCATGTTCGACACCTGTCATGCGGACAATGTGGCGGTCAACGGCGCGCGCCAGCCCGGCAAGAAAGAGACCCTGCCCGGCGGCATCCGCGAGCTGGCCGAGAAGCTCACCGGCAAGATCGGCCGCGTCCATCTCATCGACTCCAACGGCGCCTTGAATGAGCACGGCACGTCCGCTCATCCACCTTTTGGCCAGGGACGGCTCAAGTTCGACGAGTTCATGCCCGCCCTGGTCGCCGCCGGCTGCCCCGACGACTGGTGGACCATCGATCTCTGCTTCTGGCCGGATGCATGGAAAAGCACCGCCAAGTGCAAGAAGGCCATCGATCAGCTCAACAAGAAATACGGCTGAGCCGTCTCTCTATGGCGGGCCGGCCAGGTTCGCGATGATCCGGTCCGCCATCTCCGCGGTATCGAGCGTTCCGCCCAGGTCCCGAGTCCGGTGGCCGGCGTCCAGGGCCCGCTCGACGGCCGCCTCGATCGCATAGCCCGCCGTGGCGCACCCCAGCCACCCGAGCATCATCGCCCCGCTCAGAATGGCCGCCGCCGGATTGGCCAGGCCGCGCCCCGCGATATCCGGCGCCGAGCCGTGGACCGGCTCGAACATGCTCGGGCGCCGCCGGGACGGATCGAGGTTGGCGCTGGGCGCCAGGCCCAGCCCGCCGGTGATGGCTGCCGCCAGATCGCTCAGGAGGTCGCCGAACAGATTCGACGCCACCAGCACATCGAACCGCTCCGGCGCACGCACCAGGTTCATCGCCGCCGCATCCGCGTGCTGCCTGTCCGCGGCGATTTCCGGGTAATCGGCGCGGACCGCCTCCAGGCACTCGTCCCATAGCGCCATCCCGTGCCGCAGAGCATTGGACTTGGTGACCATCGTCAGGCGCCCGCGCCGACGCCGGGCCAGGTCGAATCCAAACCGCAGCACCCGCTCGATCCCCGCCCGGGTATGGACCGCTGTTTCGAGGGCGATCTCGCCCTCGAGCCCTTCCCGGAACCGGCCGCCGCACGACACGTATTCCCCTTCCGAGTTCTCCCGGACTACGACAAGGTCGATCAGCGGACGCCGCCCCAGCGGCGCCGCCAACCCCGGGAACAAGCGGCTCGGACGCACGCACGCAAACTGGTCGAAGCCCTGCCGGATCCGCACCAGGGGCTCGAGCGTCACCCCATCCGGCAGCCGCGCCGGATCGCCGAGCGCGCCCAGCAGGATCGCGTCGAAAGACGCCAGCCGATCGAGCATATCCGGCGGCGCCGCGCAGCCATGCTTCATGAAATAGTCGGCGCCCCATGGAAACCGCTCGCCTTCGAGGCGAAACCCGCCGAGCCGGGCCTGGGCCGCCTCGAGCACCCGCCATGCCTGCTCGATCACTTCGATTCCGATGCCGTCTCCGGGATAGACAGCGATCCGGAGCACCTTGGGTTGTCCGGGCTGGTGGTTGGGCGCTGGACCAACCGGCGGCGCTGGGGGTAACATCTCACTCGTCATCGCAGGCATCCTACCCCCAGGGCATCCGCGGAGGCACGTCCGAAAACCGGCGCCCCGAATCCGAGGGTGCAGGGCAAAATTCTTCTCCCCCCGCTCGATCCTCGCGGGGGGAGGGAAACCAGAGCAGGCTTGCGAGAGACGATGCGGCGGCGTGCTGGGCAGACCGCCGTTTCGGGGCCACACGCTCGGCAATCGCTTTCAGGGAGCATGCTGGGGCAGCCGCTTCCAG
>CAYWIM010000142.1:0-6024 GCA_964458325.1 uncultured Verrucomicrobiota bacterium
TCAGCTACCGGTTTGAGTTCAGCACGCATTGTCAGGGCTGTGCCTTCAGGCGGCACTGTGTGGGGAAGGAGCAGCGGCACCGCACGATCGTGGTGGGGGAGCATCACACGGTGTTGCAGGGGCGGCGTCGGCAGCAGCAGACCGAGCCGTTCCAGCGTCGGATGAAACACCGTAACGCCATGGAAGGAACGCAGAGCGAGCGGGTCCGGGGACACGGGCTGCGTCAGGCCCGGTATCGGGGTTTGGAGAAAGTCAGGCTGCAGAACGATTTCATCGGGGCGGCGTGCAACGTGAAGCGGTGGATTCGGCGCGAGGTGTGGCAACTGGAGCAAGGGATGGGGCGGATCCTGTCGCCGGCGGGTGCGCCGATGGCGCCGTAAGCCTTGGGGGTGCGGTCTGTTGGGGCCCGAAGCGGCCGATGGGGCGTCCCGGGCGTTCCGGGGGTCTTGCGGTTGCGGTTTTGGATCGGCGGATTTGGCTGGCTCACAGGATCCGCCCTGGGAGTTGACAGAACGAACGCCCACCGCCACCGGCCGATCCCCCAATACCCCTGCTGACAAACTACTTGCTTTTCATCCGAATCAAATATTTAGACGCGACCCCATTGTCTTGGGGCCGGCGTGTGCTTCTCGATGCACTGGACCAACTCCTCGAGGTCGACCGGCTTGGCCAGGAATGGGTATCCGCCGATCATGCCGCCCCGCTTGTCGATCTCCTCCTTCTTGGCGGCAGCGGTCAGAAAAACCACGGGCGCCTTCTGCCCGCCTGCCTGCCGCTCGAGCTGATGGCAGACCTCCCCGCCATCCAGCCCGGGCATCAGGACATCGAGCAGGATCAGGTCCGGACGAAACTCGTGCGCCGCGTCCACGGCGGCCGCCGATTCATTCTCGACTCGAACCTCGTATGGGCCGGCGCCTTCGAGGCTGAGCTTGAGCAACCGGGTCAGGCTGGCTTCGTCATCCACGATCAATATGCGTTTGCGACGCTTCATATGCTGTATTCCTGATGGGTTTCGATCCGCTCCTCGGAGGGCCGATGGGTCGGACTGAGATAGATATCCACTCGAGTGCCGCGGGGCAGCCGGTTCCGAATCCGGACATGGCCCCCGTGCCACGTGATGATCTGCCGCACGACGGACAATCCGAGCCCCGTCCCCTGCCCCACGGGCTTGGTCGTGAAGAACGGATCGAACACCTTGCCGAGGCATTCCTCTGAGATGCCGGATCCAGTGTCGAGGATGGAGATGCGGACCAGCACGGCGCCGGGCGGAAACTCGCGAACCAATCCCTCCGGCGCCTCGCGGATCGTTCGGGCCTTGACGGTGAGTTTCCCGCCGTCGGGCATGGCGTCGATGGCGTTGATGAAGATGTTGACGAACACCTGCTCCATCTTGGCTCGGTCCATGGAGAGATTTGGAAGCGTCTCCGGCACGTCCTTCTCGAAATCGACGCGGTGCTGCTGGAGGGGGTATTTGACGAGGCCGCAGGCGTTTTCGATGATGGGGCCCAGCGGCTGGGTCTGGGGCTCCAGATGATGTGCCGACGCGTAGTTCAGCAGCATCCGCACGATGCCGTCGGCGCGGTGGACCGCCTCGCGCATATCCTGCAGGACCTGGGCGGCGGGCCCCGGCGTGGCACCCAGCTGCCCCTGGAGGAGCTGCACGCCGGTCAGCAAGATCTGGAGCGGATTCTTGACCTCGTGCGCAATGCCGGCCGCGAGCGTGCCCAGGGATTCCATCTTCTCGGCCTGGATCAGGACGAGCTGCGAGGCCTTGAGGGCGCGGTGGGTTTGACGGAGCTCCTCGAGGGCCTGGCGCAATGCGGACTCCCGTTCCGCCAGCTCGCCGTATGCCTGCTGCAGCTCTGCCTCGGCCGATTTCCGTTCGGTGATGTCCCGCGCGGTGGCATAGATCAGCTTCTCGGCCATGCTCGGGCACGCATTCCATAAAAGCCACTTGTAGCTTCCGTCGCGGCAGCGATACCGATTCTCGAAGGTCACCAGCATCTCGCCTGCGCTGAGCCGCTCGGCGACGGCGAGCGTGGCCTCCTGGTCGGACGGATGGACGAATCCGATATAGGGCTGATCCAGCAGCTCCGGCCGCGGATAGCCGAGCGTCTCCTCCCAGGCAGGATTGAGCCTGAGAAACCGCCCCTCGAAATTCGCGACGCACAGCAAGTCGAGCGTGAGCCGGAAGAACTGCTCGAGCTGGCGCTGCGCGCGGCGCTCTTCGGTCACGTCGCGGCCGACGCTGATGAGCCCGGTGACGCCGCCCCCGGCGTCGCGCAGAGGCACCTTGGTCGAGGAGATCCACCGGGGGCTGCCGTGGACGTCGACGGAGAACTCCTCCTGGCTGATGAGGGACTGGCCGCTGCTGAGCACTCGCCGTTCGTCCTCGAAATACTGCCGGGCCAGCTCCACCGAGTAGAAATCGAAGTCGGTCTTCCCGAGCAGCTGGTCGGGCCCGAGCGCTCCCATGTGCCGCGCGACCGACCGGTTGGCCACCACGAACCGGCTGGAGATGTCCTTGGCGTAGATGAAATCCGGCATGCTGTCGATCAAGGTCCGCAGGAGAATCCGCTCCCGTGCCAGCGCCTCGGTCTTGGCCCGATCCTCGGTGATGTCCTTGATCAGACCGTCGTAGGCATGGATCTGCCCGGCGGCATTGCGGTGGACCACGGTCGAGTTCCGAACCCAGCGGACCGAGCCGTCCCGGTGGATGATTCGGTGCTCGATCGGCGGCCCGGGGGCGCCCGACAGGACGCGGTTGACCGCCTCGAGGACGCGCGGGCGGTCCTCCTCGTGAATCATTCGGTGCCAGAGGAAAGGATCCGCCGAGTAGTCCGCCGGCGTGTATCCCGTGACCGCCAGGCAGCCCGGGGCATGGTAGGTCGCCACGGGCCGCCCCCCCTCGATGATGACCGTGAACACATAATCGGTGATCGCCCCCAGCTGCCGCTGTGTTCGCGCCAGATTGTCCCGCAAACGAGTCCAGGCACCGGCGCGGGCTCGGACCAGATCCCAGGTCTCCCCCAGCGATGCTCCGGCCATCCGCGAGCGGGGGATGACATCGATCACCCCCTGGGCCACCCATCCGACACCGCTCCCCGGGGAGTCCTCGACGACCACCATTGCCGCCAGCGGCCATTCCGATTCGAACCATCGAATCGAATCCGCGATGGGCGCCGCCCCCATCTGCGCATCCAGCCAGACCAAGTCCGCCGGCTCGCGCCTCTTCGGCATGCCATCCGGCCTCCACGCCGCGGCGTGCTCCCATTCGGCCAGCGGGCCATCGAGCGACTCGATGGCGGTCCTCAGCCTCGCCCAGAAATCGGCCGCCCCTCCGACCGCGATCATCCGCCGGCATCGCCCTGCGCTCGGAGATGCGGCCCTTGCGGTGCGCGGATCCTCCACCGGCGCCTGGTCCGCCGGATTTGCCTCGGTCTTCGAACGTCTCACAATGACAGAAAAATCTTGTTCTGCGCCCTTACCATAGTGTCAGACCTCCGATTTGGCTAGCGAGGGGCGGCCGTCAGGCTCCCAGGATCCTCCGCGCCTCGCTGTGGCCCAGCTGAAATGCGCGAAGGTTCAGATCTCGATATTTCTCTTTGACAGACGCGCTGATCGATTCTTCCCAGGCGGATGCCGGCAGATTCAGGTCCGCGGCCAGCGCGCCGACCACGACCACGTTGGTGGCCCGGATGCTGCCGGCTTTGAGGGCGATCGAAGCCGCATCCAGATAGATCAGGCGGGGAAAAACCGACCGTAATCGCGACTCGGCGTCGTCCGGATAGCGGGCGGCGCCGCTGGAGACCGTGACGGGGACCATGACCTGGCTCGAGACGACCGCGAGGCCATCCGGGGCCAACAGGTCGACATAGCGCAGGGCCTCGATGCGCTCGAGCGCTGCGAGGATGCGGGCGCTTCCGGCGGGGACCAGCGGGCTGTAGACCCGCGGCCCGAACCGGATTTGGGCGACCACCGACCCCCCCCGCTGGGCCATGCCGTGGACCTCGTTGGTCTTGACGTCGAATCCCGCCGCCATGGCGGCGCGCGCGACGATCTCGCTGGCCAGCAGGATCCCCTGGCCTCCCACGCCCGCGAGCACCAGGCTTGTCGTCGGTTCAGTCTGCATGCGCGCCCTCCTGAGTTCGGATGGCCTCGAATGGGCAGACCTGCTGGCA
Organism: uncultured Verrucomicrobiota bacterium; assembly: GCA_964458325.1. Classification (GTDB taxonomy): domain Bacteria; phylum Verrucomicrobiota; class Verrucomicrobiia; order Limisphaerales; family UBA1319; genus JAGMXM01. The sequence goes on from CAYWIM010000142.1 coordinate 4,182, forward strand.
AAGGCTGCAGCCGCCGCAGAGGTATTCGTTGATGTGGAGGTTGCCTTCCGTGAACTCGATGGCAGGGCAGCCGAGATCGAGGCATTGCTGGCACTGCTGACAAAGCGATTCATCCACCAGTCGCGCCGTCCCGCGGGGCTTTCCGGCGCAGAGCGGGCATGCGCCTCGCGAGACCACCACCGCGGCCTTGCCAGACTCGATCGCCTCGCGCAATGCCCGGGTTGTCCCCGCCAGGTCCCACGGGTTGACCGTCGCCACATGCTCGATGCCGCACGCGCGGGCGATCGCCTCGATCGACACGGCCGGAACCAGCTCGCCCATGAGGTTCCGCTCCGTCCCCGGATTATCCTGGTGCCCGGTCATAGCGGTCGTCCGGTTATCGACCACGATGATCGTGGAAGTACCCCGGTTGTGGACCAGGTCGAGCAGGCCCGTGATTCCGGAATGAAAGAAAGTCGAGTCGCCCACCATGCCGACGATCTTTCGCCGCTCGCCCGCCTTCTCGAAACCCTGGGGCATCGACACGCCGGCCCCCATGCAGAGGATGGTGTCCATCCGGTTCAGGGGCGGCAGCACGCCCAGGCTGTAACATCCGATATCGCCCGTCACCACGACATCAAACTCCTTGAGCGCCTGAAACACGCCCCGATGCGGGCAGCTGGCGCACAGGACGGGCGGGCGGGCGGGCAGGTCGGCCCCGATGCCGGGGTCCGGCGGCTGGGGGGGGTCCCGCCCTTCCATCCGGGCCCGGCTGGCCTGGAGGCGGGCGGGTGAGAGCTCGCCGATCCCCGGCACCCAAGCCCGCCCCTCGCAGGCCCGTCCGAGCGATCGCACATGCTCCTCGAGAAAATCATCCAGCTCCTCGACCACCAGCAGCCGCCGCACCGAATCGGCAAACCGCCGGATCAGGCCGTCCGGGAACGGATACGACCAGCCCAGCTTGAGGACGGCCGCCTCCGGAAACACCTCCCGCACGTATTGGTAGGAAATGCTCGATGTGATGATGCCGAGCGATGGATCTCCGGGCTCGATCCGGTTCAGGGGCGATTCCTCGACGGCCTCCCGTAGCCGGGCCAGGCGCTCATCGAGCCGCGTTCGCATCACTCGGCCCCACGCGGGGATCGGGACATACTGAGGGGGGTTGCGATGGAACTCCGCCGGCCCTGGATCGGCCGCCCGATCCTCGAGGCGCACCACGCCCCGCGAATGGCTCACCCGCGTCGTGGTCCGGAGGATGACGGGCACGTTAAACCGCTCCGAGATCTCGAGCCCGCGCTTGAGAAAATCCCGCGCCTCCTGCGAGTCCGCAGGCTCGAGGAGGGGGATCTTGGCGAACCGGGCGTAATGGCGGGAGTCCTGCTCGTTCTGGGAGGAGTGCATGCCGGGATCGTCAGCGACGCACACGACCATGCCGCCGACGGCTCCGACATACGGGAATGTCATGAGCGGATCCGCGGCGACGTTCAAGCCGACGTGCTTCATGGTCACGATGGACCGCGCGCCCGCCAGCGATGCCCCGACCGCGACCTCCATCGCCACCTTCTCGTTGGGCGACCACTCGCAATAGATCGCCGGCCGGTAGGTGGCCGCCGCCTCGAGGATCTCCGTCGAGGGCGTCCCCGGATACCCCGTCGCCACCTTCACACCGGCCTCGAACGCGCCGCGCGCGATCGCTTCGTTGCCGGACAACAAATCTACAGTCACACTCACAGATCCTAATTGGTCCATTTCACAAATACGGTCACGTAACCCTATTTGTGAAACGGACCACTAAGCAACCAGAAAAACCGGAGGCAATTCCCTCCCCCCGCGAGGATCGAGCGGGGGGCAGAGGGAGAGGGAT
>CAYWIM010000143.1:0-4915 GCA_964458325.1 uncultured Verrucomicrobiota bacterium
CGCCTAGCGGATGCCAGATGTCAGATGCCAGATGTCAGGCATCAGGTATCAGACGGTTGATCTTTGACATCTGACATCTGACATCTGATACCTGACATCTGTCATCTGAGCGGCAGCTTCTGCCGCGCCAGGGCGATGCTCTCGGGCTTGATCTGGCTGTCGGCGGCGAAGGCCAGAAGATCGGGCTCATGGGCCAGGAGGAAATCCAGCACCGCGCCCAGCAGCGCCGGATCCTGCGCGCGGGCTTTCAGGTCCTCGAGGTCGAGGCCCGACAATGCCAGGAAACGGTCCAGCAGATCGCCGTCGCCGGCGATATAGGCGAGCGCCATCAGCGCCAGGGTCTCGGGATCGGGTGAGGAATCGGGGCGGGCCATGCGAGGATCATTCTCGCGGGCCCGCCCCTCTTCGGGCAAGTCTCGATTGAGAGGGGCTGGCGCTGGAACCGGTTATTCCTCCTTCACCAGCGGGGGCGGAAAGTACTCGCCGGCCGTGATGACCTGGCTCGGCCCATAGAATCGGAAGGTCAGGTTGTAGGTCTCGCCTTCCGGCGTCGGCAGCCAGTTGGCCCTCGGCGTGCCGGACGGCCGCTTGGGCGCGAAGACCATCGTCAGGGAGCCGTCCTTGTTCAGCTTCATCTCCGGCTGGTTATCCAGCATGTGACGACCGGTCGGATTGTCCATCACCTGGAAGCTCACCGAATCCACGGCCGTCACCGACCAGAAATAGCGGGCCAGACTGTCGGGCAGCTCGTCTTTCGGAAAGGTCATCCGATAGACATTGCTGCCGTCGAGCACGTCGCCCTCGCCATCGATGGCGGTCCTGAAATAACCCATCTCGCTGACATTGTTGGCCCAGATGCTGGCATAATCGAACTGGCTGCGGGTCCGGTAATCGGAGCCGTAATTGCCCATCGTCGTCAGGTGCGTCCAGCCGTTCCCCCGAATACCCATGTTCTGCAGATCGGCATAGAAGGACGGAATCGCCTGCTCGCGAATCACATCATCGATATGGGCACGTTCTTTCGGATCGGCGGCAGCGGCGGCGGCGATCTGGCGGACCTTGGCCTGGATCCCCTCCATCCCGGGATTGATGTCGGGCTCGCTGGCCAGCAGCGCGTCCGCCCGGTCGAAGGCGTCCACGCCCGGCAGCTGGTTGTTCACGAATGGCGGCTGATCGAAAGTGGGATCGATGGCCGGCGTGCCGGTCGCGATCATCGTGATCTTTTTCTGCAGCTTCACGGCCTGGCTGGGGTCGGCGCCGAGCTCGATGCGGACCAGCATCCGCGCCTTCCGGGACGGCAGATCGATCCGCTGGACGCTGCTCTCCAGCAGCACATTGGCGCCCTTGAGGCAGAGCGCGAACTGGCCCGAGGGATGTTCCGGATAGGTGCGCTCATTGATGTTCGCTACCGTCTCGCCCCAGCCGTTGAGAAACTGGATCGTGTAGTAGCGGTCCTTGATGCTGGGCACCGTGATCAGGGTGCAGCTCGCCGGATCGACGGCGATCCAGGCTTCGCTATAGACGACATCGAGATTGGGATTGGGCCACGCCGTCTTGCCGGGCTTGCGATGGACGATCTGATTCCATTTGAAATCCGATCCGAGATCGAGCTGCTCCTGGCGCACGATCAGCATGCGGCCCAGCAGATAGGTATAGGCGTCGGCGATTTCCTGATCGCCGAGTTTCGGTTGAGGCCTGAAGCTTTCGCAGGCCGCCAGGGACAACGATCCCGCCAACGCCAGCGCCAAAATGGCCAAACGGCCGAACGCACGGCACGAGCAGTGCCGCTTCCACACGCGATTCATAATGATTCCCCCACACATACCCCCGCTAGCAATGCGACACTCTATGAAAGCAGAAACTCGATTCAACCGGGAGGAGCGCCTTGGGCGAGGGCAAAACCGTGGCAAAATCCTTAACACCGCTCCGTTAACGAATGGACAGGAGCGCGCGGAACCGGCGGGAACGAGCCCGAGGTCGATACAACCGGCGCGGGGGACGCGCGGATTCGCCCCGTGAGGATTTGCGTCTCGACAGGCGGGGCGTTATGGTCCGCGATGGCGTTGATCCGTCAAGATCGGCGCCTGTTAAGATTTCGGCCTTTTGAGAAAGGAGGGCTGCGTGGACATCGACTTCAACCACCATCGTCGGCGTGGCCCCGTTCTGGCCCTGCGGCAATTGCTTGCAGGGCCGGCCAAAAGCGCGATCTGACAGTTCTCTCGTCCATCCGTCTCTGGTCTGCCCGTTCCCCGTGGCTTTCATGGGGGTCCGTCGCGCTCGAGCGCCGGCCTTTCGAAAGCCTCCAACCGGCTTCGGCCGCATGGCCCTGATGCCCATGCGGCTCCTACCAGAGACAACAAAATGGGCTCTCTCGGACTCCGCAACCTCAGCCTTCTCGCCGGCGCTCCCCTCTTCAAGGATCTCAACCTCGTCATCGGCGACGGCGACCGGGTCGGTCTCGTCGCCGGCAATGGCGGCGGCAAGACCAGCCTGCTGCGATGCCTGGCGGGGCTGGCCGAGCCCAGCGGCGGGGAGATCCACCGCTCGCGGGGCTTGCGCATCGGTTTCGTCGAGCAGGATCTGCCGGCGCCGCTGCTCGATCTCACCCTCCATGAAGCGATCCGCCGGGCGCTGGCGCCCGAGGAGCGGGAGGATCAAAGCTGGCGCGTGGATGTCGTCCTCGACGAGTTCGAGACGCCCGCCTCATTCCGCGACCGCCCCTTGCGTGCGCTCAGCGGCGGCTGGCAGCGCCTGGCCCTGATCGCCCGAAGCTGGGTGACCCAGCCCGACGCTCTGCTGCTCGACGAGCCGACCAACCATCTCGACCTCGCGGCGCTGTTCCAGCTCGAAAGCTGGATCAAGAGCGCGACGCGCGACATGCCGGTGGTGATCGCCAGCCATGACCGCGACTTCCTCGATGCCTGCACCAATCGCACGCTCTTCCTGCGGCCGGAGACCTGGCATTATTTCGCCCTGCCCTACAGCAGGGCACGGGCCGCATTGGCCGAGATCGACGCCGCCGCGGAGACCAAACGCGAGCGCGATCTGAAGGAAGCGGGCAAGCTGCGAAAACAGGCGGCCAAGCTCACCAATATCGGCATCAATTCCGGCAGCGATCTCTTGACGGTGAAGTCGAAATATCTGCGCGAGCGGGCCGCGAAGATCGAGAACAGCATTCCGTCGCTGCATAAGGAGCGGACGGGCGAGATCCGGCTTGCCAACAGCGGGACCCATGCGAAGGTTCTGCTGGCGATCGAGAACGTCACGGTGGCGACGCCCGCGGGCGATCGCCTCTTCCGCATCGAGAAGCTGCCCGTGTTCCAGGGCGATCGCATCGTCTTGCTGGGGCGCAACGGCACCGGCAAGTCGCAGTTCGTGAGATTGCTCCATCGGGCCATGACCTCATCGGCGGCCCTGCCGGGCATCCGGGTCACGCCCTCGCTGCGGCTGGGCTATATCGACCAGGACATGTCGCAACTGCCTGCCGGGAGCACGCCCTGGGACTTGATCGCCGGCTTCGATGTCGGCGACGCGCGCTGCCGGGCATTGCTGGCCCAGGCCGGCTTTCCGCTCGAGAAGCAGCAGCGCCCGACCGGGGAGCTCAGCTTCGGACAGCGCGCGAGATTGGGACTGCTCGCGTTGCGGCTGACCGAGCCGAATTTCTATCTGATGGACGAGCCGACCAATCATGTCGACATCGCGGGCCGCGAGAAGCTCGAAGCCGAGATCCTCGAGCACCAGGCGACCTGCATTCTCGTCTCGCATGACCGCCGCTTCCTGCGCAACATCGGCACGCGCTTCCTGCTGATCGAGGGGAAGCAATTGAGGGAGGTCGAGGGCCCGGAAGGGTTCTTCGCCGCGATGGCCGCGGAGCGGGAAAGCTAGGACCGCGTGGATTGTTCGGAAGGATGGGATTGAGAGGCGACAGGGCCGGTCCCACCGGCCCCAAACCCGCTGAAATCCGCGGAATCTGGCCGCGCCCGCCGATTTTTGCGCCACGCTTTACCGGAGGTGGCGGCTTGAAGTATGGTCCCCCGCTCCAAGGCTTCCAGCCGACCCCGCGCACCCGTAGCTCAGCTGGATAGAGCGCTGCCCTCCGAAGGCAGAGGTCGCGAGTTCGAATCTCGCCGGGTGCGCCAATTTCCACCTACTGTCGCACGCAAGAGTCATTTCAGGCGCCCGGACATAACCGGGCACCCGAATCTGCTCCAGACCCAGGCCGGCCCTGATTTAAGTCGCGGCCCGCATCTGGTCTCACGAGTGACGGCCCCAATACCGCTATGACATTTCAGGCGTTGCCAACGGAACGTCACAGGCCACGCGTACATTGTGAGTTCATGGTGGCCGTTGGGGTTGAGGGGAACCGCCCCCAACGGCGTGGAAGCCCATCGACATCAACTCCGGACGCGAAAGGACAAGCAATGACGATCGCCAAGAACATGATCTGCCTGTGGTACGACAAGGACGCCGAGGCGGCGGCCCGTTTCTATGCCGAGACTTTCCCCGACAGTTCGGTGGGGACCATCTACCATGCGCCCAGCGACTACCCGTCCGGGAAGGCGGGCGACGTGCTGATGGTCGAATTCACCGTTGCCGGCATCCCCTGCCTCGGCCTCAATGGCGGGCCCACGTTCAAGCATAACGAAGCCTTCTCGTTCCAGATCTCGACGGACGGTCAGGAGGAGACCGATCGCTACTGGAACGCCATCGTCGGCAATGGCGGCCAGGAGAGTGCATGCGGATGGTGCAAGGATAAATGGGGAATCTCCTGGCAAATCACGCCGCGCGTGCTGATGGAGGCAATGGCCATCGGCGGCGATGAAGCCAAGCGCGCGTTTCAAGCCATGATGGATATGAATAAAATCGACGTCGCCGCGATCGAGGCGGCTCGGCGCGGCTGACGATCCCGGCTCGA
>CAYWIM010000144.1:0-4771 GCA_964458325.1 uncultured Verrucomicrobiota bacterium
GCCTTGATGGCTGCAAGCTGGCAAGCCGGCGCGCGGCGGAGCGCGCGCCCTACCTTGCAACCCTGGCTCCGGGATTCCCGCGTTTGAGAATAGCTGCGCTGGGGCTCTCCGGCCTTTTCTCAAAAATAATAACAAATAGTTATTGACATAATGTTATTAATGATTAGGTAATAAGCGGTGATCGTTGGCGGGGTGCTCGTCGGTCGGGTTGCCCGCCAGCGGTGCGGAGCGCGGCCGGGGTTGGTGGCGTTGGCATCAACAAAACAACCACAACACCATCAATCCCATGAAACACATCTATTATTGGCTGAGCCTGGGCCTGGGGCTGACGAGCAGCCCGCTGGCCGCGGTGGTCCTGCCCGGACCTGGAGAGGTCTACGAACAGGATTTCAATACCCTGGCCATCACCGGGACGGATCTGACCCTGCTGCCGGATGGCTGGTTATTATCGGAGCAGGGGGACAATGCCAACGGCGCCTATCGGACGGGCACAGGCAGTTCGTCTACGGGTGACACTTACAGTTTCGGAGCCGCCAGCGATCCGGACCGCGCCCTGGGCGGGATCCGGAGCAGCCGGCTGGTGTCCCGATTCGGCCTCGAGTTTGAAAACGCTGGCTCGACGCCGATGAGCGGATTCCGGATCAGCTATCGGGGCGAGCAATGGCGCCTGGGAACGGTCGGACGGACCGATCGTCTGGATTTTCAGTTCAGCACGGATGCGATCTCGCTCGAGTCGGGCTTGTGGCAGGATTTGGACGCGCTGGACCTGATCACGCCCGACACGGGAGGCACGGTGGGCTTACGGGACGGCAACGAGATGTTCCTGGACCTGGCCGCCATGCTCGACGGGTGCACCGTCGCGCCCGGTGAAAGCCTCTGGCTGCGGTGGGTCGACTGGGATGCCAGCGGCAACGACGACGGATTGGCGGTGGACGATTTTCGGTTCGAAACGGTGATGGTGCCCGAGCCGGCCGGATCCGCCGCGCTGGCTGCCGCCAGCCTGTTCGGATTCGGAATTGCCCGCCGTCGCATTCGGGGAGCGGCTCCGCTGATTTCGTCGTTATGAGCTTGGCTTGACGGAAATTGGCGGTATCCTCTAATAAGACAAAGCGGCCGGCCCGCCAGATCGGAGCGAGCCGGCCGGAGTCTCGCCGCGCATCGGCCGAAACCGGTCGCGCGGGGAACGATGGGTTTATTATCCCGTCGAGTTGGGAGCAGGGGAAGCAGCAGGATGGATACCGACCATATACGCAATTTTTGCATCATTGCTCACATCGATCACGGGAAGACAACGCTTTCCGATCGGTTGCTGGCGCGCACCGGCACGATCACTGTGCGGGAAATGCAGGATCAGTTGCTCGATTCGATGGACCTCGAGCGGGAGCGCGGCATCACGATCAAGGCGCATCCGGTCACCATGATCTACCGGGCGCGCAACGGCGAGACCTACGAGTTGAACCTGATCGACACGCCAGGCCACGTGGACTTCACCTACGAGGTCTCTCGCAGCCTCGCCGCCTGCGAGGGCGCCCTGCTGATCGTCGACGCCGCCCAGGGCGTCGAGGCCCAGACGGTCGCCAACCTCCATCTCGCCGCGAAACAGAATCTCGAGATCATCCCCGTCATCAACAAGATCGACCTCCCGCACGCCAATGTCGATCAGACCAAGGCCCAGCTCGAAGATATCCTGGCGATCCCTGCGGAAAACGCCATCCTCGCCAGCGCCAAGGAAGGCATCGGCATTGACGAGATCCTCGAGGCGATCGTGCAGCGGATTCCCCCCCCCAAACCGACGGGGGCCCCCTCGCTGCAGGCGCTCGTCTTCGATTCCTACTTCGACACGTTCAAGGGCGTGGTCAACCACGTCCGCATCTTCAACGGCGTCCTCGAGAAAGGGCTCGAGGTCATGCTGCTGCACTCGGGAAAATCGCTCGAAGTCAAGGAGGTGGGCAGCTTCAATCCAAAACCGTACGAGCGCGAGCAGCTGGGGGTGGGGGAGACCGGCTATTTCACCGCCAATATCAAGAGCCCCCTCGACGTCAAAATGGGCGACACCCTCACCGATGCCCGCCACCCGGCGCCGCTGCTTCATGGATTTAAGGAAATCCACCCGATGGTCTTTAGCGGCATTTACCCCATCAATACAGCCGATTACGAGCATCTCAAGACCAACCTCGCCAAGCTCCAGCTCAATGACTCGGCGTTCGTCTACCAGGCCGAAACCTCGGTCGCCCTCGGGTTCGGATTTCGCTGCGGATTTCTCGGGCTGCTGCACCTCGAGATTGTCCAGGAACGGCTCCGGCGCGAATACGGGATGGACATCATCGCCACGTATCCCAGCGTCGTCTATCGCGTGCGCATGACCGACGGCACGGTCAAGGAGATCGACAATCCCGCCTTCATGCCCGAGCCCAATTACATCGATCAGATCGAGGAGCCCATGGTCCGCGCCTATATCATCTGTCCCAACGAATACATCGGCGACATGCTCAATCTGCTCACCGAGAAGCGCGGAACGGTCCTGAACACCGAGACGCTCGATACGCGGCGCGTGATGATGACCAGCCGGGTGCCGCTCAACGAGATCGTCATCGATTTCCATGACCGGATCAAGAGCCTCACCCGCGGCTACGGGTCCATGGACTACGAGCCGGACGGCCTCCAGGCATCCGATATGGTCAAGCTCGATATCCTGGTCAACAGCGAGCCCGTCGACGCATTCTCGTGCATCGTGCACCGCGATAAGGCCGAGGGGCGGGGCAGGGCGCTGGCCGCGCGGCTCCGCGACGTCATCCCTCGGCAGCAGTTCGCTGTCCCCATCCAGGCCGCCATCGGCGGCAAAATCATCGCCCGCGAAACCGTCCGCGCCTTCCGCAAGGACGTCACCGCCAAATGCTACGGCGGGGATATCACGCGGAAACGCAAGCTGCTCGAGAAACAAAAAGAGGGCAAGAAGCGGATGAAATCCATCGGCGCGGTGAACATTCCCCAGGAGGCATTCATCGAGGTGCTCAAGGCTTGATTTATGATGTGGCGATGGTTCATCTCCCGCACCGTCCGGCAGGCTGCCGAGCTGCGCCAGCAGGTGCACAAACTCATCCAACACCAGCGCGACCTGCTCGCACCCGAGAAGATCGCCGCCATGCGCACGGCATCGGCCGATCTCCAGACCGCCATCCGCTCCGGCGCCGACCGGCCCACCATCGAGGCCCGCATGAAAGACCTCGAAGCCGTCGCCGAGAGATCCCTCATCCCATACCCTCGGGCCGCTTGGCGCGAAAACACCGAGGTCTTCCTCGTCGCCATCGCCGTTGCCATGGCCATCCGGACCTTCTTCCTGCAGCCCATGAAGATCCCGACCGGCTCGATGCAGCCAACCCTGTTCGGCATCACCCACGAGCAGCGGCCGCCCGAGGAGCCCAAACCCAATTTCTTCCGCCGCACGATCGATTATTGGCGCCACGGCATCAGCTACCACCGGTTCGTCGCCAAAAACGATGGCAATTTCTACTGGATCGACCAGGAGCCCCGGCTGGTCCTGCCCCTCGTCAATAAACAGCGGTTCCGCGTCGGCGATCAGGTCTATACAGTCTGGTTCCCCGGAGAGAATTTCCGCAGCCGGCCCGGGATCGAGTCCGGACACCATTTCCGCTCGGGTGAGGTCATCATGAACCTCAAGGTCATCGCCGGCGACCACTTGTTCGTCAACCGGATGGTTTACAACTTCCGCCGACCGCAGCGCGGCGAAATCGTGATCTTCGAAACACGCGGCATCGAGCCGCTCCAGCGCGCGCTCCAGGGCGACACCTATTACATCAAGCGCCTGGTGGCCTTGGGCAGCGAAAAAGTCCGCATTGGCAACGACCAGCACCTCCTGATCAACGGCGAACGCCTCGATGCCACAACGCCGCATTTCGAGAACGTCTATACCTTCGGCTCATCCTACCAGCCCAACACCTACTTCGGCCACGTCAACCAGGCCGTCGGCGCCCGGTTCGAACCCGCCCGATCCACAGCGCCTTGGTTCGCCGACGAATCGGTCGAGCGCACGGTCCGCGCCAATCACTATCTGGTCATGGGCGATAACACCATGAACAGCTTCGATGGCCGGTACTGGGGCGATTTCCCGCGCGAGAAGGTCATCGGCCGAGCCAGCTTCGTTTATTGGCCAGTCAGCAGTCGATTCGGATGGGGCTACCGTTGAACCGCGAACTCGAACGATCCGAACTCCTTAGGCTGGACGGTCAACGCCAGGCAAACCTGCATTGCCAACCGCAGGAACGATTATTTCGCACAATGTATGTTATATTTAATTTATGACATCTCTTGAGCTGCCGGCCGCTGATCCCGCCCTCTGGCGGCTCGATCCACACTCTCCCTACCTCAATCATGGGTCTTTCGGCGCCTGCCCCCGCGCCATCCTCGATCGCCAGCGACTCCTCCAGGACCGCCTCGAAAACCAGCCTGTCACGTTCTTCGTCCGCGATTATGTGCCGTTTCTCGATGCCGTACGCGCAGCCCTCGCCAGTTTTCTCGGCGGCCAGCCCGCGAATCTGGCTTTCATCCCCAATGCAACCGCCGGCGTCAACGCCGTGCTCCGGTCCCTCGAGTTCAAGCGCGGCGAGCAGATCCTGGTGACCGATCATGCGTACAATGCCTGCCGGAATGCCGTGGATTACGCGGCCGCTCGAGCCGGCGCCGAGGTCGTCGTCGCCCGCTTGCCATTCCCGATCCCCGGGCCCGAGGTGGCTCGCCAGCGCATCCTCGATGC
>CAYWIM010000145.1:0-4653 GCA_964458325.1 uncultured Verrucomicrobiota bacterium
CTCCGTGGACGCCGCGCTGATAGCCGTGAGCTTACGGTTCGGCGCGTGGCGGAGCGCACGCCCTACCTTGCACGCCGCTGGCTGGTCCGCCGACAGCGCTTCGGGCCAGGAGGCCGGCGCTCGATGGTTTCGGACCGCGGACGTACTCGTCCGGAAATCGACATTTGCAACGGGAGTGAAATCGCTTATGGTAGGCGCCAGCCAGAGGCTGGCATGCAGGCCAGGTCGCGATCGGAAAAATTTTTAGAAACAAAGAAGCTATGATGCGCCAGAATCGACGCCAATTCATCCAGACAACACTGGCCGGTGCGGGTTTGGTGATGACCCCGGCCTGGCTTGGAGGCGGGGAGCCAACGCTCGCGCCAACCAAGCGCACGGCGGTGGATCGAGTCGCCCTGGGGCGCACCGGGATCCGGGCGTCTCGATTGGCGCAGGGGACAGGCTACAACGGATACAACCATTCGTCCGCGCACACGCGGATGGGCAAGGAGTCATTCGACCGGCTGTTGAGGCACAGCCTCGATCAGGGGATCAGCTTCATCGACATGGCCGACCTTTACGGGTCGCACCCATTCGTGAAGGATGTCGTGAAAGGCATTCCGCGGGATCGCTATGTGTTGCTGAGCAAGATCTGGCCCCGGACGGAGCCGTGGGTTAAGGCGTCGGGTGGGGCGATCGAGGAAGTGGACCGGTTCCGAAAGGAGCTGGATGTCGATCGAATCGACATCTGCCTCATTCATTGCATGACCGACAGCCGATGGCCGGCGAATTACGAGAGGATTCGGGACGAGCTGTCGGAGCTCAAGCAGAAGCAGGCGGTGGGCGCGGTGGGCGTCTCCTGCCATGACCACGGCGCGTTGAAGGCTGCTGCCGCGCATCCATGGGTGGACGTGATCTTCGCGCGGATCAATTATAAGGGCGGCTCGGAGTATTCCTGCGACGACACGGTCGAGGCCGTCACCGAGACGATCAAACTGGCCCGGCGAAATGGCAAGGCTGTGGTCGGAATGAAGATTTTCGGTGCCGGCAAGCTGGTGAAGCCGGAAGAAAAGGATGCGTCGTTGCGCTACGTGCTGGGGAACGACCTGGTCGACGCGATGACGATCGGCATGCTGTCGGTCGAGCAGGTGGACGACACGATCTTGCGGATCAACCAGGCGCTGATGGCCTGAGGTATTCGGGGAGAACAGCGCCTTCTGGGATTGCTCGACACACTCCGAACCGGTGGAGGGCGGGGCTGCTTCAAGCTGGGCCCGCGGGATATAGACCCTAATCCCTGCCGGAGCGGCCCTCGGAGAGGGCGGCATCGGGGATGAAGATCACCTGGCCGGGGATCAGCCGGTTGGGGCGCAGATTGGGGTTGGCTTTGACCACCTGCTCGAGGGTGACCTTTACGCCCTGCTTGCGGTAGGCTTCGACGATGGCCCCCAGAAAATCGCCCTGTTGCACGGTGTATTCGTAGCCTTTGAGATCGGCCTGGTTGGCGGGATTCAGGGCCGGCTTCGGTTTTTCCGGGGGAGGGGCAGGGGGGGTGGATGCCAGCTTCGCCAGCTTCTGGAGTTCGTCGAGGATGAGTTTCTTGTCGGCTTCGCGTTTCTCGTCGATCTCCTGGACTTTGTGGGCCAGTTTCTGAAGGTCTTCGAGTGTGGCGTGTGCGGGTCGATCCCGGGTGGATCGAGCCAGTTCGCCGCGGAGGGACTGAACCTCCTCGGCGAGGGCGGCCAGGCGTTTTTGCTGGGCGAGATTGGCGGTTAACAGCTCCTCGACGGCGCTGTTGAGGCGGCGGTATCGTTCTTCGGCTTCCTGGCGTTCGGCGATGGCGGCGGCGGTGTGGGTGGAGAGGGTCTGGGCGGGCGTCTGCCCGCTGCACGCCACGATCCATCCCGTCAGGATCAACGTCACGCTCACTCGATTCATCGCGGCCACGATAGGCCGGCGGCGCTCGGCGCGCAAGCGTCGAGTCAGCTTGGCAAATGATCGCATTGGGTGTACACGGTAACCACTGATTCCGATATGACCCCTGAATTCTGCCCCCAATGCGGCGCGGAAGTGCCGGCGGGCGCGCCTGTCTGTCCGGAATGCGGATCGAGCGAGGAGACGGGTTGGTCGGAGGATGCGGCAGCGGACCGCCTGGATCTGCCGGATCGGGAGTTCGATTACGACGATTATGTCCAGCGCGAGTTTGGCGGTTCGAGTGTCAGGCCTCGGGGTATCCGGTGGGCATGGTGGGTTGTGGCGGTCGGTCTGCTCGGCACATTTCTGATGTGGATCCTCGGTTAGGCCGTGCAGGATTGGGTCCAGTGCCAGAAGGGCTGGCGGCCGTGCGATCGATGGTGGCTAGTGGGCGACCTCGGTTTTCGGGCGGAACGTGAAAACGGGGCAGGGGGCAAAGCGGACCACGCGCTCGACCGTGCTGCCCAGGAGAACATGGGCCAGCCGGGAATGGCCGTGCGAGGCGATCAGAATGAGGTCCACACCGGACTCGCGGGCGGCCTCGAGGATTTCGAAGTAGGGCCGGCCGGTTCGGACCTGGACATCCCAGGGGAATCCGGTCTGGCCGGTCTGGCGGATGAGGGCCTGGAGCTGGTCGTGCGCGTTGCGCTGCATCTCGGCCTCGATGCCCGTCAATTCTGTGCTGCCCAATTCCGATCCGAGATAAGCGAACTCGACCACGTGGAGGAGGACCAACTGGGCCGAGAACAGGCGGGCGAAGAAGATCGCCCGGGGCAGGGCCTCCTGGGAAGCGGCCGAGAAATCGACAGGCACCAGGATCCGTTGAATGCGAAAGGACGGGATGGATTCCGGGGCGTTCGATGGCAACGGCACCGCCGAGCCAGCGTCGGGTTGTTGGGTGGGGTTGGGCGCGTTGGGTTCTTGCATGGCACACCTCGCGAATGAATTTCACGATCCCGGCCTGGCCCATGCACCTGAACAGCGCATGGCCGGAGGACCGGGATCGATCGGCGACAATATATCCCCTCTCGAGATGACTTTCAACCCGAGGGGCGCCTCTGGGGCGGGCCGGCGACTCAGGATGGCTTATTCCAATGCTGGGTCCAGTCGGTCAGCGAGCGGCTGGCAGCGTCGCGTCCGCCCAGGCCAAAGGCGATGGCGAACGCCAGCGCCGCGGCGCCCAGGATGAGGCCGAAGGCGAGCGTAATGATCTCGTTGGCCAAGCCGGTCTGGCGCAGAGCCATCGCGCCGACCAGGGCGAGGATGGCGATGCGGGCTGCCATGGCAAATCGCCGGGCGTTGGGGGAGTCGCTGGTGAGGATGACCTTGACAACGATTTGCGCCAGCGCCAGGCCGAGGCAGAAAATGAGCAGGCCGGTGACGATGTGGCTGGCGAAGCCGACGAACTCGTTGATCATCGTGGCGAGGGAATCGAACTGGAGGAGCCGGGCGGCCTCCATGGATGCGAAGAGGATGATGGCGATCTGAACGACCAATCCGACCACGGCGGAAGGGGCGCGCCGATCCGGCAAGGGGGCTTTGGCCAGGCCGAGTGACACGGGCAGCTTGTCGAAGCCAACGCCGGCCAGCAGGTTGGCGACCAGGCCGCTGATGACGCGGCTCACGAACCATGCGATGAGCAGGACCAGCGCAGCCCCGAAGATGCCCGGCAGCATGAGCATGATTTTGCCCAGCATGTCGCTGGCGGGTTTGGTGACTGCATCGAGCTGCAGGCCGTTCAAGGCCGATATCATCACCGGGATGAGGATCAGGAAATAGAGCACCAGGCCCAGGACATCCGAGAGCGTCTTTTTGCCGAGGGCAGAAGAGAGCCCCCACTTCTGGCTGAGGCGGTCTACGCCGGCGCTGGCCAGCAGGCTCGAGGTGAGCCGCTGGACGATGCGCGCGACGAACCAGCCCACCAGGAGGGTGGCGCCGGCGGCCAGCAGGTTGGGCAGGAACGCGAAGACCTTGTTCAGGAGCGTGTTGACGGGCTGGAGCAGCGCGTTCATCTCGAGCGCCTCGAGAATGGCGGGGAGAAAGAGCACGAAGATGAGCCAATAGACCGCTTCAGCGAGCGACTTGCTCATCGACGGCGCAGCCTTGCCGGGCTCGACGCTGGCGGCGCCGCCGAGCCGCTCGTCGATCTTGGCGGAGGCCAGCACAAGCAGCAGAATGCGCCGGAGCGCAGTGGCGATCACCCAGGCGACGATGGCCAGGATGGCGGCGCCCAGCAGCTTCGGAAGGAACCCGACAATGCCGCCCAACAATCCCTGGAGGGGCTCATTGATGATGGGAAGCTTCAGCGTGTAGAAGAATCCCATCAGCACGAAGAGCATCAGCAGGTAGAACAGGCCGCGGGCGCACCAGTCCTCGATCGGCAGATCCTGTTTGGCGTCCGGGCCCGCGATCCAGCGAGCGAGCTTGTTGTCGAGCGAGATGTTGTTGAGCAATTTCCGGACTAGAAATGCCGCCGCGCGGGCGACCAGCCAGCCCACTACAAGGACGGCCAGCGCCGCCAGAAGATTGGGCGCGTAGGTGGAGAATTGCTCGACGAGTTTTGTCCAGACGGCTTGCATAAGATTACAGGATCAAAGGTTCCATGTTTTCGATGGGGCGAATTGTCCGCCAATTTCTCGAAGGGGTCGCCGTGCGCCAAAAGTAACTGTTACCCGGGAAGGGGTATCGTTGTGCCAAAAG
>CAYWIM010000146.1:0-4467 GCA_964458325.1 uncultured Verrucomicrobiota bacterium
ACGCGGAAATGTTTATATCCTTGGAAGGTAGGGACGAGCCGCCGACGCGTCCGCTCGTGGGCCTTCAGCCAGACGCAACAGCATCGCATCCCACAAGCGAAAGGTAGGGCGGCCACTCCGTGGGCGCCGTATCGATGGCTGCAAGCTCACAGCCGGGCATCCAACGGAGTTCGCGCCAGGTAATTGTCAATTATTTAGATGACCCCATTGTTTGTACAACGGACGGGGGCGGGAAGGACCGGATCGGGCTGTATCGGGGATAGGATTCCCAAATCTCGCCACCGTCGAGGACGCGCGGATCGCCCGTTTGGCGCAAATAATCGTCGAGCTGGCGGGCGAGCCTGGCTTTCGTTGCGGCCCAGTCGGGATGTCCGGCCAGGTTGTTGGTGCAGCCGGGATCGGCTCGGACATCGAACAGCTCCTCGGCGGGGCGCTTGTCCACGGCGAGGTGGAAGAAAGGTCCAATGGCCGTCTGGTCGCGATGATCGACCATGAACTTGAGCGTCGGGCTGGCGTCAATGTCATGGTATGCGCCATGCATCGGGCCGGGCTGGCCGTCATCCCGGAGCGCCTGCGGATCGCCTGCCGGCCAGCGGTCCGGACGGAAGTTTCGAATGAACAAATACTCCGGTGTCCGAAGGCAGCGCTGGGGATAGCTCAGATTCTGGTAGCGGGAGGACGAGTGCCGCTCGCGCGCGGCGTAGACCGCGGTTCGGGTCGGATCGACCGTTCCCTGGCGGCCCGAGGTCAGGATATCCAGGAAGCTTCGGCCGGCGATGGGATAGGGGGCGCCCGGGTGACGGACGCCTGCGGCATCGAGGATCGTGGCGGTCACATCCACCAGCCCCACCAGATCATCCACCGAACGCCCGCCCGAGACCCGGTCGCCCCAGCGGATGGCCAGCGGCATGTGAAATCCGTATTCGTACAGATTCGCCTTGGCGCGCGGGAATGGCATCCCGTTGTCGCTGGTGACGATCACCAGGGTCCGATCCAGCTCTCCGGCCTTCTCGAGCAGCTTCAGCATGCGTCCCAGGTGCTCGTCGAACCACTCCACCTCGAGGCAGTAATCGAGAATGTCCGATCGCACCGGGGGCGTGTCTGGCAGGAATGGGGGCGGGGGCGCGTCCGCCAGCCGCTTGCCGGACTCGAGCCCGGCGCCGGCCTGGTAGCCGCGATGCGGTTCCGTCGCCCCATACCAGAAACAAAACGGCTGGCCGGCGGGGCGCTGCTCGAGGAAATCGGCGAAATTGGCCGCGTAATCGTTCGCGCCGATTCCGGAGTGAGGCGGCTTGAGCTTGCGGCTGGCGAAAACCGGTCCCGCCGGGTTCCGGGTGCGGCCGCTGGCCTGGAAGTTGCCCGGCCCCCAGCCTTTGCCGGTGTATCCAACCCAATAGCCGGCTTGCTCGAGCAGGTCCGGATACACGACGTAGCGGGTCGGGAACGCGCTCGCGTGAGTGCCGGCTTGCTCGATCTGCCAGGTGTGGCGCCCCGTCAGCAGCGCCGCTCGAGTCGGGCTGCATCCGGGCGAGGGCGAAAAGGCGTTCCGGAACCAGATCCCCTCCCGCGCCACGCGGTCGAATGCCGGCGTGCGGACGCCCGGGTAGCCCGCGATCGATACATGGGCGAAGGAAAGGTCGTCGGCAATCGCCAGCAGAATGTTCGGCTGGCGAGCCGGCGGGGTTGCGCATTCGGCATGGGGCGTGCCGTATCCCCAACACGCGCATGCCGCCAACACGCAGCCAAGGGCTCGCACGGAGAGCCTCGCCGCGCGATCGGATTCAATGGTGTCCATAAGGGTCTGGCCGGGCCCCGACAAACGGCGGTTCCGCGCGCTGGCGCCGGCTATTTCTTGAAGCTGATCTCCATCCCGTCATTCTTGTCCATCGACGCGCGGACGGTGGTCGAGTCATAGAGCGGGCTGGTCCGGACGTAGTCCAGGTAATCTCTCATCTGCCGCTCGCTCTGGATGACATTGTCCGCCACGACCACCGCGCCCGCTTTCAGCTTGGGCTCGATCGCCTTCAGGTATTTCAGATAGTCCCTCTTGAGCGCGTCGATGAAGACGAAATCGAACTCGCCATCGAGCGAGG
Source organism: uncultured Verrucomicrobiota bacterium (assembly GCA_964458325.1). Classification (GTDB taxonomy): domain Bacteria; phylum Verrucomicrobiota; class Verrucomicrobiia; order Limisphaerales; family UBA1319; genus JAGMXM01. Next base: position 2,094 of record CAYWIM010000146.1, read on the forward strand.
GAAGAACCTTGAGCGCGTCGCCTTCGACCACGCTCACCGTGTTGTCCAAGCCGACCTTCCGCAGGTTCTCCCGCGTCGCCCGCACCATGGCGGCGTCGATGTCGATGGTGATCAGCTTCCCGTTGTTTCGCTCGAACCCGATCCCCATGTGAATCGCCCCATACCCGGTGGCGGACCCCACCTCGACCCCTCGCCGAGCTCTCGAGCTCTGGACCAGGATCTGAAGCAACTTGGCATCGCCGGGAGCGGTGTTCAGGCCGATTCGACGGAACTCGTCGATGAATTTCTGGCGGCCGGCCTCGGTCGTTGAGACGGGTTCGGCGGCGGTGGACAGGTGCAGAGCGGTGGTGATGCAAAGGGCGCAGGCCCAGAAACTGCTTTTTTTCATGCGGCTTGGTCTTACATTGTGCTTCCGTAAACGGCGGCCGGATCATTCCAGGCCAGCCGCCAAAAGCAAGCATGCATTGAACGCCGCCTCCGCCATCCGCAAATACGGGCGCGTGACCGTCGTGGGCATCCAGAACACGATGGTCTACCGCGTGAACTTCCTGTTCCGCGGCCTGCTCGGGCTCGTCCCGCTGCTGGCAACCATTCACCTCTGGGAGGCGATCTATGCCGGCCGCGCAGGCGATCCCACCTTGGCCGGATACACCCTGGCCGACATGATCTCCTATTACCTGGTGGTCATGGTCGTCGATTCGCTGACGGCGGTCACCGATGATGACTGGCAGATTGCGGCCGATATCCGGGACGGCCAGATCGGCCAGCTCCTGCTCAAGCCCATCGATTACCTCCGGTATCGCCTCTGCCTGTTCGCCGCCGGCCGCCTGGTCTACTGCTCCGTTGCCGCCCTCCCGATCGCCGCATTCCTCCTCTGGCAGCGCGATCAGATGGTCCTGCCGATCGATCCGGTTGTCTGGTTGGTTTTTGGAGTGTCCCTGGTGCTCACCGGCTTGCTTCAGTTCCTGATCTCCTATGCCACGGCGCTCCTGGCATTCTGGCTGCTCGAGATCTCGACCTTCGTCTTCATCCTGTTTGCGTTCGAGAACCTGGCCGGCGGGCATCTCTTCCCGCTGGACATCCTCCCGCCTGCCGTGGCCGGCGCGCTTCACTGGACGCCCTTTCCCTATCAGCTGTTCTTCCCGGTCAGCGTCTTCCTGGGACGCGTGAGCGGGCCCGAGCTGTGGGAAGGCCTGGCGATCCAGGCCGCGTGGGTCGTCCTCATGTGGATGATCGCCCGCGCCGTCTGGCGCCGGGGCATTCGACACTACGTCGCCGTCGGCGGATGAGCGCGCCCATGAACTCCATCCCCTCGAACACGCGTTCTGCCCCTCCCCTGAGCCCGCGGTGGTGGCGCCGCTACGCGGCCGTCTACGCCGCCCTCTGGCGCAACTCCGTCGCACGCGAGATGGGATTCAAATGGAATTTCCTGCTCTGGATCGTCGTCGAGATGCTCTGGTTCGCCCTCCAGCTGATCTTCGTGGCCGTGCTCTACCAGCACACCGATCGGATCGCCACCTGGTCGAAATGGGAGGTGGTGCTGCTGATGGGTGCAAGCCACTTCATCCAGCAGGTGTTCGGGGGATTGTTCCTGGTCAATTGCGCCCAGATCTCCGAGCACGTCCGGACCGGCCGAATGGATTTCATGCTGCTGCTGCCCGTCAATGCCCGCTGGGTGATATCTGTGCGGCAAGTCGACCTGGGCGCATTCGTCAACGCCGGATCGGCCCTGGGGGTGATCGTGTACGCGCTGATCCAGCTTGGGATCCAGCCTGGGCCGCTCGCGATCCTGGGTTTCTTGATCCTGAGCGCCGCGGGCGTGATGGTGCACTACGCACTCATGTTCCTCCTCTCCACCATCAGCTTCTGGACCGTTCGCGCCCAGGGCATCGTCTGGGCCTATTACAACATGTTCCAGATCGCCCGGCTGCCCGATGCCGCTTTCCGCGGCTATTTCCGCGTGTTCTTCACCTTCGCGATCCCGATGCTCCTGGTGGCGAACGTCCCCGCCAAATTGCTGGCCGAGAAGATCGAGTCCCCGCTCGAGATGGCGCTCCTCCTGGCCTTGTGCGGACTCTGCCTGGCGGTCTCCGAGCTCGGCTGGCGAGTGGCCCTGCGCCGATACACCAGCGCCAGTTCGTAGGTATCTTCGATCTCCTGCGAGACAGCTCCCATTCCCTCGCCCCGCGAGGCACGAGCGGGGAGAGCCAAGGGAGAGGGGAACGAGCAAAAATTCTTTTCACCACGAAGGTCACGAAGGACACGAAGATGTTGCCCGCGAATCACACGAATTGGAATTTCATAAGCCGACAGCCGAAAGGTAGGGCGACCACTCCGTGGACGCCGCTTGATCTCTTGCCAGCCAACTCTCGAT
>CAYWIM010000147.1:0-4458 GCA_964458325.1 uncultured Verrucomicrobiota bacterium
GCAGCGCCGTGAAATACCCGGCTGTACAGGGCAGGATGAGCCGAGCTGGTTGCGGGCGGGATTGAACGGGGGAGAATTTGGCAAAGCGGGGCCCGGCTCGATCCGGGTCGGATCGAGCGGGCGGGGTCAGCGGCTTGAACCCGGGGCCCGCCTGCAGCCCGGGGTTCAGGAAGTGTTGAGGCTGATATGGCAACGCCCGGCGGCGTGGGCGTGGAGGTGGGCCTCCGGCAACAGGTAGTAGCGGAGCGCTTCCAATAAGCGCTGAGGGATTTTTTGGCATACGGCGAAGGCGCGACCGCAGCCATACAAGCTGTCGAAGCTCCGACAGAGGCGCAACTGGGGGAAGAAGGCCTTGAGGGTGCGGGCCAGGGGATCAAAGGCCTTGAGTTGGCAGTCTTGTTTTTTCCTCTGGTAATCCGTCGGGGTGCGGCCGGGCGGATTCTCGATAAACTCACTGGCCAAGGACAGGGCCAGACCGGCGGCGCTCAGGAGTTTGGATTCCAGGACCGGGCTTTGAGCCTTCCCCTACGGGTAGTAGATCGTCTCAGACGGAGCGCCGACCAATGCACCCGCCCAGCCCTGCCGACGGCGGCAAACCGGCCGGGAAGGTGCGAAATTCAGCTATGTCACGGGGCTGGACGGGGCAACGGCGGGGGGCAGCGGCGCGCTGGATCGGGCTGCCGCTCGAGGAGGATGCCGCCGATCCAGTCGAGTGGACCTGGTGTGCGGCCAGACGCACAGTTGAGCGGTGAAGCTCCGGGCGATTCATTGACACATGGTGTTGGGTTTGATAATTTCGGCGCCGTTCAGGAGCTAAGCGAATTGGAAAACGAAGGAACCATGAAGTTAAATCGAGCCGCAGTTGTGAGGGTGGCGAAGGGAAGGACGGGCTTCACCCTGATCGAACTCCTGGTGGTGATTGCCATCATTGCGATCCTGGCGGGGATGCTGCTCCCGGCCTTGAGCAAGGCGAAGACCAAGACTCAGGGCATCTACTGCATGAACAACGGCAAGCAGATGGTGCTGGCGATCCAGCTGTATGCCGCGGACAACAACGAGCTGATGCCGCCCAATCCGGACGACGCGAACACGACGCAGGGCCACAACTGGTGCGCGGCCAACATGAACAACAATGATCAGGCCACCAACGTCAATTACCTTCGCGATACCCGGTGGAACGTGCTGGCCAAGTACACCGGCAACAACGTCAAGATCTACAAGTGCCCCGCCGACCGCGCGATGGTGAACATCGGCGGCAAGCTCTATCCGACCGTGAGGAGCTTTGCGATGAACCAGGCGGTGGGGACGATCTGCTCGGGATACGATTCCGGGAGCGGCCACAGCGGCGTGCCGAAGATGCCGACCAACGGCCCGTGGCTGAACAACAACCACAATCACCGCCGCGGCCAGCCCTGGCGCACATTCGGCAAGAGCGGCGATTTCACCCAGCCCGCCAAGACCTGGGTGCTGATCGACGAGGACGAAAACAGCATCAATGACTCGAGCTTCGCGGTGGGGATGAACACGCCGGTATGGATCGACTGGCCCGGCACGTATCACAATATGGCGTGCGGCCTGGGGTTCGCGGACGGCCACGCCGAGGTCCACAAATGGCTCGAGGGGACGACCAAAGTCAAGAACGGCAACGTTAGCCAGCTGAACGTGGCCGCCACCCCGCGGGACTGGGGCTGGCTGTCGGAGCGGACCTCCTCGCGGTAGAGCGTTGGATCAGCATCAGCGAGCCTGGCTGTGCCAGGTTCGCCTCTCTCAGGTTCCACGAAAGCGGGGCGATCTGCGCCCTCACCACCTGTCCCAGTGGACAAACGCGGCGTTGTAGCGGGTGCGGGCCGGCTTCACCTCCGCGGGATACCCGACCGCGACGCAGCCGACCGGGATGACGGATGCCGGCAGAGAGAGGATCTCGCGCACGGCCGACACCCGGGGCTCGCGCGGATGGATCCCCAGCCAGCAGGCGCCCAGCCCGTGGGCATGGGCGCAGAGCAGGAGGTTCTGGATGGCCGCCGCGCAGTCCTGCAGGAGAAAGCTCAACTGCCGGTCGTGCGCCGCCTCGAGGTCGCCGCAGACAACGATGCCCATGCCCGCCTGGAGCAGCATGCTGCCGTTCGAGAGAACGGGGGCCAGCTTTTCGAGCATCGTCGCGCTCTGCACCACCACGAAGCGCCAGGGATCCTTCGCCACGGCCGAAGGCGCGGCCATGGCCGCCTCGAGCAACTGCTGAATAATCCCCGGGCTCACCAGCCCCGGCTCATACACCCGGATGCTTCGGCGGCTCTGAATCCACTGCATCGCCTGCTCGGGAGAAACCTTTGATTTCATGGTGTGATTCGATACTCGGCTTCGGATCCGAGTCAAGGATTCCCGGCCCCGCTACGGGCCGCCCAGCTTTCGCACGAAGCGCCCCAGCCTCTCGACGGCCATCTCGATCCGATCGAACGACGTCGCGAAACAGCAGCGCAGATATCCCTCGCCGCTCGGGCCGAAGGCGTTCCCGGGCACGCACGCCACCTTCTCCTCCTGCAGCAGGCTCACCGCGAACTCCTTCGAGGTCCGCCCCGTCGCCCGGATGCACGGGAACGCGTAGAACGATCCGCGCGGCCGGTGGCAGGGCAGCCCGATCTGGTTGAATGCCTGGACGATGTAGTTCCGGCGCCGGCGGTACTCCTCGCGCATCTCGATCGTGTCCGGCTCGCCGTTGCGGATTGCCTCGAAGGCGGCCTCCTGGCTGACCGTGCTGGCGCACAGCATCGAGTACTGGTGGATCCGCATCATGGCCTCGATGATCTCCGCCGGACCGCAGGCGTATCCGAGCCGGAACCCGGTCATCGCATAGGCCTTCGAGAACCCGTGAAGAAAAACCGTCCGCTCGATCATCCCCGGCAGGGCAGCGATGCTGACGTGTTCGCCCTCGAACGTGAGGTCGGCGTAGACCTCGTCGGTGATGACGAGCAGGTTGTGGCGCTGGACGACCCGGGCGATCCCCTCGAGCTCCGGGCGGGTGAGGGTGCCCCCGGTCGGGTTGGTCGGGAAATTCATCACCAGGACGCGCGTGCGCGGGGTGAGGGCCTTCTCGATGGCATCGGCCGTGACGGCGAACTGGTCCTCAGCGCGGCATGCGACGGCGCGGGCGACGCCGTGCGCCAGCTGGATGGAGGGGCAATAGCTCACGTAGCACGGCTCGTGATAGAGGACCTCGTCGCCGGGGTTGAGCACGGCTCGCAGCGCGATATCGAGCGCCTCGCTCACCCCGACGGTGATGATGATCTCGCGCCGGGGATCGTAAGCGAGGCTGTATTTGCGGCCCAGCCACTGGGCGATCCCCTCGCGCAGCTTGAGCAGCCCCAGATTGGATGTGTAGCTCGTCCGCCCCCGTTCGAGCGCGTAAATCGCCGCCTCGCGGATGTGCCACGGGGTGGCGAAGTCGGGCTCGCCGACCCCGAGGGAGATCACGTCCGGCTGGCCTTGGACCAGATCGAAGAAATCCCGGATCCCGGACCGCGGGATGCCCCGGACGTGGTCGGCCACGAACCGCCCTGCATCGAATGGCGCCGTCATGCCACGAATGAAATCGAAAGCCACCCCGATGGCAAGGAGACAAAAGGAGCGCTAGGCGGCCTTTTGGCTGCGGCGGCGGAGGGTTGGGGCCTCGAGCCCCTGGACGGCCGGCCGGCCGATCACCACGGCGGCGATGTCTCGAGCGCCGGGGATCTCATACATGACATCGAGCATGAGCTTCTCGAGCAGCCCCCGCAGGCCGCGCGCGCCGGTTCCCTTCCGCACGGCCTGCGCCGCCAGCTCGCGGAGGGCATCCGGCGTGAACTCGAGCTCGACGTCTTCCATCGCCAGAAGCTTGGCGAACTGCTTGGTCAAGGCGTTCTTGGTATCGGTCAAAATGGATACCAGCTGATCCTCGGTGAGTGCATCCAGGGCCGTCACCAGCGGCAGGCGCCCGACCAGCTCCGGGATGAATCCGTAGGCGAGCAGATCCTCCGGCTCGATGCGATCGAGGATCGACGCCTCGCTCGACGCCCCGCCGTCCGCGCGCCCGGCTGCGCCGAACCCCATGACCTGCCGGCCCAGCCGATGCTGGATGATCCTGTCCAGGCCCACGAATGCGCCGCCGCAGATGAACAGGATGTGAGTGGTATCGACCCGGATATACTCCTGCTGGGGATGCTTGCGGCCGCCTTGAGGGGGCACGTTGCAGATCGTTCCCTCGAGAATCTTGAGAAGCGCCTGCTGCACGCCCTCGCCCGAGACGTCGCGGGTGATGGACACGTTCTCGCTCTTGCGCGCGATCTTGTCGATCTCGTCGATGTAGACGATCCCGCGCTGGGCCCTCTTGACATCGTAATCCGCGGTCTGGAGGAGGCGGAGGATGATGTTCTCGACGTCCTCGCCGACGTAGCCGGCCTCGGTCAGGGTGGTCGCATCGGCGAT
>CAYWIM010000148.1:0-3863 GCA_964458325.1 uncultured Verrucomicrobiota bacterium
CGGGCGCGCCGCGGGCGCATGGCTCGCCAAACGGCTCAATGGCCAGGGCAAAATCGTCGAGCTCAAGGGCCTCATGACCTCCACGCCCGGCCAGGACCGGCATCGCGGCTTCCGCGAAGGCATCGCCCAATCCAAGATCGAGGTCGTGTTCGAAGCCGACATGAAATGGCTGGAGCCGGACGCGCGCGAGGAGATGGAATCGGCTCTCTCTCGCTATCCGAAGATCGACGCCGTGTATGCCCATAACGACCCGGCGGCGCACGGGGCTTACCTGGCCGCCAAGGCCGCCGGCCGCGAAAAGGAGATGCTGTTTGTCGGAATCGACGCTCTGCCCCACGAGGGAGTTGCCTATGTCCGCCAAGGCATCCTCAGCGCCACGTTCGAATACCCCACCGGGGGCCCCGAGGCCATCGACATCGCCCGGAAGATCCTCGCCGGCGAGTCTGTTCCCAAGGAGATCGTGCTCGGCTCGCGCCTGTTCACCGCCGACAACGCCGCCCAGGGCGGCGAAGTCCTTCCTCCTTCGCCCTGATTGACCGTTCCTGATCGAGAATCGAGCGGCTCGGCCGATCCGTTGCCCACCCCCAAAGGCAGCGGTTCTCCGGGCCGGGCGCTCAAGGCGCACGCGCTGGGCCTGGTCCAGGCCGTCGTGCTCGTTGCGATCGTGGGTTCGCTCATAGGGCATGCGGGCGCGCTGTGGTGGTTCTTCGATCTCGGGTCCCATTTCCGCCTCCAGTACCTTGGGATTCTGATGGCCGGCGGCGCCATCTTTCTCCTGGCGCGGGAATGGATATGGGCAGGCACGGCGGGGCTGTTTGCCATCGTGAACGCCGCATCGATCCTGCCGTTCTATGACCCGCCGCTTCCGCCGCCGGCCGGCGAGGCGCCCCTTCGAGTCCTGGTGTTCAACCTGCTCAGCTATAATTCGCATTATCGACAGGTCCAGGATTACCTCCGCGCGCAGTCGCCCGATCTGCTCCTGCTGCTCGAGGTGGATTCGGCCTGGGCGCGCGCTCTCGGCGAGCTGTCCCCGCAATTCCCTCACCAGTTCCAGGCGCCCCGCGAAGACAATTTCGGCATCGCCATCCTCAGCCGGATTCCATTCGACGACGTCCGTTCTCTCGATCTGAGCCCGATCGGGATCCCCAGCATCGAAGCCCAGATCCAATGGGGCGGCCATTCCATCGTGATCGTGGGGACGCATCCGGTCCCGCCCGGCGGCGCCGCGGCTGCCCGGCTTCGGGATGGCCAGCTATCCGATCTGGGCCGGCGCCTGGGCGGGCGGGCGGGCCCCCGCCTGCTGCTCGGCGACCTCAATGCTACCGCTTGGTCCCATCCGTTCCAGCAGCTCCTCCGCGATTCCGGGCTGCGCGACAGCATGCGGGGATTCGGCCTTCAGCCGACTTGGCTGGGGCCATTCGGACTCTTTCGGCTGGCGATCGATCACATCCTTGTTTCCCCCGAATTCACCGTGTGCCGCCGCGAAGTCGGTCCCGGCCTCGGCTCCGATCACCGTCCGCTGATCGCCGAGCTGGCGCTGCCTCGGGGATCCCCTGGCGCTTCCAATGCGCGGCAATAAGGGCCTGTGCAAAAATCAATCAAGCGTCGTGCTCGAAGCCGGCGCTCCACCGGGCAGCTTCATCGGCGGCTTCCGTGGCGATCTCGGCGATCACGCCGGCGATCCCCGGCTGAAGGCCGACGGGTCGAGCCAGCCAGATCCAACGCCCTCCGCAGCCCGCGGGATTGGCTCGGGAGATCCGCTGGCCGCCTTCCTGGCCTTCCGGAATGTGCGGCGCAATCCCGAGCCGCATCGGTATGTCCTCCTCCGAGTGCCGCCCGGCACCCATGAAAAAGGGGATCACGACCACGTGCTCCCGATCGGTCAGCAAATGCCACTGCTCGATCCCGGGCGATTCCTCGAGAAACACCGCGATCACATCAGCGTAACATCCCGCGGCGCGCAAACGATCCGCCTGCATCTCGGCCGCCCGCCGGGAACCCGGATGGCGCCGGGATCCATGCGCCGCCAGGATCACAGCCAGGTCGGCCGGTTTGCGCCCATCCGGCAGCGGATGTTCTGCAACCGTCTCCTGGACCGCGGCCCGTATCACGTCTGCCATCCGCCGATGAATGCCGATGGCCGGGCAGTAAACGATTGTCCCTGCAAAACCGGACGCTCCTCCTGCGCCCGTTCCTTGACCTTCCCGATCCAGCGATGTCCGCTGCCGGCCGATCCGAACCCTCATGCCCGGCAAAGGCGGCGGGAGGCCCAGGGTTCGGGGTATCGCCTCGCCGGCGTTATGGCCGCCGCTCAGGAACATGGGCACGATGCAGACCTGCGGGGTGGACACTTCGGCCAGCACGGATTCAAGCAGAGGCGGCTTTTTCCAGAAGGCGATTTCGATCCGGGCAAACAACTCCCGTCTCCGCACTATATCCGCCTGCTCGCGCATTGACGCGGGCACACCGATCCGGCGGGCGGTCCCGTGCCCCAGCAGTATCAGGGTGGCATCGCTCCAGACCGAATTCATGGCGCACTCCTGCAAGCCGACAGCCGAAGGGGAGGGCTGCTCTGCGGATGCCGCGCCCGAGAGCAGCCGTTCAGGGAGCGGCTGGGGGCGGGTGTTCTTCGCGGCGGAGTTGGGGGAACGATGCGCGGCTGCATTCGGGGCAGAGGCCGTGGGTGAACTGGGCGTCGGAGTGCTGCTGCAGATAGCTCTCGACCTGGTTCCAATAGCCGCGGTCGTCCCGGATCTTTTTGCAGGAGGCGCAGATGGGGATCAGCCCGCGCAGGACTTTCACTCGGCCGAGCGCGTCGCGGAGCTCCTGGATCAGGCGCTCCCGCACGGTGTCGGCCCGGCGGCGGGCCGTCACGTCCGTCGCGATGCCGGTGGCGCCGATGATCGCCTGACCATGATCGCGAATGGGGGCGTAAGAGCCCTCCCAGATCCGGTTTTGGAGCTCGAAGGTGAAATGGAAGCTGTCTCCGGCCAGAGCGCGTTGGGCGCGGGGGCCCGCCTGCGGGTTCTGGGGCAACAGCTCGGCGATCGTCCTGCCCAGGACCGCGTCAGGAGAAGCGCCCAGTTTGGCGAGATCGTTCCCTGTGCAAAGCGTGAGTCGCTCCTCGCGATCGATGGACCACAAGATCACCGGCACGGTGTCCAGCACCAGGCGGAGATGCGCGCGGCTTTGGCGTAGATCGGCCTCGATCGCTGCCATCCGGCGCTCGTTCTCGATCTCGAGCAAAACCCGGTTCACCACCGGCGTCACCAGCTCCAGCCAATTGCCGTCCTTGACCAGGTAATCCCGAGCGCCCCGCTTCATCAGGTCCACGGCCACCTGCTCGTTGCCATGTCCGCTCATCATGATGAACGGACACTCGAGGCGGTGCTCCGCCAGCCGGTCCAACAGCTCCATCCCCGTCATGTCCGGCAGGGCGTAGTCCAGCAGCAGCAGCGCATCCGGGTTCGCCCGGATCTTGGACAGCGCCTCCTGCCCCGTGGCCACGCCCTGGACCAGGAAATCCTCCCGCAGAAGGCGGCTCATGATCAGGTGATTAAGCCCGTCGTCGTCTTCCACGATCAACACGGGGATCGGACGCCCATTCATCAGCCTTGATGGTAGCAGCTTCTCAGGGCGCATGGCAATGCCTGGATTGGCCGTCCGCATGTTGGTTGGCAAGACCGTTGGGTTCGGATTGGGATCGAGACGGATCATCAATCGAAATGGGCGAGGCCGGGCCAGGCTTGGGCCAGAGGGATCTTCGAGCCACGGGCCACATAGATGGCGCGGCTGTTCTCGTAGGGCATGGCGTAATCGCAGACGGTGCGAGCCGCCTCGGCGTAACGCACGAACGCCCGCGC
>CAYWIM010000148.1:3873-4446 GCA_964458325.1 uncultured Verrucomicrobiota bacterium
ACGAGGATCATCACCTCGCCCGTGCAATCGCCGCAGCCCCAGAAGAAGTACTGACCATGCGCGCTCAAGACCGGCGGCAGATCGGGGATGAGCTTTTTGCCGAAGAACTCGATGGCCCCGGCCTGCCCGTAGTTGGCGGTGAACACGCAAGCCTTGGCGCGGTCCGCCGGGGGCAGGCTCTGATAGACCGCCACCACGAGGCGGGCGAGCTCCTCCCAGCCGAAGCGATCCGCGAAGTGCTGGGGCAGGATCTGAGTCTCGTGGCGCTCCTGTTTCACGCCCAGGTTGCCGCCGGTCGCGCGGGACATCGACAGGAAGGTCTCCAGAGGCAGCAAGGGCATCGCATACGGGGCCAGGACGATGCCCGTGGCGGCCAGGGCGACTGGATACAGGCGCAGCGCCACCCGGGCCGATCCGCGGGCGGCCCAACCCTCGATCCATGCCGCCCCCGCCGCGAACAGGAATGCATACATTGGGACCAGGAAATAGAATTTCACCTTCAGCCACACGAACAGGACCACCAGGATCAAATAGGCCCAGCCCAGGGCTCGGCACGGCTTTCCCGATTCGGTC
>CAYWIM010000149.1:0-2319 GCA_964458325.1 uncultured Verrucomicrobiota bacterium
CGGGGCCTCAGGACGGATCGGGCTCGCTCGAACCTGTATCTCTGACGACGCTTACTGTCCTTTGCCTCTGCGAACCGGGCCCATGCCAAAGCTGTAACCCGAATATCCAATGAAACCGAGCCTGCTGATCGTCGATGACGACGAAGAAATTCGATCCCAGCTTCAGTGGGGATTAGGAGAAGATTACGACCTGCTTCTGGCGGAGGATCGCCGGACGGCGCTCGAGATGTTCCAGAGCCGGCGGCCCGCGGTGATGCTGCTGGATCTGGGGCTGCCGCCGAATCCGGCGTCGCCCGAGGAAGGGCTGGCGGCGATCGGCGAGGTGCTGGCCATCGACAAGCTCGCGAAGGTGATCGTCGCCACCGGCCAGGGCGAGAAGCAGAACGCCCTGCGGGCCGTCGGGTCTGGCGCCTACGATTTCCTGTGCAAGCCCGTCGATCTCGATGAGATCAAGATCATCCTGCGCCGGGCCTTTCATGTGGCGCAGCTCGAACGCGAGTATCGCGACTTCCAGCAGCAGCTCCACAAGGATGCGTTCGAAGGGATGCTCGGCAACAGCCCGGGGATGCTCCAGGTCTTCACCACGATCCGGAAGGTGGCCGCGAACGACGCCCCGGTCCTCATCCTGGGGGACAGCGGCACGGGCAAGGAACTGGCCGCGCTGGCCATTCACCGCCGCAGCCTCCGCAAGGACGGCCCCTTCGTCCCCATCAACTGCAGCGCGATCCCCGAGACCCTCCTCGAAAGCGAGCTGTTCGGTCACGAGAAGGGATCCTTTACCGGCGCCAACGCGCAGCGCAAGGGGCGGATCGAGTCCGCGATCGGCGGAACCCTATTCCTGGATGAGGTGGGGGATCTGCCGCTGTCCATCCAGGTCAAGCTGCTGCGGTTCCTGCAAGACCACACGATCGAGCGCGTCGGCGGCCGGGTTCAGATCGAGGTGGACGCCCGGGTGATCGCAGCCACCAACACGGATCTGACGAAGGCGATCCGCGAGGCCCGGTTCCGCGAGGATCTCTTCTATCGCCTGGCGGTGATCGTGATCCGGATCCCGCCGCTGCTCGAGCGGGCCGGGGACATCCCACTGCTGGCCCGGGCGTTCCTGCACCGGTTTGCCAAGGAGATCGGGCGCGAGCATATCGATTTCAGCCCGCAGGCACTGGCGGCGATCCAGGGCCATTCCTGGCCCGGGAACGTCCGCGAGCTCGAGAACCGCGTCAAACGCGCCGTCATCATGGCCGACGGCGCCCGGATCTTGCCGGAGGACCTCGAGCTGGGCGCCGCGACGTCCGCGCCACATGCGGTTCGGACCCTTCAGCAGGCGCGCGAGGCGGCTGAGCGCGAGGTGCTCCAGGCCGCCCTCGAACGACACGGCGGCAAGATCTCGCCCGCCGCCATCGAGCTCGACATCAGCCGCCCGACGTTTTACGAGCTGATGGAAAAGCTCAACATCCAGCGACCCCCGCGCGAGAGCAAGACCGTCCCCCAGCCGTGATCGATCCCGCAACTCGGTGGTGATCAAATCCAAAATACCTTTCACCACCGAGCTTTGATTGCCCCAAAAAACTCAAAAAGACGCAAAAGAGTTTCTTCGTGTTCCGTGGTCCGCGGGCTAATAATGGGCAGTTTTAAGCCTGCGGCTACGGGTTAAAATTCTCTGCGTCTCTGCGTCTCCGCGGGAGAAAGTTCTTCTTCTGACCTTCGTGGTGAAAAGAATTTTTTTTGGTTCCCCTCTCCCAGCCTCTCCCCGCTGGCGCGGGGCGAGGGGATGGGATCTGGCTAGCGAGAGATCGAGCGGCGTCCACGGAGTGGCCGCCCTACCTTTCAGCTTGCGGCTTGCCAGGTAGGGCGCGCACTCCGCTGCGCGCCGAGTAATGAGCTTGCAGCCATCAAGGCGGCGCCTACGGAGTGGCCGCCCTACCTTTCAGCTTGCGGCTTGCCAGGTAGGGCGCGCACTCCGCTGCGCGCCGGGTGGAGAGCTTGCAGCCATCAAGGCGGCGTCCACGGAGTGGCCGCCCTACCTTTCGCTTGCGGGATGCGACGCTCTCTGTTCCGGCTTACAGCCCACAAGCGGAAGGGCTAACCAAGGGGCCACAGCCAGTGCTCTGGCGCTACCGCTGCCGTAATTCTGTCACCTGGATTGGACGATATCAGGGTGTGCGAATTACCACGAAAACCAACTTTGTGAATCGTTTTGCCAACCAGGCAGTCCGAACACGTCCATGGGGCCGGTGGCCATGGCGCAAATCCGAACAAGGGATCTTAGGGTCTGTGCAAAAATTAATTCCGATTTTGCTGGAGGGGATTGGGCGAGCTGGC